>CAWJAM010000012.1:0-179994 GCA_963840835.1 uncultured Rubrobacteraceae bacterium | reverse complement strand
CCCGCCGAAGCCGTGGACTCCGGCGGGGTTATGAAGCTAACAGATCGCTTACCGGCGACGCATATTGAGATCATCGCACTCGCGGCAAAGCGGCTTGTTGCCGGTGCCGGAGCGCCAGTTCTCGCGCTCGATGTTGTTGCCGGTGTTGCAGTTCGTGTTGTTGTGGTGGCGATTAGTCTTGACCGAATGCCACGGATTCGTGCGGGGCATTGTGGCTCCTTTCGGGTTGCCCCTACGTAGCAACGACAAGTATTTGGCTAGTATTGGTGGCGCTCTCACCCTTGTAGAAGGGGGCCAAACCCGATATACTTGCACGACAAACCTCTACCTTTAACTTTAGACGGTGGGGTGGCGGTTTTTATCGAGGCCGGGCTTGTTGGAGCAAGCCCCCGGCCTCATTATTTTAGGGGCTCATGCGACTATCCTATATTCGTGCGGACGCCCTCCGACGCCCTTCTTCACAAGTTCGAGTATCCCGTCATCGGTCAACTGCCGCAAGGTGCTGGAGATTGTCGGTATTTGCACGGAAGCCCCGTACTCAGGATACATCTCCTGTAGTTTGGCCCTGACAAGGGGCTGTGTAAAAATATCGCCCTCGATGGCGGGCAGTACGCTCAGAATTCTTTGGTAGTGTTTGCCCCTCCTCTTGCCACGCTTGGAGGTGCCTTTTTCCGATGCCGCTGCGATTGCTTGCTCTGCCTCGACTGTAAAAAGCTGCTCCAGGCCGGGGTGTATGTCCGCAGGGTGTTTCTCGTCATCCATCAACATGGACAACACAGAGTTGATCGCAACCGCCGTTTGCTCATCGTCCATCAGGGATAGAGCAACACCGATTTCCCTCTGTCCGCCTCTTGTGTCGAACTTGAGCTTTTTCTAGTAGCTCATCTTCTCGGCGTTGGAGACGCAAGAGCTCTCTCTATCCACAATCGTTCTGCTTACCATGCGGACAAGTATAAGGCGTGGCTAGATTTTTGCAAGGGGCCTAGAGATTTTGTCCTCTAGCGGACTGCGTCTAGGTACCCGACACATTGGTTCTTGTCGTAGAAAATGGTCTAAGCTACGATGACCGTATGGCTGACGAGAAGAATCCAGCAGCCGTAGCGCTAGGGAAGCTCGGAGCGAAGCAAGGGCGGGAAAGCCCGCGCCGAAAAGCTCACGCCCGAACAGAGGTCAGCGATAGCCAAGAAAGCCGCCGAAAGCGCGATGGGCCAAGACGCCAGCAAGAAGGGCCTTCATAACATAGGGATCGTTATGATCCGCTCCTGCACTCTTGGTCCTGAAGGGCGAAATCCTCGGGATCAAAGCCAGGACGCAACTCCATTTCCGAAGTCTGCTCCATCAACCTCACAAGCTGCGCCAAGCGCCTCCGCAACCATACTTCTGTGTAGTCAGGACGTTCGCCGCTGGGAACTTTCCGCTTGGCCGGAGCCATACGCCGCTTGTATCAAGCCGTAGACCCCGTTGACCCACTCGGATATCTCTTCCATCGTCGCCTTGGGTATCTCCTCTATCCTCGGATGACTGTTGGCGAGCTTTTGGCCTTTCGCATGGTATCTCCCAAGTAGGTCCTGCATAGCCCTGCGCTTCTCGACAAGTGCGACGTGCTGCTCTTCGCTGGCAACCTGTTTTTCTAGCGCCTCTTTTCCGAGCGTAGCCGCTGCTGCTCTTCGTGGACATATCTGAACAATCCGTGTAAGAAGATGATGCCCAGAACAATTAACGACCACCAGAACGGCACGCCGTTCAACTTGACCTTAGCTCCGGTAAGGAACGTCCATACTCGCAAGGCGATCTCTGTAACGGGGTTACTGTACCCGACGAAAAGGACGAGCACGATCTTGCTAAGGATGTCGAATGCGGTGTCGGTTCGCACCAGAGATTGCAGGAATATCTTGGGCGCGTGCCAAGCGAGGTCTTTGTAGAAACCCACCACCCCACCATGCTAGTGCAGCCGCTACCGTGCATCAAGTGCAAAACCGCGCTTGTAATTTGTGTGCAGAGTTTGAAATTCCTGTGCAGCAGCGAATACTTGTGCAACGCCTGCAAAGCCCATACTGCACTTATGCTCCGCTTAGGTGTGGGTGTGGTGGTGAGGCTGTGGCATTGAGGTGGGTGTTTTCGAGAGGCGACGTATTTCTTCTCAAACAGGTACGATTCCAGCATGGATACTAAAGAGCGAGAACTCTGGGATCGATTGGAGAACGAGTCTGAGCGTGCCTACCGCGCCTTTGAATCGTTCCTGAGTCTTCCTAGCGGCGAGAGGACGCTGCTGGAGGCTTACAGGCGGCACGTGGGCAACCCCGAGGCGGCGAAACCTTCCGACACCTGGAGCGGGTGGTCCAACGCCTTCGCCTGGCGCGAGCGGGCTGCGGCCTACGACGACCACCTACGCGAGGTTGCGGCGAGAAGCCTACGATCGGGCGATAGGGGAAGAAGCGGAGCAGCAGGCACGCGAGATCGAAAAGGTCCGAGGTCGCTCCAACGAGCTTATGACGATGGCCTACGTTCAGGGGGCGGAGTGGCTTGAGAACGTCCAGCCCTCAGACCTTAGGGCGCAGGACGTGATCGAGATCATCGGGTTGCACCTAGATTACGTGAAGGCCTTCGAGATGGACCCGAGAATCCAAAGAGCGAAGACCAGACTGGAGCGAAGGGAACTTGGCTACAAGCCGAGCAGATCGTTAAGGAGATTGAGGCCCCGACAGTTATCTGGAGCACCCAGATTTAGGGGCTAAGGTAGATGGGAAGGCTCCGAAGAAGGTACGGACGAAGACTGCTCCGAGGATGTTGAAGACAAACATGATTAGCCTGCGTCAGGCGCTGAACCCTCTAAGGGCTTGGACCTCATCCTTTTGAGGCGGAACGCACGCTGCTGCTCCTTGTGCTGCGACCGCTGACGCATCTCGGCTTGCTCTTCACGCCCTTCTTCTCTGGCCTGCTCCAGAGCGTCGTTCCACCTCGGGGTGAGGGACACATTGTTCTCTCCGAGAACAACCATTCCAACAGACCCCATGCGCTCTAGCACGCCCCCTCTGCGGCGAAGATCTCTCGCACGCGAGATGCCCAGCGGATGCCAGTTGCTCGTAAGACAACGTGCCACCAGAACGCAATAGAGTTAGTGTGACCATCCCTGCGCGAGGTCCAACTCGCCATACTCCTGGCGCTGCGTGGCGCAGCCTTTTGAGGGCGCGCAAATCCGGTACACTCGTTAACTCAGTGGTTCTAAGAAGCTCTCTAGTGGTGGATGAGTGTACCGAGTTCGCGCCCTCGGGGAACGGCAGAACGAAAGCGCCCGCCTCATCAGGGTGTCGGTTCGCATTGTCCGCACGGATCTGACCGGCTTCCTTCATCTTGGGGATGTTGCTTTGAACTGTGGATAGGGCCACCCCTGCACGCTCGGCCAGGTCCCGGCGACCGAGGCTCACCCGCACGCCGGTCGGGATCATCTTCCCATACTCACGAGCGGCGTCAATGAGCGCGTATTTCATCTTCCACTGTGAGAGTCCCGACTTGCCGCACCAACGTTCGGGCCGCTCCCAAATATCCTCTTCAATGAGGTCGAGAGCAGCCAGGACTTCCGGCGAGACATCCACCGAGGCTTTACATGGCTCCCGCTCATAGATCGAGCGGGCGATCTTCGTAATCTCACTGGCCAGAAGAGGGGGTTGACACCGCCTTGCATTCTCCTCCGCGAGGGCTGCCTCAAGCTCTGCTAGCGTGCGTTTGCCATCGTGCAACGTTCCTGCGATGCTGGTCACGGCCGGGTTGCGCTCGCCTTCCGGGATTAGTGAGTTGTCCAAAGCGGTATGCACCGCAGGTATCGGCGAGTTTTCGCCTCCTCCTCTGATCGCCTTGGTGCGCTCTCTGAGGAGATCTATGAGCCATTCCGGAGCATCCGCCAAGGGCGTCGTTCCCAGCGCCCCACTCACCCACGAGTAATCGCCTTTGTCGGTACGGCTTGGCGGCACCAAGACGTATCCGCTGGTCTTAACGTCGAGGCCCCTCCCAAGTTTTCTGCCTGTGTAGTCGTTCTTGATTTCCGCGCTGGGAGGGAGCTTGAGATAGTAGTGACGACCCCCGCTCCCGGAGCGTGCCATCACGGACGCAGGTATCTGGCCATGCTCGGCTTCGAGGGTTCGCAGGCTCTCGAAGCCACCGTTCCGCGGGTCCACGTCCAGGACCATCTCGCCTTGCAGAACGAGCGCAGCAACGTTGGCGTCGGGCCACTTACCCCACCACCGCCGGATAAGGCGTTCGTTTGCGGTGGCGTCCAGGTGACCATGCTTTAGGGTGCCACGCTCCCAGCGAGGATGCTTTCCTGGGTGCTCACATTGGGGCCCCTCCCAGCAGGAGCAATACCCGTGGGCTCCAATCTCGTAGCACGGGAACACTGGGCGTCCCCGGCGAGCATACCCCAGTGCGGCTAATAAGTTACCTGCCATCCTATCGGACAAGTCTTTGACGTTCTGGATGTGCTAGGAATAGCTGGTTCCGGCCTTCAGTCGTCCACGTTCTGGTATTTCTGGCTTTCCAGCCAGTCGGTCAAATCCCGCTTGTTGATGCGGATGGCCCTCCCAATACGGATGTTGGGAATCCCTCCCGGTCTGGTAACAAGCTCGTATGCCTTCGTGTGGCCGATTCGCAGTGTCTCCTGCATTTCCCGCAGGGTCAGCCACTCTCGCTCTGTGCCAGTTTCCACCGCTAAGCACCTCCTCTGTCCATCGTTTCCGCTATCTTACGAATCGGCAAATGGACTCAGTGATGACTGTGAGGTGGTTATGACCGCCGACGAAGTGCGGAAGCTATTGGAGAAAGAGCTAGGCGGCCCTTTTGCGGAAGCGACGTGGAAGAGGCTTTCCAGAGACAATGTCGGGGAGTACTTGGAACGTCAAAATCATACTGAATGGGAGAGCCTCACAGGGGTAGCAAGTGACCTGTTCGAGTACGAGAAGGAACTCAAACAAGAACTGGCGTCTGGCGGTGGCAGTGAACGCACGCCCAGAAAGCGGCGTCAGCGACAAAGAAAGTCTCGGCAGAACCAGAAGGTTGAGGGAGAGCATTGGTTCCCCAGTCTGAGCACTGAAGAAATGCTTCGTGTCGAAGTCTACGGGGAGTACCTGGCGAAGGTCGCCGCTGACGATTTTTACGTGGCGCGTTATCGCAAGAGGGTGCTAGGTGAACGTACGGCTACGCTCACTCCCGATCAGGCACATAGCCTCATCCGGTCACCTGCGGCACAAGTCCTTCCAACCAATTTTTTTCGCAGGATGCGGATTCCCGTTGGCGACCACGAGGCCGCGTTTCTT
The DNA here is from genome assembly GCA_963840835.1 of uncultured Rubrobacteraceae bacterium. Taxonomy (GTDB): domain Bacteria; phylum Actinomycetota; class Rubrobacteria; order Rubrobacterales; family Rubrobacteraceae; genus Rubrobacter_D. The sequence continues at coordinate 174,688 of CAWJAM010000012.1, read as the reverse complement.
GAGCATGAGTCCGGTTTGGACGAGGAGGCGGAATCAGTCGGCGAGTATGCGATTATCCGGGTGGGGTGGTCCGAGAACCCGGAAGGTATTCGAGCGGAGGGTACAGTGGGCAGTGACAGAAGGTCAGGACCTCACTTGGCTTGATTTCAGGAACGAAGTAGGTAAGGACGACCACATGGCCGTGCGACAGGATTCAGTCCTAGGAGAGTTGCAGCAGCTGTCCAGCAACTTGACTGAGCGGTTCCCCTGGGGACAAGCTCAGCCCACCTGGTTCGTACTCACGGGAGAACCTCCGCTGGTGCCTCCGGTCAAAGCACGCTACACATTGCGTCCCGTGTGAGTACATCTCTGAACCCTCTGGTGTACACAGAACGTTTCGAGTACGGTGAGATGACCCTCAGCGCGGCTCCTTGGGTGTCGGAGGAGATCGTCGCCGAAGCCTACTTCAACTTGCAGCAACGCATACTTCCAGGTAAGCAAAATAAGGCGTTGGAACAGCGAAGGCTCGAACTCTTGCGCTTCGTCCTCCAAAGGGAAAACCCTCTTGAACTGACGAAGACGAGGCGCGGACAAATAGGGAAAGAACTTGTCGAGGCCTGGAATCAGGAGCATCCGTACTGGGCCTACGGTAAGTCCAAACAACCCACCAGCGCCTTCTGGGATGCCTACAACCGATGCCAGAATTTTGAGGTGATGCGCCCATCCTGGACACTCCCACCCCGCGGCTAATTTTAAGAGGAAATCAAGATCGACACTGAGTGCGTCTTATAAGTGTCAGCAATGTGTCAGCAATAGAGGCGGCAAGTAGCGGCGTTGGGCGGTAAAGGTTGTGCGTGTCAATGGAGAGGCTGCCGCCTGTTTATGCTGATTTCGGTAGTCAGCGGTAATTGGCGGTAAGTGATATGAGCGGTTTAGGAAACCGACCCGCGGTTTAGGAAACCGCTGCTCTATCCCCTGAGCTACAGGCGCAAAGCGCCAATAGTTTAACCTGCGACTGCCACGCTTACCACCGCACGCCAGGCAACAAGCATCCATCCCACACGACAGTCGACAAGCCAATAGTCCTGACAAGCGAGGGCCTTATAGGCCCGAAGCGTGCTGACGAGCGACCGTAGGGAGCGTGCCGACAAGCCTGCGAAGCAGGCGTGCTGACAAGCGGAGGCCGAAGGCCGTAGTGTGCTGGCAAGCGTAGGCGAAGCCGAAGCGAGCCAACAAGTTGAACGGGGGACGACAACGACGTATGATTCAGCGGTACTCACGCCTAGAACGGGGTGGTTACGGCGCAAGGGTTGCATGCATTTTTGTTTTTCGCCGCGGGAGAGATATGAGCGGCGGGGTGTGCGATCCCACGTTGCAGGCTACTGGAGGAGCAGCCGCTGGCTGAGCACAGCTTAGAGAGGGGCCACCGTCTGGAGGGGACGAACGACCCGCCGAATACAACGGGGACGCTCGGGCCACTCCTGAGGTTGCTGAAGGCCTCTTTGCTCTTGCTGGTGGCGGGGGCTCTCGGTGTCGGCTGCGGGTTCGGAGGCGTCGGGGGTCTCACCCTGGGGTATCTGGACTGGGACGAGAACGTGGCCAACGCAACCCTGACCAAAGTACTCCTCGAGGATCACCTCGGCTACCAAAACGTCGAGCTCAAGCTCGCCGACGATGTCGGGCCTGCTTATCAGGACCTGATCGACGGCGAGACCGACGCCTTCCAGGACGCCTGGATGCCCAACCACCGGGAGTTCGTGGAAGAGGGGCGGGGTCGGATCGAGATCCTGAAGAAACCCTGGTACGTGGGCAAGACCAGGTACGGGATCGCCGTCCCTGACTACATGAGGGGCGTCGATTCCATAGCTGACCTCGACCACTCGGGGACGGACATGATCACGGGCCTACAACCCGGCGCCGTGATGATGGAGAAGATCGATGCCGAAGTTATCCCGCGCTACCGCCTGCACTCCAGCCTCGTGGAGGCCACCACGCCGGCGATGCTCGCCGGGCTCGAAAAGGCGTACCGCATGCAGGAGCCCTATCGTGTTCCTCGCCTGGTCGCCGCACTGGATGAACCAGGAGTACGACTTCCGCTACCTCTCGGACCCGAAGAACGCGATGGGCTCGGTGGACGCCCCCCAGAGCCTCCACGCGGTCACGCGGGAGGGGCTCGCAGACGACGAACCGGCGGCCCACGCCCTCATAGGCGCCATGAGGCTAAACGAGGACCAGATTGGCAGCCTGGAGATCTCCATAAACAACGCCGACGAACCGGAGACGGGCGTCCGCCGCTGGCTCCAAGAGAGAGAGAACAGGGAGCTAATAGGGCCCTGGGTCGAGGCCGCAAAGAACGCTCAGGAGGAGTAGAGAGACGTGACGAGTAAAGAGACAAACGGCATCCTGTCCGACATGGTCGATGAGGCCGTCCGCGTCGCCGAGGAGGCCGAGCGAGAGGGTGTGGATCTCCGCCTCCTTGGTGGAGTGGCGATCAAAGTGCGCGCGCAAGACGGCCTCCAGCCCGCCTTCGAGCGCGAGTATGCGGATCTGGATTGGATCGTACCCAAGGGCAAGTCATCCCAGGCTCAGAAGTTCTTCGAGTCGCTCGGGTACGTTCCGCAGACGCGGTTCAACACGATGTACGGCCGCGAGCGACTCCTGTACTTCGACGAGGAGCACGACAGGCAGGTGGACGTACTCGTCGGCACCTTCAGGATGAGCCACGAGATCCCCTTCGGCAAACGTATGACCCTGGAGCCGGTAACCGTCCCTCTCGCCGAGCTCCTGCTCACGAAGCTCCAGATAATCGAGCTCAACGAGAAGGATGTACGCGACACCTTCGCCCTCCTTTACGACCATCCCGTCGGGGAGGAGGACGGAGAGAGCGTCAACGCCGCCCACATCGCCAAGCTCTGCTCCTCGGACTGGGGACTCTGGCGCACCTTCACGGCCAACCTCGAAGCCCTGGATGGGCACCTGAAGCGCTACGAGCTGGCCGATGAGGGCAAGGAGCGTATCTCGGAGCGCGTCAAAGCTTTGCTGCAGCGCATCGAAGAGGAGCCGAAGACCTTTGGGTGGAAGATGCGCGCGAAGATAGGCGACCGCAAACGTTGGTACGAGCTGCCAGAGGAGGTGGAAGGAGGACCATGATCTCCAAATTCTTTTCACGGGAACCCGAGACCAGGATCTTTTTCGCCACGGACATACACGGCTCGGAGACTTGCTGGCGCAAGTTCCTGAACTCGGGTAAGCACTACGAGGCGAATATTATGGTCCTTGGCGGCGACATGACGGGCAAGGCGCTCGTCCCCATAGTCGAGGAAGGGAAGGGCCGCTGGCACGCGACCCTGCTCGAGAACCGGCGGGAGTTCGAGGGCGAAGACGAGGTAAAGGAGTTCGAGGAGTCGGTCATGCGGCGCGGTTACTACCCTTTCCGCACCGACCCCGACCGGATGTCCGAGCTCTCATCGGATGAGGACCTCAGAGAGAAGCTCTTCCACAAGGAGATGCTCGGGACCGTCGAGCGCTGGATGCAGATGGCCGACGAGAAGCTCGACGGGACGGGGATAGAGTGCTTCGTCTCTCCCGGAAACGATGACCAGTTCGAGGTCGATGAAATCATATCTTCGGCCAAGCGCGTGCGACTCGCCGAGGGCAAGGTCGTCGAGTTCGGCGATTTCCAGATGATCTCGACCGGATGGTCGAACCGCACGCCCTGGGACACTTACCGCGAGGAGGACGAGGACGACCTCGCCGAGCGGCTGCGCAAGATGACCTCGCAGGTGACGGCCTCTCCCGAGAACACGATCTACAACTTCCACTGTCCGCCCTACGGGACGGGCCTCGACGACGCCCCAGAGATAGACGAGAACATGCGCCCCAAGCACGGCGGGCGCTCGCTCGTTCCGGTCGGCTCGAAGGCAGTCAGGGAGGCGATAGAGGAGGGACAGCCGGCCCTGGCTCTGCACGGTCACATCCATGAGGCGAAGGGCAACACCCGCATCGGAAATACGCTTTGCATCAACCCGGGCAGTTCCTACGAGCAGGGACAGTTGCTCGGCGCGGTAGTGAACCTGGACGGCGGCAAGAAAGTCAAGCGGTTCGTGCTGACCACCGGATAGAAAGGGAGTTAGATGGCGAACAATGTAGCGGCGGGGTCAGACGATCTCTTCCAGAGGAAGGCCACAGGGCTCCTGCGGGGCTGGTCGGTCTGGGACGGCTTCATCTACGCGGCGTTCTCGATCAACCTGATGACGCTGGGCCTCCTGGCCTTGTCCTACGCCCCGTTCATACCGGATGGCTCCCTCATCCTGGCGATCATCCTGGCCGGCCTCTACCTCGTGTTCCAGACCGTAACCTACGCCTCCCTGATCGCGGTGATGCCCCGCGCGGGCGGCGACTACGTCTGGATCAGCCGCGTCCTCGGCGGCGGATTGGGCTTCGTCCTGGCGGTCACCGGCTGGTGGTTCATCCTGTGGCACTGGGTGCCGATCTACGCCGACCTCTTGAACAAGGAGGTCTTCGTGCCGCTGGCCGCGATCCTGAACCTGGACGGGGTTCTCGCCTTCTTCAGCGGGTCCACCGGGCTCTTTACCTCCTCGATGATCGTGGCGATCCTGGCCTCGCTGTACGTCTCGCTCGGCATGAGGGCCTACGCCCGCATCCAGAAGTTCTGCTTCTACGGCGGGCTCGTGGGGCTCGCGGTCATGATCGTGATACTGCTCGTCAGTTCCCGTTCGGACTTCGTGTCGGCCTACAATGCCGGAGCCCAGGACCTCTTCGGCGCGGGGGGCAACGCCTACCAGGAGACCATCCAGGCCGGTGAGGAAGCGGGCGGCCTACCGACCGGCAACGCCTTCTATCCGACCCTGCTCCTGATACCTTTCCTCGCCTTCTTCAACCTGTACTCCAACTGGGGCGCGACGCTCTACGGCGAGGTCCGCGGCGCCTCGGACTTCCGCAAGAACATCTACGCGATGGCCGGTGCCCTCATATTCACCTCCATCTTTGCCGTGATCCTGCTCCTGCTGTTCGCCAAGACGTTCGGGTGGGACTTCTATTACGCGTCTAACAGCGCCTTCTGGAGCGGAACCGGGCCGGTCACAGCGTGGCCGTATCCTGGCTTGCTCGTCGCGATGCTCATCGGCAACCCCATGTTGCAGGTCCTCCTCGTAGCCGTACTGTCTTTGTGGTTCTTCGGATGGACCGGCTCTGTTTTCCTGTCCTCTACCAGGGTCGTTTTCGCAACCGCCTTCGACCGGGTGCTTCCGGAATGGGTCTCTCGCACCACGAACAACGGCGTTCCCTACGCGGCGTTGTTGCTCATGCTCATACCTTCGATCCCGATCAGCTACATGTACGCCTTCGGGGAGAGCTTCGCCACCTGGACGCTCAACGCCACGCTCGTCATCGCGATAACCTTCCTCGGCTCGGCGGTCTCGGCGGCGCTGATGCCGTGGCTCAAGCCCGACATCTACAACGCTTCACCAATTGCCCGCTACAACGTCCTGGGGATACCCCTGATCACGGTCTCCGCCACCGCCTTCGCGCTCTTCGCGGTCTTCTGCCTCTACCAGTGGATGACCAACGACATCTACGGCCTCAACAACACCTCCTCGTTCATCTACCTGAGCACGCTGTACGTCGTCGCGCTTGGGATCTACGTCGGTTTCCGCCTGCTCCGCCGCGCCCAGGGCATAGACCTCAAAATGGTCTACGACGAGATCCCGGAGGACTAGCCGCCAGGCTAACTGCGTAAACACATCTGTCGTGTGCGGGGCTTCGCTTGCCTGGCAAGCGAAGCCCCACGCCGCTGCAGCCGATAGCTCGCTACGGCGAATCGCGAGACCCCCCGGTCTTTGTATGGCGTATGGTATATGGTGCTATACTTGTGGTTATGGAAAAGACGACCGTGTATCTACCTTCTCACTTGCAGCGGGCCCTCAAGGAGGCGGCCCGCTCGGAGAAGAGACCGCAGGCTGAGGTCTTGAGAGATGCGCTGGAAGACTACCTGGCCCGTAGGAAGCGTCCGCTGCTGCGTTCTGTAGGCATCGGCGAAGATAGGGATCTCTCCGGTATGGAGTCCGAAGACTGGTTACGCGCCGAGTGGGACAAACCCTGATCACGCTCGATACCTCCGGTCTTTTCGCCCTCCTCAACCGGACAGATAAAGATCACGAACGAGTCAAGGCTGCGCTCTTCGAGGACAAGGGACCATACCTGGTCCCAGCCGGCATACTCGCGGAGATAGCCTACATGGTCGAGGAGCGTCTCGGGGCCAGGGCTCTTGAGAGCCTTATACTGGACCTCGAGTCCGGTGGCCTGGCCCTGGAGTGCGGCGAGGAAGACCTACTCCGCATCCGCGAGCTCGTCGGGCGTTACGCCGACCTGCCGCTCGGATTTGCGGATGCCAGCGTAATCTCCTGCGCCGAACGCAACGGCGGAAGGGTCTTGACACTCGACCTCAGGCACTTCGGCGTCGTGGCGGCGGAGGGCCCCATTACCCTATTGCCTTAACACTCGCAGGCTAACCGGAGATCAAAGCTTTCAGCCTGTCCCGCACCGCCTCGATGGGCACGCGCTCCTGCTCCAGGGTGTCGCGGTCGCGGATGGTTACTTTCTTGTCCTCAATGGTGTCGAAGTCCACTGTCACGCAGAAGGGCGTGCCCGCCTCGTCCTGGCGGCGGTAGCGGCGCCCGATGGAGCCCGAGTCGTCGTAGAACAGGCGGTAGTCACCCTTGAGGTCGTCGTAGAGCTCTCGGGCTATGGTCGAGACGGGCTCCTTCTTGGAGAGCGGGAAGACGGCGGCCTTGGTCGGGGCGAGGCGCGGGTGTAGCTTGAGCACGGTGCGTTCCTCGCCCCTCACCTCTTCTTCGGTGTAGGCATCGACGAGGAAGGCTAGCATGATGCGATCGGGGCTCACGGCCGGCTCGATAACGTAGGGGACGTAGCGGTTGTTCGTGGCCTGATCTATGTACTCCAGGTTCTCGCCGGAGAACTCGGCGTGCTGTTTGAGGTCGAAGTCCGTGCGGTTGGCTATCCCTTCGAGCTCCGACCAGCCGGCGGAAGGGTAATTGTACTCTAGGTCCACGGTGCGCTTGGAGTAGTGGGAGAGTTTCTCTTTGGGGTGCTCGTAGCGGCGAAGGTTCTCTTCCTTGAGGCCCAGGTCCAGGTACCAGTTCCAGCGCTCTTCGATCCAGTACTCGTGCCACTCCTCGTCCGTGCCCGGCTCGACGAAGAACTCCATCTCCATGTGCTCGAACTCGCGGGTGCGGAAGATGAAGTTGCCCGGTGTGATCTCGTTCCTGAAAGACTTGCCTATGTCGGCGATACCGAACGGCACCTTGACCCGGCTGGTCTGGAGGACGTTCTTGAAGTTCACGAAGATGCCCTGCGCCGTCTCAGGCCGCAGGTAGGTGAGGTTCTCCGGGCTCTTTACCGGCCCCAGATAAGTTTCGAGCATCAGGTTGAAGGGACGGACCTCGCCGAAGTCGCGCCCGCCGTCGGCCGGGTCCTTTATCCGGTCGTCGGAGCGAATGATCTCCGTCAGCTCCTCCGGGGTCAGCCCCTCCACGTCCCGGCCCGTGGCGTCCTCGATCAGGTGATCCGCCCGGTAGCGGCGCTTGCTGGTGCGGCTCTCCACGAGCATGTCGTTGAAGGTCGCGGTGTGCCCGGAGGCCTCCCACACTCTGGGGTGCATGATGATCGCGGGGTCCAGCCCGACCACGTCGTCGCGCATGTGGACGACGCGGCGCCACCACTCGTCCTTGATGTTCCGCTTCATCTCGACGCCCAAGGGTCCGTAGTCGTAGGAGGAGCGGAGGCCGCCGTAGATCTCCGAGCTCTGGAACACGAAGCCCCTGCGCTTGCAGAAGGCCACTATCTTGTCCATGGTCACGGTCTGCGGCATGAGTCCTCCGAACTACGATGGGCGCCACGTCCTGGATCGAGGCGAGTATAGCTCAGCATTTCAGCATTTCAGCACTTCAGCCGGTCAGCCTCTCGTTCTTGCCGAAGTTGCTCGCTAGTGGTCGGACGCAGGTATAAGGTGGGCCATCGCTCTTGCACACCGCTCGACGGCCTCACGCACAGGGCCGCCAACCTCGGCTACCAAGTAGCTGAAATGCTGACTAGCTGAAATGCTGAAGTGCTAAAATGCTGGCCGTGGATACGGTCGTCTGGTTGGGTCTTGGCGTGGGGCTCGCCTCCGTAGCGGGGGTGAGGGCTTTCGTGCCGCTCGCGCTGTATGCCCTGTTCGCCCGGTTGGGGTTTATCGTGCCGCCTGACCTTCTGGGTCTACCGAGCGACTGGACCGTGGTCGGGGTGTTCTCCGCGCTGGCGGTCGTAGAGATCGTGCTCGACAAGGTCAGGGCGCTCGACCCGGCTTTCGGCTACGCCATGATAGTCATCAGGGCTGCGGCCGGCGCGGCCCTGTTCGAGACGATGTTCGAGCCTGGGGCGCTTCTCGACGGCAGCGCCGTACCAGGGCTCGTCTTCGGCGGGGCGATCGCCACCCTGGTCGCCGTGCTCAAGGTTATCGTGCGTCCATCATCGAGCACTTCATCGGCCGGCGTCTCGACGACGTTCTTGAGTGCCATCGAGGACGTGGTGGCGGTATTGGGCGGTGTGGCAGGACTCTTCTTGCCCTTCGTGCCGCTTCTTTTGGTCGGCTTTCTGCTATTCTTCTTCAACCGCATAAGGAAGCGGAGAGGGAGGAAGTACGAGGGCCTCCGCATCCTCGGCGACTAGGATTCGTCGGCGCTCTAGGAGGGTGCAATGGACGAGCGGGAGATCACGATCGTCAAGGGGGGAAGGGAGACGCCGTTCTCCCGCGGAATTCTGGCGCAGACGCTGGCGCAGGCAGGGGCCCGCGCCGAGCTGGCGCACCAGATAGCGAGTGAGGTACGCGCCGAGCTCCTGGCCGAACAGCTCTACACGGTAGAGGAGGAAGAGGTCCTCGCCCGCGTCAGGGACAAGCTGGTCAAGAAGGACGCGTTTGTCGTCGACAGGCTGGATAAGTGGCGCGTTCTGCGGGAGTCTACCGAGCCGATCGTTGTCCTTATTGGCGGGGCTACCGGGGTCGGGACGAGCACGCTCGCCGCCGACGTGGCCAGGCGCCTCAACATCCAGAGCGTGGTCGGCACGGACTCTATCAGGGAGGTCCTCAGGCGAGCAATAAGCCCCGACCTCCTCCCTTTGCTCCACAAGAGCTCCTACGACATAAAGAGGGAGGACCTTAGGGTTCCCGTCGAGGAAGACGAGCTGGTCCTCTACGGTTTCAGGCAGCAGGCGTCCCAGGTCGCCGTCGGCGTCGAGGCTATTGTGGATAGGGGCCTCAAAGAGGGGACGAACCTCGTCGTTGAGGGGGTTCACCTGGTGCCCGAGATCATCCTCCACCGCTACCGCGACCACCCGAACGTCTGCGCGTTCGTGGTCTACCTCTCGGACGAACACGTGCACCGCGCTCGCTTCTACATCAGGGCCCTTGGGACGGCGATGCGCCGACCGGCCGAGGAGTACATCTCGTATTTCCAGGAGATACGCCAGATCCACGACTACATCGTCGAGAGCTCCGCGAGGGCCGGTGTGCAGGCGGTCGAGAACATCTCTATCGAGAACACCTCGGACGCGGCCGTGGAGATCGTGGCTAACAGGGTCTCGGGTATAGCCGACAGAGCCGGTCACCGCGCCCCTGCGATGCTCCTCGACGCAGGCACGCCCAGGCACGGGGTCCCCATCACCCGCGCGAAAAGCGGTTAGAATAACCCGAAAGGCCCAGAAGGAGACAAAGGTGCTTGACAAGCGGCGACTGAGAACGTTCGTGCTCGGCGGCGCGGTGGGCGCCCTGGTGGGCATACTTCTGGCCCCCCGAAGCGGCAGGGAGCTTCGCGGCTCGATCGCCAACACGGCGGGTGAGGCCCGGGAGAGGGGACGCGAGACCTACTTCGAGGCGCAGGAGCAGCTGCGGGACCGCCTGGCCGAGGCCCGCGAGGGGCCTCACCAGAGCCCCAGGGTCGTCGACCTCGGCGGCTCCTCTCCCACCCAGGGGGAAACCCGGGAGGAGACAAGAGCGCCGCGCCCCTATCTCAGGGACGTGTCGAGGGACGTGGCCGGCGTCGAGGCGGCCGATGAGAGCCCCGACGTCGAGAGGTCCGAGGAGCTCCGCCGGAAGGTCAGGGAGACGAGGGAGCGGCTGCGGGGGCGCGAAGGCGGCGAACCGGGTCAGGAGAGATGAAACCCACCTCGTTCGTGCCCATGGTAGGTGAGGTCTCGCCCAGGGACGCGGGTGAGATGCCGGGGCTCGGGCCCGTGATCTCGCACTGGACCGACGGCGGGTACTCCGCCGAAGAGTGGTTTCGGGAGCTGAGAGACGACTGGGGGACGGCGGGTTTCGCCGTGCGGCGCGGCGGGGAGGTCCAGGGCTTCGCGGTCTACGCCCCGCCGGAGCGTTTCGCGGGCGCGGCCCGTTACCCTTTGGGCCCAATCGATGAGGACGCGGTGCTGCTAGCTTACGCGGGTGGAGATACGCGCACGCGCCGCCGCCTGCTTGTGAGGATGCTCAGGGACCTCAGGCAGAGGGGCGTCGGGAGCGTACAGGCGATCGCCAGCGACCGCGGGGTCTCGAACCACGTGCCCACCTCGTTTCTGCTGGAGAGCGGCTGGCAGCCCCTGCGCCGCGCCCCATATGGGATGAGCTACTACACGCTGGTGCACATCGACCTGAAGAGTGCCGTCGAGGTGGGGGAGTTGGCGCGGGCGCTCGTCGGGCGGGTAAAGCTACCAGGGATAGGGGCACCCGTACCGGGCGCGCAGGTCAGCAATTCAGCCGGTCAGCACTTCAGCATTTCAGCAAGAACAAAGACCTGATAAGCGAAGCGTACTGGCAGCGCCGTGCATTAGCCTTATGCATGATGGGCCATCGGCCTCTCAGCGGTAGCACATTCTTCAGGAACGAGAAACCTGAAATGCTGACCTGCTGAAGTGCTGAAGTGCTGTTAGGGCGGTAGGATCACCGTCTTCACGGTCGAGATACCCTCGGGGGTGGTGGCCCGGATCTCCAGTAGCCTACGCGCCGGCTCTGAGGCGGGTCGTCCCGGGGCGGGCTGTTTGGGGTCAGAGAGGTCGAACTCGAAGCGCACGTCGGCCTCCCCACCGGCCCTGACCTTATCGACCGTCCGCCGGTAGTAGCGGGTCTCCGAGAGGGCGGTGTTCTCGGAGGAGACTTTCAAGATCAAGTTCACGTTCACCAGCCGCCCCTCACCCTCGTTCTTGACCACAAGGTCGAGGCTTTGATCCGGGCGCGGCCTGAGAGAGGCGAGACGTCCCGCGTCGAGCGCGAGTCCCACGGCGGACCCGGCCCCGGCCGGGTCCGCCGTCAGGCGCTTCTCCGAGGGGGCGGTGGCGAGGTTGGCCAGAAGCAAGAATGCCCCCGCCGTGATGAAGAAGGCCAGGGCGGCGCCGGAGAGCCAGAAGATCACGTCCCTCACCGCGGGGTGTCCTCTGACACGGGTATCTCGTAGAGGTTGTAGAAGTCCCTCAGGAGCCTATGGGCAGGCTCAGCGCGCACCTCGGGTTCGGTGGAGGGCGTGCCGCGGGCGACGATGGCGACGCTCTGGTTACCGGGGGACCACACCAGGTCGTCCGGCCCGGTCTTTATCTCCATGTCTTCGTTGGCTGTTACGGCCTCGAGGTTCTTCGCGAGAGGGTCAAGCACGTACAGGTTGGTCGGCGACTTCGGGTTGAGGCGGCCGATGACGGCCAGCCGGCTTCCGTCGGGAGAGACGCGGATGCTCGCGGCCACGAAGTCCTCTCCCACACCCGGCGCGGGTTCGGGCGCGCCGCCACCTGGCGGCACGCGGTAGAGTTCGTAGAGCGGCTCAGAGCCGTCATCGTCCAAGGAGGTACTCTGCTTCCCGGCCACGAAGTAGAGGCCCTGCTCCGTCCACTGGGGCGTGCCGAGGATCTCTTGCCTGCCTTCCAGCCGCGTTATCTCCCGTCCTTCTCCCGTCCGAAGGTCGAAGGTACGAAGCCCGGAGGTCTCGCGATCTCCTCGAGGACGGACGGCTAGGACGGCTTCGTCACCGTCTGGCGAGAGGGCGAGGGCCGCGACGCGGCCTTCTATGAGGCCGGGATAGGGTCTGTAGGCTCCCCCGGCGCGTCGTGTCAGCGCGAGCCTGCTTTCGGCAGCCCTGCCCTCTAGCGCGAAGATCAAACCCTCTCCGTCGGGGTCCGGGCACATCGCCAAAACTCCGTCCGCGACCTTCTCCAGTTCAAGCGAGTCCTCCCCTGCACTCGCCCTGTAAAGGGAGTTTGTCGTCTTTCCGGAGTAGGACGCCGCGCCGAGTATCGCCAGGGTGCCTTCTGAGGTCCACTCCGCGTCCCTGGCGACGAAGTCCCTCGTGGTCCAGCGCCTCGACTTCCCGGCGCCCGTCGGCCTGTCCAATACGTAACCGTCTATGGTAAACGCGATCCTGTCCCCGTCGGGACTCCAGCTAGGCGAACCCTTGTACCCGGTTCCCACGCTAAAGGCCTGCGTCCCGGGTCCGAGCCCCGGGTCCACCCGGCCAGCTGCGGGGGCCAGGGGCGCGATGGGGGCCTCCTCGTCGGCGTGGGCGCATCCAACCAGGAGGACGAAAGTAATAGTGAGTGCCATGAATGCGGCTCGCTTTGCATGACTCGTCCTAAAGGGCATGGCTTACGGAGCGGGAGAGGAACGCCTTCGGGAGGTTGACCTCGAAGACAGAGCCCACGCCGACCTCGCTCTCGACGGAGATGCTGCCGCCGTGCAACTCCACAATCTGCTTGCTTATCGCGAGCCCCAGCCCGCTTCCCCCGCTCGCGCGGGAGCGGTCCTTGTCCACCCTGTAGAAACGCTCGAAGAGCTGGTTCAGGTCCTCTTCCGGAATGCCAACGCCCGTGTCCTTGATACGCACGGTCAGCGACGAGGTGTCCTCCTCTATCTCGACGTCGACCCTGGCGCCAGGGTCGGAGTACTTGATCGCGTTGTCGAGCAGGTTGAGGAAGACCTGGTAGAGCTTCTGGACGTCGCAGACGCACCGGTGCTCGCCCGCGACGGCAAAATACAACCCGATGCCGAACCTCTGGGCCTTGGCCTCCACCGACTCTATGGCCGTCTGTACGACGGTACTCAGGTCGGCCGGCCCTACCTCGAGATGGTACTGCCAGGAGTCCATCTGGGCGAGGGTCAACAGCTCCTCGACCATCCCCGTTATCCGTTTCAGTTCCTGGTCGGCCAGCTCCAGCGCCCGGTGCTCCAGCGGGTCGAGCCGGTCGCGCGCCCGCTGGAGCAGGCCGACCGCGCTCTGGATTGTGGTGAGGGGGGTCCTGAGCTCGTGCGAGAAGTCCGAGACGAAGGCCGTCTTTGCCTGCTCCAGGGAGCGGTGTTCGGTTATGTCCCTGACGGCCAGGATGATGCCGGCGTTCCCGCCGTTCTGGCCTGATTCGCCCCGGTCCATCTGGGCGGCGTAGGCCCAGTAGGCCTTCTCTCCTAGCTCGACCTCCTTCACCGCGACCCCGTTGACGGAGGCCTCGCGCAGGCACCTGAGAACCCCCCGCGGTGTCCCGATCTCCTCCAGCGTACGTCCCCTGTCCGAAGCCATGATGCCCAGCATCCTGGCCGCCGCCGGGTTGACCATCGTGACCCGCTCGTCGGGGTCCGTTGCGACGACGGCCTCGGGGGAGGCCTGGAGGACCGCCTCAAGGCGGCTTTTTTGCTCCTGTATCTCCCCCACGTAGTGCTCTATCTCCCCGGCCATGTAGTTGAACGTGCGGGCAACCTCGCCGAGCTCGTCGCGGCTCTTTACGGGCACGGTCGCCGCGTAGTCGCCCGAGGCGACCCTTATGGCCGCGTCACGGGTTTCGGAGAGAGGGCGCGTGACCCGGCGCGTGAGCAGCAGGCTCGCCGCCCCGGCCAGGAGGATGCTCGTCAGTATGGCCCCGAGGATGCCATAGCGCAGGTAAGCCAGCGTCTCCCCGAGTTCGTCGCGGGGAACGTCGTAGATCAAAACCCCCTCGACGGTTCCGTCCGTGGCCGTGAGCGGCCACAACGCCACGTAACCGGAATGCCCCTCGCTCCACACGAGCCTACCCTCCCCCAGCGGCGATGCGGCGGTTTGCTCGAGCTCACCCCTGTCGAGCCCGAGCCTCCTGTAGGCATCCCCGGCATTCACAGGGTCCCCGAGGCCGTCGCGCGCGGCCAGGGGTTCGAGGCCGGGTCCCAGGTAGAGCACCTCAAGCCCCGTCGGGTCGGCGACCGCCTGGACGAGTTGCTCAGCGTAGGTCCCGGGCGGGGGGAGACTCTCGTCCTCGGGGTCGCGCAGGCCTTCGAGGAAGTCCTGCGCACCGGCGTTCGCCGTTCGGGAGCGTTGCTGGAGCAGCGTGTTCTCCGCGTATACCAGCCTGTCCTGGGCGAAGTAATACAACACCAGCGCGATTATCAGGCTCGTGACAGACGAGATCCCGACGAGCGCCATGAAGATCCTGGCCCTGAAGCTCAGGGCCGGTGGAAGTCTCCTATCGTCTCTCTTGCCCATACTCCACCACGGGTTCTAGACCGGCCTGGCTGCCCTGTACCCGACGCTCGGGACGGTCTGTATGACCTCAGGCCTGGAAGGGTCGCGCTCGACCTTGGCCCTGAGCCTGCTTATGTGGACGTCTATGTAGCGGCTCGCCAGATAATGCGACCCCGTAGAGACGGCCTCGGAGATCTGGGCCCGCGTAAAGGCCTGCCCAGGACGGCGCATGAGCAGCGCGAGTATCTTGAACTCGGTGGGTGTGAGATCCAGCATCTCCCCGGAGCGACTGACCGTGTAACCGTTGGGATCGAGCTCGAGAGGCCCCAGTCTGAGTACCCCTTCCCTTCCCCTGCCGTCCCGCCCGAAACGCCTGAGGATGGCCTTGATCCTGGCGAGCAACTCTTTGGTGTCGAAGGGCTTCGTGATGTAGTCGTCGGCCCCGAGCTCGAGACCGACCACCTTGTCCACGGACTGGCTCTTGGCCGTGAGCAACACCACGGGGACGTCGCTGTGCTCCCGCATCTTCTTCAATACCTCGAACCCACTCATCCTCGGCAACATGATGTCGAGCACCACGAGATCCAACCCCTCACGCCCGAGTAGCCGGAGCGCCTCGACCCCATCCTCCGCCGTTAATACCCGGTAACCCTCAGATGCCAACACGATAGACGTGACCTCAAGGAGCGCCGCGTCGTCGTCGACCAGCAAGATCGTCTCGTCCAATCCGACTCCCAAAACCTCCCGATTTACCCCGAAGTCCAATGCCCGGTGATCGTCTTATCCTACCTTATGCAGCGCCTCAGCACTTCAGCCGGTCAGCATTTCAGCTAGCGCCTGACGGCCCGGCTCTAGCACGGAGCCTGGCTCCGTGGCAAATGATACGGGGCCTTCTCCATCGCAGATCAAACCCAACGCAAGCCTTTCCCCAATAGAGCTGACAAGCTGAAATGCTGAAATGCTAATACAATAACTTGCAAGTGCGGGACTCAGATTTTATACTGACGACACTTTAGAAAACTTCATCCTGTGGGAGGTAAGCGCATGGCCAAGAGCATTGGCATAGACTTGGGCACGACGAACAGTTGTGTTGCGGTGTTGGAGGGTGGGGATCCGAAGGTGATCACCAACACCGAGGGGGAGAGGACGACGCCTTCGGTCGTGGCCTTCGACAGGAGGAGTGGGGAGCGGCTGGTTGGCCAGCTCGCGCGGAGGCAGGCTGTCACGAACCCGGAGCGCACGGTCTATTCGATCAAGCGCTTTATGGGACGTCACTACAATGATGTCAAGACCGAAGCTGGCCGCGTTGGCTACGAGGTCAGGTCGGGCCCCGGCGGGGACATCAGGATCGCGATCGACGACAAGGAGTACTCTGCGCCGGAGATCTCGGCTATGACCCTCCAGAAGCTGAAGAGGGACGCCGAGGAGTACCTGGGCGAGGAGGTCACCGAGGCCGTCATCACGGTTCCCGCGTACTTCGAGGACGCCCAGCGCCAGGCTACCA
This sequence comes from uncultured Rubrobacteraceae bacterium, assembly GCA_963840835.1. GTDB lineage: Bacteria > Actinomycetota > Rubrobacteria > Rubrobacterales > Rubrobacteraceae > Rubrobacter_D. The sequence goes on along the minus strand of CAWJAM010000012.1, from coordinate 158,674 downwards.
AGGACGCCGGTAGGATCGCCGGCCTGAACGTCAAGCGGATCATCAACGAGCCGACGGCGGCGTCGCTGGCCTACGGCATGGACAAGGAGGACGACCAGACCATCCTCGTCTTCGACCTTGGCGGCGGCACGTTCGACGTCTCTATTCTGGAGCTTGGCGAGGGGGTCTTCGAGGTCAAGGCCACGAGCGGTAACAACCACCTCGGGGGCGACGACTTCGACGCCAAGGTGGTCGAGTGGATGGTCTCCGAGTTCAGGAAGGCCGAGGGCATAGACTTGTCGAAAGACAAGATGGCCGCCCAGCGCCTCATCGAGGCCGCCGAGAAGGCCAAGAGGGAGCTCTCTTCGACGACGAGCACCTCGATCAACCTGCCCTTCATCACGGCTGACCAGAACGGCCCGAAGCACATGGACCTGACGCTGACGCGGGCGCAGTTCAACAACCTGACCGCCGACCTTGTCGAGGCCACCGCTGGGCCCGTGCGCCAGGCGATGGAGGACGCCGGTTTGCAGCCTGGCCAGGTCGACCAGGTAATACTCGTCGGCGGCTCGACCCGCATCCCGGCGGTCCAGGAACAGGTCAAGGAGATCACGGGCAAGGAGCCCCATAAGGGCATCAACCCCGACGAGGTCGTGGCCGTAGGGGCTGCCATCCAGGCCGGCGTGCTCGCGGGCGAGGTCAAGGACGTGCTGCTCCTCGACGTGACGCCGCTCTCCCTCGGCATCGAGACCAAGGGCGGGGTGTTCACCAAGCTGATCGAGCGGAACACGACTATACCTACGCGTAAGAGTGAGGTATTCACCACCGCGGATGACAACCAGGGATCGGTGGAGATCAAGGTCTACCAGGGCGAGCGGGAGATAGCGGCGTACAACAAGATCATCGGCAACTTCCAGCTCGTCGGCATACCGCCCGCGCCAAGGGGTGTACCCCAGATCGAGGTCGCCTTTGACATAGACGCCAACGGCATAGTCAACGTCGGGGCCAAGGACCTTGGCACGGGCAAGGAGCAGAGGATCACGATCACGGCCTCCGGCGGGCTCTCGGACGCGGAGATCCAGCAGATGATGCAGGACGCGGAGTCGCACGCCGAGGAGGACCAGCGTCGCCGCGAAGAGGCTGACGTCCGCAACAACGCGGACAACCTGGTCTACTCCATCGAGCGTTCCCTTAAGGACGTCGACGGCAAGGTGGACCCCAACACCAAGCTGGAGATCGAACAGGCCATAAAGGAGACCAAGGAGGCGCTAGCCGGCGGCGACGTCGAGGAGATCAAGCGCAAGCAGGAGACCCTGATGACCGCCTCCCACAAACTCTCCGAGGTGCTCTACAGCCAGGCGCAGCAGCAGCAAGAGGCCGCCTCCGCCGACGCTACTGACACCGACGACCTGGTGGAGGACGCCGAGGTCGTCGACGAGGACGGCGAGGAGCGTAAGTAAGTGAATTGCAACGGCCGGGGGGCTCTCTCCGCCGGCCGCGCGGCAACACAGGAGGACTAGCCAAATTTGAGCAGCGAGGAAAATAAACGCGATCCCGAACCGAGGGAAGACGTCACGCCCGAAGAGGTCCAGACGCCCCATGAGGGCAATGTCCCCGTAGAACCAGAGGCGGCAGACCCCGGCGCACGTGGAGACACAGCGGGCGGAGCGACAACCGCGGATGGGGAACCCTTCCCGGAAGTGGACGCTCCTACCGTGCTTTCGGAAGAACTGGAGACGGCTCGCCGGGAGCGGGACCAGTACCTCGACGCCCTGATGCGCCTGAAGGCCGAGTTCGAGAACTCGCGCAAACGCCAGGAGCGAGAGCGCATCCGCACGTTCTCGATGGCGTCGGAGAGGCTGGTGCAGGAGCTACTCCCCGTTCTGGATAACCTGGACCGCGCCCTCGAAGCCGGGGGAGAGATCCGCGAGGGCGTGCACGCCACCCGCGACCAACTTGCCGCCGTCCTGGCCGACGAAGGACTCCTGCCCGTCGCCTCGGACGGACAGCCGTTCGACCCGAACGTCCACGACGCCGTCATGGGCCAGCCCTCCGATGAGCACGAAGAAGGCACCATCATCCAGACCTTCCAGACCGGCTACGTGCTCAACGGGAAGCCGATCCGGCCAGCGAAAGTTGTAGTTGCGAAGCAGGTTTAGGGTATGGAGAGGTTGAATCTCTACAAGGCTCTCGAGGTGTCGAAAGAGGCCTCGCAGGATGAGATTCGACGCTCTTACCGCAGGCTGGCGCGCAAGTATCACCCCGACGCCAACCCCGGGGACAAGGGGGCGGAAGACCGTTTCAAGGAGATACAGCACGCCTACGAGGTTCTCTCGAAGCCCGAGAAGAGGAGGGAATACGACGAGGGTCCCCGCACGTTCTTCGGGTCTGGGGGAGGTGGAACGCCTGGCGGCGCAGATTTCGAGGACCTCTCGGATCTGCTGGGCGGATTCGGGAATCTCGGGGATATCTTCGGACGCTCGTCCAATACCAGCCGGAGGGCCCAGGAAAAGGGCGAGAATATAACCGTAAACGTAAGGCTGAGTTTCAAGGACGCGCTGAACGGCGTAACGACGCGGGTCGGGGTACCGGTAGAGGAGGGTTGCGGCGAGTGCGGGGGCACGGGGGCTGCTCCGGGGACGGCGCCACGGACGTGTCCCGATTGTGGCGGCAGGGGGGTGCAGAGCCGGGACCAGGGATTTTTCGCGCTCTCGACGCCGTGTTCGAGGTGTGTGGGCGAGGGTAGGATCATCGAGAAGCCCTGTTCGGTGTGCGGGGGCAAAGGCAGGGTACGCAGGAGCAGGCAGGTCAAGGTAAGGATACCGGCCGGGGCGAGGGACAAGATGAAGGTCAGGATCCCCGGCAGGGGAAACGCCGGCAGGAAGGGCGGGCCCTCGGGAGACCTCTACGTCGTGACGCGGGTGGAGGAGCATCCGGTCTTTAGGCGGCGTGGGGACGACTTCGAGGTCGGGGTGCCCGTTAGTTTCGTCGAAGCGGCGCTCGGGGCGCAGATCGACGTGCCAAGGCCGGGCGGCGGTACGGTGAGGGTCAAGTTGCCGGCCGGTACGCAGGACGGCAAGCAGTTCAAGGTGAGGGGCGCGGGTGCGTCGAAGGCAAAGACGAACGGGGGGGAGAAGGGAGACCTCATCGTGCGGGTGAGCGTCGTCGTGCCCAGGAAACTCAAGCGGCGGGAGCGTGAGATACTTGAGGCCCTCGCCGAAGAGCGGGACGAGGACGTCAGGGAAGACCTCTTCAAGAAGGTGGAATCGTCGTGAGCCTTAGAAAGCGTCCGGTTTACATGATCGGGATAGCCTCTGAGCTAATAGGGGTGCACCCGCAGACGCTACGGATGTACGAGCAGAAGGGTCTGCTCCGCCCGCGCAAGAGCATCAAGAACACCAGGCTCTACTCCCAGGAGGACGTCGACCTCGGTCGCTACATACAGAGGCTGACCCAGGAGATGGGGATGAACCTCGCCGGCGTAAAGAAGGTCCTCGACCTCGAGCGCCAGGCGGCGAGGATGGAGGCCGAGAACCGTGCCTTGCGCGAAGAGTTGGAGCGGAAGGAGCTGGAGCACAGCCGGCTCGTCGCCGAGATCCACCAGAGTTACAAGAGGGAGCTGGTCTTGATGCCCCGCAGCGAGATTGCACGGAGTGGAAGGAAGGGTCGCTAGTGGCCGAACCCATGCACTGTTACAGGCATCCCAAGCGGGAGACTCGCGTGTCTTGCGCCACGTGCGGGCGGCCCATCTGCACGGAGTGTATGGTGACCACCGACGTCGGGATAAAGTGTCCCGACGATGCCAGACTACCGAGGGGGTCGCGGGCCGGCGTCATGAAGACCAACCAGCTCCTCTGGAGCCTCCTCGCCGGCCTCGGGGTCGCGGTCTTCGGTATCCCCATAGTGTTCGTGATCTTCCGCCTCCCCCTTCTCTTGTTGATCTCGGCCGCCGCCGGCTACGGGGCAGGGACCCTGATCAACCGCGCCGGAGGCCGCAACGGCGGCCCCATGGCCATCGCTATCTCCGTGGTGGCCACAGCCGTGCCCTTCCTTGTAGTACTGGCGCCCAACCTCCTCGCAGGCGCTTTCTCCCCATACCCCCTGATCGCGATGATCGTGGCCGCCGTTGCCGCCGGCGTCGCCAACCGACGGATTTAGTACGCTACGCTACCGCGGGTGGTCAAACGCGTCCTCTCACCTTCCCTGCCAAACTGGTCGAACCCCACCAGCCGGCGGAATACCCCTGTGGATAACTCTCAAAACCCCACTCCTAAAGCCAATAACGGACTCTCGGGGTCAGCACGATCCGTCCCTATTACCCTCTCACAGAGTTACACTTAACCTTAAGATAAAATTAAACCTAAAGATAAGGTAAAGCATCGAAAAATACTTTCAGAAAGGCTAGCGTAGCCTATGAGAGCGTGCTAGGGTTGGGGCCATGAGAGAGGACATGCAGTACATAAGTGGCGTGTTGGACGAGTTGGAGGCGATCGTTCAGGATGCATCCGGCGTACCGATGAGCAAAGGACGGGCCGTCGTCGATCGGTCCGATCTGCTTGTGATGCTGGATGAGCTGAGGGGATCTTTGCCCCCTGAGCTGGCGGAGGCTGAGTCGCTTCGCCGGGAATGCGGGGCCACAGTCGCGGCGGCCGAGGAGGAGGCCCAGCGCATAGTCGAGGAAGCCCACCATCGCGCGAACGCGATGGTCCCCGAGACGGAGCTCCACCGGCGCACCGAGCGCCGGGCGGGTGAGGCTATAGACGCGGCGGAGCGCTACGCCGAGGAGGTCTCCGGCGGCTCCGAGGTGTACAGGGACCGCGTCATGGAGCAGTTGGAGAACTGGTTCCAGGACTCGCTCATCTCCGTGGATGAGTCCAGACAGGAGTTGGGCGGCGTCCCGGTGCGCAGGCCCGCGCCCAGGCCGGAGATCGTCGAGGAAAAGACCGAAGGCCGGGGCTGGCAGGCTAGCTAGCACGCTTCGGCCTGCGGCCTACGCTTGTCAGCACGGCGCTTCGCGCCTTGTCAGCATGCTCGGGCTGACGCCCTCGCTTGTCAGCCCGGCGCCTCCCTCCGGTCGGCGCCTTGTCAGGAAGTCGTCTTGGGGCCTCGCTACGAGCGTAGAACCCTACCGCCAAAGGCAGCGGTTCGTTTTGCGCCGCAGAGCGTGGCCTGAACCAAAAAGCTGAAAGCGAGAGCCGAAGGGCGAAGCGTTGCTGACAAGCGAGGGCCGAAGGCCCGATGCGTGCTGACAAGCGGAAGCCGAAGGCTGGAGCGTGCTGACAAGCCTGCGAAGCAGGCGTGCTGGCAAGGGCTAGCCCTTGCCGGACCCGTCTTGCTGCGGGGACACTAGTTCGCTGAGGGCTTCGAGTCTGGCGTTTAGGGCTTCGAGTGAGGCGTTGAGGTCGTTGGTGCGTGCGGGGTTTTCGCTGTCTAGGGAGATTTTGACGACTTTGGCCCTGAGGTCGAGTAGCTCCTGGGAGGTACCGGAGATCTCGGCGTCCGCGGCCCTTATTCTCTCCTCGAGCTCGCGCAGGTTCTCCCGCCTTGCCGTTCCCGTGGATGAGTCGGTATCCCGGCTGAGGTCACGCGTGACTTCGGCCGCCTTCTCCCTGCCCCTGGCGACGTCCACCAGCCGATCCGCGGCCGCGTGCAACCTGGGGACCGCATCGTCGAGGACGGTCCTTGTTACGTCATCTGAGTCCTCGATGGCGGCGACGACCTTGCGGTACACGCCGAGGGCGTCCTCCACCTTCTGGCGGGTCTCCCCACGGGGAAGCCAGTGGGCACGGCGCTCCGGAGAGACGTCGCGGCCCTGGACGGCGGTTGGAGACGTCGCCGGGACCGCCTCCCTCCCTAGGACCTTGCGCTGGAAGATGGGGTCCCTCGCGGCCAGGAAGGTCAGGGAGGCGTATGTCGCGAGCGTCAGGGGCGCTAACCACCACGCCGTTCCGGCCACCGCCAGAAGCGTTACGAACATAACCATCCCGATCACGAGTACCGCGACGTTGATCGGGCGCAGCGCCGCCGCCCGCAGCATCTTGCTGCGCTCCTCGGGGGAGAGGGGAGATGGCTCCCTGCCGACCGGCGGACCCGACCCGGGGCTACGGCGTTCAGTCACCGCGATCCATCGGCGACGTGAGGCGCACCTTTCCTCCTACCTTCAACGCGAGCGCGTGTGCGGCGTTGCCTTTGTTTATGGACAGGCTCAGGCGCCAGTGGGAGTCGGGGACGAGTATCAACTCGCCACCCTTGGCCGACCCGAAGGTCTCGACGTACCTGACCGACATCTCGCCGTCACCGGCGTCCACCTTGAGCGCGTCGCCGTACTCGAACCCCGACTCCTCCTTCATGACCGAGAGCCTGGCGTTGCCGAAGTGGTCGATGGAGATGATGCGGGTCACGAAACCTCCGCCCTCGTCCACGAGCAGGACCTCCGGCCTTAGACGCGTGAGCGAAGAAGGGTCGACGGCCTCCCCGAGATCCGAGAACCCCGCCCCCGCCGCTAGATGCGCGGCCACGGGGGCGAAGACGTCGCGGCCGTGAAAGGTGTTGGAGACCGGATGCAGGTGGAAGCGCTCCTCGGTGAGCGAGACGGCGCCTGAGATGCCGCCCAGCGACTCCGCGGCCAACACGAGTAGCCCGTTGTCCGGACCGACTAGCAGGGCCCCGCTCCCCGTCCGGAGCGCGAGCCCCCGCCGCTTCGTGCCGACCCCAGGGTCCACCACCGCCAGGTATACCGCGTCGGCCGGCATGTAGCGGGTGGCGTGCTGCAGGATCTCTGCACCCGTCTCCACCCCGAAGTCAGGTACCTCGTGCGTCAGGTCCACAACGGATAAGCCCGGTGCGATCCTCAGCATCACACCCTTACACGTGCCGGCGAAGTCGTCGGCGAGACCGAAGTCGGATAGAAAGCAAACAGGTCTCATGTCCATAGTATAGAGCGCACCGAAGCTAAACGTGGCCGACGATCATCTCCCCCGACCTCGTCGCGAACTGCCGCCGTAATGCGCCCTCGGCCACATCCAACCGAGAACACGCCCGCTCTACGGACCCTGATGAGTGTATCTCAACCTTAAACTTACCTTACCCTCTACTGAGAGTATATATGTGTTCCATAGCATGTTAAGATTTTGGTCGAGCCACAACATGTTGTGCCGACATTCCGGAGGTTACGAACATGTTGGGCCCTACGATGCGGAACGCACCGTTTCCGGCTTGGGTACAGGGATTACATGAGGTTGCGGGGCGCGAGGCAGGATGCTAGGTTCTCCTTGTAGCGGTTCCCGCCACCCGGGGCTCGGTTTAAAGCTTGGGTTTAGGCGCGGAGTCGTGACGGGCTTCATCACCGGGGAGGGATGATGAAGTACCATCAGAGGCTCCTTTTGGGGAGGGGCCCATCGGGGCGTTCCGGCTGCGTTGCTGGGGCGCCTTTTTCGCGGGCCAGGAATGTGGCACTAATGTTGCGATCGCTTGGGGCGGCTGAGGTCGGACATTACTACTCGAAAACCTGGGCGGCGGTGCTGGTAAAGGCGGTCAGCCAGTGGAGGTCTTCTTCCGTAAAAGGTTCGGTCGAGTTTCTGGTTGCGAGTACGACGCCGACGGCATGATCATCGTCGAGGATGGGGATTGCGAGGGAGTTCGTCCAACGGGCGTTTGTACGGGCCTGAGGAAGGCGTCTTGGGCCCGTCACGGTCAGGGTGGGGTGGGTGCTCTTGACGACCAGGTCTATCACGCTCCGGTCCGAGGTCGTGAGGTCCTGGGGCGAAGGCTCCCCGAGGGGCGTGAGGTCGGGGACCCGGATCAGGCCCACCCTGTCCGCCCTGAGCTCGCGCCTTATCCCCTCGGCTATCTGCTTTGGTGGGGTACCGGGGTCGAGGGTCCTCGGCATGGTGGGGCGGAACACGAGCCGCGAGGAGAGGATGAAGTTCACGCTGGTTCCCGCGATTATGCCGAGCAGGTTGAACAGCGCGTAGTACGGAAAGTCGTCCGAGACGTACTTCACCAGCGGATACCACACGGCGAAGTTCGCCCCGATGCCCATGACGGCCACGGGATAGGCCAGGACGCCCCGAAGGAAGAAGTGGATCCTGCTGGAGTGCCTGACGTCCCTCCAGGTGAAGGCGTTGTTGAGGAGGAAGTTACTGAGGATGGAGAGTCCGACGGCGAACATCCAGGCTATGACCTTGTGCGCGTGGAAGTACTCGGCCAGCACGATGAGGGTGACCATGTTGACGAGCACGCCGGAGGCGCCGACGAGCGCGAACTTCCAGAAACGTCCCGCAGATGGCACGTACCAGAAGAGGTTCAGTATGTGGGCCAGGTAGTCGAAGCCCTGGCGCACGGTCGCCTTGGACACCCCCGCGTGGCGGACCCCGAAGTCGAAGGGCGCCTCGACCACCTTCAGTTCGGGGGCGCACACGAGGATCTCCAGCAGGACCTTGAACCCCGTCGGCCTGAATTGGATGCCCGAGATAGCCTCGTTCTTTACGAGGAAGAAGCCCGTCATGGGGTCGCTTGTCTTGCGCGCCTCCCTGAAGACGAGCTGGGCCAGGTACTTGCTCCCCACGGAGACGGCGCGCCGCACACGGCCCGAGAGGCCGGCGGGGCTGCCGCCGGGCGCGTAGCGGCTCGCCACCACGACATCGGCCTCGGTGCGGCGTGCGACCTCAAGCATCTCGCGCACCTTCTCGGGAGGGTGCTGCAGGTCTGCGTCCATCACGCAGGTATACTCGCTCGCCCCGGAGAAGAGATCCATCCCCGTCGTCACGGCCGTCGAGAGGCCGCCGCTGCGCTCGGGCCCCTCCCGGCGTACCAGCCGGACGCGAGTGTCCTCTCGCGCGAGATCCCGGACCACACCAGGCGTCCCGTCCGTCGAGTCGTCCACGAAGACCACCCGGTAATCCAGGTCAGAGAGGCTCTCGCGCAGCTCGCGCACGAGCTTGGGAATGTTCTCGGCCTCGTTACGCGTCGGCACGACCAGGGTCAGGAGCACCCGCTGCGGGTTCCTCCCGCCCTTCGTCCCGCTACCGACTGTTTGTCTCTCTGATTTCATGGCCGCTCTAGGCTAGCATATCGGGTGAATCTGCCCCAGTGGGGGATGGTTAGTGGCTTCCGACGGAGGTTAAGAGGTGCAGAGCAACGACCACGAACGCGCGCACGTCCGTATTTCTGGCCAGGTGCAGGGGGTCTTCTTTCGGGACTCGACCAGGCAGCAGGCCGAGGAACTGGGCCTGGTAGGATGGGTAAAGAACCTGCCTGACGGGAGGGTCGAGGCCGTCTTCGAAGGCCCCTCAGAGAGGGTCAGGGAGATGGTCCGCTGGTGCGAAGAGGGACCCCAGAACGCCTCGGTCGAGGACGTGGACAAAGACTTCGAGAGCTCCGGCGGAGACCTCGAAGTCTTCGAGGTCCGTTGAGTCCCGCCCAGTTTACAGGCGTCCCCGCGGGCCTTCGCCTCCTCCTCGATGCGGAGGGCGTGGAGATCGTGGGCAGCAGGGGCATAGATCACGGCACCCAGTACGACCTTCTCCGCGACGGCGAGACGGCGAAGCTGAACGTCTACAAGACGGGCAAGATTTCTACCGGAGGTCGAGCGTCAGGCTTGCGAGACCTGCTCGAAGGCTGGCGCACCTCGCAGACGCAGCCAGCCAGAGCGCGGCCTTCAGCGAGACCGATGGGGGCTGGTCCCGTCCTCGACGGCACGCCGAGGCTCGGGATCGACGAGGCAGGGAAGGGCGACTATTTCGGCCCCCTGGTCGTGGCCGGGGTCAGGTTAAGCGACGAAGAGAAGGCGAGGCGGCTGCAAGAGATAGGAGTCAGGGATTCAAAGGAGCTCCGGGCCTCCGGTATTCATCGGATCGCGGACCTCATCCTGAAAACCGTCGGCCAAAACAACGTCCACGTCATCTCGCTCTCGCCCCAGGAGTACGAAACGCGTCGGGCCGCCGCCGGAAACGTCAACAGGCTGCTCGGCGAACTCGACGCCAGGATCATAGGTGAACTTGCGAGCGAGGTAGAGGTAGTGGTGGTGGACGAGTTCGCCAGGTCAGCCCGGTCTCATCTGAAGCCGTTCGTGCCTGAGGGCGTGCGGCTAGAGGTTCGCCCAAGGGCCGAGGACGACGCGGCCGTGGCTGCCGCATCCATAGTGGCGCGGGCGTGGCAGCTCGAGGGGATCGGGCACCTCTCGGGGCTGGTTGGTTTCGAACTGCCGCTCGGCGCGACGCACGTCGTCGAGGCCGGCCGGCGGGTCCTCGGTGAGTTGGGAGAAGACGGCCTTGCCGGGGTGGCCAAGGTCCACTTCGCGACCACGCGCCGCGTATTGGGAACGGCGGGACAGAGCGATGGAGGTAGCCGGTGATAGATCTTCGCAGCGACACCGTGACCCGTCCGACGGACGGAATGCGGCGGAAGATGCTCGAGGCGCCGGTCGGAGATGACGTCTTCGGAGAGGACCCGACGGTAAGCGGGCTCGAGGAGTACGTGGCGGACTTGCTGGGCAAGGAGGCGGCGTTGTACGCGCCTTCGGGGACTATGACGAACCAGATCGGGGTTCACGTCAGCACGAACAGGGGCGAAGAGGTGCTGCTGCACGAGGGCTCCCACATCTTCGTCTACGAGGCAGGCGCCCCGGCCATGCTCTCGGGCGTCCAACTGCGTACGCTTCCCGGCGAGAACGGCGTCCTCGACCCTGAAACCATCAGGACCGCCGTCAGGCCCGAGGACGTCCACTTCCCGCGCTCGAGGCTGCTCTGCCTCGAAAACACCCACAATACCGCGGGCGGCAAGGTCTTCCCGCTGGAGGACTTCGCCGCGGTCGCCGAGACGGCGAAGGAGCATGGCCTCAAGGTCCACCTCGACGGGGCCAGGCTGTTCAACGCGCAGGCCGCGACCGGCATACCAGCCAGCGAGTGGTGCGCCCGCGCCGACACCGTTTCCGTGTGCTCCTCCAAAGGACTCGGTGCGCCCGTAGGATCCCTGCTCGCCGGTGACGAAGCGACCATCCGTGAGGCCCGCCGCACCCGAAAGGCTTTCGGCGGCGGTATGCGCCAGGCTGGCATAATCGCCGCCGCCGCCCTCTACGCCTTCCAGAACCACATTGACAGGCTGGCCGAGGACCACGAAAGGGCCAGCAACCTCGCCGCAGGACTGAGAGAGGCCGGCTACTCTGCCAGGGAACCCGAGACCAACCTGATCCTCGTCGCCGTAGACAACCCACCCGAGTTCTTGCAAGCCCTCGCCCGCGAAGGCGTGCTAGCGACCCCAGGCAAACCCGGCTACATCCGCCTGTGCACCCACCTCGATGTCGGGGATAGAGAGGTAGAGATGGCCGTCGAAGCAGCAGCCAGGATCACCGCGAGCGCCATCGAACATTGAACCCGGTCGAGGTCATCCCAGCGACCGGCCTCACCGAACCCCTGGCGCTCCTCGAAGAGTCTCTCAGAGGCAGCGAGCCAGTCCCCGAAGACCTCGCCGAACGAATGCGCAGGGCCGTCGATGCCGGAGACATGGAGGTACTCGCCGCCAGGACCGAAGACCGTATACTGGGCGTGGCCATCCTCGCCTACCGTCCCAACATCGCCGCCGGCGCGCTCTTCGCCAGCATCGAAGACCTCTACGTCAGCCCCGAGGCCAGACGCCAGGGCATAGGACAGACTCTACTTACAGCTGCGGACGAACGTTGCACACAGCACGACATCTCTTACGTTGAAGTTCAGATCCAGGGTGATGAAGCCGAGGCATTCTACGCAGCCCTGGGCTACGAGCCCGAGAAAAGCGTACGAGTCCTCTCCCGCTCTCTACCCATCAGCGACAAAAGGACAGACAGAAAGCCAAAACCCTAGAAGCCACACAGGACCACATGACGCACAATTCCAAACTCCTAATTCTCAATTCCAAATTCTAGTACCTGATAGACAGAGACCTCCCGAAACCCCAGGTCGTCGTAGAACTTGCGGCCCCGCGCGTTGGCGGCGGCGACCTGGAGGGAGATCCCATCCGCGTCCCTCTGCCGCGCCCAGGCTTGGACGCTTCGCAGGAGGGCGTGGCCCACGCCTCGGTTGCGGTACCCGGGTTCGACGAATACGTCGTCCACCGAGGCCCACGTCTTTGGGAGGAAGGCGGGGGAGCCCTGACGGAGCTCGCCCGAGATAAAGCCGACCGTCCTGTCTTCGGCCTCTGCCACGAAGAGGAATGAGTAGCTGCTGTTCGCCACGTCGGCCAGAAAGCGGCGCATCGTCTTCTCGGCGCCCGGCGAAGTTTCGTAGACCCGGTCGTGGACCGTGTGCTCCTCGGCGCTCTGCATCCAGAGCCGCGCCGCCCCTGCCGCGTCCTCCCTGCGTCCCTGTCTGATGATGAAGTCCTTGTCCACGCCCCAATCCTAACCCACGCGTCGCGGTCTGCGGCGGCGGGGGTGGGGTATGATCCCGAAAACCGGAGAGGAGAAGGATACGGAGCGGAGCGTGGGGCAGAAGCCGAACAGGTTCTGGGAGGTGGACGCCGCCCGTGGCGTAGCCATCATCATGATGGTCATCTACCACACGACCTACGACCTGGACGCTCTTGGCGGCTACGACATAAGGTCCACCTCGGGGAGCTGGGATCTCTTCGCCGACCTTACGGCGGGTCTCTTCCTCTTCCTCGTCGGCGTCTCACTCGCCATAAGCCGGACGAGGACCAGCCTTTCGGGGTGGAGGCTCTTCGCAAAGTACCTGGCCAGGGGTTTGAGGGTTCTCGCTTACGGGATGATCCTGACCGGCGTCTTTCTGGTCCTTGGGATGGGCGTGGTGGCGTTCGGGATACTGCACCTGATCGGGGTCTCAATCATCCTCGCTTACCCGTTCCTGGGACTCCGTTTCACCAACCTCATCCTCGGCACCCTCATCTTCGCCACCGGCCAGTACATCCTGGCCCAGGGCCTTACCTCCGAGAGTCTCTGGCTGTCGCCTTTCGGCATCTTGCCCGAGGGCGTGATGATGCCGGATTACAGGCCTTTGTTGCCCTGGTTCGGCGTCGTTCTGGTCGGGCTGTTCTTCGGAAACCTCGTGTACCGTGATGGCCTGCGGCCGGCGAGCCAGACGAATCACGTGCCAATGCCGGCGAGACCGCTCCTCCCGCTCGGGAGGAATTCGCTGGTTATCTACCTGATACACCAGCCCGTCATCATCGCCTTCCTGGCACTATCTGGCATCGTGAGTTTGAACTTCTAATAGAGCTTCAGAGTTTCTTTTCCGCCGCGCAATCGCTAGAGTATGCGGTATCGTTCCGGAGAGGATACGGAGGTTGGGCTGGGGAAGAGTACGTCGCGGTAGATGACCAGTAGGCTCGATGGGATCGTCGCAGCTTGCGGGGTAGAGAAATAACAGCGCCAGGACTCTCGCGGCAAGGTGTGGGAGTCGACGAGGAAGACGTTCATCGAAGCATTCGGCGGGTGCGTCTCGGCTTCGGGCGGTCGTAAGGGCGGTGACAAATCCCGGCGGTGACGCCGGGGACAAAGCACCGTTCCGGCCCGGACAGGGCATATCTTGCTCTGTCTCCTCTCTACCCTGTCGGGTCCCATCTCGGATAGACAGGGAGGTACGCCCTTGTGCGGTATCGTGGGTTACGCCGGTAGAGAGCGGTGTGTCGAGGTGCTCATGGAGGGGCTCGGACACCTCGAGTATCGTGGTTACGATTCGGCCGGGCTGGCCCTTCAGAGGGACGGTCGGATAGAGCAGATCAGGGAGGTCGGGCGGCTCGAGAACCTCGGGCGTAACCTCGCCTCTCGCAACGGGGACCTCTCCCGGTCGCGTACCGGGGTGGGTCACACCCGTTGGGCGACGCACGGGCCTCCCAGCGAGGAGAATGCGCACCCCCATCTCGGCGGAGACGGGCGCGTCGCCGTCGTGCACAACGGCATCATCGAGAACTTCACCGAGCTCAAGGAAGAACTCGAGGGGCGAGGCGTCGTCTTCCGTTCCGAGACCGACACCGAGGTGATGGCGCACCTCATCGCCGAGAGGGTCGAGGCTGGGGAAACGTTAAGGACCGCGCTCGGCGGGGTGCTCCGGCGGCTCGATGGATCCTTCGCGGTTGCGGCGGTTAGTGTGGACGAGCCCGGCAAGGTTGTTGCTGCCAGGCACAAGAGCCCGCTAGTCGTCGGATTCGGGAGTGGGGAGAACTTCCTGGCCAGCGCCGTGCAGGCTTTGCTCGGGGAGACGCACGAGTTCCTGGTGGTGGAGAACGGTGAGATCGTCGAGATCACCGCCTCCTCGGTAGAAGTGTTCACCCCGGAGGGCGAGCGCGTCGAGCGCGAGAGCTTCGAGGTAGATTGGGAAGCCGAGGCCGTCGAGCTAGGCGGCTACGAGGACTACATGCTCAAGGAGATCCACGAGCAGCCCGGCGCTTTAGGCGCGACCCTTCTCGGCCGTATAGATGCCGAGGGTGTCGTCGACCTCTCGGAGATGGACCTCGACCTCTCGCGGGTAGAGCGCGTGGTGATCGTCGCCTGTGGCACGGCCTACCACGCCGGCCTGCTCGGCAAGCACGCCATAGAGAAGCTCGCCAGGATACCCGTCGAGGTCGCAATCGCCAGTGAGTACCGCTACGCCGACCCCATCGGGGACGAGAAGACCCTCGTCGTCGCCATAAGCCAGAGCGGAGAGACCACGGACACCCTCGCGGCCATTGGGGCGGCCCGGGAGTTTGGGGCGAAGATCCTCGCCGTCACCAACACGCAAGGGTCGCTCATCACGCGCGAGGCCGACGCGGTCCTGCTCACGAAAGCGGGGCCGGAGATCTGCGTGGCCTCCACCAAAGCCTTCGCCTGCCAGGTCGCCGTCCTCGACCTGCTGGCGCTGAAACTTGCCGGTATTCGCGGTGTCATGACCGACGAAGCGTTGCGGGAGGTCGGACGCGGCCTCAGGCTGGCGCCGGAAAAGGTCGGGGAGACACTCGAAGGGCTCGGGAACCGGGTCTCGGAGGCGATAGAGGTCTTCGACGGCGCGCGGTGCTCGCTCTTTTTGGGGCGCGGCATCTCGCATCCGGTGGCGCTGGAGGGGGCTTTGAAGCTCAAGGAGATCTCCTACCTGCCCGCCGAGGGTTACCCGGCGGGCGAGATGAAGCACGGCCCCATAGCGCTCGTAGATGAGTACTGTCCGGTCATAGCCATCCTCGGAGAAGGTCTGGTTCGGGAGAAGACCCTCTCCAACGTCGAAGAGACAATCGCCAGGGGGGCGAACGTGATCGTCGTCGCCCGCGAAGGAGATAGGGCCGCAGAACGCGTCGCCCGCCTGATACTCCCGGTTCCCGAGGCGCCGGAGATAGTTACACCCCTTATCTGTAGCGTGCCGTTGCAACTGCTCGCATACCACGTCGCCAGGAACCAGGGCCTCGACGTGGACAAGCCGCGCAACCTCGCCAAGTGCGTCACGGTGGAATAGCAGGTCAGCATTTCAGCCGGTCAGCACTTCAGCAAGAACAAAAAGCTGAAAGCTGACGGCGCGGTTCGCGAAAGGCCTGGCCTTTCGCGAGCCGCTCTAGTGGATGACGTTCAGGGCGGCGGGTTCGATGCGGAAGGACATGGGCAACTCGCCCCAGAGCTCGCCGTCGAGCTGCACAGGCACCTTCGCGCCGGTGGCCCTGGCGCGGACCTCCGTGGAGGTGAAAGATTCCATCGAGCGGTTCAGGGGTATTCGCGCCATGATCCCGGCGAACACGTCAGGCCTGAGGAGGGCGCTCACGCGCTCTACGAGGACGGTCTCGAGCTCGCCGCTCGTTAGCAGGCCGGGACCCGACACCTTGAAGTCCCCGCCATAGTAGTGGCCGTTGGCCACTATGGCGAACCTCGCGACGTGTACCTCGTCGCCGTGGCTTATCTCCAGCGGGGGGAACTTGCTCCCGAAGAACACCTTGAACGCGGTAAGTGAGAAGGCCAGGCCCCGCAGGAAGCGCTTCAGGCGCGGCGTCACGGTGCCGACCACCTTCGCATCGAAGCCTATGCCGGCCATGCACGCGAAGCGGCGCTCCGTGCCCTTATCGTCCGTGGCGACGCCGAAGTCTACCCGCGAGATCTCGCCGTCCAGGATGCGCCGGCAGGCCTCCTCCGTATCGAGCGGCAGTCCGAGCTCCCTCGCAAGCACGTTCGCCGTGCCTAGCGGCAGAATGCCTAGCGTGGAGTCCGGCGAGAGCCCGTTCAGAACCTCGTTTACCGTACCGTCGCCCCCGGCGGCCACGACCAGGCGGTCTCCGGCGAGGGCGGCGAGCTCGGTGGCGTGGTTGGGATGCTCGGTGTTCAGAACCTCTACACTCAGGCCCCCGGAGCGCAGGATCTTCGCGAAACGCTCCAGATAACCCGCGTCGCCCGCGCGTCCCGAGTTCGGGTTGCCGATGATGACGGCGTCTGTGGACCTTATCCATCTTGATACTATAGCCCTTTTGCCGGAGGACAATCTGCCGTAACATACCGCTCGTGGAAAGATTCGTCGTACCTGGAATCGGGGTAGACGTCGTCGACGTCGAGAGGATGCAGTTCGCCCTGACGCGCACCCCGAGGATACGCCAGCGCCTGTTTACGGAGGCCGAGATCTCCTACTGCGAGAAGTACCGCTTCGCCGAGCGTCACTACGCCGGACGCTGGGCCGCCAAAGAGGCGGTGACCAAAGCTCTGGGGTGCGGCCTGATCCAATGGAACGGCGTCGAGGTCGTGCGGCTTCCCAGACGCGCCCCGACAGTCCGTATCTTCGGGAAGATCAAGAAGTTCGCCGACGCCGTTGGCGTCCGCGAGGAAGACCTCTACATCTCCATAACCCACTCCGAGCTCTCGGCTGTCGCCGTATGCATCGTGCGCAGGGAGCAGATCTCCGGTTGAAGCTCTACACGGCCGAAGAGATGTTCCGTGCAGACGCAGGGGCCCAGGACCTGGGCATCCCGGGCGCCGTGCTCATGGAGCGGGCCGGCACGGCGATGGCCAGTCTAGCCCTCGAACATTACGCCCCGCGCCGCACCATCGTCCTCTCAGGCGGCGGCAACAACGGCGGCGACGGCTTCGTCATCGCCCGCGAGCTGCACCGCTCGGGCGTCGAGGTAGCCGTCCTGGCGACGAAGGATGGGTACGAGGGGGACCCAGCGATCAATCTCGAGGCACTGCGTAACCTCGACATAAAGCTCATCGAATCGGAAGACCTCGCCTCGGAGCTAGCTGCGGCTGACCTCGTCGTCGACGCCCTGCTTGGGACGGGGTTCTCGGGGGAGGTGCGTGAGAGAGAAGCCGGGATCATCGAACAGGTGAACTCAGCTTCCGCCCCCGTGATGGCCGTAGACGTGCCCTCCGGCGTGGACGGGGCGACCGGCAAAGTACAAGGGGCTGCCGTGGTCGCCGACCTCACGGTCTGCGCGCACGCGGCGAAGGTGGGGTGTGTGATCTCCCCCGGCCGCGAACACTCGGGCGAGGTCATCGCCGTAGACATAGGCATCCCGCAAGAAGCCGATGTAGACCCCCTACTCGTCTGGACCGACGCGGCCTCGCTGCGGGGCACTATACCGCGCACCTCCGAGCCCGCCCACAAGTACTCGGCCGGCGCGCTGCTCGTCGTCGCTGGGTCCCGCGGGATGACCGGAGCCCCTGTGATGGTCGTCCGCGGTGCGCAGAGAACGGGATGCGGCATAGTCTTCCTCGCCACCTCCGAGGGTTCAGCCTCCAACGTCGACCTCGCGCTCACCGAAGCGCTCGTCTACGGCGTCGCGGAGGACGAAGAAGGCTTCATGGGATCGGGGGCGTTGGAGGAGATACTTTCGCTTGCGGGAAGAGCTACGGCGCTAGTAATGGGACCGGGAACGGGGACGGGGGATGAAGGTAGGCGCCTCGTCGAGGAAATCCTGCGTGAGGTCGAGGTCCCCGTGTTGCTCGACGCAGACGCCATCACCAACCTCGCTGGTACCGACGTCATCGCTGGCAGAGATCATCCAACGGTAGTAACGCCGCACGCGGGGGAGCTGGGACGACTGCTCGGGTCGGGGGCGAAAGCGGTGTCGGCCTACAGGCTCGAATCAGCCCGTAAAGCGGCCGGGCAGTACGGTTGCTGCGTGCTGCTCAAGGGCTCGGATACGCTCGTAGTGGATGGCGAGAAGGTCGCTGTGAACTCCACGGGCGACGTCGCGCTGGCCACGGCGGGCACGGGTGATGTGCTCTCAGGTGTGATCGGGGCCCTCCTCTCTCGCGGCATGGACACTTACGAGGCGGCCATGGCGGGCGCCTGGGCGCACGGTCGCGCGGCGGAGCTCTGGTTGGAGCAGACCGGCTGGCCGGCCGAGAGCATGGTCGCGACCGACCTGCTTGAGTATCTGCCGCCGGCCGTGGGGGAGTTGCTCTGAGCTTCAGACTGCTCTTCATAGGGGACGTCGTCGGGCCGGCGGGATGCGCCGCGGTCCTCGACCTCGTGCCGCGGTTGCGCGAGGAGCTGGGGTTCGACGCCGTCGTGGCCAACGCCGAGAACTCGGCACCAGGGGGACGCGGTATCACCCGCGAGAGCGGCTCGGCCTTGCTCTCCGTCGCCGACTTCCTCACCCTCGGAAATCACGCCTTCGACGCCGAAGGGTACAGGGAGTTCCTCCGGGAGGAGGGCAGGGTGGTGCGCCCAGCCAACTTCGGGGAGAAAGACCCGGGGCGTGGGTTGGGGCTCTTCGAGGCCGGCGGCGTAACGGTAGGCGTCACCAACGTGCTCGGGCGGGTGTTCGTCGAGAGGACGAAAATATCGCCCTTCCAGGCCGCCGAAAGGGCCGTAGCGAAGCTAAAGGAGTGTGGGGCCGACGTAGTTCTCGTCGACTCCCACGCCGAGGCGACGAGCGAGAAGCTGGCGCTCGGCCACTACCTGGATGGAAAGGCGCAGGCTGTGCTCGGGACCCACACGCACGTGCCCACGGCGGACCTCTCGGTGTTGCCCGGCGGGACGGCTTACGTGACCGACGTGGGCATGACGGGCTGCAGGGAGAGCATCATCGGCTTCGGGCGGGAGGACTTTCTCGCCCTGTTTATGGGTGAGTGGCGTGGGATCTCGGTCGCCACCCGCGGTCCCGTCGTCCTCAACGCCGCGCTCGTCGATTTCGACCTCGATACTCAGCAGGCCATCGGTGCCGAGGCCGTACGCAGGGAGTGGAGGCCTTGACCCATGGTTCGCCGGAACCTCTACAATAGCGACAGGGAAAGTCGATCAGGGGAGTGGATGTGGAACAGCAAGACATTCGAGAGTTGAGGGTGGCCGAGATCGCGCACCATGAGTGGCCAACGCTAGGGCCCGACGAGACGGTGGAGAGTGTGATCAAGCTCTTCGCCGAGTCTGGCGTCTCGGGCGCCCCCGTCATCGATAAAGGGAGGCTCGTCGGCATAGTCACGGAGGGGGATCTCATCTTCCGCGACGCGGACGTCAAGGCCCCCGGCTTCCTCGACATCCTCGGCGGAATCATCCCTCTCGGGAGCTGGGACGAGTATCGCCACGAGGTGCTCAAGAGCGCCGGCGTAACCGTCGATGAGGTGATGACGAGGGAGCTGCTCACGATCTCTCCCGATGCCTCCCTGGCCGAGGCCTCGACGCTCATGGCAGATAAGAGGGTCAAGATCCTGCCCGTCACCGAAGACGACGAGCTCCGCGGCGTGATCACGCGCATGGACATCCTGACCCTCCACGTTCTGAACCCCCGCCGCTAAGGACCGACTGTGAGCACCGCGGCCACCGGAGTCAGGACCCCGAGCCGTACCTGGGCTGAGATCGACCTCGGCGCCGTGCGCCACAACGTGCGAACCCTGAAGCGCAGGGCCAGAGGCTCGCGCCTGATGGCCGTCGTGAAGGCCGACGCCTACGGCCACGGCTCCGCCCGGGCGGCCCGCGCCTGTATCGAAGCCGGAGCAGATTTCCTTGCCGTAGTCACCGTCGAGGAAGGGGCTGAACTGCGCGAAGCGGGCCTCGAAGCGCCGATCCTGGTCTTCACCGATCTCCTGCCTGACAGGCTTCCGCTCGCCGCAGGGCACCGCCTGGCCGTGACGGCCCACTCTATCGAGAGCGCGAGACGCATCGCCGCTCTCCCGGACCTTAAAGCTCACCTGAAGGTGAACACGGGGATGAACCGCTGGGGCGTCGAGCCTTCTGAGGTGGGGGAGGCGCGCAGGATTCTCGGCCCGCGGCTTACGGGAATCTACACGCACTTCGCCTCCGCCGACTCCGACGAGGTGGCGACGAGACGCCAGATCGATTGCTTCGAGTCCGTCCTTGGCGCGCAGCCGCTCGGCGGTGCCCTGGTGCACGCCGCGAACTCGGCGGCGACCCTCTGGCATCCCAGCTCGCACTACGATTGCGTTCGTCCCGGCGTTGCCCTCTACGGCCTGCACCCGGCTGGCGATGCGGGAGACCCGGCGGCGGAGGGCCTTCGGCCCGCGATGACGCTGGGGAGCTACGTCGCCGGCGTGCGGCGACTCGCCCCCGGGGACGGGGTATCCTACGGGCTAACGTTCGAGACCGAGGCGCCGATGTTCGTGGCGACGGTGGCCGTCGGGTATGCGGAGGGGTACAGGCGGGCCCTCTCGGGGCGGTCTGAGGCCTTGATCCGGGGCCTCAGACGTCCGTTGCTGGGAAGGGTTACCATGGATGCCTGCGTCTTCGGGGTGGATGAAAGTGTCGAAGTGGGGGACGAGGTCGTGCTGCTCGGCGCCCAGGGCACGGATCGTGTTGGCGCCGAGGAGCTCGGTTTGCGCGCGGGCACGATAAACTACGAGATCACCACGGGGATAAACCCCCGCCGCGTCGAGAGGAGCTACGAGGATGTTCGAGGGACTTAAGTGGAAGGCAGCCGCCCGGAGGTCGGCGGTGGTCATAGCGATCTACCTCGGCCTGCTCTACCTGCTGAGCGTGGTCTTCCCCGGCAGCAACTTCAACCTGAACACCGGGGGCCAGATCATCAGCCTGCTCGTAAACGCGGCGGTATTCTTCTTCATCTTTACGTTTATCTACGCCCTCCTGGACCGCAGCAGAGAGAGGCGCAGGGCCGAGGCCACCAAACAGAAGAACTCGGGGAAGCCGGCCCAGAGCGAAGGCGATCCCGACGCCTCTACGCTCAGGGGGCGTCCCAACCCCAACACGAGCCGCAAGAAGTCCCGCCGCCGGCGCTAGAGACTTGGACCTCCGCGCGGCCCTCGACCCCCCGGTGGACCTCGCAGGGCTCCTCGAGGCCGTCCCTGAGCTTTCGCTCGCCCGCGAACTCGAAGGGAGCCCGTACCACCATCTGGACACCCTGGATCACGTCCTCGAGGTCGTCCGCGGCGTGAAGCGCGAGCTGGGGGAGGGCAGGATCGGGGCCCGCGTGCGCGACGACCGCGTGCGGGGCCTCCGCCTGGCGGCCCTGCTGCACGACGTGGCCAAGCCAGTAACCCGCGGCGAACTAGAGGGCAGGGTACTCTTCGTCTCCCACGACTCCCTGGGAGCACTTATGGTCAGGCGCATCGGCCGCAGGCTAGGCCTCCCGGCCTGGGAGACCGACCTGACGGCGACCCTTACCGCGCTGCACCTGAAGATAGGTTTCATGGGCCACCCCCGCACCGACTATCCGCCTGAGAGGCTGTCCCACGCCGCCGGTCCCTTCGGCGAGGAGCTCGCCGTCCTGAGCTGGGCCGACCGTCTCGCGGCCCAGGGACCGCGCCTCAAGCCCGAGCACCTGGAGCGCCACGAAGAGCTCTGCACCCATTTTCTCCGCGTCAGCCGCGAGTACGGTCCCCACCCCGAACCCGACTACACAGCTCTAAGAGAAGCAACTTCCTACGCGTCAGACGCCGAAGTTGGATACGCAGCTAGCTACCAGAGGCTCCTCGCAGCCCGCAGGATGGGGAGATCACCGCGCCTGCGCGACCTCCACGACTCACGTGCCCCCTAACCCACAACCCGTCAGCAATCAAAAGGCCGAGAAGCTGAAAGCGAGGGCCGAAGGCCCGAAGCGTGCTGACAAGCGAAGGCGTCAGCCTGAGCGTGCTGACAAGGCGCGAAGCGCCGTGCTGACAAGCCTGCGAAGCAGGCGTGCTGAAATGCTGACCTGCTCTCATGTAGAATCGCGCCGAGAGCTTGGCGGGGCCAGAGGAGGTAGGGTCTTGAACATCGAGAGGGCGAAGAGGGACCGTTGGATCCGCGGCGTCTGCGGCGGCGTGGCACACACCTACGGTTGGAACCCCAACGTGGTGCGGCTCGTGACGGTCGTGCTGGCCGTGATCATCCCGGGTCCGAGTACGCTGCTGGCTTTCGTCCTCTACCTGGTGCTTAGCTTTGTTCTCCCCGAGAGCGAGGAGTTCTAGCGCTTGGAGTTCGCGGAGGCCCAGAAGGAGGCCCTGGGCTGCACGAAGTGCGGTCTCTGCCACTCCAGGACGCAGGTCGTCTTCGGCGAAGGGCCGCTGAATGCCGCCCTTTTCATTGTCGGCGAAGCGCCCGGCTTCAACGAGGACAAGGAGGGCAAACCCTTCTCCGGAGCCTCGGGGATGCTGCTGGACCGGTTGCTGGAGTCATTGGACCTCGGGCGTGAGAGAGTCTACCTGACCACGCTGAACAAGTGCCGACCGCCGGGGTCTCCGTCACGGTCGCCCAAGCCCTCCGAGGTAAGCTCCTGCCGGCCCTACCTCGTCTCCCAGCTCGCGGCCGTCGATCCCAGGGTCGTCGTGGCCCTCGGGGACCTGCCGAGCCGGGTACTCACGGGGAAAAAAGAGTCCGTCTCGCGCATAAGGGGGCGCGCGATACCGCTCGACGGACGCTACGTGTTCCCGACGCTCTCCCTGCAGCGGGCGCTCTACACCCCCGCGGACCGGGATCTCCTCGTCTCGGATTTCTCCCGCCTTCCGGAGCTGCTCGACGTGGAGCGGCCCTCGACCTATGAGACCCTGAACGTCACCCGCTCCCCCGAGGCCGAGCGGGAACCCGTCCAGCCGGGGCTCTGGTAGGTCCCGAAGTCTCTGGTGAGGTTCGAGGGTCTAGAGGAAGCCGCGCTAGAAGAGCTGGCATCGAGGGTAGCGCTCGTGCTCGGACCCGGCGACATCGTCGTGCTCTCCGGTGAGGTCGGCGCCGGCAAGAGTACCTTCGTGCGGGCCGCCGCCCGCTCCCTTGGCGTCATGGACAGGGTGACGAGCCCGACCTACCAGCTTGCCCGCGGCTACGAGGGACTCAAGGACGGGCGGCGCGTGATCGTCAACCACATGGACCTCTACCGCCTGGAGGGAATAGAGGCCCGCGACGTGCTCGAGCTCGACGACTACCTGGAACCCGACGCCGTGACGTTCATCGAGTGGGCCGATCCCGCCCTGGACGCCATCGAGAATCCTTCCGTAATTAGCATCTCCCACGAATCCCCGACGACGCGTAGCGTGATCCTCGAAGGACCCATCCTGGAGCGTCTGCCGACGTGCTGATCCTGGCCCTCGACGCCTCGACGCCCGTGACCACCGTCGCCCTCGCCCGCGAGAATGGGTGCGAGATCCTCGCTGAGGTCTCGACCACTGGCCGTGGGGCCTCAGAGGCCTTGCTCCCCGCCATACACGACGCCCTCGATCTCGCAGGGGAGAATCTCGGCTCCGTAGATCTCGTGCTCGCCGGGGTGGGACCGGGGACTTTTACGGGCATCCGAATAGCGGCGGCGACGGCCCGCGCTCTCTCTGCGGGCACAGGGATCGCCCTCTCGAAGAACTCCACCCTCGCCGCCCTGGCCGCCCCCGCGCTCTCGTGCTCGGGGGATGTGCTCGCCGTGCTCGACGCCAGGAGGGGACAGGTCTTCGCCCGCAGGTTCTCCGAGGCAGGGCCCGCGACCGGCATCTACTGCGTCAGGCCGGAAGAACTGTCGGTGAAAGGAGGACCTCTCCTCGTCGGCGACGGTGCCGTGCGCTACCGCGCGCCGCTCTCCAAGCTTGGGCGCATACCGCCAGACCGCTCCCCGCTGCACAGGGTCACGGCGACGGGACACGTCATCTCGGCCGACCTCGCCGTCGTGGGTCCAGAAGAGCTCGTCCCCGTCTACGTCCGCGAGCCGGACGCCGAGGTCAGGCGCGATCTCAACCCCTGGAGCCGTCCTTGAACGAGTCGGAACCGCATCTGCGCCGGATGGAGGCCAGGGACCTACCCTCTGTCATGCAGATAGACGCCCTGTGTCTTCCGAGGCCCTGGAGCGCGGCGATCTGGCGCGGAGAGCTCGAGAGCCCTTTCGCCCTCTTCCTCGTGGTCGAAGAGAGGGGTGGGATCTCGGGGCAAATCGGGGTCCGCCACGTCTTGGGCGAGCTCCACATAACCACCATCGCCGTCAGGCCCGAGTACCGTCGCCGTGGACACGCCCGAGCCCTGATCGGCGCGGCGCTCGCCGCCTACCCCAACGCCGGCCACGTGCACCTCGAGGTGCGACCGACCAACGCGGCCGCCATCGCCCTGTACGAGTCGCTCGGCTTCAAAGCGACCGGACGCAGGCCCCGCTACTACGGCGACGAGGACGCTTTGCTCATGACCCTGAGCTTCGAGGAGGATCATCGCTAGAGCGCCGTCGCTCCTCGCGCTCCCTCCGGAACTCCTCCCTGCGGCGCCTGAGCTCCTCAGGGGGCTCGAATGGCTTCAACAGCAGCAGCGCAGGAGCCAGGCAGGCCAAAAAAGAGACGAAGATGCCGCCCGCGATCACGGGGTCCACAGGGCCCCTGACCACATAGATCACGAACACCCCCAACATCACCAGCGCGATGGCAGCAAACAGGAGCGAGAAGATTCTCATAAAGATAGTATAGACGCGACTCAAACAAGGGACCGCTGGGTTCCCCACTATAGCCGAACGTGTCTTGGGCAAAAGAAAAGCCCGGTCGGGGGAGGATGGGGAGAACCGACCGGGTTCATGGGCCGCGCGTCCCCAAAGGGGAGAACAGCGGTCCTTGCAGAGCAGTGTAGCGGAGGCGGGAGGTCTTCCCCACCCCCAGATCCCTCCGATGTAGATCCCCTTTACACTTGTCCCAAACGGTCCGACCTCGCGGCCAGCAAGGCCGTTCGCCGAAGGCCAAGATGCGTACTTCTGCGATCGCGTAGAAGTCTAATTCACGGTCCACGCTGTTTCGGCGCCACGAATGGTGCAAAATACCCTCCTAGACCTTGAATTGAACCGAGTAAGGGGGTGAACCGAAATTGACGCGTAAGGGCTGGTAGCCGCAGGTTCTTACGTAGCCGTGTGTCGAAGAAAGGAGAGGGTCGTAACGACATAGTGCTTACAACTGAGGAACATATGCTGCCGGTACCTGAGTCTCGGGTAACCAGAGGCGTGTCGCGGGTTAGAGCGTTGTTTGTGTGGACCCTAAATGTCCTTTGCTTTACAATGTCCCGAATGGAAGTAGCGTCAAGACCATCTTCGCGGGGATAGTTGTCGTCGGCCGTTAGCGCGACGCGCAAGAGACCTGCCGCCGTGCGGGCGTATATCGCCTGCGTGGTGGCCGCTTGCCGCTATTGCCCTGGCGGTTTGGGCAGATCTTCGTCGGCTTCTCCCTGGACGACACGGCGCTGATCGTGGGACTGGCTTGGTGCGTCCTGTGCGCTGCGGAGCGCCTGATGCCAGTGAGCTTCGGCATGGGGAAGGCCACCTTCGAGTTCGGCGGAGTTCCCGATACTTTGCGCGCTCGTCCTCGGCGGGCCGGCGTGCGCGCTGATCGTCGCCGTACCTTCGGCGGTCTACCGGAACCCTTCTCGGACGGCCTTCCAGGGGGCGGCCCTGGTGCTGCAGATCCTGGCTGGCTCACTGGCGTTCTCGTTCCTGTCTTCCCGAACCGCTCCTAGTCAGACCCCCGCTTTTCTGCCACGTTCGTCCTTGGCACCCTGGCGGCCGGGCTCGCGTTCTTCGGCCTCGACGCCGTGATCGGTCCGACGCTCGTGCGCCTGAAGTACGGCTTCTCGACGCGCGAGGTTGTGCAGGAGATGGTGGTGCCTGCCCTGCCGTCGGATGCCCTGGCCATCGCGACGGCGCTCGCTACCGCGCTCGCGGTGGTCTCTTTCGGGCCGCTCGCGGCGATCATCCTTCTCGCAGGCTCCGCCCTGTCGTTGGTCGCCGTCAACTCTGTCAGGAACAACCGCAAGAAGGCGCTGAGGCTCGCGTCGGAGAACGAGGCGTTGAAGGAGGCCCTGCGCGACTCTAATCTGGAGATCGCCTCGCGGCTCGTCGGCAGGCTAGGTCAGCGCGACGGATACGCTGCGGCCCACGCCGCAGCCTCGGCCGTCTACGCGGCGGACATAGCCAGGGAGAGTGGGCTCGACGAGGGACGCTCCCGCGAGGTGCGCCTGGCAGCATTGCTCATGGACGTGGGGCTCCTGTGGGTGCCCGACGACGTGCTCCTGGTCCCCGCGGAGAGGCTGAACTCGCTAGGCAGGATGCACCTGGAGCAGCACCCCACCGCGGGCGAGGAGGTCCTGTGTGGCCTGCCGGGCCTCGGGGAGGCGGCACGGTGGGTCCGTTGGCACCACGAGAGACCCGACGGCACGGGCTATCCTGACAGGCTCAAGGGCGCGTGGACCCCGCTGGAGGCCAGGATCCTGGCCGTCGCCTCCCTTTACGCCTCACTCGTCCTCGACGGTCCGAACGCCCCGGCGCTCGCCCCGGCCGAAGCGCGAAGGGTTCTGGTCGCCGATATGGGCAGGGCCGCCGACGAAGGCGTCGCGAGGATCCTGCTCAGATTGCTCGATACCGAAGGCGACTCATACGCGGCGGCCTCGGACGAACGTTTCGTGTTCGACGGGGTGGCTGGCGTGGAGGGCAGGGGAAGCGTCTTCACGAAGACCCCCGCGCCCTGGGAGTAGATCACGCTCGATCCCCCGAGCGTGTAGCCCGCCCGAAATGCTATAAACGACCCATGATCCTCGCTATAGAGACCTCCTGCGACGACACCTGCGCGGCGGTCGTGGAATCCGACGGGCGTCGCGCCCTTTCCAACGTCGTCCACACCCAAACCGAGCACGCGCGCTACGGAGGCGTCGTCCCCGAGGTCGCCTCCCGCGCCCACCTCGAACGCCTCGACGGGGTGGTAGAGAAGTCGCTCTCCGACGCCGGCGTCTCCCTGGAGGAGGTAAGCCGCGTCGCGGTCACGACGCGACCAGGTCTGATCGGGGCCCTCCTCGTCGGTGTCGCATCGGCGAAGGGACTCGCCTACGCCCGCGGACTCCCACTGGTCCCCGTAAACCATCTGGAAGGGCACGTCGCCGCGGCGTACCTGGCTGACCCCGAACTGGAGCCGCCGTTCGTGGCCCTGATCGCCTCCGGTGGGCATACGTCGCTCTACACGGTGGACGCCGACCGTAAGATGCACCTCATCGGCGAGACCCTCGACGACGCCGCGGGCGAGGCCCTGGACAAGGGCGCCAGGATGCTCGGCCTCGGCTTCCCCGGAGGACCCGCGATCTCCAGAGCCGCCAGCGACGGAGACCGTGGCCGCCACGATTTCCCCGTCGGACTGAGAGACAGAGACAACCTGGACTTCAGCTTCTCGGGCCTCAAGACGAGCCTCCTCTACAAGCTGAAGGCCATGGACAGGGAGCAATTCCAACAAGAGCTGCCGCACCTGGCCGCCGGCTACGAGGCCGCCGTCGTCGAGGCCCTCTCCCGCAAGCTACTCCGCGCCGCGGACCTCCAAGACGCGCCCGCCGTCGTCGTAGCGGGCGGGGTCGCGGCCAACGCTTACTTGCGCCGGACCCTCGAAAAGGAATGTGCCAGCATTGATACCAGGCTCATCGTCCCCCCACCCGACCTGTGCACGGACAACGCCGCCATGATAGGGGCCGCCGCGCCCCACTCGATGGCTATCGCCTACCCGGAATACCTGTCCCTGAACGCCCGCAGCGTGTAGGGACGGTTCGTCGCAGGCGGTTCGCGCGCGGGCGGCTTACGTAGCGGCGATGGGCGGTTCGCGAACCGCCCTAATCGCGAAGTGATGCGAAGACCCGCTCGCGTTCCTCGCCGGTGAGGATGGTGCTCTTCGCGCATGCCACACAGGTCGCGTGCAGGCTCTCGGGATGATCCTTGATGTAGAGGAGCGCCACCTTCTTCGGGACGCGGTAGAGGATGTGCTCGGTGCGGGTGCCGCAACGCTCGCAAGGGCGCTCTTCGCGGCCGAGTTCCTTCGGCAGGCGGCTCAGGCTAGGTATTCGGTCGGTGCGGAAGATGCTCACGTTTGAATTGTAACCTCGCCAGGCATATACTCTGGGCGTTGGCACTCCGATCGAGAGAGTGCCAGGCAGTTGAAACCGAGTCCAAGTTTAACAGAGGAGGTTAGACAGTGGCGCACAAAGAGCTAAGGTTCAATACCGAGGCGCGTCGAGCGCTGGAGGCGGGCGTAAACAAGCTCGCCGACGCGGTCAAGATCACGCTAGGTCCCAAGGGCCAGTACGTGGTGCTCGACAAGAAGTTCGGTTCTCCGACGATCACCAACGACGGTGTAACGATCGCGCGCGAGATCGAGCTCGAGGACATCTTCGAGAACCAGGGTGCCCAGCTAGTCAAGGAAGTCGCGACCAAGACCAACGACGTCGCGGGTGACGGGACGACCACGGCGACGGTTCTCGCCCAGATCATCGTCCGCGAGGGTCTGAAGAACGTTGCCGCCGGTGCCAACCCGGTCATCCTGCGCAGCGGCGTAGACAAGGCCGTCTCAGCGGCGGTGGAGGCGATCAAGGGCCAGTCCACCGAGATCAGCGGCAAGGAAGAGATAGCGCGCGTCGGTGCCATCTCGGCTCGTTCGGAGGAGGTCGGCAACGTCATCGCCGACGCCATCGACAAGGTCGGCAAGGACGGCGTCGTCAACGTCGAAGAGTCGCAGACCTTCGGGATGGACCTCGAGTTCACAGAGGGCATGCAGTTCGACAAGGGCTACCTGAGTCCCTACTTCGTTACGGATCAGGAGCGGATGGAGGCGGTCCTCGACGATCCCTACATCCTCATAGCCAACCAGAAGATCGGCAACGTCCAGGACGTGCTGCCGCTCCTGAACCAGGTCATGCAGTCCAACAGGCCGCTGCTCATCCTCTCCGAGGACGTCGAGGGCGAGGCCCTTGCGACCCTGATCGTCAACAAGCTCAGGGGCACGTTCAACGCGGCCGCGGTCAAGGCTCCTGGCTTCGGTGACAGGCGCAAGAGGATGCTCGAGGACATCGCCATCCTGACTGGCGCCGAGGTCATAACCGAGGAGCTCGGACTCAAGCTCGAGAACACCCAGCTCAACCAGCTCGGTCGTGCCCGCAAGGTCGTCATCACCAAGGACGAGACCACCATCGTCGACGGCGCCGGGGAGACCGAGAGGATCACGGGCCGGATCAACCAGATCCGCTCCGAGATCGAGACGACCGACTCCGACTTCGACCGCGAGAAGCTGCAGGAGCGGCTCGCGAAGCTCGCCGGTGGCGTGGCCGTCATCAAGGTCGGCGCGGCGACCGAGACGGAGCTCAAGGAGAAGAAGCACCGCGTCGAGGACGCTCTTTCGGCGACCCGCGCGGCCCTCGAAGAGGGTATCGTGCCAGGCGGCGGCGTCGCGTTCCTGCACGCCCAGCAGCCCGTGGCCGACATGCTCGACTCCCTCGACGGGGACGAGCGGACCGGTGCCAGGATCATCCACCGCGCTCTCGAGGAGCCCATCCGCCAGATCGCGCGCAACGCGGGGGCTGACGGCTCCATCGTGGTCGATAAGGTCCGCACCGAGGGCGGCAACATGGGCTTCAACGCCCTCGTCGGCGAGTACCAGGACCTCATCGCGGCCGGCGTGACCGACCCGACGATGGTCTCTCGCTCCGCGCTGCAGAACGCGGCTTCCATCGGCAGCCTCATCGTGACCACGGATGTCATCGTGGCCGAGCCCGAGGATGACATGCCCGCCATGCCCGCGGGCGGCGGCATGGGAGGTATGATGTAAGGAGCTCTACCCTTTAGAGCTTCTACAGGCGGCGTCCCGAAAGGGGCGCCGCTTTTCGTAACCTTTTCTGTTTCGCGGGGGTCTCAAAGGGTATATATTGCGGCTAGCGGGTTACACAGAGAGTTAGGGAGAGAGGTGGGGGAGGATAAATAGGGGTCTCACCATAACGGTCGTCGTCCTGGCGATAATCCTTCTGATCGTGCTCGTGTTGCCGTTTGTTACTTAGGAAAAGATCTCTGGCGAGGGAGGTGAGAAAGTGCGGGGTGGGCTGATTCCTATACTTGTAGTGATAGTCTTGATTCTCTTGATCTTGATCTTGCTCTCGCGGCTCCTCTAACAGGGCGGTTCTAATCTGGTGCAGGATGGGTCTCCAGGGAGCTAGACGGTGCGTACCAACAACCTGGTTACCATAGCGGTGGTGCTTATCATCGTGATCGTAATACTGGCCCTCTTGGGGATAATACCGGGACTCTAGAACGGGCCCGCTGCTTGACCATAGCGGCGGTCGCGGGTAGCATAGGCCCTATTGCGACGTCCGGCAGAAAAATGTAGACGGGGCCCACGGGGGAGATTCTCCGTGGGCCCCGTTTCGTCCGCCCAGAACAATAGGAAAGGAACCCCGGCACCCACATGGACATTGAGATAGGGAGAGGCAAGACCGCGCGCCGGGCCTACGGGCTCGACGAGATCGCCATAGTACCGAGCCGCAGGACCCGCGACCCCGAGGACGTTGAAATCTCCTGGGCTTTAGGCAATCTGAACCTGGACCTGCCGTGTCTGGCGAGCGCGCTCGACGCGGCCGTGGACCCGACGACGGCTGGAATCATCGGCTCGCTTGGCGGCCTCGCCGTGCTCAACCTGGAGGGGCTACAGACGAGGTACGAGGACCCCGGTCCCGTCTTCGAGGAGATAGCGAGCCTGCCCGAGCACAAGGCCACCCGGATCATGCAGGACATCTACGCCGAGCCGATCAAAGAAGAGCTCATCTTTCGGCGCGTGCAGGAGATAAAGGACAAGGGCGTCATAGCGGCGGCCTCGCTCACCCCGCAGCGGGTCGAACGCTACCACGCGGCCGCCATAGAGGCCGGCCTCGACGTGCTCGTCATCCAGGGGACGGTGGTCTCCGCCGAGCACGTCTCCAGGACGGTCGAGCCACTGAACCTGATGGAGTTCGTACCGTCCTTGAACGTCCCGGTAATCGTCGGTGGCTGCGCGAGCTACTCTACGGCGCTCCACCTCATGCGGACGGGGGCCGTCGGCGTCCTCGTCGGCGTAGGGCCTGGACGCATCTGCACGACGCGAGGCGTGATCGGGGTCGGCGTGCCGCAGGCGACCGCCGTCTCCGACGCCGCAGCAGCCCGCATGCGTCACTACCTCGAGACCGGCGAGTACGTCAACGTCATCGCCGACGGCGGGATGCGCACGGGGGGTGAGATCGCCAAGGCCATAACCTGCGGTGCCGACGCCGTGATGCTTGGCAGTGCCTTCGCCAGGGCAGAAGAGGCCCCAGGACGCGGCTACTCGTGGGGGATGGCAACCTTCCACCCGACCCTACCGCGCGGCACCCGAATTAGCACGAGGACCACAGGGAGCCTCGAAGAGATACTCGTGGGACCGGCGCGCGAGAACGACGGGACTCTCAACCTCATGGGGGCCCTGAGGACCAGCATGGCGACGACCGGCTACCAGAACATAAAAGAGTTTCAAAAGGCCGAGGTCATGTTCGCGCCCTCGCTCGCCACCGAGGGCAAGACCGAGCAGCGCTCCCAGGGCGTCGGAATGGGGAAGTGACCGAGATTCTCCGCAGGAGGCTCCTTTGATCCTCGTCCTCGACTTCGGCGGGCAGTACTCGCAGCTTATCGCGCGTCGCGTCAGGGAATGCCGCGTGTTCTCCGAGATGGTCCCTTACGACACGCCGGTGGAGGAGCTCCGGGCGAAGGAACCCGAGGGCATCATCCTCTCCGGCGGACCGAACTCCGTCTACGAGGAGGGCGCGCCACGGGTTGACCCTGCCCTCTTCGACCTCGGTGTGCCGATGCTGGGCATCTGTTACGGGATGCAGCTCATGGCACTCGTGGAGGGCGGGGAGGTGGGGGCGGTCCAGATCCGGGAGTACGGCCGCTCCGACCTGATCATTAGGGGCCACGAAGGCCTCTTCGCCGGCACGCCCGACGAGCAGAAGGCCTGGACGAGCCACGGTGATGCCGTGTTCTCCGTTCCTGAGGGCTTCGAGGTCACCGCCGAGACGCCCTCCGTCCCGATCATCGCCTTCGAGAACCTTGAGGAGGGACGTTTCGGGGTCCAGTTTCATCCCGAGGTCAGGCACACGGAGTACGGGATGGAGATCCTCAAGAACTTCCTCTACGAGGCCTGCGGCTGCAAGCCCGAGTGGACGCCGGTCAACATCATCACCGACGCTGTGGAGAGGATCAGGGCTCAGGTCGGGGACGCAAGGGCAGTCTGCGGCCTCTCCGGCGGGGTCGACTCGGCGACGGCGGCGATGCTCGTGCACAGGGCTATCGGGGACAACCTGACGTGCGTCTTCGTCGACCACGGCCTCCTCAGGCACAACGAGGCCGAGCAGGTCGTCGAGGCGTTCGGCGAGAACTCGGACGTGCCGCTCGTCCACGTGGACTCAAAGGGACGATTTTTGGACAAGCTCGCGTACGTCACCGATCCGGAGGCGAAGCGCAAGATCATCGGCGAGGAGTTCATCCGTACCTTCGAGGAGGAGGCCGGCAAACTGGAGGACGCCAAATTCCTCGTGCAGGGCACGCTCTACTCCGACGTCATAGAGAGCGGGACGCGCGACGCCGCCAGAATAAAGAGCCACCACAACGTGGGCGGACTGCCTGAAGTGATGGACCTCGACCTCGTCGAGCCCTTGAGGAACCTCTTCAAGGACGAGGTGCGCGTCGTCGCCGCCGAGCTCGGGATGCCAGAGAGGCTCGTCTGGAGGCAGCCGTTCCCCGGTCCTGGACTCGCGATCAGGGTCATTGGAGACGTGACTGCGGAGCGGCTGGAGATACTGCGCAAGGCCGACGCCGTGTTGCAGGACGAGATACGCTCAGCGGGCCTCTACCGCGAGCTGTGGCAGAGCTTCGCCGTCTTGCCCGCCATCCACTCCGTCGGGGTCATGGGCGACGCCAGGACTTATGCGTACCCCGTCGTGATCCGGGCCGTCACCTCAGATGACGCCATGACGGCGGACTGGGCCCGCCTACCATACGACCTGCTAGAGAAAGTCTCCAACCGCATCATCAACGAAGTGCCAGGTGTCAACAGGGTCGCCCTCGACATCACGAGCAAACCGCCAGGGACCATCGAGTGGGAGTGAGTAGGCTTCAGGCAATTGTCCCGATTCGCGGCGTCTTTGCTTAGAACGTAGCCGGGTAGTCTTGCGTGCCTTACGACTCTCCCTTCGTGAAAGTCGCGAGAGTCGAGTGGGGTTTCGCCCCCATACGCGGTAGCTGAAACCTGATGCCTGTAGCCTGAAGCCCATTTAACACACATTTAGCGTGGAGTTTACATAACTGCAACTACAAGGGTGGAGCCATGCCCTATCATCTCGCCCCGGAAGCCGAGTGAGACGGTCCTGCGTTTTAGTCGGGGATCTCACGCTCGTAATTTGAAACCGTGACGAAGCGAAGGGAGCGTAAGTATTGAGCAGGATCGCACATTCCAGGCTCTTGACCGTGGTATCTATTCTGGCGCTGGCGTTTGTTCTGGCCGCGTGCGGTGGCAGCGCTGGTGGCCAGGATGGCGGTGGCGGGGAACAGGTGTCGGGTGAGATCGTGATCGAGGGCTCGAGCACGGTGCAGCCGATCACCCAGGCGGCGGCGGAGCTGTTCGCGGAGGAGAACCCGGAGGCGCGCATCGAGGTCGGCGGCGCCGGAACCAGCGACGGCTTCGAGGCGTTCTGCCAGGGCGACACCGAGATCTCCGACGCTTCCAGGCCGATAGACGTGGCCGAGGAGTTGCCGGTGTGCGAGGAGAACGGGGTCGAGTTCATCGAGATCCCCGTCGCCTTCGACGGTATCTCCGTGGTTGTCAACAAGCAGAACGACTGGGCGACGGAGGTCACGAGTGAGGAACTCAAGACGATGTGGGAGCCGGCTGCGGAGGATAAGATCACGAGCTGGAACCAGGTCCGCTCCGACTGGCCTGACAGGGAGTTGAGCCTCTACGGACCAGGGACCGAGTCAGGCACCTACGAGTTCTTCAACGAGACCATCGTGGGGAATGAGGAGGAGGTCAACCGCTCGGATTACGAGGCCAGTGAGGACGACAACGTGCTCGTGCAGGGCGTCTCGGGCGACGAGAACGCGCTCGGCTACTTTGGGTACTCGTACTACGAGAACAACCTTGACACGCTTAAGGCACTCGCCGTGGACGGCGTGAAGCCCACCGAGGAGAGTATCCGCTCCGGTGAGTACCTGCTCTCCCGCCCGTTGTTCATCTACGTGAGCACCGACGCGCTCAAGAACAACAAGGCCGTCGAGCCCTTTGTGGACTTCTACCTTGCGGAGCAGAACCTCGACCGTCTCGTGCAGGCGGCCAAGTACGTGACGCTGACCAGCGGCCTGGAGCAGGAGTCGCGGGTCCAGTACGAGGACCGCACCACCGGCACCGTGTTCAATGCGGAAGGTGAGCCCAAGGGCGGCGACCTGGAGGCGGCACTCAAGCAGTCGAAGTAACTGTTTGTG
The DNA here is from genome assembly GCA_963840835.1 of uncultured Rubrobacteraceae bacterium. Lineage (GTDB taxonomy): Bacteria > Actinomycetota > Rubrobacteria > Rubrobacterales > Rubrobacteraceae > Rubrobacter_D. Next base: position 124,099 of record CAWJAM010000012.1, on the reverse strand, counting down.
TCAAGGTGAGTCTGCTTGTAGCATAGGGGGGCCGGCAGCGAAGCCGGTCCCCCACTTTCTGGCAGCGAGGTTTCGGAGGGTTTTCGGTGGCGATTGAAGCGGGAGGTTCGAGGTCAAGGGCGGAGGACTGGAAGCACAACAGCCGCACCAGGGAGATCAGGGAGCGGATAATAAAGCTCTTCCTCACGGCCTGCGCGTACCTTTCGATCTTCACGACGGTTGGTATCGTCGTCGTCCTCTTCGAGGAGACCGCCCGGTTCTTCTTGGAGGTCTCCCCCGTGGAGTTTCTGACTTCGACGCGCTGGTCGCCGCAACAGGGCAGCTTCGGCGTTCTGCCGCTCGTCTACGGCACGTTGATGGCCACGTTTATCGCCATAGTCGTGGCGCTCCCGATCGGGCTGCTCACGGCCATCTACCTCAGCGAGTACGCCCCGCAGCAGTTGCGGCGATGGCTAAAGCCGATACTCGAGATCCTGGCTGGCGTACCCACCGTCGTCTACGGATACTTCGCCCTGACGTTCATCACCCCGTTGTTCAGGGGTAGCGTCTTGCCCGGCATAGGCTCTTTCAACGCGCTCGCAGCGGGGCTTATCATGGGCGTGATGATCATCCCGACCGTGGCCTCGGTCAGCGAGGACGCCATCTACGCGGTGCCACGGTCGCTGCGGGAGGGCGCCTACGCCCTCGGCGCGACCAAGCGCGAGACGGCGACGAAGGTCGTGGTGCCGGCGGCCCTATCGGGGATCGTGGCAGCGGTGATCCTCGGCGTCTCGCGGGCCATCGGGGAGACGATGATCGTGACGATCGCGATGGGCTCCCAGCCCAACTTCGGCGGGAGCCCTCTGGAGAGCATGCAGGCGATGACGGCTTACATCGTTCAGGTAGTCGGCGGGGAGACGCCGCGCGAGTCGATAACCTACAAGTCAATATTCGCGGTGGGCTCAGCTCTGTTCCTGATGACCCTGGCCCTCAACCTGGCGAGTTACTGGTTTGTTCGGCGATACAGGGAGACCTACTAGTGGCGCAAGGCACGAAAGTGGAGCGGCAAAAGGGCGGTGACGGGGGACCGGACTTCAAGGCGTCCATGTCCACGAGGTATGGGCTCGACAGAGCCTTTACCGTGCTGGTCACGGCGGCGTCTTTGATCGGCATCGTCGTACTGGCGGTGCTGCTGGTCGACGTTGTCAGGGACGGCTCCAGCATGTTGAGCCTGCAGTTCCTGACGAGCTTTCCGTCCCAGATCTTCCCCGAGAACGGCGGCATCTACCCAGCGCTTATCGGCTCGCTGTGGCTGCTCGGGTTGACCGGCCTGATCAGCGTGCCGCTCGGGCTCGGGGCCGCCGTTTACCTCGAAGAGTACGCTGAGGACACGCGCATCAACCGGCTAATCGAGATCAACATCTCCAATCTCGCAGGGGTGCCTTCGGTGATCTACGGCCTGCTCGGCCTCGGCATCTTCGTGCAGCTTCTGGCGCCGGTCACCGGTGGCGGAAGCGTGCTCACCGGGGCTCTTACGCTCAGTTTGCTCATCCTGCCGGTCATCATCGTCGCCACCAGGGAGGCGCTGCGGGCCATCCCAGGCTCTATCAGGGAGGGCGGGTACGCGCTCGGGGCGACGAAGTGGGAGGTGATCTGGAGCCACCTGCTCCCGATGGCGCTGCCAGGCGCCCTTACGGGTATCATCCTGGCGCTCTCGCGGGCTATCGGCGAGGCGGCCCCTATCCTGGTCGTCGGGGTCTCGCTGTACCAGACGTACGCCACCACAGGACCCTTCGACGGCTACATGGCGCTGCCCACCCAGATCTACGATTGGATCAGCCGCCCACAGCAGATCTTCCAGGACTCCGCGGCGGCCGGCATCGTGGTGGCAATGGTGGTGCTCTTGCTGGCGAACTCGTTCGCGATCTGGCTTCGGAACAGGTACCAGCAGCGCTCGTAGTGGCGGTTTACTAGAGAGAAAGGTGTTAGCCTAGTGGAGACTGAGAAGATCAGGGAGGAGCGGAGGTTGTCCGGGGTGTCGAGGGACCAGCACGAAGTGCGGCAGAGAGGCGACGGCGCACCACCTGACGAAGGTCCAACCCTGGGCATGAAGGTAGAGGACCTCTCGGCGTTCTACGGCTCCTTCAAGGCCGTCACGGACGTGAGTATAGATGTACAGGCCAACAAGGTGACCGCGCTCATCGGACCTTCTGGATGCGGCAAGAGCACCTTTATACGCTGTTTGAACCGGATGCACGAAGTGATCCCCGGTGCACACGCCGAAGGGCGCGTTATGCTCGGCGAGCAGGACATCTACGCCAAGAGCGCGGACCCGGTAAATATCCGGCGCCGCGTCGGGATGGTCTTCCAGAAGCCGAACCCCTTCTCCAAGTCCATCTACGAGAACGTCGTCTGGGGCGCGAAGATAAACGGTTACAAGGGCGATCTCGACGAGCTGGTAGAGATCTCACTGAAACAGGCCGCCCTCTGGGAGGAAGTCAAGGACCGCCTCAAGGAGAGCGGACACGGGCTCTCAGGCGGCCAGCAGCAGCGACTTTGCATCGCGCGCACCCTGGCGGTGGAGCCCGAGGTGATCCTGATGGACGAGCCGGCCAGCGCCCTGGATCCCGTCTCGACCCAGAAGATCGAAGACACCATGGACCAACTCAAGCAGAGCTACACGGTGGTAATAGTGACGCACAACATGCAGCAGGCGGCCCGCATCTCGGACTATACAGGCTTTTTCTATATCGAGAACATGGGAGACCCGGGCCGACTCTGGGAGTTTGACGAGACGGAGAAGATGTTCTCGAACCCCGAGCGCAAGGAGACGGAGGACTACGTGACGGGCCGGTTCGGTTAGATCATGCCGCGGGAGACTTTCCAGCAAGAGTTGGATGGCCTGATCTCGGACCTCCTCGACCTCGGGGGGGAGGTAGAGGCCTCCCTGGAGAACATGGTGAAGGCGATGGAGACCCGCGAAGCGGAAGTGGCACGCCAGGAGCTCGGGGTGGACATCCGCTACAAGACGCGGGGGATGGACATCGAGAGGGAGTGCATGATCCTGCAGGCCCGCCAGGCCCCCGTTGCCCGCGACCTGAGGCTCCTGTACACCGTTCAATCCGTAACGAACCACCTCGTCCGGTCCGGTACCCTGAGCGAGCACATCTGCCACGCGCTCGTAGACACCGCCGAGTGTGAGCGTGACGAGGATCTGGAGACCGCGCTCGTGGAGATGGCCAGGACAGCACGCAACGTATTCGACGAGGGTCTCGACGTCTTCGAGAACCATGACATAGAGAGGGCCCGCGACCTCCAGGCGAAGGACGACAAGGTGGACCTCCTCTACTCCGAGGCCATGAACCTCATAGCCAATCCGTCCGAGGGGGGAGGCGGCGCGCCGGAGTGGCGGATGCGGGCTGCCCTGATGGTCCACTACCTGGAGCGTATCTCCGACCACGGCGTGGACATCGGAGGGAGCACCGTCTTCCTGGTCACCGGACAGCGGATAGAGGACGCGATGCAACAGTACCTCGACCGCAACGTGGACGGCGTGTAACGGAGCAGATCTCCCGAGACGCGTGGGTTAGTAGGTTATGCTACGATTGGCATTCGGAAAAGCTAACCCAGTGGAGGAGGAAAATCAGGATAGCTGTGGGGCAAGGCCGGAGGATCGTAAGATAAGGGTGGGACGAACCTACGGAGAAAGGAGCGCTTCATGAGCGACAATCCGGTATTCCTGTACGCCGGCGAGTACGAGAGCGTCGAGGACGCCAGGGCTGACCTCGAGGCGTTGAAGGAGTTGCACCGCGATCATGCCGTGGGCACATATGACGCGGCCGTTGTCACCAAGACCGAAGAAGGCAACGTCGAGATCGTCGACAAGATAGAGAAGCCGACCCAGCACGGTGGCTGGACTGGCCTTGCTGTGGGTGCTGCCATCGGCCTGATCTTTCCGCCAGGCATCCTGCTCGGCGGCCTTGTAGGGGCGGGGGCCGGCGCCCTGATCGGCCACCTGCACGGCGGCATGTCGCGTCAGGACGTCAAGGATGTCGGGGAGTTGCTCGACAACGGCGAGGCGGCGCTAATCGTGGTCGGGGAGTCGACCGTCGAGCGGGCGGTCGAGGATGCGACCTCGCGGGCCAAACGGGAGATGAAGAAGCAGATCAGGGCTGACGCCAGGGAGATGGAGAGAGCCGTCGACGAGGCGTAGCCCCGAGGACTCGACAACCCCGGGAAGCACCTTCCGGGGGTTGTAACTTGCGTATCTCTGCTACAATCTCTTTGGTGGTACGGTTTCTTTGGTCGGGTGATCCATCGTGAGACTTACGCAAAAGAGCAAGTATGCTGTTCGGGCTTTGATGGAGCTCGCGCTCGACGAGCGCGACTGCCCGCTCGGGGTGGCAGAGATAGCGCGTCGCCAGCGCATCCCCGAGAGGTTCCTGGAGCAAATCTTCGGCGAGCTGAGGCGGGCTAACGTGATAGAGAGCCGCCGCGGGGCGCACGGGGGCTACCGCCTTGCGATGCCGACGGAGGAGATCTCCGTCCTCGACGTTGTGGAGATCCTGGACGGTGAGATCCGGCCCGCCCGGTGTTCGGCGGGCGGGGTCTGCTACATCGCCGACGCCCCCCTGTGCGCCACGAGCAAGGTCTGGGACGAGGCCCGCGAAGCCCTCGAGAACGTCTTCGGGCGCTACAGCATAGCGTCCCTCGCCGCCGCCGAACGCGAGGAACGCGCGGCCCACGAGGCTGCCCCCGCGGGCCGCCGATAGATCCACCCGCGAACCCCCCTAGACTGAGAACCCACCTTCGCGGGCTTACCGGGCTGGCCGAAACTGCCGTCGAGATCGGCGACACAACGTACCGCATCACGCACCCCGTTTCGGCGGACGACCTGATCGACGAAGACGACTTCGACCGTGACGAGCGACTCCCTTACTGGGCCGAACTCTGGCCGAGCGCCCTCGCCCTGGCGCGGCACCTCTCGAAACGCGACCTTGATGGGACGAGAGCCATCGAGCTTGGGTGCGGCGTCGGGCTTCCCACCTTAGTCGCACTCGCCCGCGGCGCATCGGTAGTTGCGACGGACCACTACGAGGCTGCCCTCGACTTTACGTCCTACAACGCCCGCACGAACCTGGGCCTGGAACCGGATAAAGTCCTCCTCGACTGGCGCGCACCGGACATCGGTACTTTGGGACTCTTCGACCTCGTCCTCGCCGCTGACGTCCTATACGAACGCAAGAACGCGTCTGCTCTCGCCGACCTCGTACCCAAGCTCCTCGGGTCCGGCGGGGAGGCGGTCTTCGCCGACCCTCGCCGCGACGAAGCGCCGGTATTCCTTGCGGCGATGAAACAAGTTGGGTTCGAGGACGCGCTGGAAGAGACCACGGTCGAGCAAGGCGCGAGGGGGGTGAAGGTGCTTCTGCACCATCTTCGGCGGTAGACCTCCCCGGGTTTGGGAGGGGGGTCTTGCTTCAGCTCACGCGCCTTCCGACGATGAGTACCTCGTCGTTCTCGAAGGTGAACCGGTAGAGATCCGGACGGTCTCTGAAGCGCTTCCAGTAGTCCTGCGTCGGCCTGTCTGGCATGTTCTTGTGGAGCACGATGTAGCGTATGGCGTAGGCGTCAAGGACCCGGTCCGTCCGTTGGCTATCTGGGTGCCAAGCAGGAGGACGTTCACTTCAGCGCCCTTCAGGAGGCGGGGTTCCGCACGGTCCACGTGCACGGAGCCCTGTTTGACTTGCGCCGCGAAACGACCCCCGGTCTGTACGAGCCCCCCGACTGAGTGACAAACCTTTAACCCGCATTTCATGCTCGTTTAGCACGGGGAGGTGAGCCAGCGTGTACCCTATCCTCGGCCCCGGGGCGTACCCTGTGTACAGCAGTACGTACTGCACTTCTCTCATACCATCCCGGGCCGCGCGGCCTAGCGGCTCCTTTAATCTCCCCCTATTTCTCAGCCGCTAGGTGCCAGGGGGTCGTTCTTAGCCTGGAACTTGATTAGTCTTTACTCCTATGTCCAAATTCAAAGCGAATAGCAGAGGTCTTGACCTCTGCTATTCGCGCACTTCAGCATTTCAGCTAGTCAGCACTTCAGCAAGAGAAAGCTGAAATGCTGACATGCTGACCGGCTGAATCAGCGGTTCGGGGGAGGGATAGGACGATGCCTGCTGTTATACTCTCGTCCAGTGCTTCTGGAATCGTTAAACCCGACCCAGCTTGACGCTGTAGAGCACACGCAAGGGCCCCTTCTGATCCTCGCCGGGGCGGGGAGCGGGAAGACGCGCGTACTCACGCATCGCGTCGCCTACCTCATCGACCAGGGGCTCGCCGCGCCCGAGGAAGTACTGGCGATCACTTTCACCAACAAGGCCGCCCGCGAGATGAAGGACAGGGTGGCGCTCCTCGTCGGACCTGACTCCAGGAGGATGTGGGTCTCGACCTTCCACGCCTTCTGCGCCCGGATTTTGCGGGTCCACGCCGAGAAGCTTGGCTACAAACGGGAGTTTACGATCTACGACGGCGCCGACCAAGTCCGTCTCGTCAAGCGGTGCATCGTGGAGCTGGGCAAGGACCCAAAACGCTTCAACCCGCGCTCCTTTCAGGCCCAGATCAGCGCCGCAAAGAACGTCCTTATGGCCCCCGACGACTTCCTTCGCAACACCGAAGGTTATATAGCCGAGAACGTCGCCGAGGTCTACGAGCTGTACCAGAGGCGCCTCTACGAGAACAACGCCATGGACTTCGACGACCTCATAATGCAAACCGTCGCCCTCCTCGAACTTTTCCCCGAGGTCCGTGAACGCTACCAGACCCGCTTCAAGTACATCCACGTCGACGAATACCAGGACACCAACCACGCCCAGTACCGCCTCGTCAACATCCTTGCCGCCGCACATCGTAACCTATGTGTCGTTGGGGATGACGATCAATGCCTCCTCGAAGGCACCCCGGTCACGATGGCCGACGGATCCACGAAACCCATAGAGAAGATCTCCGCGGGGGAGGATGTGCTCTCCGGCTACGGCAGCGGCGACTTCCGCCCATCCAGGGTTACGGGAGTTTCCCGGTCGCATGAGTCGGAGGGAGTAAAGATCACCACCAGAAACGGCCGGGAGTTGGTATCTACTCCCGAGCACGTTCATTTCGCTGGCTACAATCTGGGGCTAACCCCCCAGATGCACATGACGTACCTGATGAGAAGGCGAGACAAGGGCTTCCGCGTTGGTACTTCGCGGACGTACACGAACGGCCAGGTCAAGCCAGTCGTCGGGTTCATGCAGCGCTCGCGAGCGGAGCACGCGGACGCGGCGTGGGTCGTTTCGACTCATGATACCGAGGGCGAGGCGAGGGCAACCGAGACGACGCTCGCGCTCAAGTACGGGTTGCCTACGCTACCTGTCGTGGCACGTGCAGGGTCGGACAACGGCCTCGTGGCGAACCAGGCCCTGATCGACCGAGTCTTCGCCGAGGTCGAGTGCGAGGAGGGCGGGCATCGGTTGCTTGCCGATTCTGGGCTGAGATCTGATACCCCTCATTATCTGCCACGGAGCTACACGGGACGTCGAAGGAACGTAGTGGTGACGCTCTGTGGGGACAAGCGAGGCCGGACGGCGATGCACAGGATCTCGATGGTCGGGCGCGACGACGAGGGACGCCGGGCGCTGGAGGGCCTGGGGTTGAGCGTGCGGCAAGCTAAAAGGGGTTCTTCGAGCTGGCGCTACGAGTCGTGCTTCAAGGACTACGGCGCGGCGAAAGAGATCGTGGATAGGATACGTTCCGTCCTCGACGTGTCGGTGCAGCGGGTGGCACGTCTCGGTGCGAACGGTGGCGAGGTCGTCGAAGGAAAATCTCTGCCGTTCGTTCCTGCTTCGGCTGTGTGGCCGGGGATGGCGATGTTCACGGCGGAGGGTGGCTACGATGTCGTCGAGAGTGTGGAGTGGGTGACGTTGGACCGGCCCGTCTACGATATCGACGTGGAGGGGACGCACAACTTCGTCGCCGGTGGTCTGGTGACGCACAACTCGGTCTATAGCTGGCGTGGGGCTGATATCCGGAACATTTTGGATTTCGAGCGGGACTATCCGGAGGCGAAGGTCGTCAAGCTGGAGCAGAACTACCGCTCGACCCAGACCATCCTCGACGCGGCGAACGCTGTTGTGGCCAACAATGCGTCGCGCAAGGCGAAGGCGTTGTGGACCGCCGGGGATGAGGGGGATAGGATCAGGGTGTTCGCGGCCTCGGATGAGTACGCGGAGGCGCGTTTTGTCGTCTCGGAGATCGAAAGTCTCGTGGACGCGGGGACTCTGCCGCGGAACATCTCGGTCTTCTACAGGACCAACGCGCAGAGCAGGGCTTTGGAGGACGTGCTCGTGCGTGAGGGCATCCCTTACCAGGTAGTGGGCGGGGTTCGCTTCTACGAGCGGGCGGAGATCAAAGACGCCATGGCCTATCTAGCCGTGGTCTCCAACCCCGACGATTCTGGCTCCCTGGAGCGGATCATCAACGTGCCCAAGAGGGGCATCGGCAACACCTCGGTCGCGAAGCTCCAGGAACACGCCCGCAAGAACGGCATCTCGCTCTACGAGGCCCTGACGGAGGCTGACGCGGCCGGCCTGACGGGGGCCGCGAAGAAGGCTTGCCGGGCCGTCCGCGACCTCTTCGAGGGGCTCAGGGTGGCCGCTATGGAGGTGCCGCCGACGGATTTGATCGGGGCCGTCCTCGACGAGTCGGGCTACAGGAAGGAACTCGAAGCGGAGGACACGGTCGAGGCCGAGTCGCGCCTCGAAAACCTGGAGGAGCTCATAAACGCGGCCAGGGAGTACGAGCGCGTCGAGCCCGAACCCACGCTCGCGGGCTTCCTGCAGGAGCAGGCGCTGTACACGGAGCAGGACTCGTTGACCTCGGAGGGCGGCAGCGTGACGCTGATGACGCTCCACAACGCCAAGGGGCTTGAGTTCTCCCACGTCTTCGTCGTCGGGATGGAGGAGGGGACCTTCCCGCACGCCCGCTCCCTCGACGAGCACAACCTGGAAGAGGAGCGAAGGCTCGCCTACGTTGGCATCACGCGCGCTAGGGAGACGCTCACGCTCACCCACGCCAGGCTGCGCTCCAGCTGGGGCGAACGCGAGTACAGGATGCCCTCCCGCTTCCTCTCGGAGATACCGGACGAATACAAATCCGGGACGGTGCCCAGCAGCCTCACGAACGCCGCCGGCCGCGGAGGATGGGGCGTGGCCCTCTCCGGTCCCGAGAGGGCTACCTCTGGGGGAGAGGTGCGATACCGGGCCGGGGAGAGGGTTCGTCACGCCAGGTTCGGGGTCGGGGAGGTCATCGAGGCTTCCCCGGGGAGGGTCGTCATCAGTTTCGGGACCGAGGAGAGGACCTTCGTGCCCGAGATAGCGCCTTTGAGCAAGGTCACATAAGAGGAGAGCCAGATGCCACACGTCTACGTGACGGGTCACAGAAACCCCGATACCGACACGATCGCCTCGGCCATCGGATACGCTGAGTACAAGAACCTCGTCGACCCCGACAACCGCTATGTGGCGGCCAGGCTGGGGGAGGTGAATACCCAGACAGCGTGGGCACTAGAGAAGAGCGGGGCCGAGCAGCCGGAGTTGCTAGAGCACATCATGCTGCGGGTCAAGGACGTCATGGCCGGTGACGTGGCCGTCGCCAACAAGAACGACCCTTTGCGCACCGTAGGCCTGACGATGGCCAGGCGGAACGTAAGCCAGGTCCCGATAGTCGAAGACGACGGCTCGCTCACGGGGATCATCACGGAGCGTAACCTGGCGCGCATGTATGTGCGGGAGTCGCGCGGGGCCTCCACCTTCGCCGAGAGCCCGGTCTCGGTCGGGGCGATGGTCACGGTGCTGGAGGGTGAGCTCCTGGTCGGGGAGGAAGACCGCGAGTCCACGGGCCAGTTGTGGGTCGTCTCGATGAGCGTGGACTCTATGGGCAAGTCCATGGCGCGAGGCGACATCGTTGTGATAGGCGACCGCCAGAAGGGCCAGAGGAGGGCCATAGACCTGGGCGCCGGCGTACTAGTCGTCTCCAACGGGGTGCGTCCCGACGACGAGGTGCTTGAGCTGGCCAGGGATAGGGGGACGGCCGTCGTGCTCTCTCCCCTCGACTCCTACGTGACCAGTCGCCTGATACAGCTCTCCATCCCCTGCTGGGAGGTCATGAGCGAGAACCCCCTCACCGTCAGCCCCGACGACCTGGTAACGGAGATAACCGAGCAGGTCATGGAGGTCCACTACAGGGCCGCAATCGCCGTCGACGACAGGCAGGTGCCCATCGGGGTCGTGACGAGGACGGACCTCCTGAACCCCAGACCGAGGCGCGTGCTCCTCGTAGACCACGCCGAGATAGGGCAGAGCGTCAAGGGCGTCGAGAAGGCGGAGGTCGTGGAGATACTGGACCACCACCACGTCGGGGACATCGAGACTACTACCCCCATCTCGGCCACCTTCGACCCCGTCGGCTCGACGGCGACCCTGATCGTGGAGCGCTACAGGGCGAGCGGCCTCTACCCCGAGGAATCGACAGCCAAGATGCTGCTCGCGGCGCTCCTGTCGGACACGGTGATCCTGAACTCCCCGACTACGACCGACCGGGACCGCGAGGTCGCAGAATACCTCGAGGAGCTGCTCGAGTTGGACGCTGACGAGTTCGGGACGGCGATGTTCGAGGCCTCCTCGGACGTATCATCGCTTTCGGCGGGGGAGATCGTGGTCCGCGACGCGAAGGAGTACGGGACGAGCTCGGGGGATAAGGTGAGCGTCTCCCAGGTAGAGACGGTCGGCACCGGCCTCCTGGAGCGCAAGGGCGAGCTTCTGGAGGCCCTTCAGGACCTGAACGGGGAGAACGGTTACCTCTTCTCGGCGCTGATGGTCACCGACATCATGGAGGGTGGCACCCAACTCCTGTGCGTCGGGGACTGCTCCCCCGTGCACCAGGCCTTCGACTCGAGGGCCAGCAACGGCGTAATAGACCTGCCTGGCGTGATGAGCCGCAAAAAGCAGGTGGCCCCCGTACTGCTCTCGGTCCTCTAGGAGACGCGTGGCGAAGATTCTGGATGGCAAGGCAGCGGCTGCCGGGGTCCGCTCCGAGGTGGCCTCCGAGGTCGCCGGGCTGAGAGAGCGGGGCATCCCCGTCCGGCTCGACGTCGTGCTCGTCGGCGAGGACCCCGCCTCGGTTACCTACGTCGCCTCCAAAGAGCGCGACAGCCAGGAGGTCGGGATCGAATCGAGCGTCCACCGCTTCCCGGCGGACGTAGCGCAGGAAGAGCTCGCCGGCCTCGTCGGGCGGTTGAACGAAGATACGGCTGTCTCCGGCTTCTTCATCCAGCTCCCCCTGCCCGAAGGGCTCGACCCGATGCCCCTGATCTCGGCCATCGACTCGGCCAGGGACGTGGACGGCCTGAGCCCCGAGAGCGCGGGACGCCTCGCCGTCGGCCTGCCTTCCCTCCTGCCCTGCACCCCGCATGGCATCATCCAGCTCCTCAGACGAAACGGTATAGAGCTGGCCGGACAGGAGACCGTCGTCGTCGGGCGCTCGAACCTCGTAGGCAAGCCGCTCGCACAGCTACTACTGCGCGAGAACGCCACCGTCACGGTCTGCCACTCGCGCACACGCGATCTGCCCGCCGTTACGAGGCGGGCCGACGTGCTCCTCGTCGCGGCTGGCCGCAGGGAGATGGTCGGGGCCGAGCACGTAAAGGAGGGGGCGGTCGTCGTCGACGTCGGCATCCATCGCAAAGATGAAGGTGGGCTCGTGGGGGACGTGCGCTTCGAGGAGGTCGAGCCGAAAGCGGCCTGGATCTCCCCCGTCCCTGGCGGCGTCGGCCCGATGACCCGAGCCATGCTCCTCCACAACACCGTGAGGGCCGCGCTGATGGGGGCGGGGGGATAGGGCGGTTCGCGAACCGCCCAAACCGCGAACCGCCGCGTAACCGATCCGACGCGGCTGCGCTAAGATACGATCCAACCCTACGAGCGACCACCGGAGGCTAAACGTGATATCCGAAGAGCAGGTGCGTCACGTGGCGAATCTGGCGCGGTTGGGCCTGACGGACGATGAGATACAGAAGATGGGCACCCAGCTAGATGCGATCCTTGACAGTATAGAGAAGATCCGGGAGCTCGACCTCGCCGACGTGCCGCCGACGGCGAACCCGCTGAACCTCTCGAACGTCCTCCGCCCCGATGAGCCGCGCCCTGAACTCTCCCAGGAAGAGGCCCTGACCCAGGCCCCCGAGCGTGTCGACGACCTCTTCGCCGTCCCGAGGATCGACTGAGATGCCACAGAATCTGCTCGACCTGACCGCCCACGGGCTGGCGAGAGAGATAGAAGCCGGCAGGGTCTCGGCCCGTGAGGCCGCCGAGGTAGCCAACGCGCGCGTCGAGGAGGTCGACGGCGAGGTCAAAGCTCTGCTGACGACCACCGCTGAACTGGCGCTCGAGCGCGCCGGGCGGGTGGACGAGAAAAACGGTGAGGGGAGGTTCTGGGAGGGCGTTCCGCTAGTCGTAAAGGACGTACTCTCTACGCGCGGCGTGAGGACGACATGTGGATCCAAGATCCTCGAGGACTTCGAGCCGCTCTACGACGCCTCGGCTCTAGAGAACTTCGGCGAGGACCTCGTCATGGTGGGCAAATCCAACATGGACGAGTTCGCGATGGGCTCATCGACGGAGAACTCGGCCTACGGACCCACCCGCAACCCCTGGGACCTCGGCCGCGTCCCCGGCGGCTCCTCGGGCGGCTCGGCCGCTGCCGTCGCTGCCGGGGAGGGCTGGTGGGCTCTGGGGACCGACACGGGTGGTTCGGTGCGCCAGCCCGCGGCCCTGTGCGGTATCGTCGGGCTCAAGCCTACCTACGGGCGGGTCTCGCGCTACGGGCTCATCTCCTTCGGATCCTCGCTCGACGTGGTCGGGCCGATGACCCGCGACGTGCGGGACGCGGCGCTCCTGCTGCAGGCCATAGCCGGCCACGACCGGCGCGACTCCACCAGCGCCAACGTCGAGATCCCTGACTACCTCGCGGAGCTGGACGGCGGCGTGGAGGGCCTGAGGGTCGGGGTCGTATCGGAGCTCATGGACGAGCGCATCGACGCCGGGGTGCGAGAGGTGGTCGGCACCGTGGCCGAGGGCCTCGAAGGCGCAGGGGCAGACGTTGGTGAGGTAAGCCTGCCGCACGCCTACTACGCGCTGGAGGCGTACTACATAATCGCCCCGGCCGAGGTCTCGTCCAATCTGGCCCGCTTCGACGGGGTCCGGTACGGGCTCAGGGTCCCCTCAGGCGGCGTGCACGAGATGTACCGCGAGACCCGCGAGAGGGGCTTCGGGGCCGAGGCCAAGCGTAGGATCATGCTCGGCACCTACGCTCTTTCCTCGGGCTATTACGACGCCTACTACGCCCAGGCGCAGAAGGTGAGGACCAGGATAATCGAGGACTTCCGCGCGGCCTTCTCCCGCTACGACGTCCTCATCTCCCCGACCTCGCCCTCCGTCGCCTTCGAGCTTGGCGCGAAGACGGATGACCCACTCGCGATGTACCTCCAGGACATCTGCGCCGTCCCCGCGAGCCTGGCCGGCGTGCCGGCCATCAGCGTCCCAGGCGGCCTCTCTGAAGGATTACCCGTCGGCGTTCAATTGATGGGCGACCATTTCACCGAGCCGATGCTGCTCAGGGCCGCCAGCTCCGCCGAGCAGGTCGCGGGCTTCGGGTTTACGCTCAAGCCTTGATGCGGCTTGCGGGCGGCGCCCGCAAGCTACGGGCAAACCACCGAGCAGGACGATGGGGAACGTCGGGTCAGGTAACTCTGCTCGGCCTGTCGGTGCCGCTGCTGGCGTCCCTGCCGCGCACCTGGAAGGCGGTGACGAGCATCAGGATGCCGAAGATCAGGGCGTAGACGCCGATCAACCATATCAGTGAGACCAGACCGACCAAGGGACCTACCACGGCCAGGATCACCCCGAAGAGTACCGAGAACGCGCCGCCGACGATCAGGGCCCATTCGCCCCTGATCTCCTTGCGCAGCCTGATGGCCATCACGATCTCCGAAATCCCCGTGATAATTGCCCAGGCGGCGATGAGGTAGAGAAAGACGATCGCGGTCAGCCCTGGCAGCACGAAGGCAACCAGGCCGGCAAGGATGCTGACCACCCCTTCGATCAACAGTAGCCAGCGCGGCGTCCCCGAACGCGTACCGCCGAACACCCCAATTATCGAGAACACGCCGTCAACGAGGGCGTAGGCCCCGAAGAGCAGGATCAAAGCCTCCAGCGCGATGCCTGGCCTTACGAGCGCGGCCAGCCCGAAGAGTATGGCAATTGCGCCGCGCAGCGCCAGGGCCCACCAGTGTCCGGTCTCCGAGGGTAACGCCTGCGGTTGGGTCATGCAGTCCTCCTTTTTCGTGGCCGCCACCGAAACCCCAAGGCGCGCCAATAAGCTAGTACCACACACATTATATGCACGCCCACCACACATGCGATACGGTTTCACGTTGCCGATTGCCCGAAGGAAAGCGTAGAGGCCACCTCGTGCCAGGCCACAAGCAACGACAGCCCGAAGTGCTGAAAGCGTAGGCCGAAGCGTGCTGACAAGGCGCGAAGCGCCGTGCTGACAAGCGGAGGCGAAGCCGGAGCGTGCTTACACGCTCACTGCGTTGCCGCCGGCCCGTTTGGACCGGTAAAGGGCCGCGTCGGCGGCGTGGGTCAGCTCCTGACGCGTGGTTCCGTCCTCGGGGTAGCTGGCGACGCCGATCGAGATAGTGGTTCTGGCAGCAACGCCGTCCCGCTTGAAGGTCTGTGCCTCGACGCGGCGGCGGATCTCCTCGGCCACCTCCGCGGCTTGTTCTCTTGCGAGGCCGGGGAGGATGGTCTGGTACTCGTCGCCCCCAAAGCGGGTGGCGCTGCGCGCCTCGTCATGATGCAGGGTGCCGATGATGCGCCCGATCTCACCAACCACGAACTCGCCGAGCAGATGTCCGTGGGCGTCGTTTACCTTCTTGAGGCTGTCTATGTCGGCCATGAGCACGCTAAGGGGCCTCCCCTCGTCGGCCGTCATGTCGAGGCGGTGCTCGAACTCGCGGTCGAAGCGGTCTTTGGAGAACAGGCCGGTGAGGTGGTCGCGGTTTACGAGGTGGTGCAGCTGCTCGTAGAAGGAGGCTTTGATCTCATCCTGGTGCGAGAACTCGAGCACCGAGTCGCCCAGGTGGATGCGGTCCCCGTCGGAGAGTAGATGGCCGCACCAGGGCGCCTCCATGACCTCGCCGTTGAGCGCGATGGCCTTCTGTGCCCCCACGCCCCTCACGACGTAACCGCCGGGTTCTTTGTAGACCCAGGCGTGTTGCGGTTCGACCTCGACGTCCCGCACCACGATATCGGCCCTGAAAGGGTCGCTGCCCAGGATCAGCTCGTCGTCGGTTATCTCGAAGAAGTCGCCGAGGCCAGGTCCTTGCAAGACCACGAAGTGCGGCCTGTTCGCCCCGGCGACGTCGTTATCTGTCTCCGCGTGCACCCTGTCGCAACCTCCGTAGAAGATCATTCTAACATCCGCCCCAAGGGCCAGGCATGTAGGCCGGCGATGCTAGAATAGAGACGCGACGGCAGGCGAGTCTGGCACGGGGGCTGCGACTTGGAAATGCAGGAAGAGCGTACTTATACGGCGGTCATAGGTCTGGAGTTTCACGTCCACCTGGCGACCACGACCAAGATGTTCTGCGGTTGCTCGGTTACCTACGGAGACCCCCCCAACACCCACACCTGCCCCGTATGCCTCGGGCATCCAGGGGCCCTGCCCGTCACCAACGAGAAGGCCGTAGAGCTCGGGGTCATGGCCGGGCTCGCGCTCAACTGCGACGTGTCGGAGAGGGCGGTCTTCGCCAGGAAGAACTACTTCTACCCCGACCTCCCGAAGGGGTACCAGATCTCCCAGTTCGACGAGCCGATCTGTACCGGAGGACACATCGACGTTGCGACCCCAGAAGGCAAGGTCCGGGTCGGCATTACGCGCCTCCACCTGGAAGAGGACGCCGCGAAGAACGTCCACGTCGGCACCTCCGGGCGCATGCACGGATCCGTCGGCTCCCTCGTCGACTTCAACCGCGGCGGCACGCCCCTGATGGAGATCGTCACCGAACCGGACATCCCGTCACCCGAAGCGGCGCGCGCGACGGCCAACCAGCTGAAAGACATCCTGAGGGCGGTCGGCGTCTCCGAGGCCGACATGGAGAAGGGCCAGCTTCGGTGCGACGCCAACGTCTCCATACGCAACCCCGACGGTAGTTTCGGGACCAAGACCGAGCTCAAGAACATGAACTCCTTTCGGTTCGTCGAGCGGGGCCTCGCGCGCGAGCTGGAGCGCCAGCGCGAGATCCTGAGTAGCGGCGGCAGCATCGAGCAGACCACGCTCCACTACGACCCCGAGACCGACGAGGTGCACGAGCTCCGCAGTAAGGAGTACGCCCACGACTACCGCTATTTTCCGGAGCCCGATCTCCTGCCGCTCGAGCTCTCGCCCGCCTACGTCAGGGAGATACAGGAGCGGCTCCCCGAGCTGCCCGACCGCATGCTTGCCCGCTTCGTCGAGCAGTACGGTCTCTCCGAGTACGACGCCGGGGTGCTTACGACTGACAGGGAACTTGCATCATTTTATGAAGCGGTCGCGGCGGAGGTAGACCCCAAACAGGCCTCTAACTGGATCTCCGGCGACCTGCGCTCGCTCCTGAACGAGACCGGAACGGAGATCTCCGACTCGAAAGTAGAGCCGGAGCACATGAAGGAGCTAATAGAACTCGTCGCCACAGGCAGGGTCTCCCGCTCGGCAGCGAGAACCGCCCTCGACACCGTCTTCGAGACCGGCGATTCTCCTTCCGTTGTCGTAGAACGCGAGGGTCTCGCCTCGGTTGGCTCGGACGAACTCTCCGGCGTCGTCGAGGAGGCGATCTCCGCCAACCCCGACGAGGCCGAGCGCGTCAGAGGCGGCGACAAGAAGGTGGTCGGCTTCCTCGTGGGACAGGTGATGAAGGCTACCCGCGGCAACGCCGACGGCGGGAGGGTCCGCGAGCTCCTGATGGAGAAGCTGGGTTCCTAGGTTTCAGGCTTCAGGCATCAGGTTTCAGGAATCCCCTGCAGGCGGAGAAGCGCAAAGCGATGCGTGTTGTGCTCCCAGGGTCCGTTCAGACCGCGGCTCGTTGTAAGGGTCTGCGGCTCTGAACGTTCCGCGCATCGGCGTTCCTTTCCTCGGCCCCTCAGGCCTCTCTGATGCTGTGCGTGACGCGGGGGGTGAGCCCGTCCTGCTACGCCTGCCGGCCAAACAGCCCTCAGGCGGTGTCGCCCTAGCTCGCGAGTGGATAGCTGACCTCGTAGAGATCTCCTGCTCAGGCACGAACCTCGACGGCCTGCTGTTCTCTGCGGATCACCCGGAAGAGTTCTTCGGGATGCTCGTCGCCGTGCTGCGCATGGACCTCCCGATGGTCTGCGTGCCGCCGGAGAACCTATCCCTCTGACTGCCGCCCTCGTTGCGCTCGGCCTCGCGCCTGGCCGTGGAGAGCCGGCGCACATGGCCGTCTCGCTCGCCAAAAGCGACGGGCCACGTCCACGCGGCCTGATCGACAACTTCTCCCTCGCCAACGCGCTCAGGGCTGGCGTCGCGTCTGGCGGCGGCCCAGAACTACTCGTCCACCTTGCGGCGCTCGCCCGGGAGGCCGGCGTCGCCGGGTTTGACCAGATGATCCGGGTCCTCGCCCCAGAGACCGCCGAGGTCGCCCCCGCATGGTTTCACGAGCACGGCGTACCCAGACTGCTCTCCTCGCTGGGCGACACGCTCCACGACGTTCCTACCGTGGCGGGTAATCTCAAAGAGAACCTGCCGTCTGCGCCTCCTCCACCGGACGAGCACGCACGGATCGTCTTCGTCAGGGCCAGGACGTCTGGCGCTGAAGCTGTCTGCCGCGTCCGCGAAGGGGTGACGGAGGCGGCGGGAGAGTGCCGCGTATTCGGCTCCGAGGAGGCGGCTGTCGCAGGCGTGCGTCGGGGCGAGGTAGAGGAGGGGATGATGATCGTAGTGGGCAGTTGCGGGCCGCGCGGCGGACCGGGGCTGCTGCGGCTCGAGGATCTCGGGCGGGCTTTGCGAGAGGCGGGGCTCGAAGTGCCCGTGCTCACCGACGGGCTCGCGCCACAAGGCGCCGTGGGAACCTGGATCTCACTCTTCACCCCCGAGGCCACGGAGGGCAGCGTCCTCGGCCTGCTCCGCGACGGCGACACCATCAGGATAGACCTCGCTGAGGGCCGCATTCGCACGGGGGCGACGGGGCTCGAGAACAGAGAACCCGGTGAGTTTCCCGACCGCGCGGACACGGCTTACGCCTCCCGCTACGTCCGGAGCGCGCTGCCCGCGCTCGAGGGCGCTGGCTTCGCTTAGACTTACGTCTTTCTCGCCCTGACGTGCAAGAAGAACGCGACCACTCGAGCACTCTGCAACTGGGGCGTTCGCGGCGGGACGAAAGCAACACTTTGTAAAACAGATGTCCCAATATGTAGCCATCGGCAACGATAGTGTCTAGAATATACGTCCTGTTGTTCGCGGTAAGAGAGGAAGCTCAGCACCGATGATGAAAAAGTACCGTCTTATGTCTCCCGGTCCGACTCCCATACCGCCCGAGGTCTCGGCGGCGGGGGCGCTACCGATCATCCACCACAGAACGCCTGAGTTCGGCGAGGTGTTCACGCGGGTGAACGCGAACCTTAAGTGGGTGTTTCAAACGGAGAACGACATCTTTACTTACGCGGCGAGCGGGACGGGCGCGTTCGAGGGTGCGATCCAGAACCTCTTCTCGCCCGGCGACAAAGTCCTTGTTGTAAACAACGGCAACTTCGGCGGCCGGTGGGTCAAGATGGCCAGGGCCTTCGGGCTCGAGGTGACGGAACTGAAGTACGAGTGGGGCGAGAAGGCGGACAACGGCGAGGTCGCCGAAGCGCTGGCGGGCGACCCGGAGATAAAGGCTGCCTTCTGCGTCCTCTCGGAGACCTCGACTGGCACCGTCAACGACATCGAAGGGTTCGCCAGGGCCGCACAGAACGTGATCACCATCGTCGATGCGGTCTCGGGCCTGGGGGCGTGCACTTTGAGGACCGACGAGTGGGGTGTCGACGTGGTCGTCGCGGGTTCGCAGAAGGCGCTCATGACGCCTCCTGGGCTCGGGTTCGTGAGCGTCAGCGAGCGGGCCATGCGGATGCACGAAGAGGCGCGGATGCCGCGCTACTACTTCGACTGGACGGCCGCGAAGAAGGCCTATGGGAAGGACCCGGCGCAGACGGCGTGGACGCCTGCGGTGAGCCTCATCATCCAGCTCGACATCGCGTTGCAGCAGCTTATCGAGGAGGGCGTCGAGAACGTCTTCGAGCGGCACATCATGCTCGGGAGGGCTTCGAGGGCGGGGATCAAGGGCATGGGCCTCAAGCTCTTCGGGCCCGATGAGGACCTCAACTCCGCTGTTACGGCGGCCTGGGTGCCTGAGGGTATCGACGGCAAGCAGCTCGTGCGGATGGTCTTCCGCGAGCACGGGATACAGGTGGCAGGCGGGCAGGGCGAGATGGCGGGCAGGATCTTCCGCATCGGGCACTGCGGTTTCTTCGACGCCTTCGACATCATCGCCACGATCGCGGCCACGGAGTTGGCCCTCGAGTCTCTCGACTACCCGGTCGAACTCGGCAGGGGCGTCGGCGCGGCCCAGAGGGTCTTCTCCAGGAGCGGGGTGACCGCTTGAGGGTCCTCATCCCGGAGAAGCTGGCCGAGCCCGGCATAGAGCTCTTAGAGCGAGACTTCGAGGTCGACGTCCGACTCGGACTCACTCCGGAGGAGTTGCTGGAGACGATCGGACAGTACGACGGTCTCATAATCCGCAGCGCCACCAGGGTGAGTGCCGAGGTAATGGAGCGGGCAGATAACCTGAAGGCCATAGGCCGCGCGGGCATCGGGGTGGACAACATAGATATAGAGGCCGCCACCAAACGCGGCGTCATCGTCGCCAACGCCCCGGAGAGCAACACGGTGGCCGCGGCGGAGCACACCTTGGGGCTCATGCTCGCCTCCGCGCGACGCATCCCCGCGGCGGACTCTTCCTTGCGGGACGGGGAGTGGAAGAGGGGCGCCTTCAAGGGCGTGGAGGTTTCGGGCAAGACGCTCGGCCTGATTGGGCTCGGCCACGTCGGCGCTATCGTCGCGCGTGGCGCCCTTGGTATGGGCATGCGAGTCCTCGCCTACGACCCTTACGTCTCCGAGGACAGGATGCGCCAGGTGAACGTGGAGCGGGCCGCGACCACGGATGAAGTCTTCGAGCGGTCCGACTTCGTCTCTCTGCACGTCCCGCGTACCCCGCAGACGGTTGGGCTCGTGAACGAGGGGTCGCTGGCGAAGATGAAGCCAACCGCCTACCTCATAAACGTGGCGCGCGGCGGCATCGTGGACGAGACGGACCTCTACAATGCGCTCAAGGAAGGCACCATCGCGGGCGCGGCGCTCGACGTCTTCGCCGAGGAACCGACGACGGAGTCCCCGATCTTCACGCTCCCCAACGTGGTGGTGACGCCGCACCTCGGGGCGAGCACCGCCGAGGCGCAGGACAGGGCCGGCATAACGGCCGCCGAGCAGGTCGCCACGGCCCTCAGGGGCGCCGTCCCGATACACGCCATAAACGCCCCCGTGCCGATGGGGGAGGGCGCCGAGTTCGTAGCCCAGTTCTCGGGACTCTGCGAGGCGCTTGGGAGTCTGCTCTACCAACTGACGGAGAGGACCACCGACACCCTGAGGATCTCGTACCGCGGCGAGGTCGCTGGCTTCGACACGCGCCTCCTCGACGTCTCGGCCCAGAAGGGGCTCCTCGCGCCGATGGTCTTCGAGCCCTTGAACTTCGTCAACACGCCAGCCCTCGCCAGAGAGAGGGGTCTCAAGGTCCAGACCTCCCACTCTTCCGAGAGCGCCGACTACACGAGCCTCGTGGAGCTACGCATGGGCGAGAACGCCGTCAGCGGGACCCTCTTCGGGCCCAGGATGCAGCCGCGGCTCGTCGGGGCGATGGGTTTCGACTTCGACGTCGTGCCCGAGAAACATATGCTCTTCATCCGCAACGAGGACAGGCCGGGTATGATCGGCAGGCTAGGCGGCATCCTCGGGGAGCACGGCATCAACATCGGCAACATGGCCGTCGGGCGCGGAGAGCCGGGTTCCCGCGCGGCGATGGCCGTCACCGTGGACGAGCCCGTTCCCGAAGAGGTCCTGAATATTCTCGTAGAGACGCCGGGCTTCAGCGATGCCCGGTCCGTGACGCTGTGATGGCTAGCCTCGAAGATATACTCGCCCGCTATAGGACTTACGGGCCCACCCACGGACCCGGCGACAAGGCCCCGTTCTCGGGCACCTACATCTGCGACAGGGGGACCATGCTGCCGCCCATCCGAGTCCAGCTCTCCAAAGGCGAGGAGTTCCCCGAGGCCGAGGGACTCGGCGGACATACCCGCTGGAGACAGACCAATATACAGGCGTGAGAGACCGTGTGTGTTCCCGTCCGTCTAGGATTAAGATCGCCGTAGACGAGAGGTCAGGAGCGTTCCGCGCTCGTCCGTTGCCCTGCTTCCCTTCGGGCAGGGATGAACGCTGATGACCCTTTCCTGATCTGTCGCATGTACCCATCACATAAAGAACGATGCTTACTGGAGCAAACCTCTATTCAAAGCTCGGGACGCATGGCGGGGAGGTCTTGCCGTGGGCTCTAAGTTCACACGACGTCAATTTCTCACAGCGGTGAGCGCCGGCACGGCGTACCTCGCGTCGACAAACCTGGTTGGCTGCGCACTGCGTGAGCGCACCCAGAAGGTTAACCCCTTGCAAGGCCCAAAGGTCATGTCCTTGCCAGGCGATTCATCCGCGTCTGCGAATGGCGTGTGGGCTTTCCGCTCGCGCCCCGACCTTAGCCCGCCCGTCGTCGGGGTGACCACGCAGGCGCACGATACAGCGTCCGGCTATACCTTCGTCGCTCCGGAGAAGGGGGGCGCCGGGCAGGGCGGCTCGATGATAGTCGACGATCGCGGACAGGTGGTGTGGTTCCGTCCTCTGTCGAGCCCAGTTGGGCGGGCGATGAACTTCGAGGTGCAGAGCTACCGGGGCAGGCCCGTGCTTACCTGGGGAGAAACACCGGGTGAGTATACGATCTTCGATAGCTCCTACCGCGAGATAGCCCGGTTCAGCGCCGCCAACGGCTACAACGGGGACCACCACGAGTTCCTCATCAGCCCGCAGGACACCGCGCTGATCACGATCTATAACGCGGTGCCTCTGGACCTCTCCTCGGTCGGTGGTTCCAGGGACAGCGTGGCATGGCAGGGGATTGTTCAGGAGCTTGACATCGAAACAGGGGAGGTGCTCTTCGAGTGGCGTAGCCTGGATCACGTCGGACTCGACGAAACGTATGTCCAAGCACATGAGGATCACTACCCCGGCATCGACTACTTCCACATCAACTCGATAGACGTAGATCACGACAACAACCTGCTGATCTCTGCCCGCGAAACCTCCGCCGTCTACAAGATAGACCGCAACAGCGGCGAGGTCCTGTGGCGCCTGGGCGGCAAGAAGAGCGACTTCGAGATGGGTCCTGGCGCCCGATTCGCCTACCAGCATGACGCCCGCCGCCTGCCCGACGGTACCATCAGCATTTTCAATAATGGCACCCTGGTCTTCGAGAACGGCACCCCGCAGGCAATAGAAGAGTCGCGCGCCATCGTGCTGGAGCTAGACGAGGAGAAGATGAGAGCATCGCTGGTGCGCCAGTACACCCACCCCGACAAGCAGTATGCTGATGCAGCCGGTAACATGCAGTTGCTACCGAACGGCAACGCGTTCGTGGGTTGGGGCAGAGCACTGGCCATCTCGGAGTTCAGCGAGGATGGGGAACTGCTCTTCGACATTAGATTGCTGCCCGAAAACAGGTCCTACCGGGCCTTCCGATTCCCGTGGAGTGCTCAACCGGGAGATCAGCCCGCTCTGGCGGCTGAGCGTACCTCCGAAAACGAGGTCAGGGCCTACGCTAGCTGGAACGGCGCTACGGAGGTCGCCACCTGGGAGGTGCTCACAGGCACACGCCAGGGTCAACTAGAGGCCCTGGGATCTGTGCCCCGTGATGGATTCGAGACGACCATCTTGGTGCAGACCTCCGATCCGTACGTCGCCGTGCGAGCCAAACACGGTTCGGGACGGGTACTCGGTGCCTCCAGGCCCGTCGAACCGGGAATCCGGGCGATATTCGCCAGCTGAGTCCGGCCCGGTGTAGAATTGCTACATCTGTACCCTCTGAAAGGTAGAAGAATGGGCGGGAAAGGCGGCGGGGTGGGGACGACGCTCGTTCTGGCGCTCGTCATCGTCGTTCTCAGCGCTACGCTCGGCGTCGGACTCGCACGCTACGGCCCGGAGTTGCCGTTAGTCGGGACGCTTCTAGGGGAGAAGCCGCCGCGTACCACTACGGGGCCCGTCGTGGTTGAGGGGATAAGGGAGCTCGACCAGCTCGCCACGGTGCGCTGGACCGAGTCGGTGCCTGTTACGAAGGAGACCGGCGGTGACATCCTGGAGCGTCTGTTCTCCGGCGAGAAGGTCATAGTAATAGCCACAGGGAACGTCGAAGCTGGGGTGGATCTCGGCGACATCCAGGAGGACGACGTGAACGTAAGAGGCGACACCGCCACCATAGATCTACCCGAAGCAGAGATCCTCTCAGCCAGCCTCGACGAGGGGAAGACCCGCGTCTACGACCGAGACCTGAGTCCCCTGAACGTCCATCCTGACGATGACCTCGTCGAAGAGGCCCGTCTGCGGGCCGTAGATAAAATCGAAGCCGCCGCCCGCGAGAACGAGATCCTGGATACGGCAGAACAGAACGCGGAAGCTACCATCCGCGCCTTCGTTACCACCCTTGGATTCGACGAAGTGCGGTTCCGTTAGTACCGTGGAGCAATCGTCTCGCACTGATCCAGGGACGACTCCTCTCCGTATTCTCCGCGAAGGAGGTTTTAGATGACCCAGCAAGAGCAAATCACCCAAGACCGGCCCGAGACCAGCAGAGGCCATTATCTGCTAGAAGTCTTCGGCATTTTGTGTTTTTTGTTGCTACTATCGTTGATAGCTGTAGACGTCTACCGGGGAATGATCAACTTCGGCGATTTGTGGCTTGCGCCGATACTGGTGGTACTGGCATATCTGGCTGCTGACTTCCTCTCGGGGTTCGTACACTTCCTCGCCGACAACTTCGGTTCTTACGAGACCCCGATCCTCGGGCCGAACTTCATCCAACCTTTTCGCGAGCACCACGTCGACCCGACGGGGATCGTCGGCAACGACTTCGTCGACGCCAACGGCAACAACAGCCTTGCGAGCCTTCCCTTTATGCTCGTCGTGTGGCTCGTAGTGCCCCTGGAAAGTATGTACTACGGGTATCTCTTCGGGATCTTCTCTCTCTTCCTGTGCCTGGCTGCTTTTCTGACCAACCAGTTCCACATGTGGGCGCACATGCAAGCCCCACCGGCCTTTGTGGGTTGGCTGCAGTCGCGGGGTGTGATCCTCTCCAGAGAACACCACGACATCCATCACGAGAGCCCCTACGACACCTACTACTGCATCACCGCTGGGTTCTGGAACCCGCTGCTCGACCGCACCCGCTTCTTCGAGCGGGCGGAGCGCCTGATCCGGCGCTCCGTCCCGGGCACCGATCCCAGGCTCAGGTCCGAGAGGGAAGGGAACCTCAACAGGTGACGGCCTTCAGTTACTTGCTCACGGCCTGCGGGACCTTTGTAGACCCGTTACGGGCTGGTTCTTGCGGGTCGTAGCCGAGGTTGGGGGCGAGCCACCTCT
Organism: uncultured Rubrobacteraceae bacterium; assembly: GCA_963840835.1. Classification (GTDB taxonomy): domain Bacteria; phylum Actinomycetota; class Rubrobacteria; order Rubrobacterales; family Rubrobacteraceae; genus Rubrobacter_D. The sequence continues at coordinate 99,208 of CAWJAM010000012.1, read as the reverse complement.
CGGCCTCTTCCAGGCTCCAGCCCTTGCGCTGTGCGTAATCTAAGGCCTGGTCACGCCCAATCTCTGCCACGCCGAAGTACTTCGAGTCAGGGTGTGAGAAGTAGTAGCCGCTGACCGTCGCGCCAGGCGACATCGCGCAGCTCTCGGTCAGCGTGATGCCGGCGTTGTGCTCCACGTCGAGCAATCTCCATAGCGTGCGCTTCTCGGTGTGTTCGGGGCAGGCGGGATATCCCGGCGCAGGGCGGATGCCCAGGTATTCTTCACGGATCATGGCCTCGCTGTCAAGGGTCTCGTCCGGCGCGTAGCCCCAGAACTCCCTGCGGACCCGTCGGTGCAGCAGTTCGGCCAGGGCCTCGGCGAGCCTGTCGGCCAGCGCCTTGACCATAATAGCGTTGTAGTCGTCGTGCTCCACTTCGAAGTCTCGCGCCGCCTCGTTGGCTCCGAGTCCGGCGGTCACCGCGAAGAGCCCGATATGGTCTTCGAGGCCTGAGCTCTTCGGGGCTACGAAGTCCGCCAGCGAGTGGTTCGGGCGGCCCGGCGGCTTCTGCTTCTGCTGGCGCAGGAAGTCGAGGGTGGCCAGGACCTCCTCGCGCGAGTCGTCCGTGTAGACCTGTATCGAGTCGCCCTCCAGGGCGTTCGCGGGGAAGAGGCCGAAGACGGCGCGGGCCGTAAGCCACTTCTCGGCCACGATACGGTCGAGTAGACTCTGCGCGTCGGCGAAGAGCTTTCTGGCCTCCACGCCCTTCTCCGGGTCGTCGAGTATCTTCGGATAGCTCCCCTTAAGTTGCCAGGAGTGGAAGAAAGGGGTCCAGTCTATGTAAGGCCATATCTCCTTTAGGGCGTAATCGTCGAACGTGCGCACCCCGAGGACGTTGGGCTGCGGTGGCGTGTAGGCGTCCCAGTCGATCTTCATCCCGTTGGCGCGCGCCCTCTGCAGGGTCGTGAGGCGGGTCTTCGAGCGGCGGCCCGCGTGCTTGCGGCGGACCTCCTCGTAGTCGGCGGCGATCTGGTCGGCGTAGGCGGCCTTGCGTCCTTCGCTTACGAGGTTCTGGACCACGCCGACGGCGCGCGAGGCGTCTTTGACGTGGATCACGGGCCGGTCGTAGCCGGGCGCTATCTTGACCGCCGTGTGCGTCTGGGAGGTCGTCGCCCCGCCGATGAGCAACGGTATCTCGAAGCCTTCGCGCTGCATCTCCTTCGCGTTGTGAACCATCTCGTCGAGACTGGGCGTTATGAGGCCGGAGAGACCTATAATGTCGGCGTTCTTCTCTCTAGCCGTCTCCAGGATCTTCGCCGAAGGCACCATGACGCCCAGGTCTATCACCTCGAAGTTATTGCACTGGAGCACGACCCCGACGATGTTCTTCCCGATGTCGTGCACGTCGCCCTTGACGGTAGCCATCACCACCGTGCCGTTGGCCTTGCGGGCCTCACCCTGACTCTCCTCGATAAACGGGATGAGGTAGGCTACGGCCCTCTTCATCACGCGGGCGCTCTTCACGACCTGCGGCAGGAACATCCTTCCCGACCCGAACAGATCCCCGACGACGTTCATACCGTCCATGAGGGGGCCTTCGATCACGTCGAGCGGGCGTTCGGCTCCATGACGTGCCTCCTCGGTATCCTCCTCGACGAACTCGGCGATGCCCTTGACGAGGGCGTGCTCGAGTCGCCTCTCGACCGGCCAGCTTCGCCACTCCTGGTCTCTCTCGTCAGGTACCGCGTCGCCCTGGTCGCGATACTTCTCCGCCAGGCCGAGCAGGCGTTCGGTCGAGTCGGGACGGCGGTTCGATACAACGTCCTCGACGGCTTGGCGCAACTCTTCGTCTATCTCGTCGTAGACCGCGAGCTGGCCGGCGTTGACTATGCCCATCGTCAGGCCAGCCCCTATGGCGTGGTATAGGAACACGGCGTGGATGGCCTCCCGCACGGGGTTGTTGCCCCTGAATGAGAACGAGACGTTCGAGATGCCCCCCGAGGTTTTGGCGTGGGGTAGGGTCTCGTTGATCTCACGCACGGCCTCGATGAAGTCGACGCCGTAGTTGTCGTGCTCTTCGATGCCAGTGGCGATGGCGAACACGTTCGGGTCGAGGATGATGTCCTCGGGCGGGAAGCCGACCTCTTCCGTAAGTACGCGGTAGGCGCGCTTGCAGACCTCGACCTTCCTATCCTTCGTGTCGGCCTGACCCTTCTCGTCGAAGGCCATGACGATCACCGCCGCGCCGTAGCGCTTCACGAGCCGCGCCTGCCTGACGAACTCCTCCTCGCCCTCCTTCAGGCTGATGGAGTTCACGATGGCCCTGCCCTGCACCCGCTTCAGTCCGGCCTCTACGATAGACCACCTTGAGGAGTCGATCATGACCGGCACCCGCGAGATGTCGGGCTCCGCCGCCACGAGGTTGAGGAAACGGACCATTGCATCCTCGCCGTCGAGCATCCCCTCGTCCATGTTTACGTCTATAACCTGGGCCCCGTTCTCAACCTGGCTTCGCGCCACCTCCAGGGCCGTCTCGTAGTCTTCGTTCAGTATGAGGTCCTTGAACCGCGCGGAGCCGGTGACGTTGGTCCGCTCCCCGACGTTCACGAACAGGGAGTCGGGCCCGACGTTCCAAGGTTCTAGCCCCGAGAGCCGCAGTCTCTTCGGAATCTCTGGTATCTCGCGCGGCGGGTGGCCGGAGACGGCTTCGGCAATGGCTCTTATGTGATCCGGGGTCGTCCCGCAGCAGCCGCCGACGATGTTTAGCCATCCCGCCTCGGCCCACTCCCCGATTTCGGCCGCCATCATCTCGGGCGTCTCGTCGTACTCGCCAAACTCGTTCGGGAGACCGGCGTTGGGGTAGGCGCTCACGGGCACGTCGGATATCCGGGAGAGCTCCTCCACGTACTGCCTGAGCTCCTTCGACCCGAGCGCGCAGTTCAGCCCTATGCTAATAGGCTCCGCGTGGCGCACGGAGTTCCAGAAGGCCTCGGTTACCTGCCCCGAGAGGGTACGTCCGCTCGCGTCGGTGATCGTGCCGGAGATCATGACGGGAACGTCGAGGTCTTCTGCTTCTAAATACCCCGTGATCCCGAATATGGCCGCCTTGGCGTTGAGGGTGTCGAAGACGGTCTCGACGAGCAGCAGGTCAGCCCCTCCCTCGACGAGCCCGCGCGCCGCCTCCGCGTAAGATTCGGCGAGCTCGTCGAAGGTGATGTTCCTGAAGCCGGGGTTGTTGACGTCGGGCGAGAGCGAAGCCGTCCGGTTCGTCGGCCCCAGGGCGCCAGCTACGAAGCGTGGCCTCTCCGTCGTCGCGTAGGCGTCGGCCGCCTCGCGGGCGATGCGGGCCGCCTCGTAGTTCAATTCGTAGGCCAGATCCTCCGTCTTGTAGTCCGCCTGGGCGATGGAGGTCGAGCTGAAAGTGTTGGTCTCGATGATGTCGGAGCCGGCCTCCATCGCGGCCTCGTGGATGGCGCGGATGATCTGCGGCTGCGTGATCGAAAGCAGGTCGTTGTTGCCAGCGAGCTCCCCTGGATGGTCGGCGAAGCGCTCCCCCCGGTAGTCTTCCTCGGAGAGCTGGTAAGACTGGATCATGGTCCCCATAGCGCAGTCCAGCAATACGATGCGTTCCTTCAGGAGCGCCTTGAACTCGTGTAGCCGGGCTTGTCTCTCTTCGTTCCTGTTGCGTTGAAGAACCATCAGCTCCCGTTCCATCCGGTCAACTTCTGACGCCGATCGCCTCGATTACGTCCCCGGCGAGTTCGGGGGCGCTGGCCGGCGGCATTATGTACGCGCCGCCCACCAGGGGCTGCGCCTCGACGAGCAGGTTCTGGGCTACCTCGACGCCGTATTTCGGGGCGTCCTCGGGGGAGAGGGCGGCGAGTCTCTCGCGGACGTGCCTGGGGATACATATACCGGGGACCTCGTGGTGGAGGAACTCGGCCTGGCGGGCGCTGCGTAGCGGCATGAGGCCGAGCAGGATGCAGACCCCATCGTCTCCAATACGTCCCAGAGCGTTCTCCAGGGCTTCTATCTCGAAGACCGGCTGCGTCCAGAAGGCGTGCGCCCCCGCCTCGACCTTGCGCCTGAGCTTGGCGACCTCCTCGTCCAGATCTTCCGCCGTCGGGTTGAAAGAGGCCCCGATCAGGAAGCCCGGCGGCTCGCCGATGGGGTTTCCTGCCAGGTCCTCTCCCCGGTTCATCTTGGAGAGGACGTGCACGAGGCCCACAGAGTCGGTGTCGAAGACCGAGGTCGCCTCCGGGTAGTCCCCGATCTGGGCCGGGTCGCCCGTCACGGCGAGGATGTTTTTTATCCCTAGCGCCGCCGCCCCGAGCAGGTCAGCCTGCAACCCTATGATGTTCCTGTCCCTGCAGGAGATGTGGGAGACGACCTCGATGCCAGCCTCGTCCTGGACGATCCTGGCCGCCGCCACGGGGTGCATCCTGAGCCTCGCCCGCGCCCCGTCGGAGATGTCTATGGCGTGGACGCCGCGTTCCTTCAAGCGCCGCGCAGCTTCGACGACCTGAGTTATCTCGTTGCCGCGCGGGAGATCCACCTCGACCGTGACGGCGAAGCCCATCCGCAACCGCTCGGCGAACTCCGAGACGGGCTCGGACGCAACCTCGGCGCGCTCGGCCCGCTCCACGATGGGCAAGGGGCGGCGCGCCCTGGCACCGGAGACCTTGAAGTCCCGCAACGCTTCGGCGAGCGCCCTTATGTGGGCCGGGGTGGTCCCGCAGCAGCCGCCCACGAGCCGCGCGCCGGCCTCGGCGAGCTTCACGCCGTACTGGGCGAAGTGGTGCGTGTGCCGCCGAAAGCGGATGTGGCCATCAACGAGCTGGGGCAGGCTGGGGTTTGGGAAGGCTGCGACGGGTCCTGCCCCGTCGGACATCTGGTCGATGATCTGCACCATCCGTTGCGGACCTACGGTGCAGTTCGCCCCCGCAAGGGCGGCGCCCCAGGAGGAGATCTCGCGCGCCGCCCGGTGGGGCAGCCCTTCGTCGAGCGTCTCGCCGTCCTCGACGAAGGTCTTGTACGCCAGTACAGGCGCGCCCAAAGGTTCGACCGCCTCGTAGGCGAGCCTTAGCTCGACGAGGTCTGGGAAGGTCTCCAGCAGGATGGCGTCGGCCCCGCCTTCGAGGAGCGCCTCGGCCTGCTCCAGGAAGACGGACCGCGCCTCATCTGGGCCGACGGGGCCGATGGGGGCGAGCGGACGCCCCATGGGACCTATAGCCCCGAGGACGAGCGCCCTGTCTTTGGTTCCTGCGACGGACTTCGCCGCCGCGAGGGCGAGGGCGGCTCCTTCGGCGTTGACCTCGCCCACCCTGTCTTCCAGGTCGTGGGTCTCGAGCTTGAAGCGGTTGGCGGCGAAGGTATTGGTCTCGATCACGTCCGCGCCGGCCCTCAGGTACTCCTCGTGGATGCTCGTGACCATCCCGGGGTGGGAGAGGTTCGCGCGGGCATAGGGGTGTCCGAAGCCGACACCGCGTTCTCCCAGGAGCGTGCCCACGGCACCGTCCCCGATCAGGACTCGCTTCTCCAGGAGCTCTCTAAGGTTCGGGCTCAAGACAAAACCTCTCTCGTTTTCATCACACTTTCGCGCGGAGGAGAGAGGCTAGCGACTACCCATTAACCTCATCTTCCGGAGTCTGCTCCGCGGGAGTTGGCACCTGCCACGAGGCGTAAGCTCCTCGCCGGTTGCCGCGGCTTCAAAGGGCCCGTCCCTCCACCGCTCTCGATGAGCGTCACGGTTTTGCGACCCGTGACCAGTCCATTACAGCACGCCAAGACCGGCATTTCAAACCGCCGCCGTCTCGGGAGAATGGGGAGTAGGGTTTAGTCTTCCCCTATTCTCTACTCCCTACTCCCCAAGACTGGCGGACGCGGGCGGAGATCTCACCGGGGTCGCGCGCGGCGCAGCGGGCCGCAACGACCAGTTTCCCTGGCCGCGAGATTTGCGCCCTGCGCGCGTAGACGTCGTAGTCTTGGGCTTCGATGCGGTCGAGGATCGCCGCGTACAGCTCGCGCGCCACGACGACAGGGAAACGCCGCCCCCTCGGGATGTAGCCCATCCCCTCGTCGGCGACCTCGTAGAGCTTGCGCGCCCGGTCTATCTCGAATTGCATGAGCGCAACGAAACGCTCGTCGACGACGCCTGATGCGAGATCCTGCTCCGTGTAACCGAAGCGCTCCAGATCCTCCAGCGGCAAGTACACCCGTCCGCGCCGCCAGTCCTCCCCGACGTCGCGCAGAAAGTTCGAGAGCTGCATGGCGACGCCAAGAGCCTCGGCGTGGCGGTCGGCCCTCCCGTCGGCCGCGCCGACGACCCTGCACATCATCAGGCCGACGACGGCGGCGCTCCCGTAGGTGTAGGCTTCGAGGTCCGAGTACGTCGGGTACCGAAAGACGCGGGTGTCCATCTTCATGCTCTCCATGAAGGCGGTTATGGTCTCGGGGTCGATGCCGCAGACGCGTACCGTGTCGGCGTAGGCGCGCAGGATGGGGTTGGGGACTTCTTCCCCCGAGATGGCCGCCAGCGTCTCGGCCTCGAACTCCTCCAGTACGGAGAGCTGCGCGTCGAGGGGCAGGTCGTGGGGGGTGTCCACTATTTCGTCGGCGTAACGCATGAAGGCGTAGAGGGCGTGCACGCGGGGCCTGACCTCGGCGGGGAAGAGACGGGTCGAGAAGTAGTAGGTCCTGCTGTGCGACTTCTGCACCCTGCGGCACAGCTCGTAGGCCTCGGCGAGCGAGAGCCCGCCGTCGAGCTTCTTGCCGCCGGCCGGGTCGAGCCTCACGGTCCGCCGACCTCGCGCCCCATGCGGTCGGCCACGAGCCTGGCGCCTATCGTAACCAGCGGCACGCCCGTACCCGGCCTGGTGCTCGCGCCCACGAAGTACATCCCTTCAATGACTTTCGACACCATCGGCGGCCGAAAGTATCCGACCTGGAAGATGCCGTGCCCGATGCCGAACGCGGCCCCCTCCTCCAGGTTGTACTCGTCGCGCCAGTCGAGCGGCGTCCTCACCTTCTCGTAGACGACGCGCCTACTGTCGAGTCCGCACCGGCTGCTCCAGCAAGCCGTAGACTTTTTCCTCGGAACGCGTCGCTGTCCCGGTCCCAGTCCACGTTCGGCCCGAGGTGCGGCACGGGGACGAGCACGAAGAGGCTCTCCATCCCCTCAGGGGCCATGCGCGGCTCCGTCTTGGTTGGGACGACGGCGTAGAACGAGGGGTCGTCGGGCAGCCTGTGATCCCGGAATATCGCCTCGAAGTTCTCCTTGTAGCGCCCGGAGAGGTAGAAGTTGTGGTGCACCATGTCCCCGAGCTTCCCGTCGACGCCGAGATAGAGCATGAACGCGGAGGCTGTGTACTGAAGCTTGTCGCGCTTTCTCAGCCTGAAATCCCCGTCAGCCGCCCCGCCGAGAAGCTCGCGGTAGGCGTAGGGCAGGTCCGCGTTGGCCAGCACGGCGTCGGCCTCTATCTCGTCGCCGTTCACCCTGACGCCCCGCGCCCGGCCTTTGGTAACGACGACTCTCTCGACCGGGCTGTTCAGATGGAACCTCACGCCGAGCTCCGTCGCGAGACTCTCCATCGCCTCGATGAGGGAGTACATCCCTCCTTCTGGGAACCAGAGGCCGTCTTCGGCCAGCTCGGTGTAGGGGAGGAGCGAATAGACCGCCGGCGCCTCGAACGGGGAGAGGCCAAGGTACATCGTCTGCAAGGAGAACGCTTGCCGCAGTTTCTCCGAGGCGAAGTACTTCGAGACCCTGCGGTAGTAGTTGTTGACGGCCTTCGTCTTGAGGAGGAGCCGCAGGTTGCGTACGCCGAAGAAGTCCCTGGCCCCTTCGAAGTCTCGCTCCACGAACTCCGAGCGGCCGAGTCGGTACTTGTAGCAGGCGTCTTCCAGAAAGCGGTAGAAGCGCGGGGTTACGCCTGGCTCGATGCGTTCCAGTTCCTTGACGAGCTCGGGGAGCGTGCGCCGGATGGTCAGGGCGTCGCCGTCGCCGAACGTTACCCGGTAGTTGGCGTCGAGGGGTATGAGCCTCACATAGTCGTCCAGGTCTCGGCCCGCAGTGCGGAACAGCTCGCGATACGTGTCGGTCATCAGGAGGAGCGAAGGACCAGTATCGAAGGAGAAGCCTCCAGCCTCGAGTTTCCCGACTCGTCCGCCGACCTGGTCGTTCTTCTCGAAGACCTCGACCTCGAAGCCCTTGGCGGCCAGCCGGATCGCCGCCGCCAGGCCGCCCATTCCGGCCCCGATCACAGCCACCCGCTTCTTCGGCACCGCCGATAGCGCCGCCAGAGCGCCCACCTTCTTCCATCAAAGAGTATATCGAGAGTATACGTCGCGAATGCTAACAGCGTTCGTCTCATCTCCGGGTAAACGAGCTTACACAGCACGCCGCCAGGCTTCGCCAGACGGCTTGTCAGCACGGCGCCTTTGGCGCCTTGTCAGCACGCTCAGCCCTTCGGGCTTCGCTTGTCAGCCGTGCGAGGGGGCGTGTTCCGTCGTGTGGTTGGCGTTCGCCCGGACTTTGTGTAGCCGAGGACTATCGCGTGGCGGAGGCGGGCGTTATATTTTCCGGGGACGAGTACCGAAGCGGCGAGCCTTTCGTGGGCTCGCGCGCAGGCCGTTTGTTGGGAGGTATTTCATGGCGTCATCGCGTTCGCACCGCTCTCTATCGACTTCGCTTTGTGACCTGCTCGGCATCCGTTACCCCATTATCCAGGCGCCCATGGCCGGAGGATGGACGACGCCGGATCTCGTCTCGGCCGTATGCGAGGCTGGGGGCTTCGGGGTGCTCGCGGGTGCGCGGGTGGCGCCCGAGAAGCTGCGGGACGATATCAAGGTGGTCAAGGGGCGGACCGACAAACCTTTCGGGGTCAACTTCCTGATAGCGCCTCCGGGAAGGGAGAACGAGGACGTGGCATCGGTCCAGCGTTTCCTCGACAGGTTCAGGGAGAGATTGGACCTGCCGCCCGGGAACACTGACATTGCCGCGCCGCCTTCGCCGCTGGCGGAGCAACTGGAGGTCGTCTTCGAGGAGAGGGTGCCGGTGCTGAGCGTGGCGCTCGGGGACCCGGCAGAGCTAGTGGAGCGGGCGCACAGCGAGGGCGTTATGGTAACGGCGATGGTCACCACGGCCGAGGAGGCAGTTCGTGTGGCGGAGCGGGGCGTGGATGTCGTCGTGGCCCAGGGGGCTGAGGCCGGAGGCCACCGCTCCACCTTCGAGGTCGGTCCCGGTAGGGAAGTACCGCTCGTGGGGACGATGGCGCTGGTGCCGCGAGTCGTTGATTCGGTAGATATACCCGTGGTCGCCGCGGGCGGCATCTCGGACGGAAGGGGCCTCCTCGCCGCGCTCTCGCTCGGCGCCTCGGGGGCGCAACTCGGCACCCGCTTTCTCCTGGCGCGCGAGAGCGGTGCCCATCCCGCGTACCGCAAGCGTCTCCTCGAAGCCGGCGAGACGGATACGATCCTAACCCACGCTTTCACCGGACGTCCCGCGCGAGGACTTCGCAACCGCCTGGCCGAGGAGTACATAAGCGAAGGTCCCGAGCCGCTTGGCTGGCTGCTCCATAGCGCGGCCGCTGGTGACATCTACGCTGCCGCTCAGGCCGCCGACGACGGAGATTACTCGCCGTTGCTCGCCGGCCAGGGCGTCGGGTTGATAGGGGAAGAACAGGGGGCCGCTGAGATCGTCGAACGGCTCGTGGACGAGGCAGCGGTCGCGCTGTCGCGCCTGGAAGATATGGGTCAGGTGGGCCGATAGGGGTGTTGGACCTGCACGATGTTGGGTGATAAGTACCGACGACGAGGCTGGTTGGTTCTCGTCATACTCTTGTTCGTTGCCGGAAGGCTCGTGCCCGCGGTCCGATGGTTCTTCAGGCAGAGGGCCGAAAGGATCGTCGAGGAGGTGGGGCGTAGGGGGATCAAGCTACCCAGCTTCAAGCTGACCCGGCGGCGGGCCCTGATCCACAGCCTCACCCACGACCCGGAGTTGCTCAGGGCCGCCGAGGCTTACGCCGACGAGAACGGCGTCTCGATGGCCGTTGCGATGGCCAGGGTCGGGCGCTATGCGCGTGAGATCGTACCCTCCTTCAACGCGTTCTTGTACTTCAGGGTCGGGATCCCGCTCGCGGCCTGGATCTCCACGTCCCTCTACAACGTCCGTGTCGACCCGAAAAGAGGTCTCGCGGCCCTGGACGAGATCCTGGACGAAGATGCGAGCGTCATCTTCGTAATGAACCACAGGAGCAACATAGACTACATACTACTGGCTCACGTGATGGAACATCGTGCAGCCCTCAGCTACGCGGCGGGGGAGTGGGCCGTCGTTTGGCCTCTGGGGCCGCTGATCGGGGGCATGGGCGCGTTCTTCGTGCGGCGTGGTTCCGGCGACGAACTCTATCGGCGTGTGCTCGAGCGCTTCGTCCAGATGGCCGTCGAGGGCGGCCTCACGCAAGCCTTCTTTCCCGAAGGTGGACTGAGCCGTGACGGAAGACCCCGCGAGCCGAAGATAGGGCTGCTCGATTACACGCTCAGGCATTTCGACCCCGATCTCAAAGACATCCTCTTCGTGCCCGTCGGCGTCAACTACGATTGGGTGCTAGAAGACCACAGCCTCCTTCAGCCTGGTGGTCCCAACGCCGGAATCAGGGGGTACGGAGGGTTCTTCGCCTCCACGGCCGAGTCAGTGGCCAGAAACCTCATAAGGACGCGGCGAGGCGGCAGCTTTCGTCTCGGAGCCGCCGCCGTCGGTATCGGGACACCGGTCTCGGCGCGCCACTACGCGGCCACGCGTGGGATCTCGTTCTCAGAACTGGGGCGCGAGGACCGGATCGAAGAGGTCACGAGACTTGCCCAGCTTCTAATGCGAACCATAAACGAGTCTGTCCCTCCAGCGGCCGTACCGCTCGTCGCCAGGGCCCTGATCGAAGCCCCAGAGAGACCCGTTCCGGAGGACGGTCTGATCTCACGCGCGCGAAGCCTCACCCAGGGCGAACCACTCGACTACGAAGCCGCTTTGCAGTCGCTCATTTTGCGGCGACTAGTATCGGCCGGGCGCGAAGGGTACAGTCCAGCCCCTGGCAGCGAGAAGATACTGGCCTACTACGCCAACTCCGCTTATCGTTGAGAAGTTGTCCCTGTCGTCTCCACGGGCAGCATTTCGGCGGCGCGGAGGGTGTCTTCGAGGACCTTGCGGCCCTCCTGGGCGCGTATAAAGCGCTGGTGGGCCCCCTGGTACCAGCCGATGCGCGGCTCTCCCCAGTGGCGCCACAGGCTGTGGGCCTGGACCGGGGGAATAACCCGGTCCACCGTGCCGGCGAAGATGGCCCTGCGCTCGTGGGGGACCAAGGGCTCGAGGGCGAGCGGGGAGACGGGGCGCAACAGTGCTTTGAACGTCTCCTCGCGGATGCCCTCGGCACTTAGAGAGTGGTTGGCGACGGCGAGCGCGTTGCTCCAGAACAGGTGTGCGGGGTCGACCGCCGGGTTGCCGGCCACGACGCAGTCAAGGTCTTCTTCAAGCGAGGCGAGCAGGGAGACGGCGTAGCCGCCTAAAGAGTGGCCCAGTGCTCCGATGGCAGGCGCCCCCTCGCTCTCGCGCAGCCACCAGACGAGCCGCCTGAGGTCCCACATAGCCTGCGCACCGGTGTGCAGCGTGTCCATAACGTCGCCGGAGAGCGTTCTCTCTCCACTGATAATGCCACCGGTATCGCGCGGGCCGTGCATGGGGAGAACGGGCATGATCAGGTTCAGACCAAGTTCCTCGTGCAGGTACTCTGGCTGGAAGCGGATCAAGCTCTTCTTCATGGTGCCCATCCTGATGCCGTGGACACAGATCAGCCACGGCCGCTGCTCGCCCTGGTGGCGTAGGATCCACGCGTGGGCAGTGGGGTTACGTTTGTACGAGAGCCAGCGTTCGCGCCCCGGTTCGTCCTCGTGCGGTTCGTAGAGGCTCTCGAAGGTGAGGTGTTCGATCTTCCTTCCCTTGTGTTCGATGATCTCGATTTCGGGTTCCTCCAGGGGAGGCGGGTCTTTGTGGTAGGAGGCCGGGTCCGAGAACCAGCCCTTCTCATCGAACAGGGAATACGCCTCTGTAGCCTCGCGCTGGATGCGTACGGCGGCCGTACCCACCACGACGGGCCAGCTTGTGAGGATGAGGCCGCACATCATCAGCTCGTTGACCGCGGCCCTCGCGGCGAGGCGTGGACCCGTGTCGGGCGCGGGGACGCTCGAAGGGCAGCGGTGCTGTCCCAGGGCCAGGTAGCCCGCCGCGAGAAAGCTCGCAGCAGAACCCAGCCCGAGCACGAGCGCGGCAACGGGTCCCATGAGCAGGATCGCGGGCAGAGACAGGACCACCCCGAGGACGGAGGCGAGCGACATGAACTGGAACGTCCTGGCTTCCACGGCCCACAAGAGTCCAGAGAGCCCCGTGCCCAGCAGTAGCGCTCCAGGCACAGCCCCGACCATGACCGCAGGCAGGCCGCCCCGCGCCGCCAACCACAGCCAGAACGCGCCCGTCAGCAACGGGACGAAAGACGAGAAAGACCACCACTGCGAAGTTATGGATTCAAGAACCGCGCTGTCTTCGAGGTTGTTCTGCTCCCGCTGTCCTTCGCCCATGGAGCAACCTTTCGCTAATGTCTGTTAGACACGTCCGGACCATTTTAGAGCAGCATGCAACGGGGTTGAACCCCATTTCAGCCAGTCAGCAATTCAGCTGGTCAGCATTTCAGCCTTATTCTTACTGAAGTGCTGACCAGCTGAATTGCTGACGGCGCGATTAGCAGAGGTCTTGACCTCTGCTAATCGCTTTCACTCGTACTGGACGGCCTCGACGATGCTCTTGCGGGCCGCAGAGCGGGCTGGAAGAAGGCCGGCGAAGACGCCAATGAATAGGCCTGAGAGGAGGGCGGCCAGGGCCGGCAGTTTGGGGTAGTAGAAGTCGATCTCGAAGCCTCCCGCGCCCGAGCCCTGGACGAAGAGATAGCCGAGCAGCGAGCCCAAAGCCACGCCGACGAGACAGCCGATCAGGCTGATAACGACCCCCTCGTCTATGATGAGGCGGCCTATCTGGAGCCGCGTCGTCCCGATGGCCCTGAGTATCCCGATCTCACGGGTGCGCTCGAAGACGCTCATGGAGAGGGTGTTGACGACGCCGAAAGCCGATACCGCCACCGACACGCCCATGATGGCGTAGAAAAACACGTACTGGCGGTTGAAGTCGCTCTCTATCTGCGCCTTCCACTCGGCGTTCGAGTACAGCGTGAACTGCGGGTAGTCCCTTAGAACGTCCTCGATCCTGCGCTCCAGAACGTCGCGGTCCGAGCCCCGTTTCGCCTTCACCGCGAGAAATTCGCTCTCGGTCTCGTTGAAGTCATCGGCCAGGGTACCTTTGGAGAGATAGATGCCCGTCCCGCCGCCGATGACGTCGTTCCCCAGGATGCCCTCGACCGGGTACTTCTTCCTACCTTTCGGACCGGGAATTTCTATCTTCGAACCCACGCCGACCTTGCGGTCCTCGGCGAGCTGCTTGCCCACGAGGGCACCGCCGTCCTTCAGACTGGAGAAGGCGTCAGATCCTCCGGCGGCGTAGTTTACGCGGAAGATCTCGGGGTAATTCTCGTCAACCCCGAAGACGGCGTCGACCTTCTTCCCGTCCTGGCGGAAGGACGAGACGATACTCGTCGTCTTCTCGACGCCGTCTACCCGCCCGATCTCCCCCGGCAGCTTCGCGGAGAACCCGGCGTCGGAGTTCTGCTGTGTGGGCTGCACGACGTAGTCACTCCCAAGGGAACCATCGAGGTAGTCCCGGATGGAACCTAGCAGGCTCCCGCCAAGGGCGGAGAACGCCACAACGAGCGAGATGCCGACCATGAGGGCCGAAGCCGTAAGCGCGGTCCTTGCCTTGTTGCGCGTCGCGTTCGCCGCCGCCATCCTCCCCTCGACCCCGAAGAGGAGCCCGAGCACCGGCGAGAACAGCGCCGCGAGCGGCCTGACCAGGACGGGAATTACCAGGGAGATACCGAGGAACGCGGCGATGATCGCCACGATCCCGGACGCGTAGATAAATCCTTCCAGGTCGGCCGAGAGGTTTTTGGCGAGGTAGTAGATCCAGGGCACCCCAGCCCCGGCGAGCAAGAGCCCAAGGACAGGCCCGAAAACCAGGAGGCCGCGCGACCGACGGCTGGTACCTCCCGACCGGGCGCGCATGGCCTCGACGGGGCTGACCCTCCCCGCCTTCAGGGCCGGGTAGAGGGCGGCGAAGACCGTTACGGCTATGCCGACGACTATGGCGGAGACGAGGGCGAAGGGGGACAGGATCAGGGTCGTGATCTGGAACAGGAAAGCCCTGCCGAAAAGGTAGACGAGCCCCTTTGCCATCCCGTACCCGAAGAGAACCCCGAGGACCGAGCCGAGCAACCCGAGGAGCATCGCCTCGACGACGACGGAGCGGGCGATCATGGCCCGCGTCGAACCGAGGGCGCGAAGCATCCCCAGCTCGCGCGTCCGCTCGAGGACGGTCATCGAGAGCGCGTTGAAGACGAGGAAGGCACCGACGAAGAGCGAGGTCCCCGCGAAGAAGAGCAGCGCGATCGTGAACCCCTGGAGTTGCCCGCTGACCTGCCGGGTGCGCGTCTCGGACCGCTCGACCTGCAGACCCCTCGCCGAGTTTTTTGTCCAGCTCCGTCCCTGAGGTCCGAGGCGGAGACGCCTTCCGCGGTCCCTACGGAGATACCGGAGATCTGGCCCCGCTTGTCGAAGGCATCCTGGCCGAATGACAGGGGCACCATCCCGAAAGCAAGGCCGCCGAAAGACCCGCCTGGTATGCGCAAGAGCCCGACGAGCTCTACTTTCTTGGGTCCATCTGGAGTTCCGATCGTGACGGTGTCCCCGATCCCAAACCCCGCGCTCTTGGCCGATCCCCCGTCAAGCGTGAGCTCCTTGCCGCTCCGCGGAAAATGTCCGTCCGTCAGCTCGAAGCCGGTTGCCAGTTCCGCCGAACGCGGCTCGACGCCGAAGAGGCGCATGCTCCTGACCTCCGGCAAGTCGTTCTTTCTTTCGAGGATGAGCGATGAAGAGAGCGAATAGCGGGGCGCGGCCGACCCAACCCCTTCGTAGCCGCGCACCTTCTCGACCGTTTTCTGGGCGAACCCGCCGCTGCCCCCCGCTGCCGTGATGGTCAGGTCGGAAGAACCGTAGGCCCTGGAAAAGAGGTCCTCGAAGGTGCCTGACATGGTGTTGGAGAGGGTGAGGACGCCGAAGACGATGCCGACCCCGAGCACGATGCCGACGGCCGTTAGCAAGGTTCGCTGCACCCTGGCGCGCAGATTCCGGAAGCTTAGCCCAGAGAACCGCCGGAGCTTCACGCTTCCCTGGCCATCGCAAGGAAGTGCCAATCAGCGCCGTTGGTGTGGTGTGTGTACACGGTACCCCGCCGGAAGCCGGCGCGTTCGTAGACCCGGATGGCCCGCTCGTTGAAGGTGGCTACGGAGAGCGTGAAGCGCCCGGGGGAGAAACGTTGCCTGGCGAACTCGAGGCCTGCAAGGACGTACTCGACTCCGAGACCCCGTCCGGTGAAGTCCGGTCTCAGGCCGAGTCCTACGTCAACGGTCTCGTCTCTAGTCTCGAACTGGAAGAAACCGACCAGGGCTCCTACTTCGTCGAAGGCCGAAAAGTAGGTGCCTTGCCTGCGTTCGGGGTCAAGGAGCTCTTCCAGATCGCCCTCGTCGCTCGCCGTGTCGTAGAAGTCGTAGGGGGGTTCGTAGTGCCAGCCAGAGATCTCACGCGCTTCTTCGTCTGCCATCTGCCGAAATCGGTAGACGGCCATTATCTGTCCGACTCGAGCGTCTTGATGCGTTCGAGGATCTCGTCCTGATCCGGGTCCCTGGCCTCGTCTACCACCCTGCCATCGGAGAGGAAGACGGCGCGGTCGGCCGTCGCGGCGGCGCGCGGGTCGTGGGTGACCATGAGTATCGTTTGCTCGAAGCGGACCGCTGACTCTTTGAGAAGCCCGAGAACCTCGGCGCCGGTCCTCGAGTCCAGGTTTCCCGTGGGTTCATCGGCCAGGACGATATCGGGGCGTCTGATCATGGCCCGCGCTAGAGCCACCCTCTGTTGCTCGCCGCCCGAGAGCTCATCGGGTCTGTGCGTCCGCCGCTCGGTAAGCCCTACGAGTTCCAGGAGTTCGTCGAGTCTTTGGGCGTATTTGTCCGCTTTCTTGCCGGCGATGAGCACGGGCAACAGCACGTTCTCCTCGGCCGTGAGGGTCGGAATCAGGTTGAAGAACTGGAACACGAAGCCCATCCGCTCCCGCCTGAGGAGCGTGAGCTTCCTGTCGGAGAGCCCAATGAGATCCGTTCCCCCGACGACCACCCGTCCCGACGTTGGCTTGTCCAGAGCGCCGAGGATGTGCAACAGCGTGCTCTTACCCGAACCAGAAGGGCCCATGATCGCCGCGAACTCCCCATTGGGAAACTCGAGCGAGACGTCCTCCAGCGCCCTAACCTCGTTCGTACCCTCGCCGTAGACCTTCCCGAGGCCCACGGTCTGGACGGCGATGCCCGCTCCGTTATCCACGGGCAGAGTATAGACCCGAAGGGAAAACGGAGCGGAGAGGAAGGCATGATCTCGGGAGAACCGTCCGCTGGGGACCCTACAGCGGTTTTGCGGAAAGAGTGAAGCTGAGGTGAGTATCGCGGATGTGGAGCATCCCGTACTCGTGGAGGATGCGGGTTTCGGTGAAGGGTATGGGATGCACGATTATATCGATCGTTCGAAGAGGAAAGAACACGATCCGGCGGCAGCGGCTATGGGGGCTGCTTTCTGGCCGGGTCTGGAGTCGGGCTTCCTTCGCCCTCCCTGAGTAAGGGGAGCCGGTAGGTCTCCGGCAGCGCGAACGTGACGAAGAACACGACCATGGCCACCACGACGAGGTAGACCCCAGGAGCAATGGCACTGCCGGTCTGCGCCACGAGTGCGGTCGCCGCCAGGGGAGCGGTCCCCCCGAAGGCCATGATGCCGACGTTGTACCCGATCGCGGCGGCGCTGTAGCGCACCCTGGTGGGGAATATCTCCACTTGCGTGATGACCACGGCCGCGGCGACGAAGCTAAAGGGCAGAGCCACCAGTAGTTGTCCCAGAATGGCCGTACCCAGACTCCCGCCCCCGACGCCAGCGGCAGCGCCATCGTCACCGTCGTGCTCAGGGACGACGGCGGGCCGGCCAATGGCGGGGTAGACACCAGCGCCGCGCAGACCTTCCAGATCACCGTGACCCCGGTCAACGACGCGCCCACGGTGGCGGTCGCAGCCGGAGGGCAGTGCGGTACGAACGGAACCAGCGGGCAGATCAACCTCACAGTAGCGGACGTGGAGAGCGCGCCGGGCTCCCTCACCCTTAGCGCCACCTCCTCCAACCAGAACCTAGTGCCAAACTCCGGCCTCTCGGTGGGCGGCAGCGGCGCGAACCGCACCCTCGCGGTCACAGCGGCGGCCAAGCGCTCGGGGACGGCGACGATCACCGTGACGGTCAGCGACGGGCAGAGCAGCGGCACGGTCCCCATCACCGTCAAGGTCGGAACCGACTCCAGGGACACCCTCGGCGGCACCTCCGGGACTGACATCATCTTTGGCAAGAACGGCAACGACGCCATCACCGGCCAGGACGGGAACGACCTCCTGTGTGGGGGCAACGGCGCTGGCTCGATGAGCGGCGGAGAGGGCGATGATACCCTCGACGGAGCCAAGGGCAACGACGTTCTGCGAGGGGATGGGGGCAAGGACATCCTGCGCGGTGCTGAGGGTGACGACACGCTCACCGGTGGGACGGAGGCAGACTCCTTCAGCGGGGGTGCGGGAACTGATAAGGCTACCGACTTCAATGCCGCCGAGGGCGACACAAAGGACGCGACCGTCCCCTAGAGGGAGACTGGAGGAACTAGCGACGCCACGCAGATAAGAGCCAGCTAGTGGAGAGCCCAGGGCCAGCACCACCTCGCCCTGGGCTCTTCCGTGGCCGGGACGCGCCACGCATCCTGGACCAACACGCGACGGGGATGTCGCCGATGCTCTGCGACCGCGCGGCTCGAGGAGAAAGGACGGTTTGTAACACTTCGATCCCGCTGTTACACTGAAGAGCAATCCTATAGCCCCTGCTTCTTTTAGCGGAAGAAGCCGACACTAGACCGGAGGAGGCAAAAATCGACACCTACGAAGCCATGCTCATAGTGATACCCGAGCTCGACGAGGAGCAGGTCGAGAGCACGATCGGGCGTTTTCGCACGATCATCGAGCGCACCGGCGGCGAGGCCGGGGAGGTCAACCACTGGGGCCGCCGTAAGCTGGCCTACGAGATAGACCACCGCACGGACGGTTTCTACGCGGTCATGGAGTTCACGGCCGGCGATCGCACCCTCACGGAGCTCAAGCGCATCCTGCGCGTCTCAGACGATGTGCTGAGGCACATGGTCGTGAAGCTCCCCCCAAGCTACGCGCACAGGCCGCTGCCCGAGCCCACCGAAGCTACAGCTTGACCACCACGGAGGTAATGGGCCTCGCTACTAAGGAGGTAACGCATGGGTAAGAGAAGGAACGGGCCGCCCCGGGGGGGCCGCCCCACGAAGAGCAAGCCTTGCGTGTTCTGCAAGGAGGACGTCGCCTACGTCGACTACAAGGACTACAACCTGCTTCGGCGGTTCATCTCCGACCGCGGCAAGGTCAGGGCCCGCAGGGTCACCGGGCTGTGCCCCCAGCACCAGCGGGAGGCGGCCTCGGCGATAAAGCGCGCCAGGGAGATGGCGCTTCTGCCCTACGTGGTGGGGAGGTAGGGCCTTGCAGGTAATACTGAACCAGGACGTAGAGAAGATCGGGCAGCGCGGCGACATCGTGGACGTGAGCCGCGGCTACGTGCGCAACTTCCTTATCCCGCGCGGCCTGGCCGAGGTGGCGACCCCGGGTAAGCTGGAAGAGGCCCGCCGTACGATGGAGGAGACCGAAGAGAGGGATAGGCGCCTGGCCGAAAGGGCGGAGGAGATCGCCAATATCCTGAATAAGAGCGTTATCACCATCGAGGCCCGAACCGGCGAGGACGAACGGCTCTTCGGCTCCGTCACGGCGGCCAACATCACCGACGCCGTCGAGAGGGCCCGCGGTATCCGTCTCGATAGGCGCCGCATCCGCCTCGAAGAGCCCATAAAGGCCCTCGGCACACACCAGGTGCCCATCCAGGTCCACGGCGATGTCGAAGCAAGCGTCAAAGTCATCGTCGTCCCCAAACTGTAGGGGCGGGTTTTGTACGGACGGGTTTCAAACCCGCCCCTACAGCCCGCATACACCTCAACCACAGGTACAGACACGATCTGTACCACAGGGTAAAGGCCTCCGTCTTGTAACGGGGGCCTTTTTGCTGCATCCTGGTAGGTTATGGAACATCGGGGGAGGATGCGCAGCGTAGAGACCGGGGCTGAGGCGGCCCGGGTACCGCCGCACGACCTGGACGCCGAGCGGGCTGTCATAGGCGCGATGCTGGTCTCGGAGACGGCGGTCGCCGCGGTTGCGGAGCGTCTGGCCGCGGAGGACTTCTACTCCGAGGTGCACAGAATCATCTACGGGGCCATGATGCGTCTATACTCGCGTGGAGATCCCATAGACCAGCTCACGCTCACGAACGAGCTGAGAAGCGTCAACGAATTCGAGAGAATCGGCGGCAGGCCCTACGTCTTCCAGATCGTCGAGAGCGTCCCGACGGCGGCCAATGCCGGCAGGTACGCTGACATCGTGCGCGGCAAGGCTCTCTTGCGGGCCGTTATAGACGTTGGGAGCCGCATCACCGAGGACGCCTTCAGGGAGCCCGAGAACGTGAGCACGGCGCTCGACTCGGCGGAGCAACTAATCTATGGCGTCTCCAACCGGACGCTAAGGGAGCATCTGGCACCCGTGTCCGAGCTCGCGCCGGGGGCCCTGGAGATGATCCAACGCCTCTACGAGCAGGAGGGCGAGGTAACGGGCGTCGAGACCGGCTTCGAAGACCTCGACCGCCTCACCACCGGCTTCCACAAGAGCGACCTCATCATCCTCGCGGCGAGGCCTGCGATGGGCAATGCCTGAAGTGGGACAGCCTCGTGTTGGACCCTGATAGCGGCGAGAGGCTGACCATCGAGGAGTGCGTCGAGCGACGGCTGTCGCGGGTGCTGAACGTATCTTCCGCGGGAAGGGTAACAACGACCGCCGTCTCCGATTGGATCGATAGCGGCGTCAAGACTTGCTTCCGTGTTACGAGTCGCACGGGTCGCACCGTGGAGGTCACGGGACACCATCCGTTTTTGACGGTGGATGGATGGGTTCCGCTGCACGATCTCGAGGTAGGTAACCACGTTGCCGTACCACGCCGCGTGCCCGTCTTCGGTAGCGACGAGTCTTGGCCGATCGACCGTGTGCGCCTTGCGGCCTATTTTATAGCTGAGGGAGGGCTGACGGGCGGCTATCCCAAGTGGAGCAATGCGGATCCCGCATTAGTAAGAGACTTCTGCGGAGCCATCGGGCGTCAGTTTCCCGAGGTCCAGGTAACGAAGGATGGTTCTAGACCCTACGATTACAAGGTCGTGGGTTCGGACCGGCGTGGAGGGTTCAACTGCAACCCCGTGACCGCGTGGCTGCGCGAGCTGGGGCTCATGGGCAAGTACGCGGAGGAGAAGTCTTTCCCTGATTGCGTCTGGAAGTGGAGCCGGCGACATCTCGCTGAGTTCTTGCGCGCGCTTTTCAGCTGTGATGGAACGATCTACAGGCTAGGTAGTTACCCACGCATCGAGTTCACCGTCTCTTCCGAGAGGCTCGCGCGCGACGTCCACCATGCGCTCACGCGTTTCGGTGTGGTCGCCAAGCTCTGGCAAAAGAAAGAGCGCTGCTGGCGGGTCGAGATAACATCTCCCGACTCGGTCTCACTCTACCAGGCCGAGATCGGCTGGACCGGTGAGAAGTCTCTGCGTTTCGTGGACGAAGCGTTCACGCGCCGCGAGCTACCGAGGCGAGGTTCCAACTACGGTCATCCACCACGCGAAGTCTGGGCCCAGGTGCGCCGGGCCGCCGCGCAACGTAGCCTGAGCCTCATGGAACTAGCGCGCCGGTCCGGTGAGACCGCGAAGACGGGCAGGTACGCAGGCTACAACCCGCACACGGGCCGAAGCCTGCCCGCTTACCGCCTCAGAAACTATGCTGAAGTCCTCGAAGACCAGCGGCTGTCGCAAGTCGCCAGTCCGGACCTCTTGTGGGACGAGATCGTCTCTATCGAGCCCATCGGTGACCATCAGGTATACGACCTTACCGTGCCAGATGGTTCGAACTTCATCGCCAACGACGTCTGCGTCCACAACACAGCCATGGCTTTAAATGCCATCTGGCACGCTTCTGGCGAGAAGAAGTTGCCCGTTGCGATCTTCTCGCTGGAGATGAGCAAGGAGCAGCTCGTCCAGAGGCTCATTTCGCAGACCACGCGCATCCCGGCGCAGGCTTTGAGGAGTGGCAACGTCAAGGCCGAGGACTGGCCGAAGCTGGTGCGGGGAGTTGCGGAAGTCAGCCGCGCCCCGATCTGGATCGACGACACTGCAGGCGTCACGCTCATGGAGATCCGGGCCAAGGTCAGACGCCTCGCCAGCCAATTGAACGCCGCTGGTGAGATGCCGCTCTCGCTCGTCGTAGTGGACTACCTGCAGCTCATGATCGGGGGCGAAGGCCGCAACCGCCAGGAGAACCGCCAGCAGGAGGTGGCCGAGATCTCCCGCGGCTTGAAGGTTCTGGCCCGCGACCTGGACGTCCCAGTGCTCGCCATCGCCCAGCTCTCTCGCGCAGTAGAAGCCCGACATGACAAGCGCCCGCTCCTGTCAGACTTTAGGGACTCCGGCTGCCTTCCCGCCAGCGCCAGGATCACCAGGGCGGACAACGGCGGGGAGGTGGAGCTAGGAGAGCTCGTGCTTAGCCAGCAACAGCCGTACGTGTGGTCGGTGAACGACCAACATCGTCTGGTCCCGGCAAAGCTTACAAAGGCTTTCCCGACGGGCATCAAACCCGTGTACCGCTTGAAGCTGGCGTCTGGGCTTGAGGTCGATGCGACCGCGAACCACCCGTTCCTGACCGTGGATGGCTGGACCAGGTTGGACGCTCTGGTGGTCGACGGGTTCGTGGCCGTTCCCCGGCGACTCCCCGCTCCGGTGGAGGACGGGAATGGCTGGGAGGAAGACGAACTAGTACTGCTGGCGCACCTGTTGGGCGACGGTTCAATCGGTCCGAATGGCATCAAATACGCGACGGCCGACCCGGCGAACAAGAAAGCCGTGGAGGAGGCAGCGAGGGCGCTGTTCGGCATCGAGGCGTCGACGGACAAGAAGGGCAACACGTACCAGATGTGGTTGCCGTCACCGTACCGGTTGACCCATGGAAAGAGACATCCGGTAAGGGAATGGCTGGAGCCGCACGGACTGTGGGGCGCAAGGTCCTGGAACAAGTTCATCCCGGAGACGGTCTTCGGCCTGGACGATGAAAATCTCGCGCTCTTCTTGAGGCACCTGTGGTCGACGGACGGTTCGATCACCGTTTCGCGCAACGGACGCGGCCCGACGGTCCATACCTACTACAGCTCGACCAGCCGCCGGCTGGTGCTGGATGTAAAGAGGATGCTGTTGAGACTGGGTATCAGGTCGGCTTTCGGTAAGACCACGAAGAAGCGAGGTGGAGGCGTCGGCTCGTACAGGCCTTCGTACAACCTTCGCATCCAGGGCGCGGAAGACCAGACAAAGTTCTTGCTGCGCGTAGGGTGCCATGGGGTGCGCGGAGAGAACACCGATCCGGCCCTGAGGATATTGTCGTCCCATAAAGCTAACCCAAACGTGGATCTGGTGCCGTGGGAAGTGCGCCCGAAGGTAGTGGCCGCGATGGCAGAGAAAGGGGTGAACGGTCCCGAGTTGGCAAGGGCCATCGGGGAGACCTACAACGGAGGATACCTGCTCGGTACGCCGGAGAGACGGAGAAGGTTCTCGCGCCCCAGACTCGCCCGCATGGCGAGCGTGCTGGAGAGCGAAGATCTCGCGAATGTCGCGCACTCCGATCTGTTCTGGGACAGAATCGTCGAGATAACGCCTCTAGGAGAACAGCCGACATTCGACGTAACGGTAGAGGGGACGCATAACTTTGTCGCGGACGGGGTGATCGTACACAATTCCATCGAGCAAGACGCAGACGTAGTAATGTTTCTATATAGAGACGAATATTACAACTCTGAATCTGATGACAAGGGCATCGCCGAGGTCATCGTGGGCAAGCACAGGAACGGGCCAACGGGCAAGGTCCAGCTTGCCTGGCTGGAGCAGTACACCAAGTTCGCCTCTCTGGCCCGTCGCTAGCCCCGACTGACTCTGATATAGTTCTTTATCGCACAAACCGACAACGGCCCCGTGCCGTTACTCGCAGACAGGAGCCAGCATGCGTCGCGCCGTCATATTCGCAACCCTCACCTTTCTCCTGCTTGCGGCCGCGGGTGTCACCGTCGCCGGGGAGAACACATTTACGTCCAGCCAGCGAACCGGGGACCAGACGGAATCGACGGCCCCGGAGCCTACGACGCTCGACCCCGACGCTCCCGAGGTTACCGTCCCCGATACGACCGTCCTCGAGACGACCGTTCCCGAGGCGACGGTACCAGAGACGACTGTGCACCAAGACGTCGAACAGCCGGACGAGGGAACGGCAGGGGCGACCATCGTTGAGCCCAAAGAACCCAAGGAGCCCGGCGCGATGAATTACGGTGGGATCGAAGAGACGGACGAGCCTGCTGCCAGGCCAGGCAAGCCTGAGCACGCGCAGGGCGGCAAGAAAAACGGCCTGCTACGGCAGACGGGCAGACCGGAACATCCCGGTAAGTCCCCCGTCAGGGGCGGGCCCGGCGACGTGGGCAAGGCGGGGGAGAAGCGAGCCATTGGTAACCCGGACAAGGTAACCCTCTGTCACAAGGGCAGGGTGACGATCTCCGTCGGCGCGCCCGCGGAGCCCGCGCACCTGCGCCACGGCGACCGTCTCGGAGCCTGCTGACGCCGACACGGGTGCCGGGATCGCTGCGAGGGTGCGTCCCGTGCGTGTTTGCTGAGAGGCTGAAATGCTGAAGTGCTGACCAGCTATTTAATCGGCGCTCCCATGGCATGGTAGCCGCCGTCCACGTGTATCAGTTCCCCGGTCGTGGCCGGCCACCAGTCCGAGAGCAGGCTAACGACGGCCCTTCCGACGGGCTCGGGGTTGGTCGTTTCCCAACCCAGGGGCGCCTGGCGCCCCCACTCGCCTTCTATCTCCTCGAAGCCGCTGATGCCTTTCGCGGCTAGGGTTTTGATCGGGCCAGCGGAGACCAGATTGACCCTGATGCCGCGATCCCCGAGGTCGCGGGCCAGATAACGTGATGTGCTCTCCAGGGCGGCCTTGGCGACGCCCATCCAGTCGTAGGCTGGCCAGGCGACCCTGGCGTCGAAGTCTAAGCCGACGATGGAGGCGCCGGGCTTGAGGATGTCGGCGAGGCCGACGGAGAGGGCCTTCAGGGAGTAGGCCGAGGTCTGGAGGGCGGTGGCGACGGAGGGCCACTCTGCGGTGAGGAAGTTACCTCCGAGGGCGTCTTCGGGGGCGAAGGCGATGGCGTGGACGATCCCGTCGAGCTCTCCCCAGCGTTCCTCGAGGTCTTCGGCGACCGCAGCGATGTCCTCTGGCTTGTTCACGTCGAGCTCGAGGATGGGCGGCTCGGGGTCGAGGCGTTTAGCCGTGCGTTCCGTGAGGCGTCTGGCGCGGCCGAAGCCGCTCAGGGCGATCTCTGCCCCCTGCTCCTGTGCCAGCCGCGCCGCCGAGTAGGCTATAGAACGTCGGTCGAGGACGCCGGTGACCAGTATCTTCTTGCCTTCGAGCAATCCGCCCATAGCGCCTCCTGACACTCTTACCTTCGCCGGGTCCGGCACAGTCTACGTAATGAGTGGGGCCCTCGCCAGAGGCACGAAGGTGGTGCTGGAACGCGGGAGATTTGGGCGGTGAAACATCGCAGGCGCGAACCGTGATTAATTGGGGTGAGAGCGGGTAAGAGCATTAACGGATAGTATACGGGCAAGGATGGAGAGGGAATCCGTTTTCAGAGCAGGCCGTACGTGTCAGTTTCGCACGCCCTCCGCTGTGGGAACGGCGCAGGAGTAAGAACGCGTAAGGGAAAGGAGTCGAGGTGGCGGAAGATACACAGGTTCGGACTTACGAGCCTCCCGAGGAGTTCGCCAGACAGGCGAACGTAAACGATGCTTCGGTCTACGAGGAGGCCGAGCAAGACTACGAGGGTTTCTGGGCCGAGAGGGCCGGGGAACTGCACTGGTTCAAGGAGTGGGACCGGGTGCTCGACTGGGACCCGCCCGAGGCCCAGTGGTTCGTCGGAGGCAAGACCAATGTTGCGTACAACTGCCTCGACTATCAGGTCGAGCAGGGCAGGGGTGACAAGACCGCGATCCTCTGGGAGGGTGATGAGCCGGGCGACAGCAGGACCTTCACCTATTCCGAGCTCAAGGCCGAGGTGGAGAAATTCGCCAACGTGCTCAAGGGCCTCGGGGTAGAGAAGGGTGATCCCGTCGCGATCTACCTGCCCATGATCCCCGCGTTGCCGATCGCGATGCTAGCCTGTGCCCGCATCGGGGCGCCGCACTCGGTCGTCTTCGGCGCCTTCTCCGCCGACTCGCTGCGCGACCGCATCAACGACTGTGAGGCGAAGGTCCTCGTCACCGCCGATGGTGGGCCGAGGGGCGGCAAGGTGACACCCTTGAAGGCCAACGCCGACGAGGCCCTCGCGGACACGCCTTCGATAGAGAGCGTGGTCGTCGCTCAGCGCTCGGGCGAGGAGGTGGACATGACGGAGGGTCGCGACCACTACTGGAACGATCTTATGGCCGAGGCTGACGCCGAGTGTCCCGCGGAGGAGATGGACTCGGAGGACATCCTCTTCATCCTGTACTCCTCCGGTTCGACGGGCAAACCCAAGGGCATCGTCCACACCACGGGCGGCTACATCACGCAGGTCAAGGCCACGACCAGGTGGGTCCTCGACGTCGAGGACGACGATATCTTCTGGTGCCAGGCCGATATCGGCTGGGTCACGGGGCATTCCTACCTAGTCTACGGACCCTTGAGCAACGGGGCGACCACCGTCCAGTTCGAGGGAACGCCGAGTTATCCTGGTCCGGACAGGCACTGGGACCTGATCGAACGCCACGGGGTTACGATCTACTACTCGGCGCCGACCGTCATCCGGGCGTTCATGAAGCAGGGCACGGAACCCATCGAGAAGCATGACCTCTCTTCCTTGCGGCTGCTCGGCACCGTCGGCGAACCCATCAACCCGCGGGCCTGGGAGTGGTACCACGAGAACATCGGCAAGGGTGAGTGCCCGATCGTGGACACGTGGTGGCAGACGGAGACGGGCGGCATCATGATCGCGCCCCTCCCCGGAATCACCGCGACGAAGCCTGGCAGCGCCACCAGGCCCTTCCCCGGCATCTTCGTCGACATCTACGACGAGGAAGACAACCCGATCGAGGGCGCAGGCAAAGGCAACCTGGTCATCACAAGGCCGTGGCCCGGCATGCTCCGGACGATCTACAAGGACCCCCAGCGCTTCAGGGAGACCTACTGGGAGAGGCTCGGAGACAAGTACTTCGTCGAGGACGGCGCCGAGCGGGACGAGGATGGCTACTACACCATCACCGGCAGGATAGACGATGTGATGAACGTCTCTGGGCACCGCATCGGCACGATGGAGGTCGAGAGCGCGCTCGTCTCCCACAAGTCCGTGGCCGAATCAGCCGTCATCGGGCGCGAAGACGAGGACAAGGGTCAGGCCATCGTGGCATACGTGATCCTGGAAGGCGACACAGAGGGAAGCGACGAGCTTATCAAAGAGCTCAACGACCAGGTCAAGAAGGCCATAGGCCCGCACGCGAGGCCCGAAGAGATCATCTTCACCCCCGATTTGCCCAAGACGAGGAGTGGCAAGATCATGCGCCGCGTCCTGCGCGGCGTGGCCGAGGGCGAGGACGACCTCGGCGATACCTCGACCCTCGCCGACCCCTCCGTCGTAGACGACCTCAAGGAGGCCCGCCAGGGGTAACTACGAGCCACTAAGCTAAACTTGAGACTGGCGGGAGCGGTAGTCCCGCCAGTCTCTTTTCGATGTCTGAGTCGCACTCTGTGAAGCCTGAAACCTGATGCCTGTAGCCTTATTTCGTGGAACTTTGCAAGCGCTCTTGCGTACGTCTGTGTAGTAAAATATCGTGCAGTAAAACTGCTAGGAGGATAGACGTTGTTCATACCAGGTGGATTCGGCGGTTACCTACTAATAATGATCGTCGGCATGCTCATCTCCGGGGCGGCGGCTCTGTGGGTAAGGAGTTCCTATTCGAAGTTTTCGAAGCAGAAGAGCGCGAGCGGCCTTACCGGAGCCCAGACGGCTCGGATGATACTCGACCGCAACGGCCTGACGAACGTGAAGGTAGAGCCTGTGGCCGGGCAGCTCACGGACCACTACGACCCGCGGAGTAAGGTCATCAGGCTGTCGGAGGACAACTACAGGGGGAACTCCATCGCCGGGGTCAGCGTGGCCGCCCACGAGGTGGGGCACGCCATACAGGATGCCGGCGGCTACCTGCCGATGAGGCTGAGGGCCGGGATCTTCCCCGTCGTGAACTTCAGCAGCCAGATCTGGCCGATGGCGTTCATAATGGCCTTCTTCGTCGGGGGCGCGACGAGCCAGTTGGGGGCGCTCCTGATCAACGTCGCCATCGTGCTGTTCCTGGGGGTTCTTGCCTTCCACGTGGTGACGCTGCCGGTCGAGATCAACGCCTCGACCCGCGCCTACGGGCTCCTGACGCGCTACGGGATCCTGTCTGGCACGGAGGCCGCTGGCACGAGGCGGGTCCTGACCGCCGCGGCCTTCACGTACATCGCGGCGGCCCTCACGGCGGTGCTGACGTTCCTCTACCTGCTGGCTGTCAGCAGACAGTAGGGCTGACCCTTTTGAACCACCCGGGCGGGGCTTCGGCCCCGCCTTTGCTTTGCCGGGCATCTACCGCGCGAGAGATGTAGAATACGCGCGGCATGGAAGAGGTTCGTCGCATAAGTAAACGCAGGCGGAGGCCCAGGACGGTCGGAGAGCCGCATCCGTGGGAGCCCAGGCACATGCGCCTCTCGGCGGTGCGCTTCGCCGAGTCGGTCGGGGAGCCCTCGGAGCGGCGCAACGTGGCGCTCGGGGTTATTCAACACCTCTGGCGCTCGCCGGTCCCTTTTATCGGGTTCTACCCGCCGGAGGGCGTGAAGGTCACGGAGCATCGGCTTTACACGCCGGCCCCTCCCAGGACGGTCGACGACACGGAGTACCTGGCCGGGGTCGAGGCCCACAAGAGGGCCTTCGCGAAGGACCTGGAGAACGCCATGGTCCCGGCGGGGAGGTTGCCCGGATATTTCGAGGTCCCGACGGACGAGGGGTGGCGCATAACTCTCGACCTCGTGGGGGGACGCCTCAGGCTGGCTGACGCGTGGGGCATGAACTCCGAGAGGAGGGTGGCCGGGGACCTCGCCCCCTTCGCCTGGGCCTACCGTAACTGCGATTTCTGTATCGTCACCCTCTACGACAAGGATATCGGCGCCCTGCGCGACGACCTCCTCTTCGTCGCCAAGCGCGTGGGCGTCGAGCTCAGGTGGCGCAGGAGAGCGGCGTAAGCGGCCACGCTAACTCCCCTCGACCGAGATTAAGAATTGGAACTTCGGGTATAATATCCGCGTCCGGGAGATTTGGGCGGGTTTGCAGGACGCTTCATTTAGAGAGGTCGGATCACATGCTCACGAGTCATAACACCGGAAGCTTCGCTACCACTAGCGCGCCGGAGGGGTTCGGGCTCAGAGATTTCGAGGAGGCCGGTCTCAGGGCCGTCGAGAGGCGATTTGGCCCCAAGGACACGATCTTCACGCCAGGCGATCCCGACGACCAGCTCTACTTCTTGCTCTCAGGCACGGTCCGGCTGTACAAGATCTACGGCGACTACAAAGAGGCGACGACGGCCCTCCTCAAGGAGGACGGCGTCTTCGGCAAGCTCAACCTCGTAGAGGGCCGCTGGCAGGACGTCTTCGCCGAGGCCGTCACAGAGGCCCGCGTTGCGAGCATCCAGAAAGCTTCGATAGAGCGGGTGATCAAGGGCGACCCCGGCTTCGCCCTCAAGCTTTTCTCCTCGCTCTCCGAACGGCTCAGGCAGTCCGATGAGCTGATAGAGAGCCTGCTCCACAGGGAGGTCTCGACCCGGCTGGCGACGCTGCTCATGAACCTGGGCGAGCGCTTCGGGGAGGGCAACGGGGCCGGCACGCTCATAGACGTGCGGCTCACCCACCAGGATCTGGCCAACATGATCGCCTCCACCAGGGAGGCCGTTTCCAAGGTGATGAGCGAGTTTCAGCGCGACGGCCTCATAGAGAGCCGCAACCGCAGGATCGTCATCGTGAACGAAGGGTCCCTCGCCGAGCACGCCTCCAAGCTATCTGGCCTTAGCATCGACGGGCAGGCCGCGATCTGAATAAGCATTTCAGCAATTCAGCTTGTCAGCATTTCAGCTTCCCTTCTTGCTGAAATGCTGAGGTGACCTCTGTACTTCACTTTAGGTAGCTTCACTTTTTGCCTTGCCCCTCTGGAAACCCGGAAACTTTACCCGGCCGGGGGCGTATACTCATCCTAGTATGGAGTATACATCCACGGTGACAATAGGCGGCTGGCGGGAGAGGCTCGGGAGCCTGTCGGTCCGGCGCGCGGAGCTGGACGATAAGGAGCTCGTCACCCGCACGCTCTCGGGAGATCTGCGTTCTTACGAGGAACTGGTGAGCCGTTACGAGCGGCTGGTCGGGCGCGTAGTCTATCCTTATGCGCGGCGGGAGATCTCCGTCGAGGACCTGGTGCAGGAGACGTTCTTGCGCGCCTACGACCGTCTCGAGAGCTTCAACCCCGACTACCGCTTCAAGACGTGGCTGCTCGCCATCGCCAATAACCTCGGCATCGATACCCTGAGGCGCCGGAGGGAGATCGTCGAGTTCAACCCAGAAACCCACGCCACCATCTCCCGGAGCCCCGAGGCGGAGGCCGTCGACGCCGACCGCTCCAGGGGCGTCAGGGAGGCCATAGCGACCCTGCCAGAGACCTACGGCGTGCCCCTGATCCTGCGCTACACCGAGGACCTGAGCTACGCTGAGATAGCGGAGGTGCTCTCCATAACGGTCCCCGCCGTGAAGAGCAGGCTCTTCCGCGCCCGCAACATGCTCGCCGTAAGGCTGGAAGAGGCCGGGGAGCGGGAATGAGCCCCCCGATGCCCTGCGATCCCGAGCCCATCTTCGAGCTGGCCGACGGCTCGCTGGAACCGGAGCGGGAGACCGAGGTCAGGGCGCACCTGAGGGCTTGCGGATGCTGCAAGACACTCTACGACAGAGAGTTGCGGCTCAACGCCTCCCTCGGATCGCTGGATTTCGAGGAGCCAAGTTCGGTGTGCCGGGGCGTGGCGATGGCGCTGCCGACCCGGTCCGTCAGGGCCAGGCTCCTCTGGGCCGGGCTCGCCGTCGCGTTGCTCCTTACGGCCACCGTGACCCTGATCCTTCAAGGGACCAACCTCGCGGTCCTCGTCGTCGAGGCGATGAACCTCTTCTGGGGGATCGTTGCTGGCCTGGCCGACGTGATCCAGGTAGTCTTCGCCGCCATCGGTCCTGCGCTCCTGGTCGCCCTGGCCGTAGGCGCCCTCGTAGACCTCGTCATAGCCGCGGTATACCTGTCCGTCTCCCGCCGGCGCACCAGAGAGGCATGAGCTACTCCGTACCCCTGGCGCGGCCCAACGCCCTGCCTTGGCTCATCGCCTCCGTCCTGGCTCTCGGTCTCGTCGTCCTCTTGCCGCTTCCCGTGGGCGCGGCCGAAAAGCGGCTTGTCGGCGACGTCCATTCCAGGGGAATCGAGCAGAACGTCTCCACCGTGGCCGGCGATGTCGAGGTACGCGGGGTGGTAGAAGAGAACGTGCATTCCGGGATCGGCGACGTATTGGTAAGCGGCAAAGTACATGGCAACGTCGGCGCGGGTTTCGGGGACGTAGACATCGAGGGTCCCGTCGGCGGCGACGTCAACGCCGAGTTCGGGGACGTCTACGTGAACGCCCCGGTCGAGGGAGATGTGGACGTAGGACACGGGGACGTCAACCTTGGTCCGGAGGCCAGGATCTCGGGAGACCTCGAGTATGAGAGCGGTGAGCTCACCGGGGACTACGAGCGCGTGAAAGGCGATATAACGGCGAAGGGTATGGCGCTCGACCTCGGCGAGTCTCACGGGCCTGGCATCATCGGCTTTGTCGGCTGGGTCTTCGCCGCGCTCGCGTTCGCGGCCTGCTCCGTGCTGGCCGCCGTGCTGGTTCCACGGCCGCTCGCCGCCGCCGCGCGCCGGGTCGAAGAGACACCGGGAAGAGCGTTCGTCTACGGCCTGATCTCCCTGCCGATCTTCTTCGTGCTCTGCGTCGTGCTCGCCGTAAGCATTATCGGGATACCGCTCCTGCTCCTGCTCGCGCCAGCCTACCTGGCGCTCCTGTTCTTCGGGGCGCTGGTCGCGGCATTTTTCATCGGGACCAGGGTACTAATGTTTACGGGGCGCTACAGGGTCGGCAATGCCATGGCTGCCGTGGTGGGGGCCCTGATCCTGGCCGCAACCACCCTTATTCCCGTGCTTGGAGACCTGCTCCTCTACGCCCTCTCCCTACTCGGCACCGGGGCCGTCATCCTCGCCCTCCTGTCCCGCCGCACTCCTCGCGCCACCCACCCATCCTACGAAGCCTACGTCCGCGATATGAATTAGGAGCTATTTGCGCACGAGGGACCAATTCCAAACTCCAAACTCTCAATTCCAAATTCATTGCATGATGGTTAAAGATGAGCGTATACTGCGCAACTATAAGGTTTCAGGAATGCACGGAACATCCGGAGCCATCCAATCTCCGTATAATGGTTGGAGACCATATAATGGGTGTTTGGGAATCCCGCGTCGTGGACGCCGGGCTGAGAAAGGAGAATTCATGAGGATCGAGGAGATGGTGAAGAAGGGCGAGGGCGTTCGCCGGTCGGCCTCGGGATATCCCGCAGGGACTTCTTGAAGATCAGCGGTACCGGGCTGGCCGGGGCGGCCCTGCTGAGGCACCGCGGGCTGCGGCGTCTTCGGCGGTCAGGGCGGTGGCGGTGGCGGGGGGAGGCGGCTCCAAGTCCTCACCATCAACCTGGCGACCGACATCGACGACCTGAACTCCGCGACCACCACTGACTCGGTCTCCATCGAGGTCCTAGCTCAACGTGATGGAGGGCCTCTACAGGCTGGACGCGAACGACGCAGCCCATACCGGCGATGGCCGAGGGCGTCGAGATCAGCGAGGACGGGCTCAACTACACCTTCACCCTGCGCGACGGCGTCAAGTGGTCCAACGGCGACCCGGTGACCTCGCAGGACTTCAAGTACGCCTGGCTCAAGGCGCTCGACCCCGAGACGGCGAGCCAGTACGCCTACATCATCTACCAGTTCGTGGAGGGGCCACGGAGTACAACGCGGGCGAAGGCAGCGCGCGAGGACGTCGCGCATCGAGGCCCCCGACGACAAGACGCTCGAGGTCACGCTGGTCGCCCCGTCGCCGTTCTTCCTGCAGCCTCACGAGCTTCCCGACGTACCACCCGCAGAAGCAGACGTTCGTGGAGAAGCAGGGAGAAGATTACGCCCAGAACGCCGACGCCCTCCTCTACAACGGCCCGTACACCCTGACCGAGCTTCAGCCCGACCCAGGGCGTGCCGTAGAAGAACGACCGCTACTGGGACGAGAGCAACGTCGCCATCCAGCACATCGAAACGCAGGATCGTTAAGGAAGTAGACACCGCCGTCAACCTTACGAGATCGGGCGAGCTCGACGTGACCGAGTCATCACCGGCACTACGTGCAGGAGTTCAAGGACTCGCCGGACTTCAGCACGGCAGATCGAGTTCGCCACCTTCTATCGGCCTTCAACCACGACGATCCGGTCTTCGAGAACGTCAACATCCGCCAGGCGTTCCTGATCGGCTTCGACCGGGAGCCGCTCACAGACAAGATCCTCAACGACGGCTCCGAGCCGGCCTACGGCCTGGTCCCGCCGGCGATAGCCGGGCCCCGGGAACCAGACCTTCAGGGAGGCTGACGGGGACCGTGTGCCGCGCGTTCGACCCGAGCGGAGGCCAAGAGTCTCTTCGAGCAGGGCGTCGAGGAGGTCGGCGAGAACCCAGATCATCGAGCTGCTCTCCGACGACGACAGCATCTGCGCAGCGACGTCGCCACCTTCTTCCAGGATCAGTTCGAAGAAGCAACTGGGGGCCAAGATCGATGTCAAGGTCCTGCCCTTCGACCGGAAGCTGGACCTGGAGGCCAAGGCGAGTTCCAGCTCTCCTTCGTCTGGGCTGGGGCGCCGACTACAACGACCCGATGACGTTCCTCGACCTCTTCCTGTCCTCCGACCCCTTCTTCAAGACCGGCAATTACAAGAACGAGCGCTACGACCAGCTCATCACCCAGGCGCCAAGGAGGAGACCGATCAGGCCAAGCGCATGGAGATGATGCTTGAGGCGGAGAAGATGTCTGGTCGAGGAGGACGCGGCGTCGCGCCGATGTTCTTCGACGGGCACGGCTCGCCTCATAAAGCCCTACCATCAAGAACTTCGTCGACCAACCTGTTCGGCGGCGGCCATAGACTTCAAGTTCGCGAGCATAGAGAGGAAAGTAGACGGGAAGCGCGAGGATCGACGATGCGAAGCGAATGTGATCCGTGGAGGCCGGCGCCTACGGCGGCTGGCCTCCCGCGCCGTTGGTGCATCCCGGTAGAGGCGAGTCTCGAGGTGCTGAGGTACGTGCGGCAGGCGCTTGATCATACATGTTCATCACGCTGTTCATCATCGTCAGCGTTACGTGGCTGTATGAGCAAGGCGCTGCCGGGCACGCCGTTCGCCGACGAGAAGCTCACGCCCAGATCCGGGCGCAGCTCTACGAGAAGTACGGTCTCGACGACCCGTTGTGCGTCCAGTACGCGAGGTACATGGCGCAACGTGGCGCAGGGGGACCTCGGCAACTCCTTCTACTACGAGAGCACGCCCGTCGCCGCAGATCGATCCTGGAGCGAGGCTGCCGGTCTCCGCGTTCATGGGGGCGCAGGC
Organism: uncultured Rubrobacteraceae bacterium; assembly: GCA_963840835.1. Taxonomy (GTDB): domain Bacteria; phylum Actinomycetota; class Rubrobacteria; order Rubrobacterales; family Rubrobacteraceae; genus Rubrobacter_D. Next base: position 64,959 of record CAWJAM010000012.1, on the reverse strand, counting down.
GATCATATTCGGGCTCGCTGCCGGGGCTCGTGCTCGGCTCGTGGCGGCCCTGCGGCACAATACCTCCTGGATTACGTCGGGCGCGGCGGTGGCGGTGGCTGGGCATCTCCGTGCCTAGCTTCGTGCTCGCGCCGATCCTGCAGTACTGGCTCGGCTTCAAGCTGGGAGTCTTGCCTATCGCCTGGGATCCTTCGAGAGCTTGGACCATGCTCGGTCTTGCCCTCGACTGGCGCTCGCGGTCTTCGTGAGCGCGATCGTCGCCAGCTACGTGCGGTCGGAGATGCTGGAGGTCTTCGGGCAGGATTACGTCACGCTGGCCAAGTCCAAGGGGCTCTCGTGGCATGGCCGTGGTCTGGAAGCACGTGTTGCGCAACTCGCTCATACCGCTCGTCACGGTGCTGTTCCCGCTGATGGTCGGGCTTATAACCGGGACTCCATGGTCATCGAGCAGATCTTCGCCGTCCCAGGCATCGGGGAGCAGTTCGTGCGTTCCATCTTCGTCAACGACTACGCGATGATCCTGGGCACGACGATCTTCTTCTCGGTGTTCTTCATCCTCGCCTACCTGGTCCAGGACATCCTGTACGGGATCATCGATCCCGCGGATCCGCGTCGCCGGAGCGAGGGAGTAGTAGAGCATGGAGACCCGGGACCGCGAGACTCACGCCTGATCTATTCCGAGCCTCCGGACTGAGAGCGCGCGCGACAGCGAGAAGATCGCCGGGCCCTCCGATAGGGTTCTGGAGGGACTCCTGGCGGCGGCTGAAGAAGAACCGCGGCGGCGCTGGTCGTCAGCCTGGCGCTGATCCTGATCCTGTTCGCCCTCGCCTTCGTCTTCGGACCTTTCCTGTCCCCCTACTCCGCCGTACGAGCAGAACCTGGCCCGGCACTACCAGGGCCGTCGTACCGGAGTTCTGGTTCGGAACCGACGAGTTCGGACGGGACATGTTCGACCGCGTCTGGGCAGGGGACGAGGGTCTCGCTCTACATCGCGTTCCTAGCCGCCGGCCTGGACCTGTTCGTTGGCGTCGCCTTCGGGGCGGTCTCCGGGTTGCTCGGCGGCAAGATCGGACGACGTCATGCAGCGGGTCATCGAGATCCTCAACGGCATACCGATCCTGGTGGTCGCCATCCTGGCGATGGTGGTCCTCGACCCCGGCATCCTCACCATCAGCATCGCCATAGGGGTGACCGGGTGGACGCCGATGGCGCGGCTCGATCCGGGGCAGGTGCTGCAGCTCAAGGACCAGGAGTTCACCCTCGCCTCCCGCTCGCTCGGGGCGAGGGAAGCCCCGGCTCCTGACCAAGCACCTGCTCCCCAACGCGCTCTGGCCTCGATCATCATCACGCTGATGTTCACGATACCGAGCGCGCGATCTTCACCGAGGCGTTCCTGAGCTTTATCGGGCTGGGCATCCAGGTGCCGGACGCCTCGCTCGGGGCGCTGATCAGCGACGGCGCCGACGAGATGCGGTTCTATCCTTACCTCCTCGTGTTCCCGGCGGTCGTGTTCTGCGTGCTGATGCTCAGTTTCAACCTGCTGGGCGACGGCCTGCGCGATGCCCTCGACCCGAGGATGCGGAAGTAGATGCGACGAAGCACGAACGGACCGACAGTGACGTGTCTTGCAGGTCGAAGACCTCAGGATCTCCTTCGGCACCTACGCGGGCGAGGTGCAGGCGGTGCGCGGCGCGTCCTTCGATCTGAGGCGGGGCGAGACGCTCGCCATAGTCGGAGAGTCGGGCTCGGGCAAATCGGTGGCGGCCAGGAGCATCATGCGTCTCAACCCCGAGTGCCAACACCATCGTGAGGGGCGGTGAGATCCTCTTCGACGGGCGAGGATCTCCTGAAGCTCTCCGAGAAGCGGATGCAGAGCATCAGGGGGCCGAAGATAGCGATGGTCTTCCAGGACCCGATGACCTCGCTCGACCCGACCATGAAGGTAGGGCGCCAGATCACCGAGAGCCTCAAAAAGCACCTCGGCATGTCGGGCGGCGAGGCCGACGAAGCGGGCCGTGGAGCTGCTTGAGCTCGTCGGCATCCCGAACCCCGAGGAGCGCCTCAGGCAGTACCCGCACCAGTTCTCCGGCGGCATGCGCCAGAGGGTGGTCATCGCCATAGCCCTCGCCTGCGACCCGCAGATCCTCATAGCGGACGAGCCGACCACGGCTCTCGACGTGACCATTCAGGCCCAGATCCTGGAGCTCTTGCGGGAGCTGCAGGAGAGGCTCGGCATGTCCGTCATCCTGATCACGCACGACCTCGGCGTGGTCGCCAGCACCGCCCACCGCATCGGCGTGATGTACGGCGGGAAGATCGTGGAGACGGGCACGGTGCGCGAGATCTTCTACAACCCCCAGATGCCCTACACCTGGGGCCTCCTCGCCTCCATCCCGCTCCCGACGGCGGACCGTACGCTAGAATCTGATCCCGATACCAGGCTCCCCGCCGAGACGCGCCCGACCCGCCGAAGGGCTGCCCCTTCACCGCCCGCTGTCCCTACGCCATGCAGATCTGCGCGGACGAGATGCCCGAGTACACGTCGTTCTCGGAGGAGCACAAGGCAGCGTGCTGGCTACACCACCAGATGGCCCCCAAGGTCGAGCCACCGGCGCAGGGTCAGGGGTGACGAGATGACGGAGAGGCAAAGGACGTGCCCGGAACGGGAGCGCGAACGGCCGGCCGCTGCTCGAGGTCAAAGACCTCAAGAAGTACTTCAGGGTCGGCCGGGAGAACCTGAAGGCGGTCGACGGGATCTCGCTCGAGATCAACGAAGGGCGAGACTTTCGGCCTGGTCGGCGAGTCGGGTTGCGGCAAGTCCACGGCGGGAAGGGTCCTGGTCAGGCTCTACGATCCGTCGGGCGGCGAGGTGCTCTACGGGGGCGAGAACATCCACGAGGCGACGGGCGATGAGGGCAGGGCCCTCAACCGGAAGATGCAGATGATCTTCCAGGACCCCCAGGCCTCCCTGAACCCGCGCATGGTCGTCGGCGACATCATCGCCGAGGGCATAGACATCCACGGCCTGGCCAGCAACAGGAAGGAACGCCTCGACAGGGTGCACGAGCTACTCGAGACGGTGGGCCTGGCCAAAGAGCACGCCGGCCGCTACCCGCACGAGTTCTCCGGCGGCCAGCGCCAGAGGATCGGGGTCGCGAGGGCCCTCGCCGTCGACCCTGAGTTCATCGTGGCCGACGAGCCGGTCTCGGCGCTCGACGTCTCGATCCAGGCCCAGGTCATCAACCTGATGAAGCGGCTCCAGGAGGAGAGGGATCTGACCTACCTGTTCATCTCCCACGACCTCTCGGTGGTCAAGTACATCTCCGACCGCGTTGGGGTCATGTACCTCGGCACGATGGTGGAGATGGCGCCGAGCGACGAGCTCTACAGCAACCCGCTGCACCCGTACACCCAGGCCCTCCTCTCGGCGGTCCCCGTCCCAGACCCCGACGTCGAGCTGGAGCGCGAGCGCATGGTCCTCGAAGGGGACGTACCGAGCCCGGTGAACCCGCCCTCGGGATGCCGCTTCAGGACGCGTTGCCCTTACGCCACGGAAGCCTGTGCCCACGAAGACCCCGTGTGGCGCGAGGTCAGCCCGGAACACTACGTTTACGCCTGCCACTGCATCGACTGACACTGCGCGGTCGAGGCCGGGCGCCATAATGTTTCGGCGCGCGGCTTACCTTTCAATGGCGAATCAGCCAGAAGCCTGGCCTCCGCGAAGCGGGAAAGTTAGCCGCTCTGTATGATTGTCTTCGCCGCAGGGAGGGTGACGTTGCAGGAGGTCAGATGAACGACCCGCTCGGGCTCGACCCCGAAACGATGCGCCGGCTCGGCTACCGGACGGTGGACATGCTGGTAGACAGGCTCTCGGCGGTCGCTGACGGGCCCGTGATCCGCCGCGCCGGCCGGCCCGCGATGGAGGGACGCCTGGCCGAGCCACCGCCAGAAGCGGCCCAGGGTTTCGACGAGATCCTGGACCGGCTCGACTCGGATGTCCTGCCGTTCGCCAGCGTAACCGGCCACCCCCGCTACTTCGCCTTCGTCCCAGGCTGTCCCACGTGGCCCGGGTCACTTGGCGACCTCATAGCAAGCGTGAGCAACATTGAGAACAGTTCGTGGCTGGAGTCTGCCGGCCCGAGCCAGCTCGAGCTGGTAGTCCTCGACTGGTTCAAAGCCTGGATCGGCTATCCGTCCGAAGCCGAAGGCGTGCTGGTAAGCGGCGGCTCGGCCGCCAATATGACCGCGCTTGCGTGCGCCCGCGAGGCCATGCTCGGCGCGATGTCAGATCAGGTCGTGGCCTACGTCTCCGACCAGGCGCACTCCTCGATAGCGCGGGCGGCCCGCGTCCTCGGCTTCCAGCCCGAGCAGTTGCGGGTCTTGCCCACCGACGAACGTTTCCGGATGCGCCCCGATGCCCTCCTTGACGCGATGGAAGCTGACCTGCGCGCGGGCAGACGACCGCTCTTCGTGGTAGCCAGCGCAGGCTCCACCAATACCGGCGCCGTGGACCCGCTCCCCGAGCTGGCCGAGATCTGTAAGGAAAGGGGGGCGTGGCTGCACGTTGACGCGGCCTACGGCGGGTTCGCGGCGTTGACCGAACGCGGCAAGCGGTTGCTCGCCGGGATCGAGCTCGCCGACTCGGTGACCCTGGACCCGCACAAGTGGCTCTACCAGCCGTTCGAGTGCGGCTGTCTGCTGGTGCGCCGCGGACACTATCTGCGCGAGGCGTTCGAGATCACCCCAGATTACCTGAAGGACACGGAGGTCCTCGCCAGGGAGGTGAACTTCGCCGACCGCGGCGTCCAGCTCTCGCGGATGTGCCGCGCGCTCAAGCTCTGGGTATCGCTGAAGTACTTCGGGGTCGCCGCGTTCCGGACGTCGATCGACCGCTGCCTCGACCTTGCCCGCGGGGCGCAGGTGCGGATCGAGGCTAGCGATGACCTCGAGCTTCTGGCCCCCGCAACACTCGGCATAGTATGCTTCAGGCGTCGCTTCGAGGGTATAGACGACGAGGACGAGTTGGCGCGCCTGAACGCCGGGCTCGTCGAGGGGCTGACCGAGAGCGACGAGGGGCACATCTCCTCGACCCGCCTGCGTGGACGCTACGCACTCAGGATGTGCATCCTCAACCACACCAGCACGGCCGGCGACGTAGATCGGGTGCTCGACTGGCTCGAGCGCTCCCCGGCACCGGATGCAGGGGAGACGACCGTGGCGGCCTACGACCGGCATCCCGACGTGCGGCAACCTTCCTGGCTCGGGCGGCGCCAGGCGGACGTCTCCGAACTGCGGGAACTTCCGTTGTTTCGGGACCTGGACGAAGGGGAGTTGGATCTCATCGCGCACTCGGCCTACGAGGGCGAGGCGGCGGCCGGGGACCCCATCGTGCGCCAGTGGGACCCTTCGCGAGAGTTCTACGTCGTCCTCGACGGCACGGCCGAGGTGCGAACCGAGGAGCGACACCTGGCCGACCTCGGGAGGGGCGACTACTTCGGTGAGCTCGCCGCCCTGGACTGGGGGGCGAGCTTCGGATACCCGCGGCTGGCTTCGGTGATCGCAACCTCCCCGGTACGATTGCTGGTGTTTCCGGGCGCCAGCTTCAACACCCTGGTGCGCGACGTGCCAACCTTCGGCGAGGAGATCCGCCGCGCGGTGCGGGAGCGCCTGCCCGGGCTCTGAGCAGAATGCGAAACCTCCTCTCGAACCTTGCCCGGGCGGTGCGGGTATTCCGGGCCGTCTTCGGCAACCCCGACCTGAGACGGGTGGAGCTCGCCTTCGTCGGCTTCAACGCGGCGGAGCTTGGCACCTGGATCGCCATCCTGGTCTTTGCCTACGAGGCCGGCGGGGCAGCGGCCGCAGGGGCGATCGGGGTGGTACAGCTCGTCCCGGCCATGATCTTTGCACCGGTCGCCTCCCTGCTGGGCGACAGGTATCGGCGCGAGCGTGTGCTGCTTGCCGGGTACCTGCTCCAGGCGCTGGCCATGGGGATGACGGCGGCCGCTCTCCTGGCAGGGGCGCCCGTTCCGGTCATCTATGCCCTGGCCGCGTTGGCGGCCACCAGCGTAACCTTGACCAGGCCGGCGCAGGGATCCCTCCTTCCTTCGCTCGCCCGGACCCCCGAGGAGCTCACGGCGGCGAACGTGACCGCGGGCTGGATCGAGAGCCTCAGCATGTTCGGCGGTCCGGCTGTGGCCGGCGTGCTGCTCGCCGTGTCTGGACCCGGCGCGGTCTTCGCCACGATGTCGGGGGCGCTGCTCCTCTCCGCGTTCCTCGTGGCCAGGATCGGGGTCAGGAGCACTCCTCCCGGGCGGACGCCCGAAGGGTCTACGCTCGGTGACCTGCTCGGCGGTTTCCGCGCGCTCGTGCACGAGCGCCAGCCGAGGCTGGTCGTCTCGCTCATGGGAGCGTACTTCGTCATGGAGGGTGCCCTCGACGTGTTGCTCGTCGTGCTCGCGTTCCGGCTGCTCGACATCGGCAGCGGGGGGGTTGGTTTTCTCAACGCCGCCGTCGGCATTGGCGGTCTCGCGGGGGCTGCGTTGACGACGCTGCTCGTCGCCAGGCTACGTCTGACCCCCCCGCTGATGGGCGGCGCCGCTGCCTGGGGCACAGCCCTCGTAGCGATCGGCCTCTTCCCCAGCCGCATTCTTTCACCTGTTTTCCTCGGTGTCGCTGGAGCGGGGCGGCCCTTGATCGACGTCGCCGGGCGGACGTTGCTGCAGCGGGTCGTCCCCGATCGGGTACTCTCCCGGGTCTTCGGCGTGCTCGAAGGACTCTACATGGCGGGGCTGGCGCTGGGGCTGGCCGTCACCCCGATCCTGCTCGCCGTACTGGGCGAGCGCGTGACCTTCATCGTCGCCGGCGCCTTCCTGCCCGTCGTCTTCCTGCTAGCCCGGAGGCGTCTCGTCGAGATCGACGCTTCCGTCGCTGTCCCTGAGGTCAGGCTCGCCCTCCTGCGCTCACTGCCGATCTTCGCGCCGCTCCCAGCCCCTGCCCTCGAACGCGTCGTCTCGCGCCTGATCCCGACCGAGGTGGCACCGGGGACCGAGATCGTCCGCCAGGGCGATCCGGGAGACCGCTTCTACGTCATCGAGGAAGGCGACGTAATGGTGTCCAAGAACGGCCGTCAGGTTGCTACCCTAGAACGGGGAGATTTCTTCGGTGAGATCGCGCTCCTCAGGGAGATTCCCCGCACCGCGACGGTCACCGCGCGCACGGACACCTCGCTCTACGCCCTGGAACGCGAAGATTTCCTCGAGGCCGTCACCGGCCATCCCCAGAGCGCCGAGGCGGCCGACGCCGTAACCCGCGCGCGCCTCGCAGAATAGCTGGTCAGCACGCTTCGGCCTACGGCCTCCGCTTGTCAGCACGGCGCTTCGGCCTACGGCCTCGCGGTTGGCTTTTTGGCTTCATACCGAGTCCGCTAGAACGGTACCGCGTTCGGGCCGCGGGCACGCAGAGAGAGGGGCGCCTCCCGTGCCCGTCATTCCCGCGAAAGCGGGAATCTACGGACCTTGGGAGACGGTCCGGGCGATCCCCGTCGAGCCGCCGGCGTCTACCCGGACCTGGTATCAGGCTTGCCTGTTCTCGCTTTCCTGCAGTGCGTTTTAGATGGCGTCCTCGAATCTCGTGGATCTGCCCTCGGTGAAGGCTGCTTGCCAGGTGGCTTTGTTGGTCGCGGAGCGGGCGGCTTCCATGTATGGCTCGCACAGCGCGCGTTGGGCGGGCGGGTGTTGATAGCCTGATGCCTCGGCGGCGCCGAATAGCCTGGCCGATTGTGTGGTTTGGCCCCTGGCTCCGGCGGCGCACGCCAGCCCTTCGAGGCTCTCGGCGGCGATCGTCTGGTCGCCTGATTCTTTGTACAGCGCGAGGCTTTGCTCGTACGATTCGCTGGCCCGCTCGGGGTCTCCCCGTAGAAGAGATGCCCATCCCAGACAGTTGAGGGCGCGCGCGAGGCCGGCTGTGTATCCCTGTTCCCGTGACACTGTTGCGGCTTCCTCGCCGAGCGACGTTGCCTCGCTGTGGTTTCCCTGCAACAGGAACACGTAGCCGAGTTTGATCAGGCGATCGACGAGTGTCGTCGCGTCGCCCTGTTCCCGGGAGAGGGCGAGGACTTCCTCGTAGAGATCCTTTGCCCTGGTGTAATCTCCCCGGTCGATGAACAGCTCCCCCAGACCGCTGAGGAATCGGGCGATCCACCCTCGGCCTTCGACGTAATGCCCGCGGGCGTACCAGAATGGCCGCAGCGCTCTCGCGAGCCGCAGCCCAAGCTCCGCTTCTCCCCGCTCTATCGCCCAGGAGAGGGCTGCCCTCAGGTTGTCGTTCTCGGTTTCGAGTCGCTCGAACCACGCTACCTGCTCGGCGCCCCCCAACCGCGGCTCGCTCTCTTCGGCAAGGGTCAGGAAGTACTCAGCGTGCCGGCGGTGGACCGTATTGGCCACGGCGCTCTCCTTGAGTCTTTCGCGGGCGTACTCGTGGATCGTCTCCAGCATCACGAAGCGCGGCGCGTCTCCCTCCTGCCTGATGAGGCTCTTGTCCAGGAGCGATTCGGCTCTCTCCAGGGCGTCCTCGTCGCCGCAGATCTCCTCCATGGCCTCCAGGGTGCAGCCGCCTGAGAACACCGCGAGGCGGGCGAAGAGTGCCTTTTCGCCTTCTTCGAGTAGTGCGTGACTCCAGTCTATGGCGCCGCGCAGCGTCTGCTGCCTCTCTGGCAGGTCGCGTGCCCCGACCGACAGGAGCTTCAGCCGGTTTTCCTCCAGGCGGCCCGCGATCTTCCGGAGCGGGAGCATCTTTATTCGGGCTGCGGCCAGCTCTATTGCCAGGGGAAGGCCGTCGAGGCGGACGCAGATCTCCGCAACCGCGGGGGCGTTTTCCTGCGTGACTTCGAAGTCACCCTTGACCGACCTGGCGCGCTCGACGAAGAGCCTGACTGCCTCGTAGCGGGTGAGGCTATCTACGGGGGGTAGATTACCCAGGTCGGGTAGTCCCATTGCCGGTACCGGGTACTCCCGCTCGCCGTAAACCCTGAGCACGCTTCGGCTGGTCGCGAGCACCTTGAGTGCCGGGCAGGCGGCCAGGAGCTCCCCGAGCAGGGGGGCAGCCTCGACCACCTGCTCGAAGTTGTCGAGAACGAGGAGCATCTCTTTGTCTCGCAGGTGGTCCGTGAGCTGCTCGCCGGATGGTCGCCCGCTCGTCTCCCCGCTGTCCAGCGCACCCGCGATCGCGGGCGCCACGAGGCCGGGATCTGCTATAGAGGCAAGCGCCACGAAGAGGACGCCGCGCTCGAACTCGTCCAACAGCTCGGCCGCAACCTGCAAACCGAGGCGTGTCTTTCCCGTTCCTCCCGGCCCCGTGAGCGTCAGGAGACGTATCTCCTCGTCGCGCAACAAGCCACCGACCTCGGCAACCTCTTTCTCTCGTCCTACGAGCGGGGTAGGTTGGACGGGCAGGTTGTTGAGCCTCTCGTCCAAGGTCTTCAGCGGTGGGAAGCCGGAGGGCAAGTCGGGGGCGACGAGCTCGAAGATCCTCTCAGGCCAGACCAGATCCTTGAGACGACGCTTCCCCAGATCCCTCAATCGAACCCCTTCCGGCAACCGATCCCCAAGCAGTTCTCGAATTGCGGTGGACAGCAGGACCTGTCCGCCATGGGCCGCTGCGAGGAGCCTCGCCACCCGGTTGAGGGGAGGGCCGAAGTAGTCGCCTCCGCGCTCGGTTGCGGCGCCGGCGTGCAGGGCCATCCTCACCCGCAAGGGTCCGATGTTCCCGTCCCACCCTTCGGCAGAGAGCTCTCGTTGGGCCTCGAGTGCCGCCTCCAGCGCGTCTGAGGCCGTGACGAAGACCGCGCAGAAAGCGTCGCCGACGGTCTTGAAGACGTGGCCACCGTGCCCTTCTATGATCTTGCTGAGGATCGAGTCGTGGCGGTCGAGGGCTGCTTGCATCGCCGCCGCATCGCGCTCCCACAGCCTTGTCGAACCTTCGATGTCGGTGAAGAGGAATGTGACGGTGCCAGCAGGCAGGTCGGTCATCTCCTCCTCCTTTGCCCCAGAGGCACCGGGATACTCAGAACGCGAAGGCGTCCAGGTCACGGGCTGCCTCCACGGTCCCTCCGAAGACCTCCCCGGCTTCGGCCACCAGCTCCCCGGGGTCGGCGAACCGGTTCGCCCTGATGTGGGTGAGGACGAGACGGCCCACCCCGGCCTCGCGGGCGACCGCACCGGCGTCGGCCGCCGTGGAGTGGCCTCGGAAGTGCGCCGCCTCGGCCTCACCGCTGGTACCGTAGGCCTCGTGAATTAGCAGGTCGGCGCCCTTCGCAAGCTCGACTACCCCCTGGCACGGCCTGGTGTCGGCGGCGAAGACCATGGTGGACCCTCCCTGCTCGATGCGGTAGCCCACACACTCGACGCTATGGTCCACAAAGAAGGGCACTACTTCCACTTCTCCAACCTGGATCGTGCTCTTGGGAGCGAGCTCTCGCCAGCGCAGTCGTTCGCCGAGCCAATCCTCGATGCCGGGGATCGTGAGGGCCAACAGTTCCCTCAGCGCCCTCATAGTTCCAGGAAGGGCGTGGACGGTAAGGTGGGCTTCGGGGAGGGAGGCCGTGGAGATTAGGAGCGGGGCGAGCCCGCCGACGTGGTCGAAGTGCCTGTGGGTTACGAAGAGATGATGGATGCGTTCGAGGGGGATGCCGGCGGTCTGTAGCCGCCCGAGGACGGTGGTGCCGCTGGAGGCGTCGAAGAGGATCGCCTCCTCAGCCGGAAGCTGTACGGCGAGGCACGTCTGCGCCCGCTCCGCGTTCAAGGGGTCGCCGGTGCCGAGGCAGATCACGCGCCCCACGGCGCACCTCCCGTCCTGTTCTGTGTGATGCTTGCACGCGTCTCCTGCAGTATAGTCGGGCATGCGAGGGTGCGGAGCAACGTGGTGTCGTCCACCTTGCGCGGTAGTGTACGCCGCCCTGCGGGGCGTCGTGGCAGAGACACGCTTGTTCGCCCTTAGTCTGATCGCCAACGGGACGCTACTGGTATCCATGTTCAACTTTCCCGTGTTCCCGGTGCTTCTCGTGCTCGCTCTATGAGATCGGCACACGGAGCGAAATGGGGCACACATCTGGCTTGTGATGTGCCCCTGCTGTAAATTACATACCAGGAGGCGATTCTGTGCGATTCATAGAGATGGTTGGGTAGAGCGTGGCGATGCTGGAAGTGAACAGCCTCAAGACCCACTTCAGGACCCAGGACGGGGTCGTCAAGGCCGTAGACGGCGTCTCGTTCTCGCTGGAGCCCGGGGAGACCCTTGGGATAGTCGGGGAGTCGGGGAGTGGGAAGAGTGTAACGGCCCTCTCCATCATGCAGCTCAACCCCAAACCGCCGGCAGAGTACCCCGAGGGCGAGATCCTCTTCGAGGGCCAGAACCTGCTGGAGACCTCCGACAGACGGATGCAGGAGATCAGGGGCAACGATATAGCCATGATCTTCCAGGACCCCATGACGAGCCTCAACCCGGTCTTCACCGTCGGAAACCAGATCCGCGAAGCGATTCGCATCCACCAGAACCTCTCCAAGAGCGAGGCCCAGGAGAAGACCGTCCAGGTCTTGAAGGACGTCGGCATCGCCAACCCCGAGAGGCGGGCCAAAGAGTACCCGCACCAGTTCTCCGGGGGCATGCGCCAGCGGGCCATGATCGCGATGGGCCTCTCGTGCAACCCCAAGGTCCTCATAGCCGACGAGCCGACCACGGCCCTCGACGTGACGATTCAGGCCCAGATCCTGGAGCTGATGGTCGGCCTGCAGGAGAAGTACGGCACGGCCATCGTCATGATCACGCACGACCTCGGCGTGGTCTCCCAGCTCGCCGACAAGGTGATGGTGATGTACGCCGGCCGCGCCGTGGAGCAGGCGACCACCGACGAGATCTTCTACGACCCCCTGATGCCCTACTCGTGGTCACTTCTGCGCTCCCTGCCGCGCCTCGACACGGCTGGTGAGGTGAGGCTCCTGCCGATAGAGGGCACGCCCCCTTCCCTGATCTTCCTCCCCGAAGGGTGCAACTTCAGCCCCCGATGCCCCTTCGTCAAGGACGAGTGCCACGAGACGGACCCCGTGCTCGAGGAGAAGAAGCCCGCCCATAAAGCGGCGTGCATCCTCTCCGTCGAGGAGATCGAGGAGAACAAGAGCCGGGTGGACGAGGAGTTGGGGGTCCAGACGTGACCGAGAGGGCAGAAGCCAACGCCGAGACCAACGGTCATTCTGGCGAGTACCTGCTCGAGACGAAGAACCTGAAGATGCACTTCCCTATAAGGGCCGGCGTCCTGCAGCGCACGGTCGGGCACGTCAAGGCCGTCGACGGGGTTGACCTCTCCGTGCGCCGCGGGGAGACGCTCGGGCTCGTTGGCGAGTCGGGATGCGGCAAGAGCACGCTCGCCCGCCTCGTCTTGCGACTGCTGGAGCCCACGGAGGGCGAGGTTATCTTCGAGGGCGAGGACATACTCGGGTACGACCGCAAGCAGATGCTCGACGTAAGGCGGAACATGCAGATAGTCTTCCAGGATCCCTACGCGAGCCTGAATCCCCGCATGACGGTGGGCAATATCGTCTCCGAGCCATTGAAGATCCACGACGTGGGCGGTAGCTCTGGCAGCGAGCGAAAAAAGCGGGTACAGGAGCTTCTGGAGGTGGTCGGCCTCAACCCCGAGCACTACAATCGTTACCCGCACGAGTTCTCCGGGGGACAGAGGCAGAGGATCGGGGTAGCCAGGGCCATCGCGCTCAACCCACGTCTCATAATCTGCGACGAGCCGGTGAGCGCCCTTGACGTCTCCATCCAGGCTCAGGTCATCAACCTTCTGCAAGACCTCCAGAAGGAGTTCGACCTCACCTACGTCTTCATCGCCCATGACCTCTCCGTGGTCAAGCACATCTCCGACAGGGTAGCCGTGATGTACCTCGGTAAGATCGTGGAGGTCACCGACAGAAAGACACTCTACAACGAGGCCCGCCACCCCTACACCGCCTCCCTGCTCTCGGCCATCCCCGTCCCCGATCCCCACAAGGAACGTGAGCGCCAGCGTGTCGTCCTAACCGGCGACGTGCCATCCCCCGCCAATCCCCCGAGCGGATGCCACTTCCACACCCGCTGCCCGCGGGCCCAGGACTACTGCACCGAACACGAGCCCGACCTCGAAGCGCACGAGAAAGAGGACCACAAGGCCGCCTGCTTCTTCCCCGTCTTGGAAGGCCAGCGCATAGACGAACGCGCTACGCCCTAGCGGGCTCCGCTTGTCAGCACGTTCCAGCCTTCGGCTTCCACTTGTCAGCACGCCTCGGGCTAGCGCCCTCGCTTGTCAGCACGCTTCGGCCTCGCTTTCAGCTTTTTTGGTTCAGGCCACGCTCTGCGGCGTGAGAAGAATCGCTGTCCACGGCGGTAGGGTCCGATGCTCATAGCGGCGCCCCAAGACGACTTCCTGACAAGGCGTCCAAGGCGAAGCCGAAGGCGCCGTGCTGACAAGCGACCGCAGGGAGTGTGCTGACAAGCGAAGGCCGCAGGCCGAAGCGTGCTGACAAGCGAAGCGCGTAGCGTGCTGTGAGATACAATCTTTGTGTGTGGAATGGTACCCAGACTAAGCGTGACCTGCGGAACTCGGTGGCGCGGGTGCTTTTGGCTGTCGTGGTGTTGCTTGCGACTGCGATCGGGGCCTTTATGGTCGGGCGCTCGCAGAGTCCTGCGTCGCTGGAGGGGAAGGACCGCGAGGGCCTGGCGCTCTATGCTGAGGCTCTCGACACCGTCAGAGATAATTACGTGGACCAGAAGGACGTGCGTCCCAAGAAGGAGGCTTACGGGGCCATCGAGGGGATGCTCGAGACGCTGGGAGATGGTGGGCACACGCGCTTTCTGACCCCCGAGGAGCGTGAGCAGAACGACCAGAGCCTCTCCGGGACCTACGTGGGGATCGGGGTGCAGTTGGAGGAGACGCAGGGTGAGATCGTGGTTTCAGCCCCCATACAGGGTTCCCCGGCCGAGAGGGCAGGCATCAGGCCTGACGACGTGATCCTGGCCGTGGACGGGAAGAGTGTCAGGGGCGACGACATCTCGGAGGTTGTGGAGAAGGTCAAGGGGCCGGAGGGTAGTACGGTCAGGTTGACCGTCAGCCGCGAAGGCGAGAGACGCGAGTACGACCTCAGGCGCGCCCAGATCAGCTCGCCCGTGGCCTCGTGGGCCATGATCCCGGACAGCGACGTGGCGGTCGTGCTCCTTTCGTCTTTCTCCGACGACAGCGCCGGGGAGCTCGAGGACGCTTTCGAGGAGGCCAGGGCGGCGGGGGCCAGGCGCTTTGTCCTCGACCTCAGGAACAACCCAGGCGGCAAGCTGGACCAGGCCGTGCAGATGGCTGGATACTTCCTCGAGCCGGGGAGCGTCGTCTACATCCGCAAGGACGCCTCAGGGGAACGCGAGGAGATCACGGTCGAGGGCGACCCCGAATCTACGGATGCCCCGCTCGCCGTGCTGGTAGATGGGGGTTCGGCGTCGAGCGCCGAGATACTGGCCGGGGCCCTGAGGGACGACGGCAGGGCTACCGTGATCGGGGAGAGAACCTTCGGCACCGGCACCGTGCTCTCCGAGTTCGTCCTCAGGGACGGCTCGTCCATCCTGCTTGGCGTCGCAGAGTGGCTGACCCCCGACGGCGACTTTATCCGCGAGACGGGGATAGAGCCGGACGTCAAAGTATCCCTCGAAGAGGGGACCGCCCCGCTCACGCCAGACGGCGTCCGCGACCTCTCCAAAGCGGAGATCCTCGAGAGGGACGCTCAACTGCGCGAAGCCTACGAACAGCTCCAGAGCCAGTAGGGGGCTTCACAGTAAGACGCGTATGGACGTGGCATCCTCACGGGCAGGATTGATCAACAGAAAGGATGCCGATGGCACAGCGAGTACATGGAACCACCGAGGTTGAGGCCCCGGTCGAAGACGTCTTCCGCTACTGGTCCAACTTCGATAACTTCCCGAACTTTATGTCCAACATCGAAGAGGTCAGGATGACCGCCCAGGACACCAGCCACTGGCGGGTCAAGGGACCTCTCGGCAAGAGCGTGGAGTTCGACGCGAAGACGACCGAGATGGACCCGAACCGCGGCATAGGCTGGAACACGGTCGACGGTGAGGTTATGACGAGCGGCGAGGTACGCTTCGAGGAGGCCGCGCCGGGGCGCACCCGGGTAAACGTGACGATGAACTACTCAGACCCGCCCGGAGGGGCAATCGGCGAGACCGTCGCGAACATCCTCTCCAACCCCGAGCGGAACCTCGAGGAGGACCTGCAGAACTTCGCCGGGATCGTGGAGCGCGGAGAGCTGGGCGGGTCGGAGGTCCGGACGCAGAGCCACTGAAAGCAGTTTGCTTTCGCAAACTGCGGCTACAGGCTACAGGTTTCAGGCATCAGGATTCGTCTGCAGAACGGATCTATGAACCGACAACCGTTGTGGGTACACAGATCGCTTTCGTAGGGTAGTATGGAGGCCATCGGGAGAGTAAACCCGGCGGCCTCGATGCCCTCGCAGGGAGGAAGACGTCTTGTCCATCGCCATAGTAGCCCTGATCTTGCTCGTTCCCATCGTCATAATCGGTATCGTGCTTCTGGCCGTAATCACGAGGTCGGCCACGAGCCGCGGCCAGAACGACGAGGGAGAAGAAACCTCGGAACAGGACCCCGGCCGCCAATCCGGACCGGGACGTGGATAGAAAGGCATCAGGTTTCAGGCATCAGGCTACAGTTTTCATACGAAATCCGGGTGAATGGCAACGCGACCGCGCACGACGAGCGTGAGTCTTATGCTACCCGTGGATTCCCGCTTTCGCGGGAATGACTGAGGAGTAAGACTCGGTGGGCCTCAGCAACCACAAACAGCCACCGTTCAACCGGATTTGGTATCAGGCATCAGGTCTCGGCTTTCGCTAGTGCTGTCCGAGGGTTCTGAAAGTGCATCTTCGATATCGGTGGTTGTGCCCACCGGGTACGGAATGCTCCCACCAGGCAGGCTTACCGCCGTTCTACCTGAAACCTGATGCCTGTAGCCTGAAACCTACTCCAACAGATCGCGTAGTCCCGCGGCGTGGGGGCTGCTCTTTATCTTGGCCAGGGCAGTGAGCTGTATCTGGCGGATGCGCTCGCGGGTTACGTCGAAGCGTTCGCCGACCTCTTCGAGGGTCTTGGGCTGGCCGCCGGTGAGGCCGAAGCGGTACTCGAGGACCATCCGCTCGCGTTCGGGGAGGCTGCCGAGGGCCTCTCGCATGCGGGCCTTGAGGAGGGAGGATTTGGCGAGGTCGTGGGGGCTCTCCGACTCCTCGTCCGCGATGAAGTCGCCCAGTTCCGAGGAGTGGTCCTCGCCGACCGGGGTTTCGAGGGAGATGGAGCGTCTAGAGACGCGCCTGATGCGTACGATCTCTTCGGCCTCGACCTCCATGATGGAGGCGACCTCTTCGTCGGTGGGGTCGCGGTTGAGCTCGGCGCCAAGGCCGCGCTGGACCCTGTAGTACTTGTTGATCTTCTCGACCATGTGCACGGGGACCCGGATCGTGCGTCCCTTGTCGGCTATCGCCCTTGTGACGGCCTGGCGGATCCACCACGTCGCGTAGGTCGAGAACTTGAAGCCCTTGCGGTAATCGAACTTCTCCACGGCCCGCATTAGGCCGATGTTGCCCTCCTGGATCAGGTCCAGAAGCGAGACGCCCCTTCCGGCGTACTTCTTGGCTATGGAGACGACGAGCCTCAAGTTGGCCTTGGTCAGGTGGGCCTTCGCCCGCCGGTCGCCGCGCTCTATGCGCCGCGCGAGGTAGGTCTCCTGGGCCTTGGTGAGGAGGGGGGTCTTGCCGATCTCGTCCAGGTACATCTGGACGGCGTCCCCCGTGTAGCGGGTCTTCAGATCGCCCTCCAGTACCTCTTTGACTAGCTGGGTGTCCTCGTCCTCGCCCATCGTCTCGGCGAGGAAGCCGGCGTCTACGACCTCGACGCCGTGCTCCCGAAGGAGCCCGTAGACCTGTTGGATCTCATCGGTGGAGAGGTCGACCTCTTGTAGGAGTTCGAGAACTTCGCTCGACTCCAGCGTGCCGGTCTCCTGACCGGCCTCGAAAAGCTCCTGTATCTCCTCTATGTCGCGCAGGTCGCGTTGGGGCTGCAAAATTTACTCCGGAAACTTCAGGGTGAAACCCTCCTGTAGCCTCTACGTAATATATCTTAAAAGGGACAATAATCAATTTGGTTCCGCGAGCGTGGGCAGGGTCGCGTGGCCGGAACCGTAAGGAGGAAGGGCCATGATGGGTCTGAGAAATCTCTACAAGGTGTTCCGCGAGACCCGCAACGCCGCGAGGGAGCAGGCGACCCTCGCCGTCACAGGGGACTCGCCGAGGGCCTCTGAGGTGGCAGCCCTGCTCGGGGCGCAGAGGAACATGCGCGGCGCCGAGATCATTCTCTCGGTCTCGGAGAAGGGGGCGACCATCTCGGGGAAGGCCGTCGAGGATCCCGGCAAGATCTCCCTCCCTTCGACTTACGGGAAGGCCCTGATCGACGAGCTGGCGCCACGCATCGTGCGGGTGGTGGACGAGGACTACCTGGTCGCGCTTGCCAAGGGATACCCCACGTTCAGGCGGGCAGTCTGCGAGGAGATCATACGCAACAACGCCCGCCAGAACGCCGTGATCGGGGCGCTACCCATCCCCGGGGCAGACATGCCCGTGATGACGGCCAACCAGGCGCGGATGGTGCTGAACATCGCGGCCGCCTTCGGGGAGGAGCTCTCGATGGACCGGGCGAGGGAGCTCCTCGGGGTGCTCGCGGCCGGCTTCGGCCTGAGGGCCCTGAGCCGCCAGGCCGTGAAGCTCGTGCCGGTGGGAGGGTGGGCGGCCTCAGCCGTCATCGCCTACGCCGGCACCGTGGCGATGGGCCGGTCCAGCATCCTCTACTTCGAGCGCGGCGGCCAGAAGGTTGGCGAGAAGGAGATGGAGCAGATCAGGACCCGCGCACTCAAAGAGGGTAAGTCTTTCGTCTCGCGCCTGCGCCGAAAATAGGCAACAGGTTTTAGGCAACAGGCTTCAGGCATCAGGTTTCAGCCTTTTGTATTGGCACTGAAACCGCGAATCTGCTTCCACGGTTTGTGCAAAGCGGGCGAGTGCAGTCCCTGTCCCTTTCGGCATGAGCGCCATTCCCGCGCTCCGTCCACTCGTCATTCCCGCGAAAGCGGGAATCCACGGTACTGCAGGCACTCCGCGCCTCCAAGAGCGACCTACCTGAAACCTGAAACCTGTAGCCTTATATAATCGACAACGTGTTCTCTTACTTGCGGCGGGTTCTCGTGGAGGTGCGTTCGGGGCTATTGGCGCTGCGGCGGTTGGGGGTGAGGCTCTTCCTCGCCCTGACGGCGTTGCAGGCGGTGATCTTGGGCGTGCTCGTCGCGTTGGCCGAGTTTCGCAAGCGCCGCCGGGGGCCGCGGGAGGGATTCCCTTGGGAGGAGCAGCCCGAGATAGAGCTGGAGTCCGGCGAGGACAGGCTCAAGATCTACGCCTACGGGGTCAGGCTCTACGAGGAGATGCTCGAGGAGATCGAGGCCGCGGAGCGAGAGATCTTCGTGGGAACGTTTATCTGGAAGGGCGACCACGTCGGACGCCGCTTCGTCGAAGCCCTGGCCCGCAAGGCGGAGGCGGGCGTCGAGGTCTACGTGGTCTTCGACGGGCTAGCCAACGTGTTCGTGTCGCCGTCGTTCAAACGGTTTCCGGAGAGGATACACCGCCTCCACTTCCGTCCCCTTTCGGGCCCGGCGAAGATCCTGAATCCGAGGAACGTCTTCAGGTTCCACCGCCACGTGATGAGCGTGGACGGCAAGGTCGCCTTTCTCGGCGGCTACAACATCGGGTCGCTATACGCCGCGGGATGGCGGGACACGCACGTCAGGGTGCGCGGGGAAGCCGCCAGGGAGGTGGACAATGCCTTCGTCGATTTCTGGAACACTCACCGCACCGGCGATCTTCCCAGGATAGTCCCGAATAAGAAGCGCGACTGGAACCCGGCCGTCAGGGTGCGCCGTAACGACCCTTACATGAGGATCTTCCCCATAAGGGAGATGTACCTGGAGGCCCTTGACCGCGCCAACCACCACGTCCTCCTGACCCACGCTTACTTCGTGCCCGACCGGGCGCTCAAGGCACACCTCATAGACGCCAGAGAGCGCGGCGTCGACGTGCAACTGCTCGTTCCCGAGCAGTCCAACCACGTCACCGCGGACTGGCTCGCGCGGCGCCACTTCCACGACCTTCTTCAGGCCGGCATCAGGATCTTCCTGTACAGGCACATCATGATCCACTCCAAAACCGCCACCGTCGACGGCGTGTGGTCCACTATCGGCAGCGCGAACATCGACCGCCTCAGCATGCTCGGCAACTACGAGCTCAACCTCGAGGTCTACAGCCCCAACCTCGCCGCCCAGATGGAGAGGATGTTCGAGATGGACAAGTCCAACGCCGAAGAGTTGACCCTGGAAGAATGGGAACGCCGCCCGCTTCCCGCCAAACTCGTCGAGCGCACCCTCGCCAGTCTCAGCCCGCTAGTTTGAAAAAAGTGATCATGGCCTTGCCAGGCCGCCCGGATCCATGAAAATGGGACCGTCGCCTCGCTGACGTCGGCTTAGCTTGGTGCCGCAAAGCCCGTAAAAAAGTGTGACGCGGGAGCCTCGTGCACCCCGAACTGTTGCCTTAGAGCACGAACATCAGACTCTTGATAGAAGAGGCTCCTCCAGGCGGCGGCCTTATTTTCACATCAGGCTACAGGCAACAGGACTTCGCTCTGTATCCGGACCCTCGCGGTCCGCCACCCCTCATTCCCGCTTTCCCATCACCGTCACATTTCCGCAGCCCCTCACCCGTCACATTCCCGGCAGCCCCTCACCGTCATTCCCGCGAAAGCGGGAATCCACGACGCGGCCAACACTCCCGCCGCAAAACCTGATGCCTGTTGCCTGTAGCCTTCTTAGCACTAACGTTCGGTTTGTATAATGACGATACTCTTTCCAGTCTGAGGAGGACTTCGTTGGCACGTTGGCGGTTACTCGAGCCGGATGCGGAGGTGGTGTCCGGGCTTGCGCGGGAGGCTGAGGTCGAACCGCTGTGCGCCCGCGTGCTCGCCAACCGCGGCGTCGTGCCGGGGCGGGCTGCGGCTTTCCTCGCCCCCTCGCTCGCCACGATAGGGACGCCGGACGAGGACGTCTGGGGCGTCGCGGCGGGGAGGGTGGCCAGGGCCGTCAAAAACGGGGAGAGGATCGGGGTCTTCGGCGATTACGACACCGATGGCATCACCTCGGCCGCCGTCTTGTTCCTCGCGCTCTCCCAATACACTGAGAACGTCACCGTTGGCCTGCCGACCCGCCAGACGGGCTACGGTCTCCGCGAACCGTACGTGCGCGACCTCTTTGCCGAGGGCGTCGACCTCCTCATCACCGCCGACTGCGGCATCTCCAACCAAGCGGAGGTCGAGCTGGCGAGATCTCTAGGGATGGAGGTCATCGTCACGGACCACCATATCCCGCCCGAGAACCCGCCGGACGCGGCGGTCGCCGTGCTCGACCCGAAGCTCTGGGACCTGGAGGACCCCTTGGCCGGGGTCGGGGTCGCCTGGAAGTTCGCGTGGGCCGTGGCCCGTGAGCTCGGCGACGCCGATAGCAGGAAGCGTCTGGGACGTCTGCTCGACCTTGTCTCGGTGGGTACCGTCGTCGACATCGCGCCCCTCGTCGGGGACAACAGGGCGCTCGCCCGCATGGGGCTCAAGCACATAAACAGGGGGCTCGCGGCCGGGGGGGCGCGTCCAGGCATCGAGGCGCTCGTCAAGGTGGCCGGGGTGAGGGGGGAACTCGACGAGGCAGACCTCGGGTGGAGGCTCGGGCCACGCCTCAACTCCATCGGCAGGATAAAGAACCCGCGTCCGGCCCTAGATCTGCTCTTGACGCAGGACCGCAGGGAAGCCATGAGGATAGCCTACGAGCTGAACCAGCTCAACGCCGAGCGGCAGCGGCGGACGAAATTCGCCGTCGAGCGGGCGATGGCCGAGGTGGACCCCGAGCAGGACTTCAAGGTCGTCGTGACCGAGGAGACGGGGGGGATAGCGGGCCTGATCGCCGGCCGCGTGGCCGGCGCCACGGGGCGGCCCGCCGCGATACTGACCCGCCGGGTCGATGATTCTTACGGGGGATCGGCCCGCGCGGGGGAGACCGACATCGACCTCTACGGTGCCCTGTACTCGGTCCGTCACCTGATGGGGGAGTGGGGCGGCCACCGCAGGGCCGCCGGCCTCTCGGTCAAGGCCGGCAACCTAGACGCCTTCGTCTCGGGCGTCAACGAGGCCGTCAGAGTCCAGGGTAGGGAGAACCCGGAGATCTTCGTGCCCGCCATAGAGATAGACGCCGAGATACCGTTAGCTAGTGTCTCAAACGGACTGCTCGACTGGCATGAGAAGCTCGCGCCCTTCGGCAGCGGGAACTACCGCCCCGTCTTCGTCACGGAGGACTTGCGGATCGGCGGTTCGCGCAAGCTCTGGGAGGGCATGAATCTCATCGACCTCGACGGCGGCGTCAAGGCCAGGATGGCCGGCGAGCCTGACCAACTACCCTCGGGGCCATTCGACGCCGCGTACACGGTCGCCCGCAGCAGGTACTCTGGTCGGGCCGAGCTGGAGATAGTGGACTGGAAGGCGGGCCGGTGAACGCCATCGGGGTCGATGTCGGGGGGACAAAGATCGCCGCCGGGGTCGTCACTCCAGGGGGCGAGATCCTGGACGAGGTCCGTTACCCCACGCCGCACTCGCCTGGGACCCTGGTCGAGACCATCGTCAGGGCCGTGACGGAGGTCGGGGAAGGCTACGAGGCCGCAGGGGCGTGCCTCGCCGTGCCCGGTCTCGTCCTGGCCAGGGAGAACAAGGTCGTCTTCTCCCCGAACCTGCACGCCGTCGAGGGCATACCCTTGAAGGACGAGGTCGAGCCCAGGATCGGGCTGCCCCTGACCCTGGAGAACGACGGCAACGCGGCGGCATGGGGCGAGTTCCGGTTCGGGGTGGGCAGCGAGGCCGATCACCTGGTCTTCGTCACGCTGGGGACCGGCATAGGTGGTGGCGTCATAACCCACGGCGTCCTGATGCGTGGGGCGCAGGGCTCCGGCGGCGAGCTCGGCCACGTGACGATCCAGGCCACGGGACGCCGCTGCGCCTGCGGCAACCACGGCTGCCTGGAGGCCCTCGCCTCGGGCACCGCCATAGCGCGCCGCGCCCGTGAGCTCGCGATCGAAAACCCCAACTCGGCCCTCGGGCGCCTCGCCACCAGACGCCAGATTCTCGGCGAGGACGTAACGGAGCTCGCTCGCGAGGGGGACGCGGTGGCGCTCTCGGTCCTCGACGAAACGGGGAGGTGGCTCGGCGTCGGTCTCGCCGGGTTCGTGAACATCTTCAACCCCGAGGTAGTCGCCGTTGGCGGGGGCGCCATGGAGGCGGGGGAGTTGATACTGGGAGCGGCGCGAAGGGAGGTGGCCCTGCGCGCCAGGCCCCCCTCGCGCGACCTGGCCGAGGTGAAGGTCGCGACCCTCGGTCCCAGGTCCGGCGTCCTCGGCGCCGCCGCTCTCGCCCGGGACGCCTCTTCCGGGGAGTACTTGCTGGGCGGCTGAAGGATGCCACTTACGGTAGTCCCGACCCCGATAGGCAACCTCGAGGACATCACCCTTCGCGCCCTCCGCGTCCTGCGCGAGGCAGACCTCATAGCCTGCGAGGACACCAGGCGGACGGGACGCCTGCTCGCCCACTACGAGATAAAACGGGACCTCATCGCCCTCCACGAACACAACGAGGAGCGCCTGGCGTCTGGGCTCGCCGAACGGGCGAAGACCGAGCGCATCGCACTCGTTACCGACGCAGGCACCCCGCTCGTCTCCGACCCCGGCTACAGACTCGTGCGCGCCTGCATCGAGGCCGGTGTCGAGATAGAAGCCCTCCCTGGACCCTCGGCCCTCACCACCGCCCTCGTCACCTCGGGACTGCCCGCGGACACCGTCGTCTTCGCCGGCTTCCCACCGCGCAAGGGGAGGGACCGCACGGAACTCTTGGAGCGTATCGCGACCGAACGATCTACCTTCGTGCTCTTCGAGTCCCCGCACCGGCTCGGCAAGACGCTGGGGGACCTTCCGGACCAGACCCCGGTTGCCGTGTGCAGGGAGCTCACGAAGCTCCACGAGGAGGTCTTCAGGGGGACCGCGGATGAGGCCAGGGGGCACTTCTCGGGGGGAGTGAAGGGTGAGATCGTGCTACTAATAAGGGGCGGGGCGGCGAAAACTGTGGAGAGCTTGGAGGACGTAGTCCGGCGGGCACGGGACTACGTGGCAGAAGGAGAGAGCCCATCGCGGGCTGCGGCAAGGGCGGCCAGAGAGTCGGGGCGGCGGCGTGGTGAAGTCTACGAGCAGCTCGTAAAGGGTCGAAGAAGGTCTTCCACATCAGGTTAGCGACCATCACCACACCTGAAACCTGATGCCTATATAATGCCCTTCGCTGACGACTCTGGGGAAGAGGAGATAGGCACTATGCTAGTTGACTCGCACACGCACCTTTTGCGGCTGGAGGTCTCGCCGGAGAGGGCGGTGAAAGCCGCGGCTGAGGCTGGGGTCGGGGCCGTTGTCAACGTCGGGACTGACGTCGAGGACTCTCAGAGGGGAGCCGAGCTCGCGGCTGTGCTGCCCAATGTCTACTCGACGGCCGGGATACATCCACACAATGCGGGTACGTACACTGCCGCCGACCTCGAAGCGCTGGCAGAACTCTCCGAGTCGCCGGGGATAGTGGCCCTTGGCGAGGTGGGCCTCGACTACTACCGCTCGGAGTGGTCGGGGGAGGTGCAGCGGGCGCTGTTCGAAGATGTGATCTCACTCGCCAACGACACGCGCCTGCCGATGGTGATCCACTCTCGCAACGCCTTCGCCGATACGATGGCTTGCCTCGGGAGCGCTCGCGTCCCCATCGTCTTACACTGCTTCGAGGGCGGCGACCGCGAGGTTCGCGAGGCGACGGAGCGCGGCTACTACGTCGGCCTCGCCGGAAACGTCACGTACAAGGGCAGCGAAACCGCCAGGGTGCTCCGTCTGCTGGACGAGGAACGCATCCTCGTCGAGACCGACGCCCCTTACCTGAGCCCCCAGCCCGTGCGCAGCAGGAAGAACACGCCCGAAAACGTCGTCCATACGGCCGGCTTCGTCGCCGAGAGGCTGGGGATAGATTATGGCGAGCTCGCCACCCTCACCACCCGCAACGCCCGCAACCTCTTCGGCCTGCCGCTAGAGGTGTAAGCCTCTGTGTCCGAACAGGGGCCGCCGAAGAAGCGCTTCGGACAGCATTTTCTGAAGGACCCGAACACCGCCAGGATAGTGACCTCTGGGGTGAGGAGCGATGACGTTGTGCTGGAGATCGGGCCAGGACGCGGGTTCTTGACGACTTTCCTTGCCGACCGGGCCGGCCTGGTTCACGCCGTCGAGCTCGACCCCGACGTGCTCCCGAGCCTGCGCAAGGCCGTTCGTGGCAGGAACAACGTCATAGTTTACGAGGGTGACGCCCTACGCTTCGACTACTCCGTCCTCGACCCCGCGCCGAACAAACTCGTCGCCAACCTTCCGTACAACATCGCCTCGCCGCTCGTCCTCGGCCTGCTCGAGGAAGTCGAAACCCTTAGGACCTTGCGGTTCATGGTGCAGCTCGAGGTGGCGCGCAGGATGGCTGCGGAGCGCGGGACCAAGGACTACGGAGCCTACGCGGTGCTCGTGCAACTGCTCGCGAAGGTGAGGATCGTGCACAAAGTCCCGCCGACGGTCTTCGACCCGCCACCAAGGATACACTCGGCGGTCGTGGAGATGGAGAGAGAGAACAAGCCTGACGCATACGAGGGGATCAAACGCCTCGTACTCGCAGCTTTCAGAAGCCGCCGCAAACGGCTCGTCAACAACCTGCCGGAACCGGTGCGCAGGCAGGCTCCCCGAACCCTCGAGTCCCTGGGCTACGGGCCGAACGCGAGGGCCGAGGAGCTGGCGCCTGAGGACTTCGTTAGCCTGTACGGGGCGCTATCCTGGGCGCTGTGACAAGGGAGGTCAGGCTCAGGGCTCGCGCGAAGGTCAACTACGCCCTCGACGTTCTCGGGCTCCGCGCGGACGGATACCATGAGGTCGCCACCGTCATGCAAAGCATCTCGCTCGCTGACGAGGTGGGACTGCGGCGTGCCGCGGAAGGTTTCGGACTCTCTATCGAGCCCGAGGGAACGATGATCGGACCGGCCGAGCAGAACACGGTCTACCTCGCCTGGAAACTGCTCAGGAGGCTAACAGGCGACGAGCTTCCGGTCGAGGTTACGTTGCGCAAGAGGATTCCCGCCGGAGCCGGGCTCGGCGGCGGCTCGGCCGATGCCGCGGCGGTCCTCGTCGGGCTGAACGAGATGTTTGCCCTCGGGTTGACGGTCGATGAGTTGTGTGGGGTCGGGGTCGAGGTCGGGGCTGACGTGCCTTTCTGTATCTCGGGCGGGACGGCACTCGGCGAAGGCATCGGGGAGATCCTGACGCCGCTGCCCGCGCCACAGGCCCACCGTCTCGTCGTTGCCAAGCCGCTCAGGAGCGCGGACACGGGCAGGATCTACCGCGCCTACGACGCGGTGGGAACGGAGAGCGCACGCTCTACCTGGCCTGTCGTCTCGGCGTTGCGTTCGGGGAGGCTTTCAGCCCTCGCCGCTGCCGCCGGCAACGACCTGGCGCCGGTAACGAAGAACTTCATCCCAGAGGTGGCTGAGCTGGAGAAGGAGCTTCTAGTATCAGGGGCACTCGGGGCTTCGATGAGCGGGAGCGGAACGGCTGTCTACGGGATCTTCGATGACGAAGAGGCCGCCGGGATCGCGAGTGGTGCCCTAAAGACACCCTTTGCCGGCGTCTACGATCCGGTCTCACGCGGGGTCGAGATCGCCTGAGCCTTCCGGACGGATACGGGTGTATGGTCCGGACCTAGCAGACTTAACGAGTGGGAGAAAGCAGAAGGCGACGCGCTTCCGGTCGACCCGCGTGAGGAAACCGACTCAGTCTCCCAGGAGCTAACGGCGATCCCGAACGGATGAAGGCGCTGTGCTCCCACACCGATGCCGTCAGCCAGTGCGGGTTCTGGGGAGGCGTCGAGAGTGGCTGGGCTGAGGTTGGCGAGCGCTGGGAGTGGGTGGCTTCTCAGTTCGTGCCCGGCGGTGGTGGCGAAGTCACGAGCGACACCGCCTTCCTGACGGTGAGCGGCGACATGGCCTACGGGGTCTTCATCGAGCGCTGGTGGGGCCAGTTCAAGAGCCGTCCCGAGCCGAGCGAGCTGATGATCCGAGCGACCCTGATCTTCCGACGCGAGGATGGCGCCTGGAAAGCCGTCCATCGGCACGGTGATAAAGGGGTGGAGAAGGCTTCGCCAAGCTGACACCATCCGGCGTTATTCACCCAACCTCGTAGGTTGGGCAAATCCTGCGAACTTCGCACCGACGGAGCAGACCTGCTCAGAGAGTCTGCGACGGAGTTCTCGCAAGTCGGGTGGAGCAACGAGATCGTCGTGTAGAGCGGCTGGCATCTTGCATCCGACCATCGCCTCAGGCCTCGCCGGTCCGGGGCGCTTCCTCCTCTCTACTCCTGTATCAGCGACTCTGCTGGCTGAGGGGTGGCTATGGGGTCCGCGTGTCGGTGCGCCACCTTCCATGTGCCGTCCTCGGGTCGAAAGATCATCGTAACCCGCAGGGTGAACGGCGTAACGTCCTGCCTTCCGCCGACCTTGGCCTGCTGGTGCTCCAGCCACACCACGTACGCGAGGTCGGGGGTAACGTGCTTCGCTATCACCTCGAAGCCAGCGATCTCGCCGTCCCTGAGCTGTGAAGCGGCATGCTCAGTGGTCTTGGCAACCTGCTCCCATCCGCATGCCGGAGGGCCACCAAGGGGTTAGCGAGGGTCACGTCGTCTCGGTGGGAGAACAGCTCCTGCACGGGCTCGGGGTTGCCTTTCATGAACTCGTCCAACGCCTGCTGATACTGCTCGATCAGTCGATCGACATCATCTACCTTAGCCATCTGTAGAGATCACCTCCGCCATGATTGGCATAGCATCCATTCCCTTGATACGCTCCGAACATATTACGCTATTCACCCAACGTCGGGTACGGGATCTGCATCAGCATCCGGCGTTTCGAGTTCGACCCTCTTCCTGACGGCGAAAAGGCGCTCCGGTATAATCTTTGCTGGCCTGTACTGGGGCGTGGCCAAGTGGCAAGGCACCGGGTTTTGGTCCCGGGATCGCAGGTTCGAATCCTGCCGCCCCAGCCGAGGGCGGCGCGACCGCCGGACGTACGAAGATAGGAGTGGTGCGGGGACATGTCTGAGAGTTCGCCGATCTTCGCCGTGGTTCTGGCGGCCGGCAAGGGCACCAGGATGAAGTCCAACCGGGCGAAGGTCCTGCACACCCTGTGCGGCGTCCCGATGGTCAACTACGTCATCGGGGCCACGAGGCCCCTCCTCCCCGAGGGGCTGTTCGTCGTGGTCGGCCATCAGGCGGAGCTGGTAGAGGCCGTGCTTCCCGGGGACGCCAGGGCGGTCTTGCAGGAGGAGCAACTCGGGACCGGGGACGCGGTGCGCGTCGCCCTCGCCGCGATCCAGGAGGAAAACGAGGGCCTCCTTCTGGTGGTCAACGGCGACGGGCCGCTTATCTCGGACAGGACCCTCGGGGAACTGGTCGAGCGGCACAGGTCGGCGGACGTGGGTGCTACGGTTCTCGTGGCCGAGCTCGACGATCCGAGCGGGCTGGGGAGGGTGGTAGAGGACGCCGGCTTGGTCAGGATAGTCGAGGAGAGGGACGCCACCGAGTCAGAGCTCGCTATCAGGCTCGTCAACCTCGGCCTCTACGCCTTCGAGCTCTCGGAGATAAGGGAGGCGGTCGGGGAGCTTACCGCAGAGAACGAGAGCGGCGAGCTCTATCTGACCGACGTGCTCGAGACGATCGGCAGGCGTTCAAGCCGGTCCGTCACCTACAGGCTCAAGGACCTCGAGGAGGCGAATCTGGTCAACGATCGCGCGCAGCTCGCGCGGGCCGAGGAGATCTTGAGGCGCCGTATCCTGGACGCCCACATGAGGGACGGGGTGACGGTGAGGGACCCAGCCTCGACGCACATAGAGGCTTCTGTCGAGATCAAACACGACACCGTGATCCTGCCTGGAACCCTCCTCCGCGGGCGGACCAGGATCGGTTCGGACTGTGTGATCGGACCCTCGACCGACCTCCAGGATACGTATGTAGGAGACGGCGCCCTCGTCGAACACTCCGTCGGACGCGGGGCCGAGGTCGGCGACGGGGCGAGCGTCGGCCCCTACTCATTCCTGAGGCCAGGCACGGTGCTCGAAGAGGGGGCCAGGGTCGGGGCCTACTGTGAGGTAAAGAACTCGCGTGTGGGACCTGGAAGCAAGGTCCCCCATCTCTCGTACGTGGGGGACACCGAGATCGGGGCCGGCGCCAACCTCGGGGCCGGGACGATAACCGCCAACTACGACGGCGTAGACAAGCACCGGACGACTATCAGAGACGGCGCCTTTACCGGGGTCGACACCACCCTCATCGCGCCCGTAACGGTCGGCGAGGACGCCTATACGGGGGCTGGGTCGGTGATCAATAAGGACGTGCCTCCCGGCAAGCTGGCTGTGGGCTCTCCCGCGCGGGCGATCCGGGAGTCACCCCAGAGACGCAGAAAGAGGCAGAACGGGCCCGAAGAGAACGAGATGGAGGGGTAGCGCTACGATGATGCAGGACGGCTATCTGACGCAGACCACGGAGAAGCGGCTAATGTTGGTCAGCGGCGGGGGCTACCCCGAGCTGTCTGAGCGTATAGCCGAGCGGCTGGACCTGGAGCTGAGCGGGGTAGAGCTGATGGCATTCGCCAACGGCGAGCTGTACGCCAGGTACCTGGAGAGCGTCCGCGGGGCCGACATGTTCATCATCCAATCGTTGTGCGACCCCGTCAACGAGAACCTCATGCAGCTCCTGATCATGATAGATGCCGCAAAGAGGGCCTCTGCGAAAAGAATCGTGGCCGTCATCCCGTGGTACGCCTACTCGCGCCAGGACAGGAAGACCAAGCCGCGCGAGCCCATAACGGCGAGGCTCGTGGCTAACATGATCCAGGCCTCCGGCGCCGAGCGGGTGATGACGATGGATCTGCACTCGGGCCAGATCGAAGGCTACTTCACCTTCCCCGTCGATCACCTGACGGCGATGCACACGTTCGTCGACTACTTCGTCGAGCAGGGTTTCCAGGACGCCGAGGACGCCGTCGTGGTGGCCCCAGACACGGGCGAGGTGAAGGTCGCCAAGCAGCTCGCCGGGCACCTGAGGCTTCCCTGGGCCATCGTGAACAAGATGCGCGACAGGCCGGGGCACTCCGAGGTGACGCACGTCATCGGCAACGTGGCCGGGAAGCGGGCGATCATGATCGACGACGTTATAGCCACGGGCGGCACCCTGGTGAACGCGGCGAAGCGCCTGGTCGCCGAGGGCGCCGTCGAGGTGAGCGCCGCGGCGACCCACGGCGAGTTCTCGGGGGACGCCTACCGGAAGCTCGATGAGTCCCCCCTCAAGGAGGTCGTCGTAACGAACACGCTGCCCTTGAAGGAGGACGAGCCGCGGGCTAAGATCAGAACGCTGAATATCGCGCCGATCCTCGCCAGCACCATCAAGAACGTCTTTACGGACGAGTCGGTGAGCGAGGTGTTCATGGGCGAGAACCAACTCTTCTAGACCGTTAGGAGCGAGAAGTGGCAGACAATGTAGACCTACAGGCCGAGGAACGCGGCACCCGGGGCAAGAACGCGGCCAGGCGCCTCAGGGCCTCGGGGATGACCCCCGCGGTCCTCTACGGCGAGGGCAACGAGGCCGGCGGGAGCACGGCGCTCGCGATCCCGACGAAGATCGTGGACTACACCCTCCACCATTTCGGGGACAACGCCCTCTACAATATCGAACTCGACGGGGATACCTCGACGGCCCGTGTCGTCGACGCGCAACGCGACCCCGTCTCGGGGCTCCTGGTCCACGTCGATTTCGCGCCTGTGAACATGCGCGAGATCATCGAGATCACCGTACCGCTCACGGTCACGGGCGACGCGCCGGGTGTTGACGAGGGCGGCGTCTTGCAGCAGGTCGCTTACGAGATCCAGGTCGAGTCGCTCCCCGGCGATATCCCGCAGGAGATCACGCTCGACGTCTCCGGCCTCGGGATGAACGAGAACCTGACCCTCGGAGACCTCACGCTCCCCGAGGGCGTTACGCTCCTCTCGGAGCCCGAGGAGGTCGCCGTAACGGTCACCGCGCCGACGGAGATCACCGAGGAGGAGATGGAGGCCGCCGGTATCGTCGAGGAGCCGACGGAGGAGGCTGAGGCCGCCGAAGGTGAGGAGGTTGCCGAGGGTGAAGAGGCCCCCGAGGAGGATGATCCGGAGGAAGGCCCCGCCGGACAGAACGTCCAGGCTTAGGCTGGCCCGCTCCTTCTTCACTCAAGACGAACACGACGACGGGAGGCTACACAGGCCCCCCGTCGTCGTCGGCCTCGGAAACCCCGGACGTTCCTACGAACGCACCCGCCACAACGCCGGCTACCTGGTCGCCGACGAGCTCGCCAAACGCCACGACGGCTCCTGGCGTAAGAGGAAGAAGGCCGAAGCTGCACCGGTCTGCGTGGGTCTGACCGACGCCACACTCTTGAAACCGACTACCTTCATGAACAACTCGGGCTCGGCCGTCTCTGACTACGGGCCTGAGGACCTCGTCGTGGTCCACGACGACCTCGACCTCGACCCCGGCACGGTTCGGGTCAAGGTCGGGGGCGGCGCTGGCGGGCACAACGGCCTGCGCTCTGTTATCGGGAGACTGGGAAACGACTTCGTCCGGGTGCGCATCGGAATCGGACGCCCGCCCCGGGGTGTCACCGTCACGGACTACGTGCTCTCGCGAATGGACTCGCTCGTAAGAGATGCCATTCCGACGGCCGCAGACGCGGTCGAGTTCGTGGTAGAGCACGGCCCAGAAGCGGCGATGAACCGCTTCAACGTGCGCGCCTGACCGCCCCTCTCCTCGGCGCCGACACGAAATCTGAAGAAATCTCGCGAAATGCTCTTGACACTCACGTAACGTGAGGCTTTATGCTCTGTTACGTAAGCGAGAAGGAGGTGAACTATGAGCAACCTGGAGGTCGCGGGCTACACGGTGGGCAAGGTGGCCGAACTCTCGGGTGTGACGATCCGGACGTTGCACCACTACGATGAGATAGGCTTGCTCTCGCCCGGTGGGCGTAGCGCGTCAGGCTACCGAATCTACGAGGACTCGGACATCGAAAGGTTACAGCAGATACTTTTCTACA
Source organism: uncultured Rubrobacteraceae bacterium (assembly GCA_963840835.1). Lineage (GTDB taxonomy): Bacteria > Actinomycetota > Rubrobacteria > Rubrobacterales > Rubrobacteraceae > Rubrobacter_D. The sequence continues at coordinate 33,515 of CAWJAM010000012.1, read as the reverse complement.
GGGAGCTTGGGTTCGACCTCAAAGAAATCTCGGCTATCGTCGACGACCCGCGCACTGATGCCCTTGGGCACCTGCGCCGCCAGCGCAAGCTGCTTGTCGAGAGGATGGAGCGCCTGGGCGCGATGGTCGACGCTATCGAATACGAAATGGAGGCAAGGACGATGAACATAAGGCTTACGCCAGAAGAGCGCTTCGAGGTCTTCGGCGAGTTTCGCCCCGAGGACCACGCCGAAGAGGCAGAGAGGCGCTGGGGAGAGACCGACAGCTACAAGGAGTCCCAGCGGCGCGTCTCGAAGTACGGCAAGGAAGACTGGCAGCGGCTGAAGGCCGAGGAGGAAGAAATACGCGCGAGTCTGGCCGCGGCCTTCGAGGCTGGCCTTGCACCCGACAGCGAAGAGGCTATGGCCGCCGCGGAGGATCACCGCCAGCACATCAGCCGGTGGTTCTATGACTGCAGCTACGAGATGCACCGCGGCCTCACCGATATGTATGTAAGCGACGAGCGGTTCCGCTCCCATTACGACACGCAGACGCCGGGCCTGGCCGAGTTTATAAGGGATGCTGCCCACGCCAACGCCAGCCGGAGGGACCTTTGATCTCCTGCCCATCAGGCTTCAGAGGAAGGCTCAACCTCGTCGAAACGCGCGTCAGTCCGCGTTTGGCAGAACGTTGGGAAGTTGGCGGAGCATCCGGCCTAGCATCTCGATGCCCCCCTGGTCCAGGATGCGGTCTTCTTCTATGATCACAAGCCCTTCGGGAACGCCGATCTCGCGGAGCCTCCTCGCTGTGATGCTCGCGCACACCACGGCCCTGACCCTGCCGAGGGCGTCCAGGATTTCTTCCGGTCCCTCTTCCACGTAGACCTGTACGAAGTCGAGGTGGTCGAGGCCGGCGCCCTCGATGGAGCGCGAGAGGTTCTGCATGCACGTGCGACCCCATCCCACGACGCCAACTCGGGTCCCCGACGGAAGCTCCATGAGCCGCTGCAGGCTCTCCAGCGTCGCCTCGGCGAGCAGCGCGACCGCCTCGATGCCGTACGGCTCCACCAACTCCTGTACCTCGTGGATGTGGAAGAATGTCGTCACCGCGAGCCGCCACGGCGGGTCATCCATGCCGGAGACCCTGTCGGCGAGATCCTCGATCAAGACCCTCTCGACCTCGACGGGGAGCTGCTCCTCGATCTCTTCGGAGAACTGATTCAACTCCGCCCTCGTGCACTCGATGAAGGCGATGGGCACCTTCTCCTGCGGCCTCGCACCGGCTCTCGCCAGTAGCGCGTATGCGAGATCCTCGACGGGTACGTCCTGCGCCGCAGCAAGGCCCATGACCCGCTCCAGAACCTCCTGACGCTTCAAGTCCTCCGCCTCGACCGGGGGCTCGATCACGTAGACCCCGCTCCCGCGCCGGCTCTCTACGTAACCCTCCCGCTCCAGGTCGGTGAAAACCCGCGCCACCGTGTTCCGGTTCACCCTCAAAAACCCGGCCATCGCCCTGATGCTCGGTAACCGACTCCCGACCTCGAAGCCGCCCGTCAAGATGAGGTGCTTGATCTGCCCCTCCAACTGTACGTGTACGGGTACGTGACTCTTGGAATTTATTCGTAGATCCATGATTAACCTATTGTCCTATGTCACTAAGCCAGTTATAATTGTCCCAAGTCAGCGTGACAATTATAACGCAACTGGCTAGCGAGGAGGTTAGCGATGAGCGATCCGTTCGGGATAGAGCTGGCGAGGGAGAGGCAAAGAGAGCTTTTGCGCGAGGCTGAGGAGCGCAGAACCGCGGGTGCTCTGCGGAGGTTTCGTCGAAGCGCAGGGGAGGGCAAGCGCGGCGGACAGGTGGAACTCGAGGGTGTTGAGGTGCGCTGGGGGCTCGCCGAGGACGAGGCTGCGGTGGCCGAGCTTCTGGAGTTGAACGGGATGCCGCGTTGGCTCTCTTATGAGGAGAGGTTCGTCGTCGCGTGGAGGGATGGAAAGGTGCTTGGCGCCGTGCGCTACAGGATGGAGTCCAAGCGGCTGCTGTTGGGGTTGCTCGTCGTGGACCCCTGGGCCGGCGAGGAGCGGGTGGCAAGGGTGCTGTATGCCGGCGCTGCAGACCTGGCGCGGGAGCTTGGCACGGAGGAGGTCGTTGCCTCTGCGGCGCGGGGTGGCTATCCGGGCTTGGCGGGTTACCGGCGGCGGGGGCGCGACTGGCGAATGGACATCGTTCCAACCCTCGACGCCTGCGGTGGAGTGGCCAAGGGCGGTTGGCGTAGAGTTCTCTCCATGTTCGGCGAGCTCCCCGTGCCGTTCCACGGACACCGGTAATGGCTGAGATCCCCGCACGGGAGGCCACCCCGAGAGGGACGGATGGAGCCGTGAAGTTCACCCTCTCGGGGGCGCTTGCAGGGGCGAGGAGGTGTGTCCCGATCGCGATCAGCGGCAGTGCCATCGGCCTCGTGTTCGGGACACTGGCGGGGCAGGCCGGACTCGGCGCCGGCGAGGCCGCCTTGATGAGCGCGCTCGTCTTTTCGGGGGCGGCCCAGTTCGTGGTGCTCGGGCTCTGGGCGTCGCCGCTGCCCGTGGTCGCCATAGCCGTGACGACGCTCGTCGTCGGCATGAGGCACGTGCTGATGGGCGCCGCCCTCGGGCCCGTCTTCTCGAAATTGTCGCCCCTCAAGGCGTACGGGTCCGTGTTCTTCATGGCTGATGAGAACTGGGCGCTTACCATGGGCGAGTTCGCGAAGGGTCGTCGCGACGCCGCGTTCTTGCTCGGCGGCGGGCTCTTGATGTTTTGCGCCTGGACAGGGTCCACGTTCGTCGGGGGCGCCTTCGGTGGCGCGGTCGAAGACCCCGCGCGCTGGGGCCTGGACTTCGCGTTCACCGCCGTTTTTCTCGCCCTCATCTCCGGGATGTGGAAGGGCAGGTCCGATATCCTTCCCTGGGCCGTGGCTGCCGCCGTGGCCGTGGCCGCGCACCAGTGGTTGCCCGGGCAGTGGTACATCCTGCTCGGTGGTCTCGCGGGTAGCTTCGCGGGGGCGGTGCGGCGTGGGCATTAGTCTGATCACCCTTCTCGCCATAGTCTTGATGGCGATCACGACCTACGCCACCCGCGCGGGCGGGCTATGGCTGGCTAGCCGGTTCGACCTCTCTGAGCGGGCCGGGGCTTGGTTGGACCAGATACCGGGTGCGATCCTCGTCTCCCTCGTCGCCCCCGCCGTCCTGACCGGTGGGCCCGCCGAAGCGCTGGCCGCCCTGGCCGTAGTCGTAGTCGCCGTGAGGACCGCTAGCCTTCCGGCAGCGATGGTGACGGGGGTAGTGGCCGTCGTGGTGTTGAGGGCCATCGAGGCGAATCTGCTGTGACCCCGGGATCCGGCCCGGACACAGGTTCTCCGCGGGGTCGTGGGCTTCGCCTACCTGTGTGCCTTCCGCCGGCGCCACAAGAAAAGGAGGGTTGCGGCGATAAATACCGTCAGCACCGCGGCCCCGACGAAAGACGTGAACGCCTCCACTATCCGCCACCGGCTGCCGAGGGCCCACCCGAGGCCGATCAAGGTCGAGTTCCACAAGGTGCAGCCGAGGACGGTGTAGCCGAGGAACCGCCAGCGCAGGGGCATGCGCTTCACGCCAGCTGGCACCGAGACCAGGGCGCCGACGCCGGGGATCAGGTGCCCGATCAGGATCGCCTTTCCCCCGTGGCGCTCGAACACCCTGCTCGCCCCTTCGAGGTCGGAGACGAAGAGGAACTTGGAGCGCTCGAACCGCCCGACCACGCGCCGCAAATGCGCCTCCCTGATCCGGAACCCTACGGCGTACATCACGAGCGAGGCACATACCCTGGCCGCCGTCGCCGTGAGTAGCACGGGGACGAACGAGAGGCGCCCGTGCCCGACCAGGAACCCGACGAGCGGCAGCGTCAGCTCCGTCGGAACCGGCAGGAACAGGCTGCCCGCCAGGATGAGGACGAACACGCCGACGTATCCGAAAGCGTGGACCACGTCGAAGACCCACCGTACGAGATCGGCGAGCAGACCGCCCATCGCGCCTCGTCCTCCTATCTCCTCGAAAAGTCACCCTGATTATGCACCATAATTTTCACCATATTGGGCAACACACGACCCTGGATGGGCGCTACAGACCTCAGCCCGCACCGGCGGCGCCCTTACAAGCCCGTTCTACAGAAACGGCGGATCGGACCGACGCCGATGTCCGATTTCCGCCAGTAATCTCGTCTTCATGGTGCGACAATCGGGGTGTGCTAAAGGACTTCGAACATCGCTATCGCGCCGTACGCGGGCGAGACGTCCGCTTTGACGGCTGGTTCTACGTGGGTGTCACTTCGACGCGGATCTACTGCCGCCCCAGTTGTCCGGCCGTCACTCCGAGGAGAAAAAACGTTCGCTTCTATCCTACGGCCGCGGCGGCGCAGTACGCTGGTTTTCGTGCCTGCAAGCGGTGCAGGCCAGACGCCGTTCCCGGCTCTCCCGAGTGGGACACCAGGACCGACCTCGTCGCGAGGGCGATGCGCCTGATCTCCGACGGCGTCGTTGACAGGGAGGGTGTCTCAGGCCTCGCGCGACGGCTCTCCTACACGGAGCGCCACCTGAACCGCCTGCTCGCGGCCGAGGTCGGGGCTGGTCCCCTCGCGCTCGCCCGGTCGCGGCGCGCCCACACCGCGCGTCTCCTCATCGAGACCACCGATCTGCCCATCACCGAGGTGGCGTTCGCCGCGGGCTTTGCGAGTATCCGTCAGTTCAACGACACCATCCGCGAGGTCTTCGCAGCCACCCCCAGGGAGCTGCGCCGTGTTCGGGAGCGCAGCGGCGAGAGTGTGCCGGGTGAGATCCCACTCCGGCTGCCGTTTAGGAGACCATTCGCCGCGAAGGATATGCTGCAATTTCTCGGTGCGCGCGCAGTAGCCGGCGTAGAGGCGTTCGACGGGGAGACGTACCGGCGGACGTTGCGGTTGCCGCACGGCGCAGGGACGGTGACGCTCTCCGATGGCGGCGACCATGTCCTTTGCGTGCTCATCCTGGAGGACTTGAGGGACCTCGGTACCGCTGTACAGCGTTGCCGCTGGCTCCTCGACCTCGATGCCGACCCAGTCGCCGTCGCCGACGTGCTCGGGAACGACCCGTTGCTCGGCACTCTCGTTCGTCGTTCGCCGGGACGGCGCGTACCAGGGAGCGTGGACGGCGCCGAACTCGCCTTTCGGGCCGTGTTGGGCCAGCAGGTCAGCGTAGCAAGCGCCGCTACACTCGCCGGTAGGCTCGTTGCCATCCGCGGAGAACCGCTCCCGGACTCGCTCGCTGTAGGAGGCGACGGGCTCACGCATCTGTTTCCCGAGCCGGGCGGTGTGGCCGGGTCCGCCCTCGACGGGCTCGGCGTGCCTGCGGCCAGGCGCGAGACGTTGCGCGGTCTGGCGGGCACGCTCGCGGGAGGTGGGATCTCGCTCGACCCCGGCTCTGACCGTGAGGAGGTCGAGAGACGGATGTTGGACTTACGTGGGATCGGGCCGTGGACCGCCTCATACGTCGCGATGCGCGCGCTCGGCGACCCCGACGCGTTCCTCCCCTCTGACCTCGGGGTCAGGCGGGCTATCGAGAGACTCGGCCGGGCGGGCGACCCCCGGAGCGTTACCGTGCTCGCCGAAAAGTGGAGGCCCTGGCGCGCCTACGCCACGCAGCACCTGTGGGCCAGCCTCGTGGGCCAGTGAGATAGGATCGACAACAGAGAGGTGGTAGCGTGAAAGCATACACAGGCGAGATAGATTCTCCCGCCGGTCCGCTCGCGTTCGCGGTGGACGAAGACGGGGCCCTGATGCGCCTGCACTTCGTGGAGAGCGACTACGGGCCGGTCATGGAAGAGGACCTGGAGGACGAGGGCTACATTGTGGAGGTGGACGAGACTAAGACCGCCGGCGTGCGAAAGGAGTTATCAGAGTACGCGAACGGACGGCGCAAGACCTTCGAAGTACCGCTGGCTTTCGCCGGCTCGGAGTGGCAGAGGGCAGTGTGGATGGAGTTGACGCGCATCCCCTTCGGCGAGACGAGGTCCTACGGGGAGGTTGCTGACGCCCTCGGGCGTCCAGGCGCGGCGAGGGCTGTCGGCAGTGCTAACGCCCGCAACGTGTTGCCCGTAGTCGTACCCTGCCACCGCGTCATCGCCGCGGACGGCACGCTCGGCGGCTTCAACGGGGGGCTGCACCTAAAGGAACGCCTGCTCGAACACGAGCGTAGGGTAGGTGCCGCGGGGGAGCGCTGAGCGTTCCGTGAGACCGAGGGATCTCGCTGGCCTCGTCTTGCTCGGCGCGTTGTGGGGTGGCTCGTTCCTATTTATCCGGGTCGCCGTTGCGGAGTTGGGACCTTTCCTGCTCGTGGAGTTACGCGCCGGTCTCGCCGCGGCGGCGCTGTTCCTATGTGCCCTCGCAGCCGGTCGTGTGCCGAAGATTCGGAGCAGGTGGAGGTCGTTCTTGATCCTGGGGTTTCTCAACGCGGCCGTGCCCTTCTCCCTGATCTCCGCCGCCGAGATACACCTGACGGCCTCCCTCGCCGCCATCCTGAACTCGACCACCGTGATGTTCACGGCGATGGTGGCGGCGGCGTGGATGGGCGACCCCCTGACGGCCAGGAAGGCCGTCGGGATAGGCCTTGGGATCCTCGGAGTAACGGTGCTCGTTGGCTGGGACCCGGTCTCCATGAGCGGGGTCGTTATGTTATCCGTGGCGGCGATGCTGATTGCTTCGCTCTCGTACGCGTTGGGGGCCACCTACGCCAAGCACTCGTTCTCCGGCATCCCGCCACTCGGGATGGCTATCGGGCAGCTAACGGCTGCGACGGTGCTCATCTTGCCTTTCTCCGTTGCCGATGTTCCTGCGCTGGCGCCGTCGTTAGCCGTGGTACTCTGCGTGCTCGGATTGGCCTTGCTCTCGACGGCGGCGGCTTACCTGATCTACTTCCGCCTCATCGAGAACGTCGGCCCGACGAGCACCCTCACCGTCACGCTGCTCGTGCCGGTCTTCGGGCTCCTGTTCGGCGTCTTGCTCCTGGATGAGCCCTTCGGACCGGGCACGCTGGTGGGACTTGGGATCATCCTCTCAGGCGTCGTCCTCATCACCGGGATCTCTCTCAGAAAGAGCAAGCCCGAACGCGAGTAGGGAGATAGAGTCCCGCGTCACCGGACGTTCAGCGGGGGTAGAGGATCATCTGCGTGCAACGGAAGAGGGCTATGGGTTTGCCGCCCTCCTCGTCGGAGACCGTGGCGTCCCACACCTGCGTCGTGCGGCCACCGTGGACGAGCTCTGCTTCGCACGTGATCGCCCCGCCACGTTTGGTGCCCACGAAGTTGCTCTTTAGCTCAATCGTGGTGAAGCTCTGTGCGCCTTCCGGCAGGTTCACGAAGGTCCCGTAGCCGCACGAGGTATCGGCGAGGGCGATGACCGTTGCGGCGTGCAGGTAACCGTTCGGCGCCATGAGCTCCTCGCGAAGTTCGAGCCGGCCCGAGATCCTGCCCTCCTCAGCCTCTACTATCTCGAGCCCGATGAGGCCGGGAAGGGTCCCGGTGCCGCGCCTGTTCAACTCGTCGAGAACGGACATAGAGATCCTCCAGGGTTCGTGTTCCGGCCTGGTGGATTATCCCAGAGACGTACGCTCATGGTGGATGTTCTTGCTTGAGATCCAACCTCAGGCGGTAGAATCTACGGGTGAGTGAAAGGACGCAGACGAGATCTCTCAGGGCCCCACGCAGGGTCCGCGCCTACCTGGCCGCTAGCGGCGGACGACCCTCCCTACTCCTCGCCACGAGCGAGGAGGCGGCGGAGCGTTACGCCCGCGAAGCTGAGGTCTTCGCCGACGGTCCCGTAGTCCACCTACCCTCCCGCGGCGTCCCATACGGCGACGTCTTCGATCCCGCCGTAACCCGCGTCGGGCGCCGGCAGAGGGCCTTGCGCTCGCTGCGTTCGGCCCGCGTCGTGGTGGCCGGGCCGCTGGCCTTCATGGAGCGGACGCCGCTCTTTGAGCCGTTGGAGCTCGCCGCGGGGACTGAGATAGAGCTCGACGCGACGCTGGAGCGGTTGGTGGTCCTTGGCTACGAGCGGGTTGACCGGGTCTCAAGGCCAGGCGAGTTCGCGGTGCGGGGTGGGATCGCCGATGTATTCCCGAGTACCCGCCGCTCGCCCGTGCGGGTGGAGTGGTGGGGAGATGAGATCGAGAGCGTCCGCGCCGTCTCCCTGGCCACCCAGCGCGTCGTGCGCGGGCTTGAAGCCATCACGGTCTACGCCGCGAGAGAGGGCGACCTCGCGGGCCTCGCCGCGACCGACGAGGACATTCCCGAAGAGGCCCGCCGCGGCGTGCGGACCCCCGGTCTCGACCGGCTTCTGCTCGACCTGAACCCGGTCTCCCCGCGTACGATGCTGTCCGAAGATGTAGAGGTCTGGCGCGAGGAGCCGCAAGAGGATGTCCGCGAGGACGTGGATGGGCTCGTTCGCGGGTTGTACGACAGGGACCTGCCCGAGCCCGACGTCGAGTTTTCGCTTGGTGAAGAAGGGGAAGCCATCTCCGCGCCGCCGGTCGCGGCCTTCTCCGACACCCTAAGGGAGGCAGCCCGCAGGCTCGACTCGCTGGTAGAGGGTGGGCTCGCGGTCTTCGTCGCCTGCTCCTCGCGCGGGGAGGCGAGGCGGACGGTGTACGCGTTCGGGGAGATCAACCGCACCATGCGCGAGGCCGAGGTGGTGGACGCCTCGCTCGCTCCGGGGCTCTACGCGTTGCCGGGAGGGGTTGAAGAGGGGTTCACTTTTCCCGACGGCGGCATCGCCGTGTTCCGCAGGGACTCACTTCTCGGCCGCAGGCGCGAGGCGCGCCGCCGGTCTGGGGGCCGGTCGGTGGCCTCGTTCGCGGACCTCAAGGTTGGGGACCTCGTCGTGCACGCGATGCAGGGGATAGGGCGTTTCGAGGGCCTCGTGGCGCAGGAGGTGCTCGGCGCCACCCGCGACTACATGAAGGTGAGCTACCGCGGGGGAGACACGCTCTTCGTCCCCTACGAGCAGATGGAGCTGCTTCACAAGTACGTCGGGGGCGAGGGGGCCCGCCTCGACAAGCTCGGCGGCGCGACGTGGGCGCAGGTCACCGACAGGGTCAGAAAGAGGGTCAAGGCGCTCGCCGGCGAGCTCTTGCGGCTACACGCCCAGAGGGCAGCGGCCCCCGGCTTCGCCTTTCCCGAGGACGGGGAGTGGGAGAGGGAGCTCGAGGAGGGCTTCCCCTACCAGGAGACCCCGGATCAGGAAGCCGCCATCACGGCCGTCAAAACGGACATGCAACGCCCGCATCCGATGGACCGCCTCGTGTGCGGGGACGTAGGCTTCGGCAAGACCGAGGTCTCCGTAAGGGCCGCCTTCAAGGCCGCGCTGGCGGGCAAGCAGACTATGATGCTCGCCCCCACGACCATACTCGTGCAGCAGCACGAGAGAACCTTCCGCGAGAGCCTCGGCTCCTACGCCGTCAGGGTCGAGAGCCTCTCGCGCTTCACGTCGCCCAAGGGCCGCAGGAGAATACTCGCTGACTTCCAGTCCGGAGAGGTCGACGTGCTCATCGGGACGCACGCGCTTCTTGGGTCGGAGATCAGGCCCAAGGACCTCGGGCTCGTCGTGGTCGACGAGGAGCAGCGCTTCGGTGTCAGGCACAAGGAGCGCATCAAGGAGTACAAGAGTTCCGTGGACGTGCTAACGCTGACGGCGACCCCGATCCCACGCACCATGCAGATGGGCCTCGCCTCCCTGCGCGATATAAGCGTGATCGAGACGCCCCCCGCCGGGCGTCGTAGCATCCTGACCCACGTCGGCCCCTACGAAGAGGACCTCGTAAAGCATGCAATTGAGCGGGAGGTCGCCCGCGGGGGGCAGACCTTCTTCGTCCACAACCGCGTCGAGAGCATAGACGAGGTCGCGGAGAGGCTCGGCGAGCTCTTGCCCGGCGTCCGTTTCGTCACGGCGCACGGGCAGATGCCCGAGCGTGCCCTCGAAGGGGTGATGCAGCACTTCCTCGACGGGAGGGCCGACGTCCTCGTCACGACCACTATCGTAGAGAGCGGGCTCGACGTGGCGACGGCGAACACCTTGATCGTGGACCGCTCCGACGCGATGGGGCTGGCCCAGCTCTACCAGCTAAGGGGTAGGATCGGGCGCTCCACAGAGCAGGCCTACGCTTACCTCTTCGCCCCCTTGGGTGCCACCGTGGAGTCGCAGAAGCGGCTTGAAGCCCTGATGGACTTCACGGAGCTCGGGAGCGGGTTCGCCATCGCCATGCGGGACCTGGAGATCCGGGGCGCGGGAAACCTGCTCGGGGCCGAGCAGTCGGGCCACATCGCGGCCGTTGGCTTCGAGATGTACCTGAACCTTCTGGAAGAGGCCGTGACCGCCGCCAGGGGCGAGCCGCAGGAGCAACGTGAGGAGCGGCCCGTAATCGTGGAGCTCACGCTCGACGCTTATCTGCCGCCCGAGTACGTGATGGATGAGATCGAACGCGTCGACCTCTACCGCAGGGCCTCCGGGATGGGCTCTCTGGCCGAGGTAGAAGACCTGGCCGAGGAGCTCGTCGACCGCTTTGGAGAACTCCCCGAGCCGGCCAGGAACCTCCTCGGCCTCTCACGGGTCAAGTTGCTCGCGCGGGAGGCGGGTGCCAGCTCGGTGACCTACCGGTCGGGGAACCTCACGGTCACGGGTGCCACGGAGCCTGCCGCGGCGCCTGCCCTCATAAGGAGGGCGACGGGTGGCACCGTCACGACGAGGACGGGCAGGATATCCGTTCGCGCCCCCGAACTCGATCCCCTCACCCTGGCCGGGGAGACGCTGCGGGCGCTCGTGCGGTCCCGCTAAAGCGGTGTGCAAAAGGTCAAACCTTTTGCACACCGCGCCGTCAGCAAGTCAGCATTTCAGCAAAACCAAGCTGAAATGCTGACTTGCTGAAATGCTGAAGTGCTATAATCCCGGGCGGTCTCTGGCATTCAAACAGCGAGGTTCTTCGTCGTCTTGGGCAAGCTTTTAGTAAACAGGATGTTGTACGTCTCCCTTTTCATCGGGGTGGTTATGTTCGTCTCCCTGGGTTGTAAGCCTGCCGAGCCGCAGGCCAACGTCGATTCCCAGGCCAAAAAGATCGCCACGTTCGAGGGCGGCGACGTTACGCAGGGCGAGTTGAATCAGTTCGCCGAGCAGAGTGGTTTCGGTGAGCTCTCCGAAGGCGACCCGCAGTATGAGGCGGCCGTGCAGCAGATCATGCCCCAGCTCGTCGGCATCGAGATAGCGAAGGCCTACGCCGAAGAGAACAACATGACGGTCTCCGACAAAGAGGTGGACCAGGAGATCTCGAAGATCAAAGAGCAGGTCGGAGAGCAGGCCCGCTCTTCCGGGCAGAACCTGAGCGACCAGAAGGCCTACGAGCAGGCCCTGGAGCAGAACAACATCACGGAAGAGGAGCTCCGCGAGGACATCCGCGAGAACCTCCCGGTCCAGAAGGTGCAGGAGAAGGTTACGGGCAACGCGGAGCCGTCGGACGAGGAGATCCAGAAGTTCTACGAGAAGAACAAAGAGGCCCAGTTTACGACCCCCGAGCAGCGCTGCGCCAGGCACATACTCTTCAACAAGGACCAGAAGCAGAAGGCCGAGGACGTGGAGAAGCAGCTCGAGGACGGCGCCGACTTCGCGAAGCTCGCCAAAGAGAACTCCCAGGACCCGGGTAGCGCGGAGAAGGGCGGGGACCTCGGCTGTCTCGGCAAGGGCGAGACCGTCCCCGAGTTCGAGGAGGCAACCTTCGGGGCAGAGCAGGGTGAGATCGTCGGCCCGGTCAAGACCGAGTTTGGATACCACATCATCGAGGTTACGGACGCGAAACCCGAACAGACCCGCCCCCTGAGCGAGGTCGAGTCGCAGATCAGGTCCCAACTCTCCACCGAAGAGCAGTCAGAGGCCTTCAGCAAGTGGTTGGAAGAACAGAAAAAACAGCGCGACGTGGAGTACCTCAAGGGCTACGGTCCCGCGGATCAAGGATAGGCAACAGGCAACAGGTTTCAGGTAAACCGCCCAATAGAAGGGCAAAGGCCCGAAAACCTGCCTTCCTGGTGGCGCCGCGTGCCGTTAGCGCGTAGAGTAGTATAGAGCAAGTCAGCATTTCAGCTTGTCAGCAGGTCAGCCAAAAAGCGTGTTATGGCACACCGAAAGATGACAACAGAACTCGGAGAGCAGAAGCACCGTACAATAGGCACCGTGGAAGCTGAGAGTCTGGCTAGCCCACGATAGCTGAAGTGCTGACAGGCTGAAGTGCTGACGAGCTTCCGACCGAAGGGAGGACGATGACGGAGATCGTCGCGGTTCACGGGCGTGAGATCCTGGACTCCAGGGGCAACCCGACGGTGGAGGTCGAGCTGGCCACGGTGAGCGGCTTCGTGGGCCGCGCCTCGGTCCCCTCGGGGGCCTCGACCGGGCAGAACGAGGCCGTCGAACTGCGGGACGGCGAGGACCGCTACGGCGGCAAGGGCGTCTTGAACGCCGCCGAGAACGTGGATACCGAGCTGGCGCAGATGGTCGTCGGGCTGGACGCGTCCGACCAGAGGAACCTGGATCTCGCCATGATCGAGGCCGACGGCACCGAGAACAAGGGGCGCCTGGGGGCGAACGCGATCCTCGGTGTCTCCCTGGCCGCGGCGAAGGCCGCCGCCGAGGCCGCCGCGCTTCCACTGTATCGCTACCTCGGCGGGGCCGGGGCATACACCCTTCCCGTTCCCTGCGCGAACATCATGAATGGGGGAGCCCACGCGGCCAACAACGTGGACTTCCAGGAGTTCATGGTCGTGCCCGTCGGTTTCGATACGTACACTGAGGCGCTGCGCTCCGTCGCCGAGGTCTACCAGGTGCTCAAGAAGCTTCTCGCCGAGAGGGGTCTCTCCGGAGGTATCGGCGACGAGGGCGGGTTCGCGCCCGACCTCGAGAGCAACGGCGCGGCGCTCGGGCTCATCGCCGAGGCGGTCGAGAGGAGCGGGTACGCTCTAGGGGACCAGATCTCCTTCGCGCTCGACCCCGCGGCGTCCGAGTTCTACGAGGGCGGCGAGTACGACCTGGCCGGCGAGGGCAAAAAGCTCTCCCGGGAGGACATGGTGGACTACTACGTCAGGTTGTGTGACGAGTATCCCATCCTGAGCATCGAGGACGGCCTCGCCGAGGACGATTGGGAGGGTTGGGCCATGATCTCCGAGAAACTGGGAGACAGGGTCCAGCTCGTCGGTGACGACCTCTTCGTGACCAACCCGAAGATACTCGCCCGCGGCATCGACGAGGGCGTCGGGAACTCTATACTCATAAAGGTCAACCAGATCGGCACGCTCACCGAGACCTTCGAGACTATAGAGCTGGCCCACAAATCCGGCTACACGACCATGATCAGCCACCGCAGCGGGGAGACGGAGGACGCGACGATCGCCGACCTCGCCGTCGCCGTCAACGCCGGACAGATCAAGACAGGGGCGCCAGCCCGCGGTGAGCGCGTGGCCAAGTACAACCAGCTACTCCGCATCGAGGAGGCCCTGGGAAGCTCCGCCTTCTACCCGGGCCGGTCGGCCTTTAATCCGAGGAGGGGTGCCTGACGTTGCGTAGGACGAAGATCGTAGCGACGCTGGGGCCCGCCACCTCCACCGAGGAGGCCATCGGGTCGCTCGTCCGCGCCGGGGTCGACGTGACGAGGTTCAACTTCTCCCACGGCGACCACAGCATGCACCTGAAGAACGCCGGGATCGTACGCGGCGTCGCGGAAGAACTCGGGCGTACCGTCGCCATCTTGCAGGACGTGCAGGGGCCCAAGATCCGGACCGGCGACGTCGAAGACGGGACGGAGCTCGTAGAGGGCAGCCGAGTAGTTCTCGCCCCAGGCGACTTCACGGGGGACGCGAGCCGGCTCTCCACCTCGTACGAGAACCTGGCCGAAGACGTACGTCCGGGGCACCGGCTGCTCATAGACGACGGCCTGATCGGGTTGCGGGTCGCGAGCATCGAGGACGGCGAGGTCATCTGCGAGGTCCTCGAAGGCGGCCCCGTCTCGTCCCACAAGGGACTCAACTTCCCCGATTCGACGCTCTCCATCAGGGGGCTCACGCCCAAGGATATCGAGGATCTGCGCTTCGGGATGGAGGAGCTTCATCCGGACTGGGTGGCCATGTCGTTCGTGCGCACGGCGGACGAGGTCATGGAGGTAAAGGAGAGGATAGGAGAGTTCGGTGGCAACGTGCCGGTCATCTCCAAGATCGAGAAGCACGAGGCCATAGACAACATCGAGGACATAATTGCGGCCTCAGATGGCATCATGGTCGCGCGCGGGGACCTCGCCGTCGAGCTCTCCGCCGAGTGGGTCCCTATAGAGCAGAAGCGCATGGTCGCCCGTTGCAGGCGCCTCGGTAAGCCGATAATCGTCGCCACCCAGATGCTCGACTCCATGATAAGGAACCCGAGGCCAACGCGGGCCGAGGTCTCGGACGTCGCCAACGCGATCTTCGACAGGGCAGACGCGGTCATGCTCTCGGGGGAGACCGCCGTCGGGCGCTACCCGGAAGGGAGCGTGCTGGAGATGGACCGCATCTGCCGGGCCGCGGAAGGCGCGATCAACTACGGGCGGGACATCCCCGCGTCGGCTTCCTGGGGGCGGGGCGACCGCTACGACGCCGTCACCCACGCGGCCTGCGAGCTCGCCGAAGATCTGGAGGCCGAGGCGATCTTGACCTCGACCCAGACGGGGCTCTCCTGCATAAGGGTCGCCCGCTTCAGGCCGCCGAACAAGATCCTGGCCATAAGCCCCATCGAGCACACGGTCAGGATGCTCGCGCTGGTGTGGGGTGTTATCCCGATCCACGGCGAACAGGCTGGCTCCCTGGAGGACCGCTTCGACGGGGCTGTCAAGGCCGCGCGGGAGGCCGGGTACCTAAAGGACGGCGACGAGGTGATCCTCACCGGCGGGACGGCCGGGTCGGTGCCCGGCTCCACGAACGTCGTGGAGGTGTCGACCGTGGGCGAGGACGTGTAGAGGGAGCATGGTGAGATAGGGGTGAGCGTACCCGGGAGACTGAGGCCTTTGATGGTCGTGCTGTACGCGGCCTTCCTCGGCATCCTCCTCGCCTCCTACGTCCAACCCCTCCAGGACATCCTCAACAACCGCGCCGAGATCCCCGCCCTCGAACAGAGACTGCAGGAGACGCGGACGCAGAACATAGCGAGGGAGCGCACCATAAGAGACCTGCAAACCCCCGAAGGTATCGAGCGCGCCGCCCGCGAACACTACGGGATGATTAGACCCGGCGAGAAGGTTTATATTATTCCTTCGGAATAGGCATCAGGCATCAGGCTTCAGGAGAGTCAGTGGTGAGCAGTAGTTCGGCAAGAACACGAGCCCAGACCGGGTTTCACCCCTTCTTTCGAGCTCGGTCAGCCGAAGCCTCGATGCCTGTAGCCTGTAGCCTGAAACCTGATGCCTGACGCGATGCCTGAAGCTTACCGAGACCACGTTGCTGTTGCACGGCAGCTCGGCCGCGAGCCGCGTCCTTTTCGTGTCGCGGCCCGCTGCCCGTTCGGGCTGCCCAGCGTTATAGAGAACGAGCGGACGCGTGAGATGCCGACGAGCTTCTGGGTCACCTGTCCTGCCCTCGTCGCCGCGATCTCGCGCGTCGAGTCGACGGGCGGTGTACGCGAGGCGCAGGAGGCGGTCGGGAAGGCGACGATCGAGGAGATCCACGACGAGCACCGCTCCCGCTACGGGACCCGGGTCGCGGGCGTCCGTGATGAGGCCACGGGGAGCGTCAAGTGCCTGCACGCCTTTGCGGCCCTGCACATCTCGGGCGCTATCCCCAACCCTGTAGCCGATTGGACCCTCGGTCGCCTCGGGAACCCGTACCCCGAGGGCCACTGCTGCACCGCGGAGGACGTAAACGACTAGCTGTTATACTCGCGACCGGACCCTCGGGGGCGTGGCGGAATCGGCAGACGCACCGGACTTAAAATCCGGAGGCCGCAAGGTCGTGTGGGTTCGAGTCCCACCGCCCCTACAGGCGAAGTAGTGCTGCAAAATAGCGCTTCTTTCGCGGACGGTCGAATGCCTTCAGACTCGATGCCCAACCTTTCCGGCGGCCCGGTGGTGGAGAACGGTGAAGTCCGACGCGTCAGACAGACCTGGTCAACCCGCCGTCCACGCGCAGGTTCTGTCCCGTGATGTAGGAGGCATCGGACGATACGAGGAACGCCACGGTCTTCGCGATCTCTTCGACCGTACCCCGCCGCTGCATCGGTATCGACTCTCGGGTCTCGTCGTCTATCTCGAAGCTCTCTATGTAGCCTGGCAAGATGTTGTTCATCCTGACCCCATCGGCCGCGTAGCGGTCGGCGTAGAGCTTCGTGAAGCCGGCCAGGGCGGCGCGCAGGGAGGAGGAGAGGGGGAAGGCGGGAGAGGGCTCGAAGGCGGAGAAGGTGGAGACGTTGATGATGGCGCCGCCGCCCTGCCGGAGCATCGCGGGCGTCACCAGGCGGGCGATGCGCACGACGTTCAGCACCACCAGGTCGAGGGCCTCGTGCCACTGCCCGTCCGTCAGCTCCAGGACCTCCCCGGTGGCGGGGTGCCCCGTGCTGTTGATGACCCCGTCGACGCGACCGTACCTGTCGAGGGTCCTGCCGACGAGGTCCTCAAGGTCGCCCTCCTCCGTGACCGAGCCCGTGAGGCCGAGTCCCCCGAGCTCCTTGGCCAGGGCCTCGGCCTTGCCCGAGGTAGACATCAGCGCCACCGCGTAGCCCCGTCCCGCGAGTTCTCGGGCACAGGCGGCTCCCATACCGCTGCCGGCGGCTGTTACGATGGCGACCTTCTCCGCGGATGCGTTGCCGTTCGGTTCCACCATTCTCTCCTTCCAGGGGCCGTTGCCGTTGCAGGAGGCATGCTCGTGCAAGCGAAGCGCATAATCAACCCCGATCAACGGATGCCGCCCGATAAACCGGCTCACGTGTTCACCCGAATCGGGGCTCCGAGAGCGCAAGAAGTGGTCCAGAGAGTCCCATTCGGCTACCTCTTGCCACCAAAGAAGCGCGGTCGAGAAGCCTTCGGCTATTTTCCGAACAGTTTCGGAAGTGAGATACTCCGAACGTCACCACTGGAGCACGCAGGATGGGCCGAAAGTGCAATGCCCTCGTTGCGCCGGCCGAGGCGTGCGATTACAGTTGGGAAGCGCCGCCCCCTTATCCTCGATAGCAAAGGAGCGTGAAGATGGCTTCCAGAACCACTTCGGGAGGGGACTACAACCTCTCCGATCCGGCCAACAGCTTTGTGGATGTCGTGAGGGGCGTGCTACTGCAGCCCGCGACCTTCTTCAGGGGTCTTCCACGTCAGGGAAGCCTTCTCGGTCCCCTGGTTTTCGCCCTGATCTGTATCGAAATTTCCGTTGTCCTCGTTGGCATCTTGACCTTTATCGACGTACCCGGGGGCGTCACCTGGCTGTTCGGTGCCAGGGGCAATCAGGGGTTCCTGGCGTTCCTCGGGGGATTGGTGATCGCTCCGATAGCGGGGACTGTGGGCGTGTTCCTGTCAGCGCTGGTGACGCATTTGCTGGTGCTGTTGGTGGTGGGATCGGGGCATTCCGGATTCGGGTCGACCTTCCGGGTAGTCTCCTACTCCTCGGTGACGAGCCTCCTTGGCTGGATACCGTTTGTCGGGTGGCTCTTCACCCTGTACCGGCTCTACCTGGCCACCGTGGGTATCCGCGAGATGCACTCGACGACCACGGGCAGGGCGCTCCTCGTGGTGTTGCTTCCCGCCATCTTGATACTGGTCCTGGTACTGGTGCTGGTCGGCGCCTCGGCCATCGTGTTCTTCAGGGCCGCCTGAAGGTGATTGCCTTATTGGAGCGCTGAAGACACAGTTTCGGGGCCATCGGGGTCGGGCAAAGATGGGTAAGCGAAGCCGGTGGCTTCCCTCACTCTTTCCGTTCGAGGGCCTTCTGTAGTTCCGAGATCTGGAGCGACAGGTCGTCGAGCTTGCGCTTCAACTCGTCCCGGTCCGCGTTGTGATCGTCAGCTGCATTTTCGCCCCCGCCGTACAGGAAGCGCTGGGCCAGGGCGCCCGTGAGCAAGGCGACGAAGCCGATGCCGACGGTCATGACGACGGTGGCGACCACGCGGCCCAGGGCCGTCGTGGGGTAGATGTCTCCGTAGGCGACGGTCGTGACGGTCTCGGCGGCCCACCAGAGCCCTTCCCAGGTGCTGAGGTTCTGTCCCGGCTCGACGGCGACGAAGACCACGCCGCCGCCCACCACGACGGTAAAGACGATAAGAGCTGCGTAGCGCAAGCCTTCGAGCGAGAAGACGTTGCGCAGGCGGTTGGCCACTGCCACGATCCAGACCAGCCTCACGATCGGCAGCACGCGCGCCAGCTTCATCGTCGCCGGCAAGAAAGGTGGAGTGAACACCACTATCAGCCAGTCCAGAGGATTCTGGAACAACCAGCGCCGCCGGTTCGGAACCAAGGTGAGCATGATGACCAAATTGGCCGCAAACACCGCCCAGATGCACCAGTCCAGGACCAAGGCGAGGACTTCCCAGGACCTTCCAAGGTCGGACTCTTGTACGATGATGGTCGGGAGTGCGAGCAGCGCGGCGACGATTAGCGGTACTCGCAGCCACTCTGCCGCGCGCTCGGCTCTTAGATCCGTCCGCCTCTCCGTCGCGGGACTATTCTGCATCTGACCATTGCGTCCTCCTGTCGACATACCCTTAGTGCCTCCACTTCTATCAAACGTCGTAGCCACGACTCGACATCGGATGCTGCCCTGCGCCCGCCGGGGTTCGATCTTCACCAACCTTCAAAGATACCGGAGAGTAGCTACTCAAACTGCGTACTTCAAGAGGATCGTGGCGCCTCTACTCCATTCGCAGTAGCGAAAATCCACTCATTTGGGGGATGTGCGAAACCGCAGGCCCGGTCATCATGGATGTTGTAGGGTTGCGTTCTCGAGTCGTAGAAGGGAGAAACGTTATGGCCCAAGGGGTATCGGGACCTCCTGTCGCGCTAGAGGTCCACGTTACGGGCAGGAGAGTATTGGCGACTATAGTTGACGCTATAGTTTTCTCCGTATTCTTCTGGGTAATGTCGCTGCTGTTCGGGACCACCACGGCAGCGGGCGGAGAGGCAGGTTTTTCCCTTAGTGGCCTTCCGGCTCTATTCTCCTTTGTCATGATTTTCGCCTATTACACGCTATTGGAGGGCTACCTCGGACAGACCCTGGGCAAGATGCTACTCGGCATTAAGGTAGTGAGGGAGGATAGTGGCGGTGTCCCCGGCCTTGGGGCCGCGGCCCTGAGGACAGTGTTGCGCATCATCGACGGAATACTCTTCTACCTCGTGGCGTTCATATCGGTTCTCGCCTCCCAGAAGAACAAGCGCCTCGGCGACATGGTTGCGCACACCCTGGTAGTGCGCAAGTAGATCCTGACGGCTTGATCCAAACGGGCCGGAGCTCCAATCGGGGTCCCGGCCCGATCTGTTGCTCTGTGGAAACATACGGTTCGGCCTACCCGACTGCACGCCAAAGGATATCGCCCATTCTATCTAGCGCCAGAGCGATGTTCTCGCGCGAGTTGGCGTAGGAGAGGCGCAGGTGGCCCTCCCCGTGACGGCCGAACGCGGTGCCCGAGAGGCAGGCGACGCCGGCCTCCTCGAGGAGCATGTCGGCCAGCTTGTCGGCGGAATACCCAGTTTCGGTTATGCGAGGAAAAGCGTAGAAAGCGCCCTGCGGCGTTATGCAATCGACGCCGGGCAGTTCGCCCAGGCCGTCCACGATGAGGTCCCTTCGCGCCTTGAACTCGGCGAGCATGTTCTCCACGGCGTCTTGCGGTCCTCTGAGGGCAGCGAGCCCGGCGTACTGCGTGGCCGCGCTGGTGCAAGAGTTGGAGTTGACCTGTAGTTTGGCCACCTCTTCAGCGAGTGATTCGGGCATAACGCCGTAGCCGAGGCGCCAGCCCGTCATCGCGTAGGTCTTCGAGAAGCCGTCCAGTATGATCGTGCGCCCGTCGGGGCCAAGGCCCTCTTCCGAGGCAATGCTGGCGAAATCGCCGGTGTAGAGTAGCCGGGAGTAGATCTCATCGCTCAACACGTGCACGTCGGGGCGGTCGCGCAGGATGCCGGCGAGCCCGGCGATGTCGTCGGCCGTGAGGACGCCCCCGGTCGGGTTGGCAGGGGAGTTGAGGATTACCAGCCTGGTCCGTTCGCTTAGGCCGGCCTCGAATTCGTCGAGGTCGAAGCGGAAGCCGTTCTCCTGGCGCAGAGGTACGAATACGGGCCTCCCGCCGACGAAGTTCACCATCGACTCGTAGATCGGGAACGCGGGGTTGGGCAGCAGCACCTCATCGCCCTCGTCGACGAGCGCGAGGATGGTGAAGAACATGATCGGCTTCCCCCCTGGCGTGACGACTACCTGCTCGGGGCCGACTTCTATACCTCGGCTACGCGACACATCATCCGCGATGGCCTCGCGCAGCTCGGGGATGCCCGCGGTGGGGGTGTAGTGCGTGTGCCCGTCGCGTAAAGCTTTGCACCCAGCCTCGATAACGTGGTCCGGCGTGTCGAAGTCGGGCTCGCCGATCTCGAGGTGGATGACCTCGCGCCCTTCGGCCTCCAGAGCCTTCGCCTTCGCCAGAACAGAGAAGGCCGTCTCCGTCCCCAGACGCCCCATCCGTCGCGCCAGTCTCACACTTTCCTCCGCTCGATCGAGAGCCTCTATATCGCATTACACCACAGCTCGCGGGCGTGGGGTGGAGGGCCTGATCCGGATTCCGCCCCGGCGCGTATTCCTGTTGCCTACATTTTGCGCCGCTGTTACCGATATGTAACAGCAGGAGTGTACAAAGGGTTCGAAGGAGTCGATATCAGGGAGGACCCAGAATGATAAGAGTTCGTATCGCGGCAGATTGCGGCGAGGCCCATTCCACGACGTTGTACGTGAGGGCCGAGAGCATCCGGCGCGCGCTGGAAGTGGCGGGGAAACAGAACCCCGGTTGCGCGTTGAAAGTGGTGTTCCCGCTCGACCCGGATACCTTCTTCGTCGGGAATGCTCCGGAGGGGGTCGAAGCCGAGGCCGCCGAGATAGCAGCCTAGAGCGAATAGCAGAGGTCTTGACCTCTGCTATTCGCGCAATTCAGCCAGTCAGCTAGTCAGCACTTCAGCAAGAACAAGACCTGAAATGCTGAAATGCTGAAATGCTGAAATGCTGAAATCTTCCCGATACGCGGACGGGTGCTAGACTGGCCCGTGTGAATCAAGTCGTTACCGCCCGCGCGGACATCGTCGGCAGTCTCTTGAGACCTCAGGAGTTGCTCGAGGCGCGCGAAAGCTACGCCGCGGGTGGGCTCTCCGCGGCCGAGTTCAAGCGGATCGAGGACCGGGCGGTAGACTGGGCCATAGGGCTGCAGGAGCGGGCCGGCCTCCCCGTCGTCACCGACGGCGAGATGCGCAGGGAGTCCTTCCAGAGCCAGATGGTGGAGGCCACAGGTGGCTTTGGGGAGCACGACATCGACGCCTGGTTGTGGGGGGAGTGGCACGGCGACGGGGCGGTGGGGGACAAGACGACCGAGCGTCCCCAGACCCTCGGGGTTGTCGGGAAGCTCAGGCGCAGGCGCCACCTCTCGGTCGAGGAGTTCGTGTACGCCAGGGGCCGTACGGAGAGGACCCTGAAGGTCACGCTGCCGAGCCCGAGCATGTACGCCAACCTGTGGTCCCCTGAGCTGTCCGCCGGGGCCTATCCGACGCTAGATCTCTTTCTGGAGGACGTGGCGCAGGTCCTGCGCGAAGAGGTCGAGGAACTCGCGCGGCTCGGGGCCGAGTACGTCCAGCTCGACGCTCCGCACTATCCCCTGTTGCTGGATCCCAAGACCCGCGAGTTCTACGAGTGGCGGGGCTGGGATCTTGACCGCTGGCTGAGCCGGGGGATAGAGCTGGACAACTACGTGATCGGGGACCACGCGGATGTCACCTTCTCCTTCCACCTCTGCAGGGGCAACCAGGGGAGCCGGTGGCTGGTCTCGGGCTCCTACGAGCCGCTGGCGCGCCGCATCTTCGGCGGCATAAACGCGCAGCGCCTGATGTTGGAGTACGACGACGAGCGCTCGGGGGACTTCGAACCCCTATCGTACGTGCCCGAGGATAAGGTAGCCGTTCTCGGTCTCGTCACCACCAAGACACCCAGGCGCGAGACGCCAGAAGAGCTCGAGTCCCGGCTGCGCGAGGCGTCGAGATTCCTCCCGCTGGAGCGGCTGGCCCTGAGCCCGCAGTGCGGCTTCGCCACCTCCGTTATCGGCAACGCGATAAGCGTCGAAGACGAAGAGTACAAGCTCCGTACCATAGTCGAGACCGCCGAGAAGGTCTGGGGTTAGAGCCTTCAGCTATCAGCATTCAGCGGTCAGCCAAAACAAGATAGCTGAAGGCTGATGGCTGACAGCTAATCACCCGGATTTGCGATGAGCTTGCCATAGGTACTCCGGCTGCCGAGCAGGTTCAGAGCTTGCGGCAGGTCGTCGAAGGGGACGGTCTGGTAGATGAGCGGATCTATCTCGCCGGCTTGGTAGAGGTGGATCAGGGCTTCGTGCGTGCTGCGGACCAGATCCGGCATCACCCTGGTGTAGAGGCCCCAGTGCATGCCGACGACCGAGTAGTTCTTTACCAGCACGTGGTTTGTCGGGGCCTCCGCGATCCTGCCTCCGGCGAATCCGATGACCACGATCCGGCCTTCGAAGGCGACGCACCGTCGTGAGCCGTCGAAGACGTCCCCGCCGACGGGGTCGAAGATCACGTCGGCGCCGCGGCCCTCCGTCGCCTCCTTGACGACCTCGACGAAGTTCTCCTCCCTATAGTCTATAGCGACCTCCGCGCCGAGCCCCTCGCAAACCTCGACCTTCTCCGGCCCACCGGCGGTAGCGATAACCCTCGCCCCCGCGGCCTTCGCGATCTGAACGGCCGCGGAGCCGACGCCTCCCGCTCCCGCGTGCACGAGCACGGTCTCTTTCGCCTCCAACCGGGCCCGGTGGTGGAGGGCCACGTGGGCCGTCTGGTAGGTGATCGGGAGCGCGGCCGCTTTCTCGTAGGGCATGGAGTCGGGGATCTGAAAGACGCTGGATTCAGGCACGGCGACCTTCTGCGCGTATCCTCCCCGCGGGAGCGGGGGGGTCGCGATGACGCGTTGACCGCCTCGCATGCCTGTGCCTTCTCCGGCCTCTCGAACCGTGCCCGAGATCTCGCCTCCCGGGGTGAAAGGTAGGTCTGGCCTCTCCTGGTACTCGCCCCTACACAGGAGGATGTCGAAGAAATTGAGCGCAGCCGCCTCCACCTCGACCACGACCTCGCCCCGCCCGGGCTCGGGTTCCTCCACCTCCTCGAGCCTCAGCGCCTGCTCCGGGTCCCCGAGTTGCTGCACCTGCCAGGCTTTCATGCCCTATCCTCCCCGCGGCCTGCTTCGATGGCACCGAGGCTACCACAGCGACGATCCGGACGGGATGGTAAGCTCCGACGAGAGCCGGGGTGGCCGCGGGGTCACGGTAGAAGACAGGAGGGGTGGTATGTTGCGGGTAAGGGACTCGATGACGCGGGACATCGTTACGCTAGGACCCGAGGCGAGCGCCGCCGAGGCGTGGGCTCTGTGCAGGGACCGCAACATCCGCCACGTGCCCGTCGTGCAGGAAGGCCGTCTCGTCGGGCTGGTCTCCGACAGGGACCTTCGCGACGTCAGGGGCGGCAGTGAAAACCGTGAGTCGGACACCCCGCGCTGGGTGCGCCTGGGCGACATGATGACTCGTAGGGTGGTCACCATACACCCGCTCGACACTATCGAACACGCGGCGCGCGCGATATACGACCGCAAGATAGGGTGCCTACCCGTGGTGGCGGACGACGAACTGGTCGGCATCATAACCTCGTCGGATATGATGCGTACCCTCATACAGCTCGTCGGCGCCCACGAGACGGGAACGTGGGTCGAGGTCGAAGTCTCCAACGAGCCCGGAACGCTGTCCGATGTCACCGATGTGATCCGGGACCGCAAAGTGAACATAGGTGGCGTCTTCCTCGGTTCGGCCGACCGCGAGACCAACCGCGTAATCGTGCTACGCCTCGAGACCACGAACCCAGCAGGGACGGTCAGGGCACTAGAGAGTGCCGGCTACAGGGTGACCACCGTCGAGTCGTCACCCGTCACCGCGGAGAATTCCTAAGAGGAGTAGCTTCTACAGCAGATTGCAATTTTCAGCATTTCAGCCCTTGTTCTTGCTGAAGTGCTGAAATGCTGACCGGCTGAAGTGCGCGATTAGCAGAGGTCTTGACCTCTGCTAATCGCTTTCAAACGTCCATCGTCGTCGAGGTAGTCGCGCCAGGAGCGTTTGGGGTCGTAGCCGAGCATGCGCCTGGCCTTCTCGATGGAGATGCCCGAGGCGTCTTCGCGCGGGAGGGGCGTCTTCACCTCGACCCGATCGCCGTAGTGCTCCTTCACGGCGGCCTCGAACAGCCTGCCGCCGACGTTGTCGGGTGAGGCTATGTAGAAGACCTCGTGGCCAGGCAGGTCGCTCTCGGTGGCGAGTACGAGTGCGTCGGCCAGGTCGTAGACGTCGATATAGCTCCAGAATCCCGGGCTCAGCTCCGTAGGGTCGCGGAGCATCGGGCCCAGGTTGCGCTCGTAGTTGCCCTCGTGTTGCACCCAGGAGGGCCGGATCGAGATACAATTTATGTCCGAGCGCCGGATAGCGCCGTCCATCAACTGCTCGCCGAAGTACTTGGCGGTCGCGTAGGGGTCCTGGGGGCGGATCGGGTGTTCCTCGTCAACGGGCACGTAGTCGGGAAGGACGGGACGCTCGGGGAAGAAGAACCCAGGCACCGTCTCGCTGGAGACATTGACGAAACGGGGCACCCCGAACCGGATCGCCGCCTCCAGGGTGTTGAAGGTCGCCATGAGGTTGTTCTTGAACACGACGTGCGGCGGGTTTCTGGTAGGCTCGGGGATAGCGGCCGTGTGTACGACGGCCTCGGCGCCCCGCACGACGGCGAAGGCGTCGCCAGCATCGGTAAGGTCGGCCTGGACGTAGTCCGCCTCGCCTTCCTCGGGCCGCTCGAAGACCGGCGGCGTCATGTCCGTCGCCCGCACGTCGTGTCCGGCCTCCTGCAGCGCGGCCACCGTCGCCGTTCCGACCTTGCCCCGCGCCCCCGTTACCAGTACTCGCATCCATCCTCCCGGTCTCGCCTGCGTGCGGGCCGATGGTACAACATCCCACCCTCGTTGTTTCACCGGCCAGATAGCGGGGTAAAGGCCCCGCATGAGAGTCGTAGTCGTAGGCGCGACCGGCAACCTCGGGACGAGCGTATTGCGGTCGCTCGAAGGGGAAGAACGCGTCGAATCCGTCCTCGCGTTGGCGCGCCGGCTGCCCGGGCTGACGATGCCTAAGGTCGAGTGGGCGTCGGCCGATGTGGTCAGCGACGACCTCGTTCCGCACTTCAGGGGGGCCGATGCGGTAGTACTCCTCGCCTGGATCATCCAGCCCTCCCGCGACCTCAACAAGCAGTGGATGGTTAACGTCGAAGGCAGCACGCGGGTCGCCAGGGCCGCGAAGGAAGCAGGCGTTCCTTCTCTACTCTACGCCTCGTCGGTCGGGGCGTACTCGCCTGGACCGAAGGACAGGCGCGTGGACGAGAGCTGGCCGACCGGCGGAGTTCCGACCTCGTACTACGGCCGCCACAAGGCCGAGGTCGAGCGCAGGCTCGACCGCTTCGAGCGGGAGGCGCCGGACGTGCGGGTCGTCAGGATGCGGCCAGGGCTCGTGTTCAAGAAGGAGGCCGCTGAGGGGATAAGGCGTCTCTTTGCGGGGCCCTTCTTCCCGAGCGCGCTCGCCGACCCGGCCCTGATCAACGTCATCCCCGACATAGAGAACCTTCGCTCCCAGGTCGTCCACTCCTACGACGTGGGCGAGGCTTTCCGGCTCTCCATAGTGAACGAGACCGCCCGCGGCGCGTTCAACCTCGCCACGGAGCCGGTACTCGATGCCGGGGAGATCGGGCGGATACTGAACGCGCGTCCCGTGCCCTTCTCCTCGCGGTTCGCCCGCGCCGGCGCGGGGCTCTCGTGGAGGCTCAGGCTGCAGCCCGTGCCGCCCGGATGGCTCGACCTCTCGCGGCAGGTCCCGATCATGGACACGACGAGGGCCCGTACTGAACTCGGCTGGACGCCGCAATACTCCGCCGACGAGACGTTGCTCGACATTCTGGAAGGCTTGCGGAACCGAGAAGGGCTCGACACGCCGCCGCTCTCGCCGGGGACGGGCGGACCTTTTCGGATACGCGAGATACTCACCGGAGTGGGAGGTAGGGAGCCTTGAAGGCCGTAGTCTGGCACGGCAAGGAAGACGTCAGGGTGGACAACGTCCCCGACCCAATAATCCAGGAGTCGACGGACGCCGTAGTCCGCATAACATCGACCGCGATCTGCGGCTCGGACCTGCACATCTACGCCAAGCTCTCGCCGCTGATGCGCGAGGGCGATATCATTGGGCACGAGCCGATGGGCATCGTCGAAGAAGTCGGGGCGGACGTCGAGCATATAAGCCCCGGCGACCGCGTCGTCGTCCCCTTCAACGTCTCCTGCGGACACTGCTACTTCTGTGACCAGGACCTCTACTCCCAGTGTGAAAACACTCGCGATGAGGGCAAGCTCGCCCAGGGTGTGAACCTCCTCGGGCGCGGCAGGGGAGCGAGCCTCTTGGGCTACACGCACGTCTACGGCGCCGTCCCCGGCGGACAGGCCGAGTACCTCCGCGTGCCGCAGGCCCACTTCGGACCCATCAAAGTCCCGGAAGATCCGCCGGATGAAAGGTTCCTCTACCTCTCTGACGTGTTGCCGACGAGCTGGCAGGCCGTCGCGTACGCAGACATCCCCGAGGGCGGGACCGTCGGCATCTGGGGCCTGGGTCCGATCGGCCAGATGTGCGCCCGCATAGCGATGCATACGGGCGCGGGACGCGTCATCGGGATAGACAACGTACCCGAACGCCTCGCGCTCGCCTCGAAGTGGGGTGTTCAGACCGTGGACTATTCCGCGGTGGACAACGTGAGGGACGTGATCCTGGACCTCACCGACGGCCGCGGCGTCGATTCGGCTATAGACGCCGTCGGCATGGAGGCCGGGGGTTCGCTCGTTGGCTCCATCCTGCAGACCACCAAGCTGCAGCTCGACCGGGCTACGGCCCTGCGCGAGAGCATGTCCGCCGTGCGGCGCGGGGGTACGCTCTCGCTCACCGGCGTCTACACGGGACCCATCCAGGCCTTCCCCCTTGGCGACCTCTTCGACATGCAGATACAACTCCGTATGGGACAGGCGAACGTGAGGCACTGGGTCGACGACATCCTGCCGTTGCTAAACGACGAGGACCCTTTGGGCGTAGAAGACCTCAAGACCCACGAGATGCCCCTCGAAGACGCGCCCCTGGGCTACGAGATCTTCCAGAAGAAGCAGGACGGCGCCATCAAGATCGTCCTGAAGCCGTAACTGCGCCTCGTGTAAACCAACGGATAGTCTGGGCGGAGCAAGTCCGAGGGGCAAGGATCGCTAACCTTACTCGCCTGGGGACGGGCTGC
Source organism: uncultured Rubrobacteraceae bacterium (assembly GCA_963840835.1). Lineage (GTDB taxonomy): Bacteria > Actinomycetota > Rubrobacteria > Rubrobacterales > Rubrobacteraceae > Rubrobacter_D. Next base: position 5,881 of record CAWJAM010000012.1, on the reverse strand, counting down.
GTCACGGGCAACAACGCCTTCGCGGCAGGCGGCAACGGCATCCGTATGCGCGCCACCCAGAGTACCACTCTCAGATTACCGAATTACGTAGGACCGTCCACGGGTGCGCCTATTGCTGCCGCGGAGACTTTTGTCGCGGGAAACAATCCGTTGACAACCGACACGATAAGCGTGGCGACTCTCGGCTCCGGTCAGCTCGTCGGAGGTGCAGCCTGCGCCACGCCGTAACCGGCCGCTGCCCTTCGATGGCGAGGCAGCCGCAACTGCAACAACATTTTGGGGTCTCCGGTGGGCAGGCGGAGACCCCGTGCGCCGCGGCAGTCGAGAGCTACATCTTCAACACCATCACCGAGCCGGCCGCCTCCACCGGCGGCCTGGCGCAGCACGGTTCTTTCTGACTGGCTACATGCCCCGGCGTCGGCACGATTACACTGACTCCACCACAGTCCGCCAGAATGGGTCCCTCTCGCCGGGCACGAATGGGACGTAGAGGGCGACGCGGTCTATGAGCACGGTGTAGTGCTCGGGAAGGGCTGCCCCAACTCCTCTGGCGCAGCCCCGATACGGACCAGATCGAAGACTTCCGCGAACGTATCGCGCCAGAGGTCCGCTCCGAAGTACCCGAGATCACCCAGACCTTCGATCCATCCCGAGGGTAAGACCAGCAGCCCGAGCACACGGGCTAGAATGTGCCGCCCTGGGCCGGGTTTAGCGCTCGGGAAGGACGGTGAGGGATGAGATCTCGGCGATTTCCTGGAAGTGCGCGTCGAGGGTCAGAATACAGCCGCCCGCGGACTCGGACGCCGCGGCGATGACACAGTCGGTTATGGGAACGGTTATACCTTTGCGGCGCAGTTCGAACGCTAGTCTGCCGGCACGAGCGTAGGTTTCGCGGGTAGCCTCGATCCAGACGACCGCACCGAGAGCCGCATGCAGTTCGTACAGCTCGCGTTCGGTGCGTGCCCCCTGGGAGAGTTCCGCTAGTACGATGCCAGTGAGGGCGGCGCGATCGTCGCGTACCATAGCCTCTACAGCGGTCGCGACCTCCGCGCCAGGACGGTTGAAGTATTCTATCCAGCAGGAAGTGTCGACCAGGACGGGCTCATTCGCCAAGCTCGGCCTCTCGTAACTCTTCCCAGTTTTCTTCGAGCCGAACTTTGCCCGGCAACTCCAGCAGCAACTTCTTGCGCCGGAGCCTGACGTATTCCCTTAACGCAGCCTCGACCGCCGCCGCCTTGGTTCGTTCGCCCGAGAGACGAACGGCCTCTTCCATCAGTTGCGCATCGATATCTAGTGTCGTTCTCACGCACACAATATTAACACGCACAGTTAATACGCATTTTGCGCGTCTAGGCTTGTGTAGAGTCTAGTGGTTTGTCCAATGAAGCACTTTGCGCCAGAATCCATCCTGCTCGCCTGCCACAAACGGGATGTAGAGCGCGACGCGATCTATGAGACCCTCGTAGCGCTCTCGTAGCTTGGCCCCGATCTCGTCGGGGGCAGCCTCGACGGTGTACGCCGCGAGCATCTCGTCGGTGACGAGGGCAGGCATCTCGCGCCACTTCTTCTCACGCGCCATCGTGCCCAATCTTTCGCCGACCTCTTCCCAGCCGTGGGCTTCTAGGACGGTGCGGTAGGTCGGTGTCGAGGCGTAGAAGGAGATCTGGGCCCGCACCGACTCCCGTTGCTCCCTGGCTTCCTCTTCATCCTCGGCGGAAACAACGAAAGCGCTCGTCGCGAGTTCGACCTGCTCGGGGTCGCGTTCCGCTTTTTGGGCGCCTTCTGCTATGGCGGGTTTGACGGTCTTTCGCACGTACTCGGGGGAGTGGAAGGGGTGGACGTGGAAGCCGTCGCAGGCCTCGCCCGCGAGTCTGGCGAGGCGGGTGTTGACGCCGGCTATGTAGACCGGGATCTCCGGATTCTCTATCGGGCCTGGGTTGAAGAACGGCGTCATGAGGGTGTGCCTGTAGAACTCGCCCTCGAAGTCCAGGGGTCCTTCGGTCTGGAACGACTCCCAGATCGCCCGCAGGGCCTGGATGTACTCCCGGAGGCGCGCGGCGGGCCTCTCCCAGGGCATCGAGAAGCGGCGGGTTATGTGGGCCTTGACCTGCGTGCCGAGGCCGAGCAAGAAGCGGCCCTCGGAGAGGTCCTGGAGGTCCCAGGCGGTCTGAGCCATCTCCATTGGGGAGCGCGAGAAGGCTATGGCGACGGAGGTGCCTAGCTCCATCTCGCGCGTCTCGCTGGCGGCTACGGCCAAAGGCAGGAAGGCGTCGTGTTTGGTCTCGCTGGTCCACAGCCCGGCGAAGCCGAGGTCTTCGGCCGCGCGGGCGGTGCTGCCTATCCCCTTCAGGTATTTGCCTTCTGTCCCGAGTCCTGCGTCCAGTTTCATGGTCTCGACCTAAGGGATCAGGAGCAGCTTGCCCGTGGTCTTGCGGCCTTCGAGGTCGCGGTGGGCCTGCTCTGCGTCGGAGAGCTCGTAGGTGCCGCCGATACGAACGTTGAGGTTGTTCTGGCCGATCCAGGAGAAGAGGCTCTCGGCGCGCCACAGAAGCTCGTCGCGGTTGGCGGTGTAGAGTTGGAGGCGAGGACGGGTCAGGAAGAGGCTGCCCTTCTGGTTGAGGATCTGGGGGTCTAGCGGCTCCACGGGCCCGCTGGACGCGCCGAAGAGCACCATGAGACCGCGCGGGCGCAAGGCGTCGAGGCCGCCGTCGAAGGTGTCCTTGCCCACGGAGTCGTAGACGACGTGCACGCCCTCGCCGTCCGTGATGCGGTTCGTCTCCTCGACGAAGTCCTGCTCGGTGTAGAGGATGACCTCGTCGGCGCCCGCCTCCCTGGCTAGCTCGGCCTTCTCCTCGGTGCCCACTGTTCCGATCACGGTCGCCCCCCGCATCTTGGCGAGCTGGACGAGCAGCAGCCCGACCCCGCCGGCGGCGGCGTGCACGAGCGCCGTCTGTCCTTCCTCTAGCGGGAAGGTGCTGTGCGTGAGGTAGTGCGCGGTCATGCCCTGGAGCATGACCGCCGCCGCAACCCGCGCCTCGACCAGCGTGGCGTTGAAGGGCACGAGGTTCTCGGCGGGGGCGACCACGTACTCGGCGTAGGACCCGGGCGTGGTCGCGAACGCAACGTAGTCTCCGGCCGACACCTCCTCGACGCCCTCGCCCACGGCGTCGACCTCGCCAGCACCCTCCAGGCCGAGCGTGCGGGGCAGGTCGCCGGGGTAGAGGCCCGTGCGCTGGTAGACGTCGATGAAGTTCACACCTGAGGCGGCGAGCCTGACGCGCGCCTGCCTAGGGCCCGGTTCGGGGACCTCGACGTCCACGTAGCCCATGACCTCAGGACCGCCGAACTCGTCTATCCGTATGGCCTTCATCTATCTCCTCCCCGCGGTGGACTCGACCTTCGCGCCCGTCATTGTAGCCTGTCAGCACGCTCCGGCTTCGCCTCCGCGTGCTGGCGAGGCGCCGTGCTGACAAGCTCTCTAATCCTCGCCGCGTTCTCCGCTGTGCCCGCTGTTTTCACCACGACCTTGTGGCCCGCTGTCGTCCGCCGGTTCCCTCACTGGCGCGGCCCCGTTCGGCTCGCGCGCGGGTGGGCTCTGTTGGACCCCGGTTTCGGGTGCGTTGGTCCTGGGGACGTTCGCCCCGGCCCCAGGCTGTCGGAGAGGCCGGCGGTCCTCTTGCCTGGCGGGCTGGGCCGAGGCGGAAGGGCGGATCGAGTTGGCGGGTCCGGGGCTTGGCTGGGCCGAGGCCGAGGAGCGCGCCGACGGGCTCGCTGACGAGGCCGGTTGCGGTCCTGAGCTGACGGTCAGGTTCACCTCGGTGCCCAGGTCTACCGGAGTACCCGCCGCATAGCCCGGCGCGATGACCCTGCCGAACGCGATCCTTTCGCTCGGGAACGAGGTTATCTCGCCGACCTCGAGCCCCTCGTTGATGAGCCTTTGCTGCGCCTCGCCCCTGGTAAGCCCGGCCACCTCGGGTACCCGCACCTGTTGCGGGGCCGAAGGCTTGTCAGGCGGGTTCTGTCCGCCCCGAAAACGTCGAACCATCCGTTCGTGGCGTTCGGTCCGAGGGCCTGGAGGACGCCGAGCGTACCGAGGAAGAGCAGGATGGCGGCTAGGCGATAGGAGCCAGGGCAGGCTCTTGCGACGCCGCAGGGGCGCCGGATTGGCGGAAGGCATCTTGCTCGTAGGGTTCTGGGCGACCGCGGTACGCTGCGTGCGGGGCCGCGGTAGCTTCCCGACCGCGGCTGGAGGGAGCCCGCGGCTGACCCTCCGGAGGTCGTCGGCGAGCTCGCCGGCCGAGGCGTAGCGGTCCTCCGGGTCTTTGGCCATGAGCTTGACGATCAGGGCGTTCATGCCCTCTGGAATCGTCGGGTCGATCTCCCTCGGGGGACGCAGCGCCTCCGTGACGTGTTTCATGGAGACGGCGATGGGATTGTCCGCTGTGAACGGCAGCTCTCCTGTGAGGGCTTCGTAGAGGACCACCCCCAGGGAGTAGAGGTCGCTCCTCGGGGTTGCGGGCTCGCCCAGGGCCTGTTCGGGGGACATGTAGCCCGCTGTGCCCATCACGGAGCCCGTCTTGGAGATGGTTACCGAGGAGCCTGCCCTGGCGATGCCGAAGTCGGCCACCTTGGCGTCGCCCCTGGTGGTGAGGAGCACGTTCTGCGGCTTGATGTCGCGGTGGACCATGCCCCTGTCGTGGGCCGCGCCGAGCGCCTCGGCGACCTGCGCCCCAAGCGCGGCGGCCTCCGACGCCTCGAGCGGTCCCCGATCGGAGATCCTCTCCTTGAGCGTGCCGCCGGGCACGTACTCCATGGCTATGTAGGAGGCTCCTTCGTCCGTTTCCCCCCTGTCGTAGACCTGGACGATGTTCGGGTGGGAGAGGCTCGCCGCGCTGCGGGCCTCCCGTTTGAAGCGCTCGGCGAACTCGCTGTCCCCGGCATATTGCCTTCTGAGCACCTTCAGCGCCACGTCGCGCCCGAGCACCCGGTCGCGGGCTAGAAACACCTCGCCCATGCCTCCGCTACCGAGCCCCGGCGGACGTCGTAGCGGTTATCCAGAACCGTTTTTCCTGCCTCTGACATCCTGCCCTGATCCAGCTTCGAGAACTATACCGGCATCATTCTACACTTCCGGTTGAGACCTTAGAAGGATGAGGGTTAGGCGGCATCCCGGCCGGGTATGGTTAGGGTTGTTGGCCCGAAGCTAAAGTGGGAGGTGCCGTGGGACGAAGAGGCAGGGACGATCCCGAGAGACCCGGAGGTCGCGAGCGAGGGCCAGGACGCCGTCGCGACCGCCCAGAAGGCGGCGCTGACCGTCCCGCCGGCAGGGGCCGACAGGACGAGGAACCCGGATACAAGGACAGGGTCACGAGCGCCTCGACCGCATGGACCAACGACTGGAGAGCCTCGAACAGCGTCTGTAATGAGGCACCTCGAGGGCAAAGACGCGTAGTTGCGAGATTCGTCGGATGGTCGATCGCGGAGAGGGTAGGTTCTTGGCTACGAGCGGGGTACAAGAGGACGCACTGCGGCTACTCGGCGCTTTCTACGACCTGACGGAAGGGAAGATCACGGAGCCTGTGCCGCTCGGGAGGACGGGGGTGCCCGGTGAGGGCGCGGCTCCGAGGGCCGATCTCGACCCGGGGTCGCCCGAGTGCGACATCGCGGTCATGTACCTGGTCGAGAAGGGTCATCGAGGCCCGCGGCGCCACGTCTGAGTACGTGATCACGGTGGCTGGCTTCGACAAGACGAGAGAGATGCGCGGCATGGGCGGCCCCGCCGCGCCCGCAGGGAGGAGTGCGTTGAGCGACAAGGCCCAGCAACGACTTATGACGCTTCTATTTATAGGGATCTCCATTGGCCTGAGCCAGCCTTTGACCA
>CAWJAM010000011.1:0-77370 GCA_963840835.1 uncultured Rubrobacteraceae bacterium | reverse complement strand
TCCGCCTACAGCGGGTAGCGGAAGGGTTGCCCCTTCCTTAACCCGCGCTGGTCAGCATTTCAGCCCTCACAAAGAAAAGCTGACATGCTGAGAGCGCGGATTGCAATAGGGCGTGCCCTATTGCAATCCGCTTTCAGTGGCGAGAAGGTCGCCGAGGTGTTGGTCGACCTGGGGCATGTAGGTGGGCAAGACTGCGAAGAGGCCGAGGTGTCCAAGCACGTCCTCGATGACGCGCAGTTCGCTGTTCGCGATCATCTGCTGTTCAGGAGCGCAATCGCGGGGCGGGAAGAGCAGGTCCTCGTCGATGGGCATGACGAAGGTCTTGGCGGTGATCCGCCCGAGCGCGGCGGCCAGATCGCCCCCGGTGTGCCTGGCCACGTCGCCGCGCTGCCACTTCCACGCCTGGGTCAGCAGGTCGTTGGGGTCCATCGGAATGAAGTAGGCATCCAGGAAACCATCTATGAAACCCTCCATCGTCTCGAACTCCAGCGCCCGCCAGACCTCTTGCTTCCAGAATTCGGTAGACAGGCCGTTCACGGCCCAGATGTGGGATTGCCGCTTGAGCCCCTCGACGACTTCTTCGTTGGAGTCGTACTCCCCACCGTTCCAGCCAGGGTCGGACATTATGGCTTCCCTCATGGTCTCGGCTATCAGGAAGTCGTGGGGGGTATTCTGCGCGGTGCCGGCGATGGGCGCCGCGCGCAACACCTTCTCCGGGAATCGGACCGCCCACTCGTAGGTCTGCTGGGCGCCCATCGAACCACCGACCACGAGGGCGAGCTGTTCGATCCCAAAGTGCTCGCGCAGCAACTGCTCCTGCGCGACTACATCGTCCCCGATCCGCACTTTAGGGAACTTCGACATCGTGATCTCGGCGTTCGGACCATCGGCGTTGTGCGGTGAGGTCGACAGGCCGCTACCGATCTGGTCAACGCTCACTATGAAGTACTGCTCGGAATTCAGCGCATGTTCCGGGCCGATGTAGTAGTCGCGCCACCACTGGTGCGTGCCCGAGTACCAGGTCGGGATCAGGATGGCGTTGTCCCTGGCCGCGTTGAGCTCGCCGAACGTCGCCACCGCCAGATGACAGTCCGGTATAGAACCGCCCTCCTCGAGGTCGAGCCGCCCGATGCTGATCAGGTCATACTCGCCGTGGTGCTCGTGAGTGTAGAACGGATTGTCAATAGCCACTACGCTTCCTCCCTGTCGTGGGCGTGCCCGGATGCCTCGTCAGCCGTGAGTAAGTGGCGCCACGCGTCGGACCCTTCCCCATGCCGACAACTAGCACTAATTGTTGTAACAACCCTACCTTAAGCCGAACCGGCGGTCAATCGCACCCGAAGACCAGGAGCGAGCGGGCCAGCCCCGACCGTCCACCGCCACCAACCCCGTCGGGGCGGGTTTCAAACCCGCCCGAATCCCGAACCGCCTGATGCCTGATGCCTGTGGCCTGAAACCTGATACCTGATACCTCTTCAAAAAACCCGCTTCAGGGCCCCGACCGCGCCCTGTTTCCACGGCACCCTGTGCGAGACGCCCGAGGCGTTCTCGAACTGGCTCAGGTTATCGAGGTACCAGCGGAAGTTGCGGATCAGGGCCTCTTTGTTCGAAAATTTGGGCGTGTAATCCAGTTGTCTCTGGGCCTTTTCTATGGAGACGAAGGAGTCCTTGGAGGCCGTCTCGTAGACCCATTTGTAGAGGGGCGAGAGCCCGAGCCGGTCGAGGACGCGCAGACCCAAGATGGCCGGCGCCGCGGGGAAACCGATGACCTTCTTGCCGTGGCCTGCGTAGTCGAGGACGGCCTGGTAGTCCTCCTTCATGGTCGTGAACTCGCTGGCGCCGATGTTGAAGGTGTCGTTGACCTGCTCTTCAGGCAGCGTCATGGCCAGTGCTATCGCGTCGCAGAGGTCCTCGACGTCGAGTAGCTGGTAGCGGTTGTTGCCGGAGCCGATCATGGGGAAGTTGTGCCCCGTGTAAGCCCAGTCGTAGAGCAGCGCGAAGACGCCGAGGCGCTCCGGACCTACGAAAGATTTGGGACGGATGATCGGGGTCGAGAGCCCCTTCGCCCGGTACTCGAGGCAGAGCATCTCGGCCTGGATCTTGGCCTGCCCGTAAGGACCCACGCCCTCCAGCTTGTCCGTCTCATACAACGGGTGATGGTCAGGTATCCCGTACACCGCCGTCGATGAGACGTGGACGAAGCGCTCGATCCCGTGCCGCAAAGAAGCATCCAGAACGTTGCGGGTGCCCTCCACGTCCGTCGTATAGATGTCTTCTGGCGAGTACAGTGGCAGGGCCGCCGCCGTGTGGACCACGAAATCCGCGCCCTCCACGGCCCGGTCCACCACCGCCTTGTTCCTGATATCGCCCCTGACTACCTCCACGCGGTCGCGCTCGGGGTAGTCGAACTCCTCCACGTCGAGGGAGGCCACGGCGTAGCCCCTGCTGAGAAGGTGTCTCGTGAGGTTGATCCCCAGGAACCCCGCCCCGCCGGTGATGAGAACTCTCCGCTGGTCCATCTGAAACTCCTTGTAGGTAACGTTATCCGGCCCACGCAGGCCCGTGCAAACGGCGAATTTTAGCACTTCAGCATTTCAGCCGGTCAGCACTTCAGCAAGAAAAAAGGCTGACAAGCTGAAGTGCTGAACTGACACCTGGTCCGTCGGCGCCCTGGCTGCGTATAGTTTATAACTGTCGGGACGGTACGAGGCTGGGAGGTACAGGGCTGATCGGCGCGGGTCTGAACGCATACAGGATGGCGTGGGGGATGTTGACGCTCCTAGTCCTTGCCGCGCTGGCGGCGACGATTTTCGGTTGCGGCGGAGCGGGGGGTGGGGGCTCTTCAAACTCTTCTCGACAGCAGGCGTCGGAGACCTCCGAGCCTTCGGGGCGGAAGTCCGAAGACACCGGCTCCTCTGGAGGAATCGCGGCACAGCAGCCCGGGCCCCCTACGCTGGGATCGGCCGGTGCGCCCGTGGTCCTGACCGAGTATTCGGACTATCAGTGAGCGTTCTGCGGCAAGTTCGCCCGTGAGGTGGAACCGAAGCTTTACAGAGAGTACGTCGAGGACGGGACGCTGAGGATCGAATGGCGAGACTTCCCCTACAGGGGGCAGGAGTCGGTGAACGCCGCCGTAGCCGCCAGGGCCGCCCAGGCCCAGGGCAGGTTCTGGGAGTACCACGACCTGCTCTACGAGAATCAGTTCTCGGGTTTCAGCGACGAGAACCTGACGTCGTTCGCGAGGGAGGCCGGCCTCGACATGCGGCGCTTCGAAGAGGATTACGAGAGCGCCCGCTACGCCGGGGCGGTGCAGGCGGACTTCCGGGAGGGCCAGAGCATCGGCGTCAACGGGACGCCCACCTTTATTATCAACGACCAGGTCCTGGTTGGCCTGCAACCCATCGGGGTCTTCGAGAACGTTATAGAGGATGCCAGGCGGGAGGCGGAGGGTGGTTGAGGTCTCTCTCCTGGCCTCCTTCCTCGGGGGTCTGCTCTCCCTCCTAAGCCCGTGCAGCGCGTTGCTGTTGCCCGCCTTCTTCGCCTACGCCTTCCAGTCGCGCGGCGAACTCGTCGGGAGGACGGCCGTGTTCTACCTCGGGCTCTGCGCGACGCTCGTGCCGCTCGGGATGGGCATCTCCGCGGTCAGCGCGCTTGTCTACGGTCACAGAAGCACCCTCATCACCGTCTCCGGCCTCGTCATAATCTTCTTCGGCGTCGTCCAGATACTGGGGGGCGGGTTCGCGTTCGGGCCGATAGAACGCCTGCGCGGGAAGATCAAGGGCGACTCCATCGTCATGACGTTCTGCCTCGGCGCGGTCTACGGTTTCGCGGGTTTCTGCTCGGGACCTATACTCGGCGCGGTCCTGACCGTCGCCGCGTCTTCGGGCTCCGTCCTGCGGGGCGCTGGCCTCCTCGCCACCTACGCAGCGGGCATGGCGGCCCCGCTGTTCCTGATGGCCCTCCTCTGGAAGCGCCTCGACCACGGACGCCGAAGCTGGCTCAGGGGCCGCGAGGTCGCCCTCGGTAGACTCCGTTTCCACACGACCAACCTCCTCTCCGGCCTGATGTTCATAGCGATAGGCGTCCTGTTCATCGTCTTCGAGGGCACCTCGGGCCTCGAAGGACTCTACGCGTCAGGCGGCGCGACCGACCTCGCCTTCTCCGTCGAGCGGTGGGCGAGCGCCGTCTCCGAGAACGCGTACGTCCCCGTGGCGCTCGCGGTTCTCGGCCTCCTGTTCGCCGGGTTCCTCGTTTACAGGACTTCGCGACGCCGCAAGAAGAAGCCTGCGGCGCACAAGGGTTAGGCTGCTTTATGGAGCTACTCTTGCCCGACCGGTTCGATAATCCCGCGACCGGCTACGGCTACGTGAGGACCATCTTCGACCAGGTCGCGTCGGGCGAGCGGGCTGCGACCGTCTCGATCACTCCTTCGACCCGCCACGTCGGGGTTACGCGCCGCGACACGTTCCGTCCCGGCTTTATGGATGCCGTCGGTGCCGCCAATGAGATGGGTTACCCCGTGTTCGTCCGTTCTTCGGGCGGCGGCGCTACAGCCGCGGACCTCGGCACCTTCGGTTTCTCGATCATTCGCCCCGCAGACGAAACAGAGATCGGGCGCGGCATCAGGGACCGCTACGACGAGGCCGCGGCCCTGGTCTTGGGTGCCTTCTCGCGGCTCGGGGTGAAGGCCGAGGTGGGGGAGGTGCGCGACGAGTTCTGCCCCGGTGACCACAGCATCAGGGTCGGTGGTAGAGAAGGTGGCATGAAAATCGTTGGGATCGCGCAGAGGATCACCCGCCGCGCCACCAGCGTAGGAGGTATCGTACTCGTCGAAGGCGAGCGGGAGCTTGCACTCGTCCTCGGACGAATCTACACCGCCATGCGCCTGCCCTTCAGGCCAGAGGGCGTGGGAAGCCTGAGCCGCGCCGGATTCGAGGCAGGGACGCAAGACGCCATCGAAGCCTTCGCCGCCGAAGCGGAACATGCCTACGGCGCCGTCCGCACCCCGCTCGATGAGGAGACGTTGGCGCTTGCGGGCAAAGAGGGCGGACAGTACCTGATCGAGGCGCGAACCCTGAGCTAGGACGCTGAAGAGCCTCCCAAGCTCGAACCATGCACCCGAGTGGAAGGGATCTTTTCTCGGACGTTCGCCAGGAAAGCTTCAAACTAGTCCATACAGGGATGTACTCTGCTTCTGAGGAGAGTATGCTGTCATTGCCACAAACGCCAACCAGGGGGGTCCCCAATGGCTTTCTATCTCATGCGCTTCAGCTACACACCTGAGACGTGGTCGAAGCTAATTCAGAACCCTGAAGATCGCCGCGATGCGGCGCGCGCGTACATCGAACAGGTGGGGGGCGCCCTACACGGTTTTTGGTATGGCTTCGGCGAATACGACGGCTACGCGATCCTCGAGGCGCCTGACAATGTCTCGGTGGCCAGCGTCGTACTCGCTATCGCCTCAGGCGGCGCCCTGGCTTCGGTCGAGACAACGGTGCTGATGAGTGTGGAGGAGACTCTCGAGGCACTAGACAAGAGCAAGGACATTGCCTACCGTCGTCCAGGAGAGTAGCCAGCAACTCGCGCTCTCAGCTTTCAGCCATCAGCAAGAAAAAAAGCTGAAATGCTGAAATGCTGACCGGCTGAAATGCTGAAATGGGTTTCAACCCATATGCACGGCGCGTAAAGGGCCTCCGGGGGATATTCTGGACGGCTATGCTCGTCTCTGTTCCCTTACGAACACGCGCTTGCTCAGCATTTGCATCCGCTCGACGTACAGGCTCACGGGCCAGCCGCGCTCTATTGTAAGGTTCTCCCAGTTGCCGATGGATAGCATGGTCCACAGCAGGTCGCCAGCCTCCTCTAACGACCACCCGGATGCAAGCATCCCATCACCCTGTAGTCGCCCGACGATGTCGCGACAGGCTTCTTGCACCACGCGCATCCGGTCGTCCCAGGCCGCCGCGACCGCCGCGTCGCTCTCGCGGTCGGCGAATAGCGCCCTGGCTATGCCGTGGATCTCCGGTATGTAATTCCCCCAAAACTCGATAAACGTCTCCAGACGCTCCACCCCGCCAGTCGCCGCCCTGTAACTAACCAGACGCTCCTCCAACCCCCTCACCTCGTCCCCGTGTCGAGCCGTCGCCACCATCAACTCAGCCCTGGAGCCGAAGTGGTCGTATACCGCCTGCCTCGAAACACCAGCAACGTCAGCCACGTCACGCATGCGGACTCCCTTCCCCCCGCGCTCCTCCATCAGCCGCAACGTCGCCTCCAGGATCCGCGTCCGCGTTTTTGGATCTCCACTTGACACACCGTAAAGTATACGGTAACTTTACATCGAGTCAATTTACATCGTGTAAAGTGCGGAGAAAGGAGAGAGTTATGGGTGCGGAGAACGGGAGAGGGACGACGTTGGTGCTTGGCGGCGCTGGCAAGGCCGCCGGCAGGGTGGCGGGGCATCCTGACTACGCGCGAGGCTGCCACCACCGGCGTGTGGGACCGCCAGGAGCCAGGAGGTTTTTCGGCTGATGGATGGTCTTCTCTTCGTGCTGACGCTCTTCGCGGCCCTCGGTTGCGGGGTCGTGGCCGGGGTCTTCTTCACCTTCTCGGCCTTCGTCATGAGGGCCCTCGACCGTCTGCCGGCCCCGCAGGCCATCGCCGCCATGCAGGCGATCAACGCGGCGGCGCCAACCCCAGCCTTCATGACGGTCCTCTTCGGAACGGCCCTGGCCTGCGGCGCGCTAATAGTCTCGTCGCTCTTCACGTGGGACGAGTCCTCCGCCGCGTATTTGCTCGCCGGCGGTGCCTTGTACCTGATCTGCGCGATCGGGACGACCGCCGTCTACCACGTGCCGCGAAACGAGGCGCTGGCGAGGGTAGACCCGCGCGGTGTGGAAGCCGAAGATAGCTGGTCGCGCTACCACGCGGGCTGGACCGCATGGAACCACCTGCGGTTCGCCGGAGCCCTAGCCGCATCTGCCGCACTCACCATCGCACTCAGTCTCGGTTGAGTCCAGCACGACACGAGGAGGCGCACATGCCGCGCACGTCCATCAAATCCGTAGGCATCAAGGTTCCGCGATCAGGAACCCTTCTCTCGGCCATCCGTGCCCTCACGCTGGCCGTTGCCACCCTCACCACCGGCCTCGTGGCCGGGGTCTTCTACGCCTACTCCGTCTCGGTCGACCCCGGCCTCGCTGCGCAGTCCGACGCAAGCTACGTCGCCACCATGCAGGAGATCAACGAGCGAATCCAGAACCCCCTGTTCTTCGCCAGCTTCGTCGGCGCCGTGGTATTACTGTTGGCGGCCCTTGTGCTCCACCTCCCCAGGCTCCGGTCCGGCCGCTTTCTGCTGATCTCACTGGCCTGCGTGCTCTACATCGGAGGAGGCTTCCTGCTCACGGCCTTCATCAACGTCCCCATGAACGACCAGCTAGCCACCGTAGACCCCGAAGCCCCGCCCCGGGTCCTCGCCCAGGCCCGCGAAGTCTACGAAGGCCCATGGGACTTCTGGAACGGAGTCCGCACCGTTTTCTCGACGCTAGCGTTTCTGGCTCTCATAGGCGCTTGTCTGCTGGCGCCCGGAAGACGCTAGCACTCTGCGCCCTGACAAGCGTAGGCCCGAAGGGCCTGAGCGTGCTGGCGTAGAATACGCCTGTGAGGTCGAACAGGAGGATCAGGAGGCCGGGGCCGCGGGGCAAGGGGCGGGAGGTGAAGTCTGCGTCCGGCGGTTACCTTACCCCGATCTTCGTCTCTTCGCGGGTCTGGATCGGTATTCTGGTCTTGGGGTTTGCCTTGCTCGCGCTCCTGCTGTATGCGGCGCCTACCGTACCTGCGGTGGCGCTCGGGGGGGTCGCGCTCGCCATCGTGCTCTCCTTTCCGGTGCGGGCGCTCTCGCACTTCATGCCGAGGGGGTTGGCGATACTGTTGACCGTCGTGGGTCTGCTTGGTTTGATCTCCCTCGGGTTCTTCTTCCTGGTGCCACTCTTGATAGAGCAGCTCACTACCCTCGTGAGGAACACGCCGCTTATCGCCAACAGGGCCAACCAGTTCCTGCTCGACGTCATAAACGCGCTCAACGAGCGCCAGCTCGTACCAGGCTCCGACCCCGAGGAGTTCGGCAGGCGACTGGTCACCGACCTCTTCGACCGCGCCCAGAACCTCACCGAGAATCTGCTCAGGAGCCTTCTTGGTTTCATTCCGCGGGCATTCAACTTAGGGGTGACGCTCTTCGGCGTACTCTTCGTCGCGGTCTACCTGCTTGTGGACGTGCGGAAGGTGAAGGCGGCTTTCCTGAAGACCGCGCCGACCCACTACCGTCACGACGCCCGCGACCTGTGGGAGGCCTTCGGCCAGTCGCTCTCGCGCTACCTCGGCGGTCTCGTATTCGTCGTCATGATCCAGGGCGTCCTCGCCGCGCTGGCGCTGAACTTGCTCGGCGTGCGCTACGCTATCTTGCTCGGCGTATGGGTCTCGGTAACGGCGATCATCCCCTACCTGGGCGCGTTCCTCGGTGGTATTCCCGCAGTCCTGGTGGCCCTCGTCTTCGGGTCTTCCGTCTTCGAGTCAAACACGACCACGGCAATTCTGACGGTCGTTGCCTACGTCCTGATCCAACAGCTCGAAGGCAACTTCCTGACCCCCCGCATCCAGGGCCAGGCGCTCCACGTTCACCCCATCGTGGTCCTCCTGGCCGTCATCGCCGGTGGCGAGGTCGCAGGCCTCGCCGGAATAATCTTCGCCGTCCCCGCCCTGGCCGTCTTCAGCGTCCTCTTCGACTTCTTCAGAGCCCGCCTACGCAGGGCGTAGCGGGCGAAAGCCCGCTACGCCCGCACGCTTCGGCCTTCGGCCTCCGCTTGTCAGCACGCTCCGGCCTTCGGCCTCCGCTTGTCGGCACGTTCGGGCCTAGCGGCCCTCGCTTGTCAGCAACGCTTCGGCTTCGCCTCCGCTTTCAGCTTTTTGGTTCGGGCCCCGCTCTGCGGCGTGCAACGAACCGCCGCCCGACGGCGGTCGGCTCCGATGCCCATAGCGGCGCCCCGAGACGACTTCCTGACAAGGCGCCGACCGGAGGGAGGCGCCGGGCTGACAAGCGAAGGCGCTAGCCTGAGCGTGCTGACAAGCGAAGCGTGCTGACAAGCCGCCGCAGGCGGCGTGCTGATAGGCAGCTTGCTGCCTAGTCTGTGGTCAATCTGAACTCTATGGCTCGGACGGCGGCCTGGGTGCGGTCGGATACTCCTAGCTTGTTTAGGATGCTTCTTACGTGCGCCTTTACGGTGCTCACGCTGAAGAGCAGGTTCTGGGCGATCTGGGGGTTGGTCTGCCCCTGGCTGAGGAGCCTCAAGACCTCGACCTCCCTCGGCGTCAGGCTCTCCAACTGCCTATCTCCTCCACCCTGACCGAGGTGGTTCGACTCGGGCCTGGAAGCCACGCGCTCGGGCGCCGCGGGCTCGTCCGCTTCGGACCCACTGTCGCCCTCCCTGGCAAGCCTTACGAGCAACCTCATCGCAAGCTCCTGGTTCAACGGTGACTCACCCTTCCAACGTCCTCCTCACAGCCCCAAGAAGCCCCTCCCCCGAGGCATCTTTGAGCACGTAGCCAGCAGCACCAGCCTTTACGGCCTCGAAGAGGTAGTCGGGGTTCTCGTGCATGGTGACCATCATCACGCTTACCTGGGGCATCTCTGCCTTGATCCTCCTGGTCGCCTCGAGGCCATCCATGACGGGCATCCTCACGTCCATGAGGACGAGGTCGGGGGAGAACTCTCGGCAGATCGAGAGCGCCTGCTGACCGTCGTTCGCCTCGGCCACGACGCTCAGATCCTCCTCACCGGAGAGCATGGTCCTGAGGCCCTCCCTGACGAGGGCGTGGTCATCGGCTATGAGAATACGGGCCGTCTCCGACGGCGCCACTCCTTCACCATTCCCCATTTCTTACCTTCCCTTACCGTTTGCCTGTACGGACGGTATCTCCGCCACTACTTCGGTGCCTTCTCCGGGCCGGCTGCGGACTTCCAGGTGGCCGCCGAGCAGGGCCACCCTCTCGCGCATGCTGGAGAGGCCAAGGCGTTCGCCAGGCCCGCCCCCGTCGGTGGCCTTCTCGGGGTCGAAGCCGGGGCCCCAGTCCCGGACGTGGAGGTGGACGCAGTCGTTAGTGTGTTTGAGTGTGATCTTTACGCGGGCCGAGGGGGCGTGCTTGCGGACGTTGGTGAGGGCCTCCTGCGTCACCCTGAAGAGCGCCGTCTCCACCTCAGGCGGCAGGCGCTCGTCCCCCAGCTCCTCCTCGTAGTCAACCTGGCTGCCTTCGTCGCTGATCTTCTCGACCTGCAATCGGACGGCGGCGCCGAGACCGAGGTCGTCGAGCGCGGTGGGCCTCAGGTCGGCTATGACGTAGCGGGCCTCTCCGACCGTCTGTTGGACGAGCTGGAGTACCCTGGCGAGGTCCCTGCGGCCCTCTTCGGATGCCGGCTGGTGGCGCCGGGCGAAGGCCTGCAGGAGCTGGTGGGCCGCGGCGGCGGTCTGGGCGAGGCCGTCGTGGACCTCGTAGGAGACCTTGCGGCGCTCCTCCTCCTGGGCGGTTATGAGCTTGCGGATCAGGTCCTGCAGCCGGTTCTCGCGCTCGGCGAGGTCGGCGTAGAGCCTGGCGTTCTCGAGGGCGCTTGCACCCTGGTTTGCGAGGCTTATGAGGGTCTCCTCGTTCTGCCGCTCCATGAGGGTCTCGGGCCCGTAGGCCTCGAGGATGCCGATGAGCCTGCCCCGCACCAGCAGCGGCAGGTTCAGGCTTACGAGATAAGACCCATCGTCTCCCGGCTGCTCCAGCCTGACGGTCTGGTGCTTTCTGGTCTCCAGTACCCTCTTTCGGGCTGAGAGGGCTTCCGGGACGAAGCGGGCCTTGGGCCTCAGCCCTTCGAGCCCCGACGAACGCCAGACCCGCAACTCTCCCTCCTCGTCGGGGACGGAGATGACGGCGGCGGTGAGAGTCGAGACGCGGCGGGCTATATCCAGCAGCCGCGAGCCGATCTCCTCCCTCTGCAGGGAGGAGCCGAGGATCTGGCCGGCTTCGTAGAGGGCGAGCAGGGCGTCCAGGCTGCGCTGCAGGCGCTCTGCGGAGCGGCGGCGCTCGGTTATATCGTGGACGATGACGCAGAATGCCTCGCCGCCGCCGTAGGAGATCACGCTCGAGCCGACCTCGACGTCTACCAGGGAACCGTCCTTCCTGCGGTGGCGCCGCTGGCCGATGAAGTGGACCCTTCGCTCCAGGATCTGCCTGACGTAGCGGTCTATGCTCTCGCGGTCGTGCGCGACGACGTCGTAGAGGGTGAGCCCGAGCCCGAGCATGTCCTGGGCCGAATAACCAAGCAGGTCCCTGTACGCGGCGTTCGCCTCGAGTATGAGCTTGGTGTCGATGTCAACGACGAAGATCCCCTCGGCGGCCTGCTTGACGACCGTGCGGTAGCGCTCCTCGCTCTGCCTGAGGGCCTGCTCGGCCTCCCTGCGGTCTGTGATATCGAACTGCACGCCAAGCCAGTACGCGGGCCCTCCCTCGTGGTCGCGGACCAGGACGGCCTCGTCGCGCACCCAGACTACTCTGCCGTCCCTGGCCAGGTGCCTGTACTCCATGCTGAAGGGCTCGCCGGTCCTGTTGGTCCTGGCGTCCTCGGCCAGAACCCTCTCCGCGTCGTCGGGATGGAGGGTCCTCGCGAACAGGTGGGGGTCGGCCATCCACTCCCCGGGCGAGTAGCCGAGGACGGCCTCGATCTGCGGGCTTATGTACAGGATGTCCGTATTCTGCCCGTCTTTATCAGCGGCCTCCATGTAGGTCATGGCCGGGATGTGCTCGACGAGCGTCCTGAACCGGGCCTCGGCCTCCTTGAGGCGTCCCTCGGCCTCGATGCGCTCGGAGATCTCCCGCTGCGCCTCCCTGTAGAGCCTGGCGTTGTCCACCGCCAGCGGCGGCCCTTCGGGCCAGCTCCTCGGCGAGCCTCAGGTCCGTCTCTTTGTAGCGCCTCCCCGACTCCGCGGAGACGAGCGTGATCGCGCCGTGGTTCCTCCCCCGCGCGATCATGGGAACGATGATGAAGGACCTCAGGTCGAGCTCCCTCAATATCGCCCTGTGCTCGGAGTCTACGGCGAATTGGTCCAGTAGCTCTTCTGGTATCTCCGCCATCATGTCCGGTTGGTTGGTCCTGAACACCTTGCGCAGACCCCGCGGCGTCTCGGGATCGGGCGGATAGCGCTCTTGCAGCTCGTAGGCCAGCGCGGCCTTCTCGGGGTCTGGGTGTTCCACGGCCACCCTCTCGACGGAGCCGTCCTCCTCCAGCACGTCGACGGCGCACCAGTCGGCCAGGGTCGGCACGGCGAGGCTGGCCACGTTGGCAAGCGTGGTCCTGTAGTCGAGCGAGGAGGCGAGCGTCGCGCCGCTCTCGGCCAGAAAGCGCAGCACGTCGTCGGCGTGCTTGCGCTCAGTCGTGTCGTGCACGACCACAGAGAAGCCCTCGAGGTTGCCCTCCCTGCCCCTGAGGGCGGTAACGACGGCGCTCGCCCAGAACCTCGAGCCATCCTCGCGGACCCCATGCCCCTCCTCCACGTGACGGCCCTCCGCCAGCGCCGCGCGCAGCACCTCCTCGGGGTGGCCGCGCTCCACGTCTTCTTCGGGGTAGAAGACCGAGAAGTGGCGGCCCAGGATCTCCGCCTCTTCGTAGCCCACTATGCGCCCCGCGCCGTCGTTCCAGGTCGTCACGCACCCTCCGGGGTCGAGCATGAAGATCGCATAGTCCTTCACCCCCTCGACCATCAGCCGGAAACGCTCCTCGCTCTCGCGCAGACTCTCCTCGTGCCTCCTCGCCTCCATGGTGCTCCGCTCGGCCCTGTGCCTCGCCGAGCGGAGCGATGAGGTAAGCACGCTGACAAGCACCCCTTCGAGCACTAACACGCTCAGGTCAACGATCTCCGTGCCGAACAACGAGAAGGAGCCCTGAGGGGAGAGGAAGAAGTAGTCGGTCGCCAGGGCGCTAAGCCCCGTGGCGAGGAGTCCTGGTCCCAGGCCGCCGTACCAGGCGCTTACCATAATGGCGCCGAAAACGAGCAGGAAAGGCGTCTCCTGCGCGGTCAGGGGATCGAGCAGCACCTTGACCAGCAGCGCGGCCCCGACAGACCAGCACCGCCACCCCATAACGCATAGCACCGTCAAGAGAACGTTTCATGGGAGCCTGTCCAGATTTGCGGAACATGCCATTGACGGTTTCCCCTACCTCCCGCGACCTGGTGCAGCATCTTCGGCGCTATAAGCCTTCCAGAACACCGTGATCCCCCTTGCACGCCAGTTCGTAGGCCGGATTATACGTTATACGTTCCTCGCGGCGGGATCATACCGGGTCCGCTCGAAGGGAACCGCGCCCAGGGTCTGCGGCCCGGTGCACATGGAAGTCCCTCCCTTACCTCACCGTCATTCCCGCGCTCCCTTCACCGTCATTCCCGCGCAGGCGGGAATCCACTACACCGAGGAGCCTCGTGTACGATGTCAGACTCCGTCCTGCCATCGGCATTCACCTGCACTTGGCTCCAGACGCGGACAGCTTCAACTGGCAGACGCCCAGGAAGCCGGGCAACTGCTACAACGTGACCGTGCAGATGGTGGACGGCACCCAGATCCCGGTTGCGAAGCTCTGGCTCAAGTAATCTAAGGAGGTGAATCTAAGGAGGTAAAGCACACCACAACCACGAGGGGGTCGGGGCGTAACAGCCCCGGCCCCCTCAGTGTCTAAAACATAGCTGCGAAAATCTCTCGACCAAGGAGCCGACCGAAGTGCGATACCACCAGCCCACGACCATAGCCATACTCGGCGCAGATACGGTGGTCGGTCGTGCGCTCGGTGCGCTCCTCGAGAACTCCGGTTACGGTACGACTCCACTCGATGCCTATCCCACGGGGGTCGTCGATGAGCTGCTCGAAGGCGCGGACCTGCTGCTCCTCGTCCCGAGACTGGATGAGGGCGTGCGCGAGGCCTTCCTCGGCGCTATGGGCAAGAGCACACCGCAAAACGAAGGGATGCCGGTGATCTCGCTCTCCACCACAGCGACACAGGAGAGTCTGCCAGAGAACGGAGTCCTGAGCGTGCCGTGGCCGTGTACGGTCGAAGACCTCGTGGACCGGATCGAAGCCGCTCTCGTTGTGCCGGCGTCGAGTGATCGCACCCAGTAGGGCGAAATCGTAGCGAACATTTCAGCACTTCAGCTAGTCAGCATTTCAGCATGTCAGCTTTTTCTTCTCGCTGGGAGCCGATAGCTCGTGGGTCGCTCGGACAAAGCTACGTCCGTCGTCTACGGCTCACCGGTACTGTCTCCGATGTCGGGGCTTATTGCGGCGAGGTATTCTTCTTGCTCCGCTATGTGTTGCCTGAGGCTCTCGGCCTGGGGAGCCGTCCGTGCCCGCTCCAACCAGAACGACTGGAGGGCCGCATCGATGGCCTGTTTGTCGATGACGTCGGGGTCTGAATCGCGCTTGAACTCCAGATAGGCGACGATGGCGCCCGCTTCTTCCCTGGTAAAGACCGAGAGGCGAGATCGGGCGTAGTCGTAAGTGGTCATGGCACCGTATCTCCGCGGGTTGATGAACGCCGACTTGCCGTGCCCGATCACGAAGGTGCGGTCCCCGGCGGGAACCTCGGTAGTCCAATCGGAGAAGCCGTGCGTCAGGTGGAACAGGGGATCCGCCGTGTACAGCAGGCCGCGAAGGTCGGCGACCAGGTACGCAGGCAGGAAATACCTGAAGCCCGCCTCCGAGAAGAAGCTGAGCGCGTTCGCATGGCCATCCAGAAAATCCGCATCGATGCCTCTCCAGTCCTCCAGCGTCTCGAAGGGCCCCACTTCCTCGTACGGCTCGCACCCCTCGAAACTACCCTGCAGGAAACGCCCTCCCGGAAACCGATTCCCCACGAAAGCCGTCGAATCTCCTCGATCACAGTTTCTCTCGTCGCGCATGTCAGCTACCAGCACTTCGCATGCAGCTTGCCTGATTTTGTCAATCATTTGCAGCGCGATCTGCATGGACCGATGCTACCGCCGTGGATCTCCGGCTTGACGCGGGAATGATCGCAGTATTCACGCCGCGGGAATGACGGACTGAGAGCCTGCCGTCTGCATGCGCCCGAATGTGGCCTGAATCCTCGTCTTAGGCTACGAGTAGCAATTGCCGACCACCTGATTGTAAATCCTGACTGCGATAGCGACTGTTCAATATCCCGATTGCGTAGGGAGAGCCTGCCACGGGAGTGCGGGATCATCAATCAGAGAAACGAAACTACGGGGCGACCCGGGCTGGAAGACGACTCCATCCCTGCTCTTGTTTCCTTCCTCAAGATTTTCTCGCGGGCTTCTGGCGTCGTGGCCGTCCTCGTTGGCTGCTCGGTCCTCGTTGGCTGGACACTCGATGCCGGGCCTCTCAAGCACGTCCTGCCCGGTCCGGTGGCGATGAACCCCGTCTCGGCGATCGGCCTCTCGTTGGCCGGCGTCTCGACCTGGCTGCTGCAGGATGAGCGGGCCGGCCGGAATGCGCGACGCGTCGCGAGCGTGTGCGCCCTCGTTGTGGCCTTTGTTGGCCTGACCAGGCTGATCCAGGTACTCTTCGGACTCGAACCGGGCATCGACCGGGTCCTGTTCCCCGACAGGCTGGCCTCGGAGGCCGCGTTCACGGGTTTCCCCAACAGGATGGCTCCTGACACGGCGCTCGACTTCGTCCTGATCGGGGTCTCGCTCCTTTACCTGGACGGGCGGACGCGTCGCGGACGCCTCGTGTCCCAGTACTGTGCCCTTGTGGTGTTCGTGCTCTCGATACTGGCCTTCGCCGGCTACATCTACGGAGTCGCGGATCTGTACGGCAACACCTCCTACATCCCGATAGCCGCGATGACCTTCGTCGTGCTCTCGGCCGGCGTCCTTTGCGCGCGCCCCGAGCGCGGCCTGATGGCCGTCGTCACCAGCCGCAATCTTGGGGGCGTCGCGGCGCGTCGTCTGTTGCCGGCCGCCATCCTGGTCCCGCTGGTGCTTGGGTGGTTCAGGTTGAGGGGACAGCAGATCGGCCTCTACGGCACCGAGCTTGGGGTGTCCCTGTTCACCGTGGCGACCATGGTCATCGTCGCGGCCCTCGTGTGGTGGAGCGCCCGCCTGCTCTACCGCTTCGACGGCGAGCGCCGGCGGGCCGTCGAGGAGATGCGAATCGCGCGGGAGAGGGCCGAGGAGGCCAACCGCGCCAAGAGCGAGTTCCTGGCGAACATGAGCCACGAGATCCGCACCCCCATGAACGGCGTTATAGGGATGACGGACCTGCTCCTCGATACTCCGTTAGACGACGAGCAACACGAATACGCCGAGACGGTCCGCTACTCGAGCCAGAGCCTGCTGGCCATCCTGAACGACATACTGGACTTCTCGAAGATAGAGGCGGGCAGCCTGGACCTCGAGACCGTCAACTTCGAGCTCAGGAGGGAGGTCGAGGAGGTCGCCGCCCTGCTCGCGGGACGCGCCCACGAGAAGGGCCTGGAGCTGGCAAGCTTCGTCGAGCCGGGCACGCCGACCGCCGTTCGGGGCGACCCCTTCAGGTTGCGGCAGGTCCTCACCAACATCCTGGGGAACGCGATCAAGTTCACCGAAAAGGGCGAGGTGACCCTCAGGGCCGAGCTCGCCGAAGACGCCCCCGATAGCGGCCACGGTCCTCTTCGAGGTAAGCGACACAGGGATAGGCATGGCAGATGAGCAGCGCACCAGGCTCTTCAAGCCCTTTACCCAGGCCGACGCCTCGACCACCCGCCGCTACGGCGGCACGGGGCTAGGTCTTGCCATCAGCAAGCAACTGGTGCTGATGATGGGCGGGGAGATAGGCGTGAGGAGCGAGCCAGGCGTGGGCTCCACGTTCTGGTTCACCACGAAGCTGGAGAAGAGGCCTGAGGGTGAGGTGGCGGCCCCGGCAATCCGCACGGGCCTGCGCGGCCTGCGCGTGCTCATCGTGGACGACCACGAGACCAACCGCCGCATCCTGCACAAGCAGATCACCTCCTGGGGCATGAGGGACGGCATGGCCGAAGGCGGAGAGGAGGCGCTCACCCTGCTCCGCGCCGCGGCCGAGAATGGAGAACCGTACGACCTGGCGATCCTGGACATGCAGATGCCCGAGATGGACGGGATACAGCTAGCCCGGGCCATAGGCGACGAGCCCGCCATCTCTTCGACCAGGCTTGTGCTCCTGACCTCCATAGGCTTGAACATCAACGAGGAGGCCAGCCGGGCCGGTGTCGAGGTCGTCCTCACCAAGCCCGTGCGCCAGTCGCAGCTCTACGACGCCCTCGCCACGATAATGGGCTCCTCAACGGAGACCCCTGCCAGGCCATCGCGGGGAGGCGCGGGGTCCCACGCCGCCACCGAAAACCGGGCCGGCCGTGTCCTCCTCGCCGAGGACTACTTCGTAAACCGGATGGTGGCGATAGCGATGCTGGAGCGGTCGGGCTACAGCGTGGACGCCGTTGGCAACGGCAAGGAGGCCGTGGAGGCCGCATCGAACGTCCCTTACGCGGCCGTGCTCATGGACGTGCAGATGCCCCAGATGGACGGCTACGAGGCAACGGCGGAGATCCGAAGCCGTGAAGCATCCGGGCGTCGCACCCCCATCATCGCGATGACGGCCAACGCCATGAAGGGCGACAGGGAGAAGGCCCTCGAAGCTGGCATGGACGACTACGTAGCCAAACCGGTCAGGCGCGAGGACCTCGACGCCGTGCTGGGGCGTTGGATCCCACCCCCCAAAAACGAACCGCCCGCGCAGGGCGACGGAGATCCAGGCTCCCCCGCCGTCGACCTCTCCGTACTGGAGAGCCGGCGCGGACCCCAGGAAGAAGGACAACCCGACAAACTGGCCAGGATCGTCACGCTGTTCATCGACGACGTGCCGCCCCGGCTGGAGTCCCTCAGACGGGCCGTCGAGCGAAAAGACGCGCAAGAAGTAGAGGAGACGGCCCACCTGCTCAAAGGCGGCTCCGGCTACATGGGCGCCGTGCAAATGGTGGAGATCTGCACCAGGCTCCAGGAACTAGCCATCTCCGGCGACCTATCACGCGCCCCCGACCTGCTAGACGCCCTCGAAAAGGAATTCGCACGAGTACACACCTCCCTCGAAGCAGCTATCAGCTAGTCAGCAATTCAGCATTTCAGCACTTCAGCTGGTCAGCATTTCAGCGTTTTGTTGGCCGGTCGCTGCGAGCTTATCGCACCGTGGACGTGTAGCCTTGGTATGATCTTACGGATCACCTATGGGACAGCTCTCTACGCGAGGACTCTCTTATTCGCTGGCTGGCGCGGCGGCGTTGGCTGCCCTGATCCTCCTGCTCCCGCTGATAGACATCTTCTCCGAGCTTCCGCCGGCCGTCAGGATCGTGGCCTACGCCCTGGTCCTTGCTCCCATCCCTCTCCTGCTCCATGGGGCCCTCGTAGCGTCGAGGGACTATTCCACGTCCCGACTTCTGGCCGTAGGCGCCGCGGCTGCCGCCATAGGCCTTCTGTCGGCCCTCGTCGCCCGTCCCGATAATCTCTGGGGCGGACCGGGATTTCTCGTCCTGCTCGCGCTCTTTGTCGCCGACCTTGCGAGGATACTGGCCGCGGCATGCGTCGGCATCTCGCTGGCGCGCTACGTAACCTCCGTGGGCACGGTCGCTCATAGTCGTCGTCGCGGCGATAGCCTCGGACATCTTCAGCGTCTTCGCCGGACCGACGAAAGCTCTCGTGCGCGAGGATTCCCCGCTCCTCGACTTCCTGCTGCTCGTCTTCCCGACGTTCGGCTCGCCCCTCGGGTTCGCACTAGGCTTGAGCGACTTCATCTTCATGGCCCTCTTCATCGCCGCGTCCCGCTTCCTCGACCTCCGCTACGCCGCGACCCTCATAGGCGTCTGCAGCGCCGCCTTCCTCGCCGTCACCGCAGGCTTGCTGCTCGCCCGCCCGCTGCCAGCCCTCCCCTTCATCGCCCTCGCCTTCGTCCTCGTGAACGCCGACCTGATCCTGGCCTCACTCACTAGGAAGCGCTAAAGCGCTTCCGCATTTCAGCATTTCAGCAAGTCAGCATTTCAGGTTTTTGTTCTTGCTGAAGTGCTGACCAGCTAGCATGCGCTGAGACGCACGGGCTGGTATGCTGCCCTATCAGGGACTCGGTTCCGTGGGGATCAGGAACCTCGTCCCGAAGAGTAAGCACTTGGGGGGAGTTGGGAGCCGGTGGTGCAACCGCTTACCGCGTACGGGTCACTGGTTTGGCTTGCAGCGGTTCTCTGGAAATTCGACCTTCCAGAAAACCGTGCCATCAGCCATCAGCGACCAGCCAGAGACAAAAACCTGAAATGCTGAAGTGCTGAAATGCTGACCAGCTGAAATGCTGAAATGCTGACTAGCTAAAATGCTGCGTCCGGAGGATCTGGGCTTCGGCAGGCTCTTCGAGAGGATTCAGGACGCTGTGATAGTCGCGAACGCGGATACTCAGCGCATCGTCCTCTGGAATCCGGCGGCCGCCAGGATGTTCGGCTACTCGGCCGACGAGGCCATGAAACTGCGCGTCGAGGCGTTGGTTCCCGAACCTCTGAAGGCCGCCCACCGGGCTGGCATAGCCCGCTACGCCGAGACGGGTCGCGGTCCCTACATCGACTCGGACGCGCCGCTGGACCTTCCCGCGGTGAGGAAGAACGGCGAGGAGATCAGGGTCGAGATGTCCTTGAGCCCCGCGCGTCCGGTGCACGGGGCGGGCGGAGACGACCCGAGTTCGTGCTCGCCATTATCCGAGACGTTACCGGGCGCAAGCGGGCCGAAGAAGAGATCCGGCAGCTCAACAAGAACCTCGAAGATTGGGTCGAGGAGCGCACCTCGCAGCTGGAAGCCACCATAGCTCAACTGGAGAGCCACCAGCAGGAGTTGCGCGAGAGCGAGGAGCGCTTCCGTATCCTGGTGGAGGGCGTCAGCGACTACGCGATCTTCATGCTGGGTCCCGACGGGCGCATCGTAAGCTGGAACGAGGGGGCCGAGCGTATACAGGGCTACGAGGCGTCAGAGGTCATCGGGGCGCACTTCTCGATCTTCTACGCCGAGGAGGACGTCGAACGCGGCCTCCCCGAGGAGGAGCTACGCATAGCGGCCGCCGAGGGCCGCTTCGAGGAAGAGGGTTTGCGGGTTCGCAAGGATGGGACGGGTTTCCTCTCCGAGGTCGTTATAACGGCCCTCAGGGACGAGGCGGGCAACCTCAGGGGCTTCTCCCAGGTGACGCGCGACGTCACCGCCCGCAGGGAGTCCGAGGATGCGTTGCGCGCCTCGCTCAGAACGATGGCTGACCTCAAGGCCGCCCTGGATGAGTCCGCGATAGTCGCGACCACCGACCAGCACGGCAAGATCACGTTCGTGAACGACAAGTTCTGCGAGGTCTCCAATTACTACATGGAGGAGTTGTTGGGCCAGGATCACCGCATCCTCAACTCCGGCTACCACACAAAAGAGTTCTTCGAAACCCTGTGGAGTACCATCGCCAGGGGCGAAGTCTGGCGGGGCGAGATCCGGAACCAGTCAAGGGACGGTAACATCTACTGGGTCGACACGACCATCGTACCGTTCTCCGACGAGATGGGCGAGCCCGATCAATACTTCGCCATCTGCAACGACATCACCAGATTTAAGAGCAGCTAGCAATGAGGTCAAGGACCTCATTGCTAGCTCTCAGCATTTCAGCATTTCAGCATTGTCAGCTTTTATCTTTGCTGAAATGCTGACCGGCTGAAATGCTGAAATGCGCGGGCTGCGGAAGGGCTTGCCCTTCCGCAGCCCGCTGTATTGCCGCGAGAGCTTGTGGTTCCAACCTATCGAACTCCTCGACGAGGGTTGCCGGGACGGCGTCACGGAAGCGGGCGTAGAGGTAGATCTCACCTAGCCGCTCTATCCTCGGCTCGGCCAGGCTTTCGGCGGCCCTGCGGGCGTACTGCTCGGGGGTCTCCTGTGGTTCGCGGGCGATGCCCGCTTCCTCCAGGGCGGTCGTGATCGCCTTGTATCTGCTGTAGAGGCGGGCGTCTGAGACCTTGATCGGGCGCACGGATAGGGGCTCGCGGCGGTAGCGGACGTACGAGTTTTCTGGTGTAGAGGAAGGCCAGGTACGCCCCGCCGACCAGCACTCCCACGACGATGATGCTTACGGGGTCGAGGCGGGCGACGCCGCGCATGAGCGTCCCTGCCGCCCCAGCCACGGGCCCTGCCGCCTCGCCGAGTCTCTTCGCGATGAAACCGAAGGCCTTGCCTCCTTGCAGGTTTCCGGCCGCCCTGTACTGCCAGGGTGTGGAGTCGAAGCTCGGGGTTGGGTCGAAGGTCGTCCAGCCGTACTGCGGGAAGTAGACCTCGACCCAGGCGTGGGCGTCTGAGGCCTTGATCTCGTAGAGGCCGGTGAAGGGGTTGTACTCGCCGGGCGCGTAGCCTGTGGCCACCCTGGCCGGTATCCCCTGGGAGCGGGCCATGACGGCGAGCGAGGAGCTGAACTGCTCGCAGTAGCCGCGCCTTTGCTCGAAGAGGAAGTACTCGACGGCGTCCATGTCCTCCCCCTGCGGCGCGATGGAGAGGTCGTAAGGGTAGGTGGTCTTGAGGTACTGGTTCATCCTGAGCACGGCGTCGTACGGGTCGGTCGTGCCCTCCGTCAGCCTGGCGGCGAGAGCGCGGGTGCGTTCGAGGCCCGTCGGGGGAAGCTGCGTGTACTTGTCCGCTATCTCCTCGGGGTAGGCCGTGCCGGCGGAGCTGAGTTGCTCGGGTGAGGCGTTCGGGACGCGGGAGATGACCGAGTACGTGGAGCCAGAGGGGATCTCGTACGGCGCCCGCAGGGAGCCGTACGGGTCGATCTTGATGCTGCCCGTGGGGAAGAAGATCGTCTCCGGATGGTAAGCGCCGAAGATAATGTTGGAAGAATCCTCCTCGACGTAGAAGACCTGGGCTACCTGCCGCGAGGGGCCCTGCGCCGGCTCGGTGTTGCTGGCCCCGTACGTGTCGAACCTGACGCCGTTCGAGTCGAGCGTCTCGGCGTTGTCGCCGGTGGAGATCTCCCACCCCTTCCCGTTGTAATCGTCGAAGACGACCCCGCGGTAGGGCACAGACTCCTCGCTGCGCACCTTCATCACGACCTCGTCGGAGAGCCGCCCGCGGCTGCGCAGGTCCATGTACGGCTGGAATCCGTGGTAAGAGTCCGCGGAGATGGCCTGGGGGGGACCGGCGAACGGGTCGCCGCCCGGTGGCCTGTAGTAAGGGTTCTGGACGCCGCCGGAGAAGTCCGCCCCGATGTCCCTGAAGGCCGAGGTCGGCATCATCGTCAGGCTCATCGCCTGCCGCTGGGGAAGAAGGGAGAAGCACACCAGTCCGACCACGATCACGGCGAAGAAACAGGGCACGACGGTGCCGAGCACGAGGCCCTTGCTTCCCGATGCCCCGACACCGGCCCGCTCGCGGGCCTCGGAGAGGTTCATCTGGGACATGGCCGCCATGGCGCAAAGCACGAAGGCGAGCACGAACAGGCCGTACCAAAGGCTCGTCGAGAGGACGGCGCCGACAGCGACCAGGATCAGTGCGCTCACCAGCGAGTACGAGATGTCCTTGCGCGCCGGCAGGTCGAAGGCGTGAATCACCTGCACCCACAGAAATAGCCTGGCGAGCGGCACCCGCGTGTCGTACAACGACGACAATACCTCCCTGAAGAACATCGCGAGCGCCGCCAACGCCCCGAAGGCCAGCAGCACCTTTATGAGCACGTTCCTCTCCCGCCGCCTCACGTAACTCACCGCGAAGGCGACGACCGTCAGGAGGGGCACGAGCACGCCGGTCATAACACCGAAGTACCCGCTCGCAAGTACGGCCGCCTCCCCCACGAGCACCGCCGCGAGCACCCACGCCCGCAGCTCGACGGAGTCCTCAGGCGGCCTCTTTGGCCCCTTGGCAGCCTGATCCCCAGCCGACGAAACGACATCACATCGCTCTCCGGATCGGTCGAACCGTCAAAGTACTAAACATCGCCTCCTGGTCCCCACGCCTGTTCTGAGAAACCCTGAAGCCTGATGCCTGATGCCTGTAGCCTGAAACCTTCCAATCATATCCTCCACGGCTCCGCGACTTCGGCCCCGAGCAGCGCCACCTTGCGACCACTCGCCTCTGCGTCTTCCGTGAACTTACGCTCTTGCTCTGGAGACATCCAGGGTCCCGCTCCCTCGAACTCGTGGCATGATACGAGCACGATGGCCTGGGCCTCGGAGGTGCCGGAGATGTCCGGTTTTTCGGCGACGTTGTTTCTTCTCGTGGAGGGACGTATCTCCACGCTCGCCCCTTGCGTTGCCGGTGGCTTCGACGCCCGCAGTCCGGCGCACCAGGTGAGGACGTTGTCCCGGGTCGGGTCTTCGGGGAAGGGTCGGTTGTCCGGGCCGGCGTCGGCGTTTACCTGGCGGCCTTCGGCTAGGGCGTAGAGGAGTAGTGAGGCCCCCGCCGAGACGACCATCTCCCTGGCCGCGGACGGGGCGCCGGCGTCGAGGGCCATCGCGAGCACGAACGGGGGCTGCGTCTCCCTGGCGAGCTCGATGACGGCGAGCTTTCCTGAGGCCAGGCCGCGTGCGCTCCTCTTCCAGGCGACCAGCCGGGCTGGGTCCCCCGGCCTGTAGTCCCTGACGCCCCAGAACTCGCCCCCGTGCCCCCTGTGCAGCGCCGAGGACTCGTTCCTGTCTCCCCACTCGGCGTCGGTGATGGGCGACGGCGGGAGCCCGGCCACGTCGAAGGTCCTGGGGTAGATCACGGTGTCAGAGGCCACCCGTATCTTGCGGCGCCCGTAGAACAGCCCGAAAGGAGCCCTCGACTCGACGACGACCTCCCCGCCGGCGTAGATGCCCCGGCGCGGGTTCTCCACCGTGTACCCGACGGTCTCGGGCCTGCCGCGGCGGACGCGCACGGCGACGGCCCTTCCTCCGTCCCCAGCGAAGCGGTCCGCGACCTCGATCATGTACCTGGGGAGGCGGCCGTTGTTCTCCAGTTCCAGGATAGCATTCGAAGGGCTCGCCGGCGGTGGCCACGACGGGGGCGCGCCTCGCGACCCCGATGCGGCGGACGCCGAGCCAGGGCAGGGGGATGGAGACGAGCACCAGTCCCAGGATGGCCGCAACCACGACGTACAGCCAGCCCGCGCCGACGTTCGAGGCGATCAGGTAGAGCACGAAGCCGAGAGAGACGACGAAAACCGGCTTCACGATGCTCTTCAATCCCATGTGTCTACGCCGGGGGCGGCACGGAGTCGAGGATCCCGCGCAGCGCCGACTCAGCCGTCGTCCCCGAGACGCCGCCGCGCACGGAGAGCCTGTGCGTCAGGACCTCGGGCGCGAGCTCCTTTATGTCTTCTGGTCCCACGAAGTCCCGCGCCCTCGTGGCGGCGCGCGCCTGGGCGACCCTGACCAGCGCGATCGAACCCCGCGGCGAGACGCCTAATGAGACGGCCGGGTGGTCGCGCGTAGCCTCGGCGAGGGCGACGGCGTAGGCCAGCACCTCGTCGTGCACCTGGACGGTCCTCACCAGCTCTCTGGCCTCCGTTATCTCCCTTATCTCGACGACGGGCTCGACCTCCTCCAGCGGACGCCGCTCGACCTGCGCGCGCACTATCCCGCGCTCGGCGACGTTCCCCGGGTAGCCCATGCTCGTCGCGACCATAAAGCGGTCGAGCTGGCCCTCGGGTAGCGGGTAGGTCCCGTGGAACTGGTGCGGGTTCTGGGTGGCGACGACGAAGAAGGGCTCCGGAAGGGGCCGCGTCGCGCCCTCCACCGTCACCTGTCCCTCGGCCATCGCCTCCAGCAGCGCGCTCTGGGTGCGGGGGGTGGCGCGGTTGATCTCATCGGCCAGCAACACCGGCGCGAACACGGGACCGGGCATCCACGAAAACCGCGCCTCCCTCGGGTCGTAGATGCTAGTGCCCGTAATATCCGAAGGCAAGAGGTCTGGGGTGAACTGGATGCGCGAGAAGTCCGCGGCTATCGAGGACGAGATGGCCTTGGCGAGCGTCGTCTTCCCGACGCCCGGTATATCCGTCAGCAGAACGTGGCCGCCGGCGAGCAGGGAGATAAGACACAGGTCAACCACCCTGTCCTTGCCCACCACGACCCTGCCCACGGAGCCGAACAGCCGCTCGTAGACCTTCCTGACCTCAACCGGACTCCCCACCCGACTACCGTGTATGGCTATCCCTCCAGGCTCCAACGCCGCCGCACCATCTTATACGCTCCATCGCTACCGCCGGCTCACAATGGGAACCGTCGCGCAAGTAGCATACCCTGCTGCAGAGATCCGGCGCATCGGCCAGGTGGCCATTCTCCTTCGAGATCGGGTGACTTTTCGCCCGTGGCGAAGACTCATCAAGAGGACTAATTCGGACGCTGCACACCTAGCTGCTTGCAGATGTCTTTGGCCAGATCGTTGTCTATCTCATTATGCCTGGGGACGGTGCTCCTCTTTCCCGTCCCCTTGTTTCTGACTTTCGAGTGTTTCGCGCCTTCGGCGTAAAATTCGCAGCCTTGCTCCTCAAGGTGCTTCACGAGTTGGCGGCGCTTCACAGAGCCAGGACTTCGCTCTCTTCTGAGGCCAGAATATTACGAAGCTGCTCCAACTCTTCCACCGAGTAATCTTCCAATATGAACGCGATGGCGTCCTTCAGGTTCTCCCTCACCTCGTCCTTGGTCGCGCCTTGAGTCCGAGCCTCGGGCACTTCCTCGCAATAGGCTATCCACCAGCCGGAATCCGTCCGCCGATACTTCATGTGAAAATCGAAGCCTTCGAGGACTCTCGTGGACTTCGTCCCTGCTCGCCATGCCCGCTCCTCTAGCCGCCGTAGCCCATCCCCCCGAACGACAACGAGTTGACACTACACCACGTTCCGGTCAACCGTGTAAACACTAACATAAAGCGACGTGCTGACACCCACCAAGTGTTAGCGCGAAATGGTTTTCAGACACAAGATGTTGCGGCCCGGCCCTTGCTAGCCACGCAATATGACAGACTGCCGAGGTTTTGTCAGCACGCTGCGCCCTTGCGGGCTCCGCTTGTCGGCACGCCTGCTTCGCAGGCTTGTCAGCATGCTGCGGGCCTTCGGCCCTCGCTTGTCAGCAACGCTACGCCCTTCGGGCTCCGCTTTCAGCTTTTTCTGTTCCGGCCTCGTCCGGGCTCGCACGAGCAACCGCTGCGGGTGGCGGTCGGGCTCGACGCTCAAGGCGGCGTCCCGAGACGACTTCCTGACAAGCCGCCGACCGGAGGGAGGCGGCGTGCCGACAAGCGAAGGCGAAGCCTGAGCGTGCCGACAAGCGAAGCGTGCTGACAAGGCGCCGAAGGCGCCGTGCTAGAATGCGCCCCAGTCCTGCTCGCCGGGTATGTAGTAACTCGGGCAGATGAAGCGGAAGGCGTGCGCGATCCTCCGCGCTTTTCTGAGGTCCTCCATTGTCTTGGCCCTCTCCACGGCAAGGTCGGGGTCGAAGAGCTCGGCGAAGTACTCCTGCGCGGCCTGCTTGCGCTCCTCCTCCGTGGCGAACTCGGTCCTTATTGCGGCCAGTTCGCCCGCGTCCAGCCAGAAGCCGGCGCACCGCGGGCACTCGTCGACCAGGGCCCCGCGTTTGACGCTGTGGAAGTGACGCATCATGATCTCCCGGTCCCTCGGGCAGCGGATGCGCTTGCTCAGGTCGGGGCTGAGCGTGGGGTCCCGCTCCACTTCGAGGAACTTCTCGCCCGCCGACTCGTGGGCTTCGTCCACGCGCGCCAGCTCGAACCAGTCGAACCAGATCCCACCGCACCCCCCCGCGCACACGTCCACCGTGACGCCCTCGGCCTCCATCCTGCTCATGACGCTGGAGCACACCGGGCACTCGATGACGCGGTCCTCACTGGCATCCGGTAGTCGCGTGTCGTTCGTCATACCCGCCTCTTCTCCGCCAGGCCCTTTTCTAGGCACCGGCGCCGATGCGGTGGGCAGGCACGGCTTCGCCGTTGGGCCCGACACGTGAGAAGAAGAACACGCCGCCAGGGTGCCTCTCCTCGACGCGCGCGAAAGCCTCCTCTTCATCCGCGGCGATCGCGTAGTCGCTGCTCTCGACTTCGATAAGTACGAAGGCGCCCTCGTCTTCCTGCCCCAACCTCGCTCGGACGCGGTGCTCGTAGATCTCTCGACCACGGGGTACGATCCACTCTAACGAACTTCGCACGTCGTCCATAACCCCATTCTATGCCGACAGCGGCCATCTGTCCGGAACGCCTGTCCCCACCCTGATCACAAGACGCTATCGCAACCTCTGCGCCCTGCTCGGGTCCGGATCGTATGTTAAAGAGATCACAGGCCGGAGTTTTAGAGGATGCAATTAGGGTATATGTGTGGTAAGAACATAGTGCAAGTGACCTACGATCACGGAGGTAAGATGGTGCAGACCACCACAAGGAACATCGAGAAGACGACGCGTACGGCCCGCGAGATGGCTGAGGTTCAGCGCGACTCTTACGAGGCGCTCGCCGAGAACTTCGCTGCCGCCCAGCGCCGGAGTGTCGGGCTTGCAGAAGGCGGGCTTGAGTTCGTGAGGTTGCAGGAGCAGAATGCCAGGGCTGCCCAGGAGTGGTTCGCGGGCGGCGTGAGGCTCTTGCAGCACCAGCAGCGCAACGCCGAGTTCGTGCAGGGCTGGACGGGCGACGCTGTGGAGGCGCTGCGCGAGCAGACCGAGCACAACGTGAAAACCGCCGAGGCTTTCGCGCGGAGCGCATACAAGCAGCAGGAGAGCCTTCGGTCGCTGAGCCAGAGCTGGGCAGGAGCATACAGGGACTTCTTCTCCCCCTTCGCGTACTTCCAGGAGGGCCTGAGGACGACCCAGAAGGCCGCCCGGCAGGGGCTCGAGGCCACCGAGCAGATGACTCGCCAGGGGCTCAGGGTAGCCGAGGAGGTCACCGAGAAGACTGAGAAAGTCCTCCGCAAGTCAGAGAAGGCCACCAAAGAGGCGGAGCTAAAGACGGCCGTCTTCGGTGCGTTGAAGACCGCCAACTACGACGGGTTGACCGTCGATGAGATCTCCAGGAGGCTCGAAGGTCTCTCCACCGGGGAGCTCAAGAAGGTCCGCGAGTACGAGAAGCGGAACAAGAACCGTGAGACCCTAATCGAGCAGATCGACCGCAAGATCAGGGCCAACTCGTAACGAGAACCCTTTCAAAAGGAGCGTTGAGGGCCGGGGCGAGAGTCCCGGCCCTTTCCTTTTGTCTCATCTGCTCTCGGCCCTCGTCCCGGTGAAGAGGAGATCACGCGTCCTTCGCCGCAACAAGCCCCACGCAGCCGTCATACAGCAGCCCGACTCGCCGGATGAAGTTAGCACGCCCGTAACGAAGCCCATACCCCTCTTACGAAGCGCGAGCGTGTAATATCGAGTCCGTTCGAACGGGACCAGATTCGGGCTCTCCATGCGCCACGTCGGCACGCCCCATGGCACGTCAACACTCCCCTACTACGTCATACGGAATCCGCATGATCACTGCCGCCTTGAGTACAAGCTGGGAGAGTGCACCTCCTACCGCGCTTCGCTTTCACTATGACCGTCATTCCCGCGGGGCCTGTCCCCGCGAAAGCGGGGAGCGGGAATCTAGTGGCAGGAGGCACGTAGGAGATAGCGGTCTGGTGTCCAACGCGTGTAGAATGCTCTCGTCTGTGTTGGCGAGGGGTGGTACATGAGGATGCGGTTGTTTACGCAAGGGTTACCGGTGCTGTGCTGGGAGGCGCTATCTTCCGGCGTGGCGGGTAGTGCGCCCGTTTCTGTGGCGTGAGGCGGCGGGGGACCAGACACAGGGTCTCGCAGGACCCCTTCCTGAAGGTCGGCATCGCCGCGATGGCCCTCGCGCTGGCTTTCGCCGGGGTCGTGGCCCTCTTCTCGGTTCTGGAAGGGCAGCGGCGGGCAGCCGCGGCGAAGGGCCCCGCGGAGACGACCCAGGAGCAACCGGCCCGATCCGACCCCGGCGTCGAACCCTGGAAAGAGAAGGACATCACCTCGCCCCAGACGACCTCGTCCCGGTCCGGTGCAAACCAGGACCGCCAGACCCTACCGCTTGACGAGGACGGGTACCCCCTCCCGACGAGGGAGCAGATCCAGGTGGCGAACCAACCCCGCAGCTACAAGCTCCCGCCCGGCGCCATCATGTCCCTCTCCGTCCCCGCGATCGACCTCAGGCACGTTCCCGTCCTGGAATCCACCACGGAAGGGGCCCTGGATCAGGGCGTAGTACACCTCCCCGACACCTCCATGCCCTGGTCCGACACCCCCGAAAGAAACGTCTACCTAGCAGGCCACCGCCTCGGATGGCCAGATACCGGAAGCCACCTCATCTTCTACCGCCTCGACGAGCTCGACGGGGGAGAGAGGATCACCCTTCGCGGCCCCGAGGGCAATACCTACAACTACAGGGTAATCGACACCTTCAACGTGAGGCCGGATGAGAACTGGGTAACAGGCAGAGTAAGGGACCGCGACCTGCTGACGCTACAGACGTGCACACCGATACCCACCTTCGAGTTGCGGCTCATAGTTCGTGCCGAGCGCGTGTAGCCTATAGGCATCAGGCTCAGGCATCAGGCATCAGGCTTCATACCAAGTCCGGGTGAATGGCAACGCCACTGCGCGTGAGCGCATGTCTTCTGCTACCCGTAGATTCCCGCTTTCGCGGGAATGACGGATGAGAGAGTAGGACTCGGTGTGCATCCGCGAGCACAAAGCGCGAGTGTTCAGACGGACTCGGTATCAGGCATCAGGCTACGGGTTTCAGGCTTCATACCAAGTCCGTCCAATCACCATCGGATCGGCATCCCTAACCGTCATTCCCGCGAAAGCGGGAATCCACGACGGTAGCCGGGCCGGTGGACGATAGTTGGCCCGGTCGTGCCGTTGGCCCAGCCGTGTCGCAAGACGCTCTAAATCCTTCCTGAAGCCTGTAGCCTGAAACCTGATGCCTCTCTAAACAACCCGCACGCTCACTGGCGCTACGCCCCGAGTTATTAGCCCGAGCTTTTGCGCTGCTGCGAGTGAGAGATCTAGGTCTCGGCCGGGCACGAAGGGGCCCCTGTCCGTGATGGTGACCTGTACGGACTTGCCGCCGTAGGTTACTTCGAGCTTTGTGCCGAAGGGGAGGGTCTTGTGGGCTGCTGTGTAGGCGTCGGCGTCGAAGGGTTGGCCGTTGGCCATCGAGTTGCCTTCCAGGGCGCGCCCGTAGTAGGAGGCCATCATCGTCGTGGCTGGGCCTTGTGCAACGGGCGTGGTCTCAACCAGCCTTCGCGCCCCGTAGTACCCGTCTACGTACCTCATCGGGCTCTCGACGACGCGGCCCCAGTAGGTCGAGGAGTGGAGGATGTTGCCGGCGCCCGAGTAGATGCCCACGTGGGTTATGGGGCGGTCCGCTCCGGCTTCCTTGAAGTAGACGAGGTCGCCGGGGCGGAGGTCGGACTTCTCCACGTAGCGTCCGAACTTCCATTGATAGACGGGGTTGTCCGGCATCGAGACCCACTGGCTGAAGACCAGGCTCGTAAAGCAGGAGCAGTCCTCCGAAACATAAGCCTGGCAGGGCATCGGGGGCGAGTGCCTGTAGGGGGTATCGAGGTGCGCTCTGGCCCTTTCGATCACCTCGGAGGCCACGACGTCGCCGCCGACTAGTGGCGTTCCTCCGCCACCCGCGGATGTGTCGGCGTTGGGATCATGCGGGGCGGCCTGCGTGCCGGCGACGACCATCACGGCGTCGGCGACTACCCTTCCCTCGGCCTTCGAGCGCCCCGAGACCTGCACGGAGTAGCGGTCGGACTCCTCCATCCTGAACGCGCCCAGCCTCACCCACGTGCCGCCGTCCCTGCGCTGGTTGACCTCGACGTTCCGCAACCCCGAGGCGGTGCTGATCCGGAACCTCGTCTTCGGGTTGTTGCCCTTCGTGGCTGGCCAGCGAGCGTAGACGGTGTAGTGGCCGGAGGTCGGTATCCTGACCCTGAACCACGCGGGGGCCCCGCTCTTCCCCGGACTGGTGTGCCTGAAGTCCTTGCCGTAGCGGGTCAACCTGCCGTCGCTCTTCTTCCAGGGTTGCGCGGAGTAGAACCGGTCTGGCGTGGTGTTGTCGACGACCTGCGAGTAGGGGGTTGCCGGTTCCATCACCGAAAGCTTCCTCTCAGGAGCCCGCGCCGTGGGGTCAGACCCCTGCGACGGTGTGCCCTCCGGAGCCGCCTCCGTGGACAGAGAGTCCGTCCAGTTATCGTAGAACTCGTTGTAGCGTGCCTCAGCGGCCATCTGGCTCTGGTCCTCGTCGGCGTACTGCGCGGCGCTCGGGTTGCCCTCCTCGCTGCGCGCCGACGGCGCGCCCAAGGACACAACAAAGACAGACACCGCCAGCCCCACGGCCGCGGCCACAAGCACCGCCGAGAGAGCCGACTTCAGCCGGAACATAAACCTACCTCCCCAAACCCCATGGTCCCCCAGCCCGCGGCAAACCTCTCAAGCGACAATCTCCCCTCCGCATCCCACCCTCCAACAGCCGACCCTCCGCCGGCCACAGGCGCCGACCCGTGCAACTCCAAAGCCGCGCGCCGAACAATTCTGCCTTACTTTCGCCTTGAGCGCCACCCGGCACGCTCCGGCCTGTCGGCCTACGCGTGCCAGCAAGTCAGCACTTCAGCATTTCAGCTGGTCAGCAATTCAGCTTTTTGGCTTGGGGTGGCGGAGCGTTTTTATGAAGGTCGAGAGCATCTTTTTGATTTCTTGCGTCTGGTGTTTGGAGAGTTCTTGATGCTGGTCGGGGTTCAGGTAGCCGAGTTCGTGGGCGAGGAGTAGGTGGTATTCGAGTTCGCTAGCCGAACCCATTGAGATGAGGAGGAAGCGGCCCAACTCGGCGTCGCCGCTTTTCCACAGCCCTCGGCTATGTTGGCGGGATGGAAGCCGAGCAACGACGTAGCTGGCTCGTCAGCCCGTACAGCTCTCGTGCCTGGGAAACCCGACCGGTAGCCTCGTAGACACCAAAGGTGAGCCGGTGCCCCTTTCCCAAACCCTCAGCTTTCGAAAATCCCTCACCGACCATTATCGGCCGACCCCTACCTCCTCTTTACCTGAAAGTGCTGAGGAGCTGCTGACAAGCGTCCGAAGAGCGTGCTGACAAGCTGAAGCAGGTGCTAACCCTGCCCTTCGGGCAGAGTTACATCATTCACCTGGATGTTTACCTCGGTGACCTCCAGGCCGGTGAGCTTCTGTACGCGTTTGATCACCTGTTCGCGCACGGCCTGGGTAACCTGTGGGATCGAACGCCCGTAGTCCACGTTCACCGTTATGTCCGCAGCCGCCTGCCGCTCGCCGACCTCCACGGAGAGCCCGCGGCTACGGCTGCCGCCGCCCGTGATGTTGTCCACGAACTCACCAACCGTCGGCGACGTGTCGCCCGGCAACCTGACGCCCCCGTGGGACGTATTTACGCCCTCTACCTCCTGGGCCGCTATCCCAACGATAGCGCTCACCACAGAATCCTGTATCGTCGTCGTGCCCATGTCGCTGTCTAGAGGACTCCTGTCCGCGTTCTGTGCGTCTCTATCGCTCACCGGCTGTGCTCCTTTCCAAAACATCCACGTTGCGCATCCCCAAGAAGCATAGCAGCGTTTCAGCTGGTCAGCATTTCAGCAGTTCAGCATTTCAGCACTTCAGCATTTCAGCTTATCTGTTCCGGTCCCGCTCGGCTGCGTGGAGGGTCGCTGTCTGCGACGACCAGGTCAGGCGCTCATGGCGACCGCATCGCGAACGACCTGCTGAAATGCTGACTAGCTGAAATGCTGACCAGCTGCCGAAGGCAGCGTGCCTACACTAGGGCGGCTTCGATCTTCTTGGTGAGGTCTTCGAGGCGGCACGGCCAGGGTATGAGGGCGCGCCCGTCGCCAAGGGCTTCTTTGAGGCCCGTGGACAACGTAAGCACCGGTATGCCGGGCGCGCCACCCATATCGGCGAGCAGAGCTTCCCTCGATTCGGCGCTCAGGGTGGGTGCGAGGAGCAGGAGCCTGACCCCTTCGAGGAGCTCCTCGGGATCGCCCTCGGGAGGATCTTCTATGAGACGGGTGTCATACCCAACACCCTGCAGCAACGCCTCAATGGCGCGCCCCGCCACCGAGTTCCCCCCGAGAATCGCCACTGTAGTCGGTGCAGTAATCGGTGCTCCTCGCCTCTAGAGGGACAAGTTCCTTCTGCACGAGATTATGGGCGAGAAATCAGCCCGAGCAAATATGCCATGTGGACATTTGTCAGCATTTCAGCCGGTCAGCATTTCAGCTAGTCAGCAAGTTGTCTCGGGACGGTGCTACGAGCGCCTGACGTGACTGCCGCGGAGAGCGGTTCCTCGTGTGCGACCGGGCGAGGCCGAACCAGAAAAAGCTGAAATGCTGACCAGCTGAAATGCTGAAATGCCGCGAAGGGTAGCGCGCTTGCGTGCTACCCTTCGCGACCCAGGGCGTAGACCATTAGCCTGAAGTCTTGTGGGCGGCTGGCTAGCCTGACGGCTTCTTCGTAGTCTACTTTGTCCTCCTCGACCAGTTTGAGCAGGGCCTGGTCGAAGGTCTGCATGCCGTAGTATTCGCCCTCGGAGATGGCCTGCTCGATGTGGCCGGTCTGGGCCGGGTCCATGATGAAGTCCTGGATGCGTCCCGTGATGACCATCACCTCGCACGCGGGCGTCCTGCCTCCGTCTTTGGTGCGGATCAGGCGTTGTCCGACTATGCCCTTGAGCGTTCCAGCCAGCATGTTGCGTACCTGGCCCCGCTCGTGCGGCGGGAAGAGGTCTATCAGGCGGTTGATGGTCTCGGTTGCGTCCACGGTGTGGAGCGTCGAGAGCACGAGGTGGCCCGTCTCCGCGGCCGAGAGGGCTATCTGGGCGCTCTCGGCGTCCCTGATCTCCCCGATCTGGATAATGTCGGGGTCCTGCCTCAGCACCCGCCTCAGGGCACGCGCGAATGAGGCCGTGTCCGTACCCACCTCGCGCTGGTTGATGATGCACTTATCGTCCCTGTGGAGGAACTCTATCGGGTCCTCGATGGTGACCACGTGCTTGGGCATGGCGTGGTTGACCATGTCTATCATCGAGGCGAGCGTCGTCGACTTGCCGCTTCCGGTCGTGCCCGTGATCAGGACGATCCCCCGCTCCTCGAAGGCGAGCGTGCGGATCACCTCAGGAAGACCCAACTCCTCGAACCTGGGGATGTCGAAAGGGATGAAACGCATCACGATGGAGACCGCGGCCCTCTGCCTGAAGGCGTTGACCCTGAACCGGCCCGGCCCAGACGCGTACGAGAAGTCGGCCTCCCCGTCCCGCTCGAAGTCCTCAATAAGGGCCTCGGGAATGATCCCCCGAAGCATAGCCTCGGTATCAGGAGAATCCAGAACACCGTACCCCTCCGCAGGCGCCAACACCCCATTGACCCTGATAACAGGCGGCGACCCCACCTTCAAATGCAGGTCGCTCCCCTCCTCCCGAACCAACAGCCCGATCAGATCCTCCAGCACACCACTCCCCGCCATCACCTCATCCCACCTCCCCAAACACAGCGACGCAACCCCCCATCGCCCCAAAGACCACACCTCCCCAACATCTTAACAGTCAGGCCAACCCGGCCGAATATAGAACATGACAACCCAATGCCGAGTCCGAAAGGATGCCGAATGCACAAAGCTGAAATGCTGAAGTGCTGAAGTGCTGACAAGCTGCCAAAGGCAGCGTGCGGACATTTCTCCGAAATGTCCACCTGGCATATTGGCGCGTTGGCTGACGGTTGTCATACTTACGGGCGGCTCTGGACTAGGCTAAGATACGGGTCCGTTTCGGACCTTGTGAGGAGAACGGACAGGTGAGTTACGAGATAGGGAACAAGGAGATCGCGCTCAGGCAGAACGGCGCGTATCCCGATGTTCCTGTTAACAAGAAGGTCAGCACAGGAGCAGAGAAGGTCTCCGACGTGCTCGTCTACCAGGGTAAGGTGAGCGAGGAGCAGGTGCGCCTGGCGCTGGAGGCCCAGAAGGACCAACCCCGCAAGGACCTTGGCAAGGTCATGCTCTCGCTCGGGTTCATCTCCGGCGCCGACCTGGCCCAGGCCCACGCCCAGCGGCTCGGGCTCGACTTCGTGGAGCTCACCGAGAGGGACGTCGACCGCGACGTGGTCAGCCTCGTGCCCGAGAGGTTGCTGCGCAAGCACGGCGCCATCCCGCTCAGGATCTCCCCTACCAGGCACCTCGTCGTGGCGATGAGCGATCCGAACAACCTCTACGCCCTCGAAGACCTGAGGATCACCTCCGGCTACCAGATAACCCCCGTCGTCGCCACCGAGGACGAGATCCGCAACACGCAGGCCAAGATCTTCGCCACGGGCGAGCAGATCACCAAGATCCTCGAAGATGCGGCGGGCGAAGGCGCCGAGGACATCAGGGACCTGGACATCGGGGCCGAAGCGGGCCCCGACGAGAAGCCGATCATTCGCCTCGTGACCTCCGTGCTGCAGCACGCGGTCGGCGACGGCGCCTCGGACATCCACATCGAGCCGCAGGCGCGCGAGGTGACGGTCCGCTTCAGGGTGGACGGCGTCCTGAGGGAGGTAATGTCCATCCCCCCCAAGCTCCAGCACGCCGTGACGGCCAGGTTCAAGCTGCTCGGGGAGCTGAACATCGCGGAGAAGCGGGTGCCCCAGGACGGGCGCTTCTCCGTCAGGCTCAACAACCAGAAGATAGACTTCAGGGTCGCCTCGCTGCCAACGGCCTACGGCGAGAAGGTCGTGCTCAGGCTTCTCGACACGTCCGCCGTGGACCCGGACCTGCAGAAGCTTGGCTTCGTGCAGCGGGACTACGAGCGCTACGAGGCCGTCTTCCGCAGGCCGTACGGGGCCATCCTGGTCACGGGGCCGACGGGCTCAGGCAAGTCAACGACGCTCTACGCCACCCTTAGAGAGCTGAACTCCCCGGAGAAGAACATCATAACCGTCGAGGACCCCGTCGAGTACAAGATACCCGGCCTGAACCAGGTCCAGATCAACCCCAAGGCCGGTCTGACCTTCGCCTCTGGCCTGAGGAGCATCCTGCGCGCCGACCCCGATATCGTGATGATAGGCGAGATACGCGACATGGACACCGCCAAGATCAGCGTCGAGGCCGCCCTGACGGGCCACCTGGTCCTGGCCACGCTTCACACCAACGATGCCCCCGGCGCCCTTAGCCGCCTGACCGACATGGGCGTCGAGCCCTTCCTCACCTCCTCGGCGATCGACTGCGTGATCGCCCAGAGGCTCGTGAGGAAGCTCTGCGAGCGTTGCAAGGCAGCCCGTCGATATCGAACATGAGATCCTGGAAGGCATGGAGTTCCCGTTCGCCCTCGCCCCTGAGGAGTTCCGCTTCCACAAGGCCGTCGGCTGCCGCCGGTGCGGCGGGAGCGGCTACCGCGGGAGGACCGGCATCTACGAGCTCATGCTGATAACCGACGAGATCCGGAAGCTCATACTCCTGCGGTCCGCGGCGGGTGAGATCAGAAGCCTCGCCGAGAGCCAGGGGATGGTGCGCCTGCGCGACGACGGTCTGCTGAAGGCCGCCGACGGCGTAACGACCATCGAAGAAGCGTTAAAGACCTTGTAAGACCGCGTCGATTGTATGCCTGGGAAATGAAATCCATGATACATTTTCCGGCAGATCT
Organism: uncultured Rubrobacteraceae bacterium; assembly: GCA_963840835.1. GTDB lineage: Bacteria > Actinomycetota > Rubrobacteria > Rubrobacterales > Rubrobacteraceae > Rubrobacter_D. The sequence continues at coordinate 40,633 of CAWJAM010000011.1, read as the reverse complement.
AGTGGGTAGCCACCGGAGGATGAGATTATGAACGAGAGCGGCCTGAGCGACTACTTACTGGACGCCGTAAGTATGGGGGCGAGCGACCTCCACATTACGGCCGACCTGCCACCCATGGTTCGCATCAGCGGCAAAGTGCAGCCGCTTGATTATCCACCCCTGACATCCAACGCGACGCGCGACCTGATCTACGACCTCCTCTCCACCGACCAGCGCCAGCGCCTGGAGAACGAGTGGGAGCTGGACTTCAGCTACGCGGTGCCGAACAGCGCCCGCTTCAGGGTGAACGTCTACTTCCAGAGGGGCGCCCTGGGTGCCGCTTTCCGTACCGTCCCGAGCGAGATAATGAGCATCGCCAGAGCTCGGGTTGCCGGAGGCCGTCGAGGACCTCACCGAGAAGCCGCGCGGGCTCGTCCTGGTCACGGGCCCGACGGGTAGCGGCAAATCGACCACCCTCGCCGCCATGATCGACAAGATCAACAGGACCAGGCACGAGCACATCATGAGCGTGGAGGACCCCATAGAGTTCCTCCACACCCACAAGCAGTGCATCGTCAACCAGCGCGAGGTCAACCAGGACACCAAGAGCTTCGCCCAGGCGCTAAAGCACGTGCTGAGGCAGGACCCCGACGTGATACTCGTCGGCGAGATGCGCGACCTGGAGACCATCGCGCTCGCCGTGACGGCGGCCGAGACCGGGCACCTCGTCTTCGGGACGCTGCACACCCAGGACGCCCCCCAGACCATCGACAGGGTCATAGACGTCTTCCCGCCGCACCAGCAGCACCAGATCCGCGCGCAGCTCGCCAACGCCCTGCAGGGCATCATCACCCAGACGCTCATCCCCACCTACGACGGCAAGGGGCGGGTCGTGGCGTGCGAGGTGCTCATGCCGACGCCGGGGGTGAGGAACCTCATCAGGGAGGGGAAGAACCACCAGATCTACTCCGCCATGCAGACCGGCGGCAAGTTCGGGATGCAGACCATGGACGCGGCGCTCGTAGACCTCGTGCGGCGAGGGCTCATCTCCCGCGCGGAGGCCGAGAAGCGCTCCAGCAATCCCGACGAGCTCATGCGCCTCGCCGGCGGCTCGCTCGAAGCCGCAAACGGCGGCCGCGACGGCCTACGGGAGGAGATAGCGGATGGCGCTCTACACCTACAAGGCCCTCGACCAGCAGGGCGAGATCGTCCAGGACAAGACGGAAGGGTCGGGCACGATGGCCGTGGCCTCACGAGCTCCGCAAGCAGGGGCTTATGGTCATAGACGTAAAAGAGCAGAGCGTCGCCAAGAAGGATATCCTCGCGCCCTTCAAGAGGATCAAACTCAGCGACCTCGTGGTCTTCTCCCGCCAGCTTGCGACCATGATCAACGCCGGCCTCCCTATCGTGCGGGCGCTCTACGTCCTCTCCGAGCAGACCGAGAACCCGAAGCTCAAGGAAGTGGTCGTCGCCGTGCGCAAGGACGTTGAGGCCGGCCTCTCCCTCTCCGAGGCCCTCGAGAAGCACCCCGACGCCTTCTCCCGCCTCTACGTGGAGATGGTGAAGGCCGGGGAGATCGGGGGCATCCTCGACGGCGTCCTGCTGCGCATCGCCGACCAGTTGGAGAAGGATCAGGACCTCAGGCGCAAGATCAGGAGCGCGCTGACCTACCCCGTCGTGGTCCTGATCCTGGCGATCCTGGCCGCCTCTTTCATGCTCATCTTCATCGTTCCCGTCTTCGCCAAGATGTTCCAGGACCTCGGGGGGACGCTCCCGCTGCCGACCCGGATTTGCATGCTCCTCTCCGACATCCTGACCAGCTTCTGGGGAATTCTCGTGTACGCCGCGATGGGCGCTCGGCGTGTACCTGTTCTTTCGGTGGAAGAAGACCGAGCAGGGCAGGAAGGTATGGGGACGGGCGGTGCTCAGGATACCGGCCAAGATCGGGGACGTCGTGCAGAAGGCCGTCCTCGCCCGCTTCGCGCGCACCCTCGGCACCCTGAGCGCGGCGGGCGTTCCGATCTTGCAGGCCATAGAGATAACGGCCACGTCCTCGGGCAACTGGGTCGTGGAGAACGCCCTCCTCAAGAGCAGGGACGCCATCCGCGAGGGCATCCCCATCTACAAGCCGCTCGAAGAGGAGCCCGTCTTCCCGCCGATGGTGACGCGCATGATCGCCGTCGGGGAGGAGACGGGCGACATAGACGGGATGCTGACCAAGATAGCCGAGTTCTACGAGTCCGAGGTCGACGCCGCGGTAAAGGCCCTGACCTCGATCATAGAGCCCCTGATGATAGTGGTGGTCGGCGGCATAGTCGGTGGCATCGTGATCTCGATGTACCTGCCGATGTTCGAGATCTTCGACCTCATCGAGTAAGCTGCGATGCAGGCATGAGCAGTTCGCGACGTCAGGGCAACGAGGTTTCAGGCTTCAGGATGGTTCACGGCGTGATCCGGTCCCTTGTAGCGCATCGGACAGACGTCTCGACGTCATGCCCGCGAAGCCCGCTCCACGATCGTTGCCGGATGTGCCGGGATATTCGCTGCGTAATACAGACGCTTCCTGCGGCTCAACGTGACTCGGATGTGCTCTGAGCAGAGGAGCGGGGCTTGCTAGTCTTCGTGGCGGTCCTCTTCGGGCTGGTGGTCGGCAGCTTTTTGAACGTCGTGATCCACCGCGTGCCCCGCCGCGAGTCGATAGTGTGGCCGGCGTCCCACTGCCCGCACTGCGGAGAGCCCATCCGGGCCCGGGACAACGTGCCCCTCATCTCCTACCTGCTGCTCCGCGGGCGGTGCAGGAACTGCAAGGAGCGCATCTCGGCCCGCTACCCTGCGGTGGAGGCGCTGACCGGGCTCCTCTTCGGGGCCGCGGCCTACGAGTTCGGGGTGAGCCTGGAGTTGCTCCCCGCGCTGGTCCTGATCTCGACCCTCATCGCGCTCGCAGTCATCGACCTCGAGCACCGGCTGCTGCCGAACGTGATCGTCGGCCCCGCCGCCCTGGCGGGACTGGCACTCTCCATCCTGGCCAACCCGGCGGGCTGGTGGACGTACCCGCTCTGTGCCCTGGCCGTAGCCGGAGCCCTGCTGGGGCTGGCGCTCGCCTACCCCAGCGGGATGGGCATGGGCGACGTCAAGATGGGCGGGATGCTCGGGGCCTTCCTGGGTCCCTACGCCGCCCTGGCCGTGTTCCTCGGCGCCCTGCTCGGCGCCGTCTCGGGCGGCCTCCTAATGGCCGCGGGTAAAGTACAGCGACGCAGCGCCCTGCCTTTCGGACTGTTCATGGCCCTAGGAGGGGTCATCAGCCTCTTCGCGGGTCCGCAGCTCTGGAGTCTGTACATGAACCTGGTGACATAAAGCATATCAGCGCTCAGCAAGTCAGCATTTCAGCTGCAGTGCTGACTAGCTGAGTGCTGAAGTGCTCAATCAGCTACCCGCGCTCCTGCCCGACCACGTCGCGAACCGCGAAGCGGAGATCGGCTACGGTAAAGGAGCGCAACTCCTCTTCGCGTGCGAAGGTCCGCCTTTCGGCGTAGCGTCCGCCTGACCCCGGTGAGGCGTAAACTTCTATCGCGCTGGCCGCCAGGTCCACCACCCACGCCTCGGGCACCCCGGTGCGCGCGTAAAGGGGGATCTTGACTTCCCTGTCGTAAGAGAGCGAAGTCTCGGCCACCTCCACCACGAGCGCCAGGTCGGTAGCGTCGGGCAGGGCGCCCTCCAGGGCCTCCGCCCGCACGAGGGCCAGATCGGGTTGGCGCTCGTCGTGCTCGCCGAAAACGACCGGGTTCTGCACGCTGGCGTAATAACCGGGCAGCGCGCCGGCCAGGAGCTGAGTGAGGATCGTCACGGCCCGGACGTGCCGCCAGCCGATCGGCGTCATCTCGACGATCTCGCCGTCAGCCAGCTCCACCCGGTCGTCCTCGCCGAGTATTCCGGCCTCTGCCATCCGGTGGTACTCACCGACCCCGAAGCGCCTCTTCTTGACCTCAGCCCCGAGCATCCTCGTCCCACGCCCCTCCCTCTGGTACCGATCACGCTACCCCAGTATCCTCTACAAGACATACACCGTAGTATAGATGTCGAGAAATCCGACTTCTATCTTCTCAGGCAACAGGTTTCAGGCTACAGGCATCAGGAACCTGCGGTCGGTGGCTGGCCCTGTCATGCCCTCGATATGCATCCAGACTTGACGTGATACGATTGTATTCACTTTTATCGCGAGTGGGCGTCACGGGCGAGCGGAAGGACGCATCGGTGGAGCAGGTTGGGGCCAGGGAGCTCAAGCAGCACACGGGCGAGATCATAAAGCGGGTCAGGATGGGGGAGAGGGTCCTGATTACCCACAGGGGAGAGGCGGTCGCCGTCATCTCGCCCATCGACCAGGAAGCACTGCGACAGGCTTTGGCCTCGGAGGCGGGGCGTGCCGAGCGGGAGACGCTGGGTTGGCTCGCGGCCAGCGAGGGTGCTTTCTCGTTTTGGGAGAACGAGGACGACGCCGTCTGGGACGAGATCGGGGACCGTGCCGCCGAAGGCGCCGAGGGTTAGGGTTCCTTGACATCTCGTCGGGCAGAAGTCACTTACCCGAGGGGATCGGTGGTGTTGGTGCCGTTCCCTTTCACCGACCTTTCAGGTAGGAAGCGGAGGCCCGCCCTGGTCGTCTCTCCTGAGGGCTTTCACGAGGAAGACCTGGTCCTCTGCGCCATCACCTCGCATGTACCCGAGCAGCTCTCGGCCTGGGAGGTGCCGCTCGTAACCGGGGACATGGCCGAGAAGGAGTTGCCCAAAGAAAGCGTCGTAAAGGTTGGCAAGCTCTTCACCACGCACCATTCGCTGATCGCCGGTCGCTTCGGCGCCATCAAGGAAGAGAAGTTGAATGAAATCCTCGGTCGTCTGCGAGATCTCTTCGCCCGCGATGAACAGACAGCGGACACGCCCCAGGAAGCCGCCCGTAACTAAAGCTGTTTGCAGAGGAGCTGACAAGCTGAAATGCTGACCGGCTGAATTGCTGACTGTGAATGCTACCCAAAAATGGCCGCATGGCATATAGGCATACCCCATCGCCTTCGCGATACTAGGTGTGCGATGACCGTGACGACCCCAAAAGAGAACCGTACTGCGAGCGACCCGGTCGTTGGCCTGATCGAAGCTTACAGGGAGCGGGGCGACCGGCGGGCGATCGAGCGCATCCTCTCTATGCACGCGAAAATCCTGAACCACGTGGTCGGCCGGTACGCGGCATGTTCTGAGGAGTCCTACGAGGACCTCCTCCAGGTCGGCTACGTCGGTTTGATGAAGGCCGTCAACGGCTACAGGCTTGACTCGGAGGCGAAGTTCAGTTCTTATGCCTACTCCATGATAGAGGGTGAGATCAAACACCACCTCCGCGACGCGGCGCTCGTGAAGAGGCCCCGCTGGGCGCGCAGCCTGCACGCCAGGGTCTCCGAGGCGACCACGAGGCTCACGGCCGAGCTCGGCAGCCCGCCGCTCGTCGAGGAGGTGGCGGGGGAGGTGAACATCACCCCCGAGGGCGTCTCCGAGCTGATGAAGCTCTTCTGCGACACCGACGTGATGTCGCTGGACGCGGGCGAGGACGAGGAGGTCGATGTCTCGGCCATCAAGAGCCTCCGCTACGAGACCTTCTCGCTGCCCGTCGAGGACCGCATCCTGCTCGAGCAGGCGCTGGAGTCCCTGACCGAGCTCCAGCGCAAGGTCGTCTACCTCTTCTTCTACAAGGACCTCTGCCAGACGGAGATCGGGAAGAAGCTGGGGCTCTCCCAGCGCAAGACCTCGCGTACCGTGGCCTCGGCCGTCAAGGTCCTGAAGAGCTCGGAGGCCCTGAAGGGTTCAGAGGGCGCGGGTAGCTGGGGTCTGGAGTGAGATAAATGAGCCGGCAGGGGGCCTGGGAAGACGAGCGCGGCTTTACCCTGGTCGAGGTGCTGCTCGTTATCATTATGATGGGCATAGTGTTCGCGATAGCCACCTCCACCTGGTTCGGTGTCGATCGAGAGCCGCCGGGTGGACTCGGCGACGAACCAGCTCGTCGCGGACCTGCGGCTGGCGCATACCAAGGCGACCAACCGGCTTGAGCGACTGGCAGGTTGAGTCTTGACGCCGGCAGCTCGACGTACACCATTGGTCCTACGGGATCGACCCTCTACCGAGACTTGAACGATGACTCTGCCGTGGATGAAGATCGTAGACGATGCCGACGCGAGCGATCACGTCGATGCCGACCATGGTGCGACCATCGGGTCGAGCCTGACGGCGCGGCGCATTCACCGGCGGCGCATCACGGTTAGATCGTCGCAGATCAGACGACGATGACCAGCACCATGACATAGAGATTAATACCGGCGACATCGAGGATACAGATTGATCCGCCTGTAGACCCTGAGAGAAGAGTCCGGCTACTCGCTGGTCGAGGTCATGGTCTCGATCATGATCCTCGCCATCGCCATCCTCCCGATGGTCGGCATGTTCGACATGGGGCTCAACTCGGCGACGACAAGTAGCAACTACGATAAGGCGCGCGCACTGGCGAACCTGAAGCTGGAGGAGGCCAAGAGCCTGCCTTTCGATAGCGGCGACAACGCTATCCAAGACCTCAGGAACAACTTTCCGCAACCTGCAGGGACCACAACCACGTACGTCAATGGCAAGTATCTGACCGATCCGCCGATGGCGCAGGCTGGCTTTGCGAGTTTCGAGTACATCGTCGAGAAGCAGTACATGGTCGCAGCCGACCCACTGACCCGGACCCGGATGATCCTCCGCCAGATTGGACTCTCGACACCAGTACTACGCCTACCGATCTGATCAGGGTGACCGTAACCGTCCAGTGGGGCGATGGTAATTACGTACACTACGTTCGGGCTTGTGGCCGCAGTGAGATCGCCGGCCGCAAGAGAGCGTTTCTGAGGGAAGAGAGGGGCTTCACGCTGACCGAGATGTTGGTCACGCATCCTGATCATGATTGTGGTCCTCTCCGCCCTCTACAGCGTCTTCGACATGAGCCTGCGGGTCTTCAGCTTCGGCAACGACAAGGTCGAGGCCGTGGAGAGCGCCAGGGTAGGCATGGAGAAGATGGAGCGGGAGATCAGGGCCGCGTATCCGGTCGACAGTACTCGACAGCGATTACCTGTTCTTTAACGCCAACGGTTCGGCTAGCGACCCGCCACAGCTGATGCCGACGCAAAATGGATCACAGATCACCTTCGGCAACGACCTCGGCGCCCCGTGGGCGATGCCGGCGGCGCCGACGAGGTGATCACCTGCGGTGATCCCTGCGAATACATAACCTACAAGCTGACCGACGGCACCGGCGAAGACACCAGCAACACCACGTGTACCGCAGCTTCGACTCCGCCGTGTACGCTTCGCAGGGTCAACGCGGCCAGCTCGGCAGCTTTGCCGGGCGACCCCGTGGTGGAGAACGTTGCCCCCGGCGGGCTTACGTTCGAGTACCTCAATAGCGACGGCACTCCCCTGACCACCGGAAACGAAGGCGACATACGCATGGTGCGCATAAGCCTCGTTGTCAGGGTGGACAGGCACATCGGCGACGATCCGTCGCGCAGACGCTTACGACCGATGTAGATCTGAGGAACAGATGATGGGAACCGCGCGAAGGTTCGTGAGCGACGAGTCGGGCATGACGCTGGTCATGGCGATGATCATGATAGTCCTCATCGGGTGTCATGGGCGCCGGGCTTCTGACGTTCGTCATGAGGGACCTGAACACCGTGATCGAGGAGAACAGGGGCCAGAGGGCCTTTCGAGGTGGCGGACGCCGGGATCGAGGCCGCCAAGCACCAGTTAGCGTCCAACGTCGTTACAACAGACTACGACGACCCAATCACAACCCCCCTGGCCCCGGTCGACGATATCCAGTGGTCGGCAGCGGCTGGCGGCCTGACGTTGAACGATCTCGACGAGGACGACACGACAGCGGACAGCGTGAACGTCAAGATCAAGTACAGAACCGCTACCACGGATTTTCGGGTCATCTCTGAGGGCACCTACGGAGTCGCCAAGCGCAAGATCGAGGCTATCTTCGGACCGCCAAACTTCGACCCCAACGCACCGGGTCAAAAAGGTCAGCCCGTCTACTACACGCCGAGCAGCATCATGATCGACGGGCCCGATGTGGGGATAAAGGGCATAAGCATGTTCTCACGCAAGGATATCCTCATCGAGGACGGCAGGTTGCCCGCGACCACCGATGCATATCCGTATGCTTGTTTCAAGGCCGATTACGAGGAAAAGACCACCGGGTGCCAGACCATGCCCAAAGGTGGGAACGATCCCAATCACGGCACCTTCGCAAGCTTCAATACCAATGACACGCTCTGCGACTGGGACTCAGTTCCCGCCAACTGCGGGCGGCAGTTGCTTCAAAGAGGATATACAGCAGGGAAAATACAACACACGCGGGCGTGTAACTAACAAAGATGTAGGGTTCGGCGCCGAAGGGACGATTTGCATGGTTCCTCCTGGTAGTGCTGGTGTTCCTCCTAGTATTGCTGATATCGACGGCCAATCCGAAGTCGGTACTGGCGCCTGTGGGACCCGGCCAAGCATTGCCAGCGCAGCCGACGGCTACACCTACGATAGCACCACCACTCCGCGGTTTGTGGCGAAAGAGACATTGGGGCTCAACCCCGGTAAGTACGGGGACGACACCCCTCCTGGCTACATCACTTACCCCTTCCCGCGCCTGAAACCCAACCCCGAGTATTTTAGGTGCGTCGCAAGACAAGAAAATCCAAAAAAATGCAACGTTGCCAACAGTGCCGGGTACTGGGTAGGTCAACCGACAAACGCTAATTGGGGTCTCTCAGCGAGTTCTGCAAACAAGGTGGCCTTTGTTGACGCACAGGGCAAAACAGTCCATTTTAATCCCGATTCCAGCGTCAAAAACGGTACTACAAATGATAATAACAACAATGGAGGGACTTCGTTAAAAGGCATAATAGTCGTCTGGTGCGGGAACCTTCAGCAGGACGGTAACTTCAGGGGCATTATCCTGAACCTTGTCGGTGACGACCTGGATGGAAACACGCAATGCGGCAACGAGGCGGCTCCCTCAACGTCCAACGTCGGAGTTTACAGCAACAACGGCAGAAGTTGCACCTGCTGGGTCTACGCCGGGGGCGGCACAAGTACAAGGGCGGGAATCATACTGCGCCAAAATAGCGAGGCGGACTTTCTTCCGGGTGGGTCTTGGGACAATCTACCGACCACAGCCTTCGATGGCCCCCCCCCAACGGAGTTCGTGATCCGCAGCTGGCGGGAGCTGTACTCCTGACGACCTTCAGTGACTTCCTGCCTTCCGCCGCTGGCACTCTCCGACTAGATTGCTGGTGAGGTGAAGTAGCCCGAACCTCGGAGTTCGCCTGTCAAGCGGGACTCGCGCGCGCCCGCAGCTTTCGGGTGCCGTAGCAACTTCTCATCAAGTCGACAAGAAGGAGTCCAGATCCATGGCGGCACCATCCTTTGGAGAGAGTTTGGTGCAGCATAAAGTCTGGGCTCCTTCTCCGTTGGCCTGAGTTACACATCACTCGTCTGAGTGCTTCCCTCAAAAGCCTCGACACCCTCACTCACGGACTGGATGTCGAGCAAGAGCGCCTTCAGAGGCTTTACGGGGAATTTCCCGAGGGCAGCGAGCAAGCACGGTTCATAAAGCGTCAGATTCGCGAGGTGGCGGGACGGTCGGGGTCGGCGAAGGCTTCGGCGATGGTTCGCCGCAACCAGGACGACGCGAAGCGTACGGACGAGCACGGCAGGGACGCCGAATCCTCGAATCGGAGTACAAATTAGCCGAAACGTAGACCCGAGCGTCCTAGAACGCCGTACCTGCGACCTTCGGTTCGTGTCGTTCCTCGCCGGTCCAGCCCGCTGGGTCAACGGCCAAACTCTCTACGCCAACGGTGGCATGGTCTGATGCCCCGGACCGAGAAAGCGACCGTACACAGAGAGAGCAAAGGAGAACAAGCCTTCTACGAGGTCGGATGAATAAGGTCGAGGGGGGCGCCGCGGTCCTACCCGGGGCGATCCTCCTCTTCCAATTCGAAGGTCGGGGCGTGGAGGTCCCACCGTATCGCGGCGAGCCGGATTGCGAAAACCGCGCCCACCGAGAGCGGGGCGGAGACGATTACGGCGACGCCCGATCCTTCCAGCAGCACGTACAAGGAGGCGCCCGCCATGGCGGCGAGGGCGTAGACGTCGCGGCGCAGCAATAGGGGCACCTCGGCGCATAGCACGTCGCGCAGGAGGCCACCGGCGGAGCCGGTGACGACGCCCATGATGACGCAGATCAGGGCCGGTGCCCCATCCTCTAGGGCAACGCGGGCCCCGATCACGGTGAAGAGCGCGAGCCCGAAGGCGTCGGCGACGAGCAGCGAGCCGCGGGGCGGCCGGAAGGCCCGGACGTAGGCGAGGGTGAGGGCCGCGGCCCCGAAAGCCACGAGCAGGTAGTTGACGTCCCGCACCCAGAACAGCGGCTGGTTGTCGAGGAGCACGTCCCTGAGCGTGCCTCCGCCGACGGCGGTGACCGTCGAGACGACCATCACCCCGAAGAGGTCCATGCCCTTTCTACCCGCCGCGAGGGCACCGCTGACCGCGAAGACAGCGACGCCGAAGAGGTCCAGCGCGTAGACGACGGACGAAGGGCTCACCCGGCGCGTCCCGAAGGTGGGCTTATTCGTAGCGGCTCGACCACGGGCCTCCGTCGATGCTTGCTTGTCACGCAGACCTTACGATAAACCGTTCGGTAGCACCAGGATGAACGAACCGGCGGGCGTTGTGACGGAATACGTTGCCCGACGGAGGGCAACACCTCGGGACAACACCTCGCGGTTGGGCTTTCCGCGGGCCAGGCTGGCCCGAAGTTTACGCACAAGGTCCCTAGTCCCGGTCCGACCGCGGGGCGCTCATAGGTGTTGGACCGGGACTATCGTACTTCCAAGAAAATACCTTCCGCGCACTCCGCTGAACAAGGGCGAAGACCAAGAACGGTCAATGCTCCTCCCGTACTTGCCGAACGAAGTCGGCCATACTGGCGGCGTGGAAGGTCGGCGTCGCGATCCGTTGGGGTCTCGGCGTGGCCCCGAAGCCACCCTTGCCGTGGCGCCTCTCTATCCACATCGTGGCGAAGCCCAAGGCGCTTGCCGGGACGATGTCGTGGTACTGGCTCTGGGCCGTGTGGAGGATGTCTTGCTTCTCCACGCCCGCCGGGGCGAGCTTATCGAGGGCGTACTCGAACACCCTCGGGCTCGGCTTGTTTACCCCCACCTCATCACAGGTGACCTTCTCCCGGAATGGATCTCCCATGTTCGCGCTCATGTGCTTCAGTGCCCATGCGTCGGCGTTCGTCACCGCCACGAGCCGGTAGCGCGTCCCAAGCTCTTCGAGCGCCTCCACCGTATCGGGAAAAGGCGGCCACGACCGGATGGAGTCCCTGAAGCTCTGCGCGTCTTCGTCGCGAAACCCGAAGCCCCAACCGGATGCCATATCGCGGTAGATGAGGGGAAGCATCTCGGTGAAAGGCTTCTCTGGGCTCTCCCTCTGATACTTGTCCTCGACGGCGGCGAAGGCGGTAAGGATCTCTTCGTCGGTCTTCGACACCCCGTGGCGCCCCAACGTGGGCCGGAACCAGTCAAGGATCCCGGTCTCGAAGTCGATAAGCGTGCCTACGACGTCGAACGTCAGCGTGTCGAAGTCGCGTAGCCTTATCTCGTCACCTCTGGCATCGTCGCATGGTGGATATGGCGGTCCGCGCATCCTATCACGTCGACCCTGTGCCAGCTTCGCGGCCCGTTTCCCGCGGGATGAAAGGAACGTCTTAGAACGCCGCCACTGCGAAGTCCCGAAGCGCGCCATGGACGCATCTCACAGCAGCGTGCAAAGAGGTTGAACCTCTTTGCGCGCTCTCAGCATTTCAGCACTTCAGCAAGTCAGCTTTTTCTGCTGAAGTGCTGACCGGCTGAAATGCTGACTTGCGCGGGTTAAGGAAGGGTTAACCCTTCCGCAACCCGCTGTCAGACGCTGAGAAGCTCTACTCTAAGGTCATCGCCCTCGGTCAGCAGGGCGCGGAATCGCAGCTCCATCGACTGGGTGTTTCGGGACTCACGTGTCGAGGATGAGGCCGGCCCAAGAAGGACTGCCGAGGGGTTCGACAGACGCGAGGCGCGTAGGTCTCGCCCGGCCCGATCGGGATGCGACTATGCACCGCCCTGCGTCCCACCTTTCGAGATTTTCGACCGATGAACTTCCGAGAACGCCAATAGGGCGAAGTTCCCCTAATGGTCATGTCCGGAACTCACGCAACGCCAGTCTATACAGGAATCCAGCTTATTCGGGCTTCGCGGCCACGGGCTCCGGCAACAATGCGGCCTTTGTCGCCCGGAGGAATAAGACAGGCATGGTGTGGTATTGTCAGCGGGTTATGTGCTTCTTGTCCGATTCCGAAGGGTCTGTGTGCTGAAAACAGTCGATCGCGCGCTGAGGCTACTGCTGCTCTTCGATGAGATCGATAGGGAGTACAGGGTGGGCGAGATGGCAAGCATGCTCGGCACCGACAAGAGTATCGCCTCCCGCCTGGCCGCGACCCTCGCCAAGCGGGGTTTCCTCGAGCGGGCCCCGGACAGCGAGGCCTTCCGACTCGGTCCCGAGTTCGTCCGCCTCGGCATGTTCGCCGCGACCAGCAGCCAGAACCTGGTCGAGGTGGCGAGGGTGCCAATGGAAAATTTGGCGGAGGAGACGGGCGAGACGGTCAACCTGGCCCGCCTCGAAGACGGCAAGACTGTGAACATCGCCCAGGCCGATGGGCCGCGTCTGGTCGGTGTCGGCGACTGGGTCGGATGGAAGACCGAACCGCACACCACCGCCAACGGCAAGGTGCTGCTCGCGTTCATGGAAGACCCCGTAGAGACCCTCCACTTGGAAGATCCCCTGGAAGCGGTTACCGAACAGACGATCACTAGCGTTGCCGAACTGCGCTCCGAGCTCGAGCGCGTCAGAGACGCGGGCGCGGGGTTTACGATCGGCGAGCTGGAGCCCGGCTTCAACGGCGTCGCAGTCCCCATCTTCGACCCATCGGGACGCTGTTCGACCGTCCTGAGCGTCTCTGGACCGGAATACCGTATGCCACCGGAGCGCCTGCCCGAGGTCGCCGCGTCAAGCACGGAGGCCGCCGAGGAGATCGGCGCCCGTCTGGGCAGAATTCAGCAGCGCATTCCTTACAGCGGGTTGCGGAAGGGTTGACCCTTCCTTAACCCGCGCAAGTCAGCATTTCAGCCGGTCAGCACTTCAGCAGAAAAAGCTGACTTGCTGAAGTGCTGAAATGCTGAGAGCGCGCAAAGAGGTTCAACCTCTTTGCACGCTGCTGTGAGATCCAGTCCGGAGCGGCCCACCCCGCGGCCTTCCCGGCCCACGCTGTTTGTCGAGAACCTTGTAGCCGGATATCAGCGTTCCTGTCCGGCGAACTTCGGGCGTCTCCTTCGGTTTTCCTGACCTCCCGTGGCTGATAGCCTTCCGCGTTTGGAATGGCGCAACCTATCGTGCCTCGCCCGGACGGCGTGTTCTGCACCAGAAAGCCCCTTGACACAATTCTACCTTTATGCTAGAAGTTGAGCAATGAGCAACTGGTGCACAGTTCGCAACATAGGCGATGCGGTAGCGTCTGCGTCGTGGGGGTCTTCCGTCGGCGAGTTTCGTCCGTTGAATGGCTACTCTTTCGGCCTGCTGCAGAGGTGGACGAAGGTATTCAGGCGCGAGCTTGTTCGGCTTCTGTTGCTCCTGGTTTGTTGGGCCGCCAGGTCTGACCCGCTTGATCGCCGGGGTCGGATGCTCTGGTGGTCTTACGGGGCTTTCGGCAACAAGGGGCGTCTGCAAGGCGCACAGTACCTTGCCGGGCGGCGCGCGCCGCCCGTGCTGCGTTAGGAGTCGGCGCAAGCGCCTATCGGGGCGCAGGGAGCCTAACGCAGGAGGATTCATGCACGATAAAGCTCGCCCCAACGTCATGGTTATCGTGGCTGACACGTTCCGCAGGGATCATATGGGGGCATACGGGAACCCGTTCATCAGCACGCCGCACCTCGACGAGTTCGCGCGTTCTTCTGTGGTTTTCGACCAGCACGTGATCTCCTCCTTCCCCACGATGCCGGCCCGGGCCGACATGCTGACGGGGACGTTTTCCTACACGCACATGGGTTGGGAGCCTTTGCCGAGGCACTTGACGACGTTGCCTGATGCCCTCTCCAAGGCCGGCTACCACACCATGGGGGTCGTTGACACGCCTTTCTTCATCCGCAACGGTTTCGGCTACGACCGGGGCTTCGACGACTTCATCTGGGTCAGGGGCCAGGGCGACGACACAAGGCCACACGAGCGGGCTGACGCGCGTTCGACGTGGCGTTCTGAGGAGGACAGGATGGTCGCGCGCACGCTCACGCAGGCCGAGCGGTGGCTGGAGCGCCACAACGAGGAGCAGTTCTTCCTCTACATTGACACGTGGGACCCGCACGAGCCGTGGGACGCGCCCGACTATTACACGAAGAGGTATCGGGAGGGATACGCGGGGGAGCAGATCTACCCCGCCTACGGTAACTGGAAGAAGGCCGGCCTCGAAAAGGACGACGTCGACCTCGGCCACGCCACCTACTGCGGCGAGGTCTCGATGGTGGACTTCTGGATCGGGCGACTCCTGGCGAAGCTCGACGCCCTGGGCTTGCGTGAGAACACGGTCGTGCTCTTCACCTCGGACCACGGCTTCTACTTCGGGGAGCACGACTACTTCGGCAAGGCCGAGTGGGTGCACGACCCGGAAGCTGCCGTGACGGAGGACTCTGCGGTCCCCGAATGGCTGCAAGAGTCCTGGCTCCTTACAGTCGAGCGGTCTCCCCTGTACAAGGAGCTCACCAACATCCCCCTGATGGTGCGTGGACCGGGCCTGGAGCCGGGGCGCACGCAGGCGATGACCACGGCCCCGGATCTGGCGCCAACGATCCTCGACCTCGTTGGACTGGGGGGCGTGCCGACGACCATGACCGGCGATTCCTTCGGTGGCGTCCTCGACGGGAGCAGAGAGGAGCACAGGCCGCTTGTGGTCAGTTCCTGGCCGTTGTATCTGGCCAAGGGTGAGATCATCACCGCCGTAGACTCCAAGGCGCGCAGGATCGACGACTACATGCCGGTCACCGTGACCACGCCGGAGCGGTCCCTGATCCTGGGCAGACCCGACGATGAGCCCGAGCTCTACGTTCTCGGGAGGGATCCTGGCGAACGGTGGAACGTGTGGGGGTCAAGGATCGAAGAGGGGACGGCGCTGGGGGAGCGGGCCCTCTCTTTCCTGGAACGGCAGGGTGCGCCGGAGTCCTACCTCGCGCCCCGCCGTCTCGCCCTCCAGAGGTTCGCGCCGGACTCTGTGCGGGGTACCGCCTCGACGTTGCTCGAAACCAGAGAGAACCAGATGCACAACGCGAACGAGGAGGCCGTATGAGCGTCGAAACAGAGACCGTGCGCACCGTCGAAATCCCGACCCGCATCGTGCACGGGCCAGGGGCCATCGACAGGCTTGGTTGGATCGTGGAGGAGTTGGGCGTGAGGCGCCCGCTCCTCGTAACGGACGGGGGCGTGGTCGCCGCGGGTCTCGCGGAGAGGGCCCTAGATCGCCTTACGGACGCCGCCGTCTTCGAAGGGGTCAGGCCGAACCCCGGCGTGGAGCTCGTCGGACGGACGAGTGAGGTTTACCGGGAGGAGGGTTGCGACGGGCTAGTAGCCCTCGGCGGCGGCAGTTCCATGGACACGGCCAAGGGGGTGGGCGTCGAGATCACGGGCGGCGGGTCCATAGCCGACTACGAGTACGGCAATGCCCCGATCACGCGGCGCGTCCCGCCGCTCGTGACGGTACCGACGACGGCAGGGACCGGCAGCGAGGTCACGCTCTGGGCCGTCATCACCGACCACGAGCGTAAGATCAAGTTCAACGTCGGCGGCACGCCCCTGATCGGCGCGCACGTGGCGCTCGTGGACCCAGCCCTGATGGTCGGGTTGCCGAGGGCCATCACGGCGGCGACGGGGATGGACGCGCTCTCGCACGGGATCGAGTGCTACACCTGCGATTACCATCAGCCGTTCACCGACTCTTTCGCGCTGACGGCCATAGAGTACGTGGCGCGGTGGCTGCGGGTCGCCTGCGAGGACGGCGCGAACATCGAGGCGCGCACGTTCATGGCGCACGGGGCAACGTTCGGAGGGATGGCCTACGGCACGGAGAGCGCGGGGGCAGCCCACGCCATGAGCCAGTCTGCGGGGGGAGTCCACGACTGCCCCCACGGCGCCCTGACGGCCCGCGTCCTCGGCCCGGTCTGCGAGTACAACGCCCCCGCCGCGCCCGATCGCTACGCGCGGATAGCGCAGGCCCTCGGGGCGGACGTCCGGGGGCTCGAACCTCTCGAGGCCGCCCTGGCCGGCATCGAGCAGCTCTACCGCCTGACCGAGGACGTAGGTATTCCGACGATGGAGGAGTTGGGCTTCTCGGAGGACGAGATCCCGATGCTCGCCCGCATCGCCTACGAAGACCCGCAGACGGTCGGAAACCCCCGTGAGGTCACGGTCGCGGATTACGAAGGGATCTACCACGACGCCTTCGCAAGGGGGAAGTGATGTACACCGAGACAAAGGACTACCCGATCTACGTCGCCGGCAAGTGGACCACCGGCGAGTCCGAAGCCCGCATGGAGGCCACGAGCCCGGCCACGGGAGAGCTGATCGGGACCGTACGCGAAGGAACCCGCGCGGACGTCGAGCGGGCGATAGCCGCCGCTAACGAGGCCTGGTCGGGGTGGGCGGTGCTCTCCGCGTTCGAGCGCGCCGCGGCGATGGTCCGGATCGCACAGATCATCGAGGAACGCCGCGACGACCTGGCCGAGACGTTGACCCTCGATCAGGGCAAGCCGCTGGCGGCCGAGGCCTACGACGAGGTCGACGAGCTCGTCGCCTACTTCGAGATGGCGAGCGCCGACGTGACGCGGCTGGAGGGGGCCATGCCGCCCTCGGTCGACGCCGACAAGCGCGTCATGCTCTACAGGGTCCCGCGCGGGGTGGTCGGCGTGATATCGCCGTGGAACTGGCCCTACACCATGCCGGCGGAGATGATCGCGCCGGCGCTTGCTTGCGGTAACGCGGTCGTCTGGGTGCCGGCCCCCTCGACGTCCGTCTGTGCCGTCAAGCTCGCCGAGTGCATCGTCGACGCCGGGCTGCCCCCGGGGCTCTTCAACATGATCACGGGCCGCGGTCCCGTGGTCGGGGACGAGGTGGCGGCCAACCCGGGCACCCAGGCGGTCGGGTTTATCGGCTCCATCCAGACGGGGCAGAAGGTGGCCTCGCGCGCCGCCGGCAAGACGCTCCTCTTGGAGATGGGGGGCAACGGGCCGATGGTGATCCTGGACGACGCCGACATCGAAGCCGCCGCCGAGGAGAGCCTGACCTCCGCCTTCCTCGGGGCGGGGCAGAGCTGCACCGCCGGGGAGCGCTTCCTGGTGCACGAGAGGGTCTACGACGCCTACCTCGAGGAGCTCGGCCGCGCGATCGGGCGCGGGATCAAGCTCGGCGACCCCTTCGACCCCACGACCACGCTCGGCCCGCTCAACAACGAACCGACGGCCGACAAGATGGATCAGCACATCTCCGACGCGCTGAGTGGCGGCGCCGAGCTGGTCTCCGGCGGCTCCCGCGCCCAAGGCTTCCCCACGGACCTCTACTACCAACCGACCGTGTTGGGCAACGTCAGCGCGGGGATGCGCGTCTCGAAGGAGGAGACCTTCGGTCCGATAATCCCCGCGACCATCATCCGCGACGAAAGGGAAGCGGTACGGACGGTCAACGCCTCGCCCTACGGCCTGCTCTCCGCTGTTTTCACCAGGGACCTGAGTCGGGGACTACGCTTCGCCGAGGCCGTGAGGACCGGGTGGGTCAACGTAAACGCCTCCTCGAACCACTGGGAGAGCCATCTTCCCTTCGGCGGAAGGGCGGGGTCCTTCTCCGGAGTAGGACGCGTCGGGGGACGCTACGCGATGGAGACTTTTACCGAGCTCAAAACCGTCATCCTGAACCTAAACTGACGTGCAACGGCGTGTCCCCAGCGCGGCGGACCGAACCCATCCCGACGGTAGCCGCAGGCGATTCATTCGGGGCGAAGCCGGGACGGACCAACGGCACGCCACCCAGGCATTCAGGGCCGGCTTCGGGAGTCGCGTTGCACCCCATCGTTACGCCCATCGTCGTGGAGCGGTTGACGGTCCCTCCCCAAAAACGTCCGCCCGAAGCCCCAACTCCTCGACGAACGCCGTTTAGAGGGCGGTGCAGTCTACCCCCGCTACCTGGCCTCAGCCGCCGAGAGCAACGGGGCACCAGAGGAGCTGGTGGAGAGGATACGCACCCTGGGCCGTCCTACCTTCTCGGATCCAGGTGAGGTTGTGACAGAGTTGGAGTCTTCACCAACCTCAGGATGATCCTGTGACAGAGACGAACTCCTTACTCCTTCCCAGGAGGAACGAGCACCCGGATTTCGGGAGCGGCTCCATCTTCTTTGTCGGGAACGCCACAGTCTTGATCCGCTACGCTGGGTTTACCATCCTTACCGACCCTAACTTCCTCCACGCCGGCGACCACGTGCACCTGGGCTACGGGCTGAGTTCGAAGCGCACGACTAACCCGGCTGTGGAGATAGAAGACCTCCCCCGCTCGACTTCGTCTTGCTCTCGCACCTGCACGGCGACCACTTCGACCGAGTGGCGGAGCGCAAGCTCAACAAGGCCATGCGGGCGCGTTCCTCCGGGTCCTCGCTCTTGTCCATCGCCCACGAGGCGACGCCGAGCACCCTTTGGGCCGTCTCGCCCCTCGAGGGCTTTATGCCGAGGTACTCGGCGAGCTCCTCGCAGAAGCCGGAGTCGGCCACCGACAGCAAGTATGTTGACGTCGGGCTGCCTGCAACTTATGCGAGATCGAAGCTTGGAAGGGAAAGACGTAGGATTCCCCAGCGAACCTCCCCCAGTTGAGGAAGGTTACTTCTCTGCCGGGCTACTTGCGCGTCCTGATCCCTGACTGGAATGGCAGCCTCTGGGCTGCGATCTATCCAGTATCCTCCATCCGAACTTCGGAGAACACCCCTTCCACGCACTTACTTGGGTGAATAGGTCTAGGCGCAACCCCTTTTCACCAGTACGGTGGTGGTTCAGGCAGCGGTTCCCCGCACCGGCTCGTCCCACCAGAGAGCTCGTAGTCCTCCATGCTCCCGCATGCTTCGCACCGCACCCACAGCGTGTTGATGCGCTCTGGCTTCCACACGCTCGTCAGCGCACTGGTAGCGAAGTCCGTGCTGAAGAACCGCTCGACGGCTTCCTCGTGCGGGCCGCTGTGCCTAAGTTGCTGCGGGCTCTCGGTGTCTTCCCAAGCAGTGATCGTGAACAGCCGTTTTGCGATCACGACACCTATCCAGGCGATAAAGCCGGGCATATCGACCATCTCCGCCGCTGCGGCCCGGCTGTAGTTTCGAACCTGCTGGGCTTCTTCCTCCGAACGGACCTCGATCCAGGTGAGGCTGAAGGCACCCGGCTTGGTGCGCTTACCCGACTGGGCGCGGACGCTGGAGCCGAAGGAAAACGGCCCGACGGAGCGGGGCTGCACGATGGCTTGCAACCCTAGCTGCTCCACGAAAGTGCTCCGGTCGAAGTATCCCTGTACCGAGCGGATTTTGTCTCCCTCCACTGCGATGAAGTCGGCTCCAGGCAGGGCGACGGTGCCTCCGGTCGGAGGGTTTCCCCTCAAAGGGCCGGTATTGGTCCCACGCATCACCCACCTGGCGGCTACCGCTCCGTCGTCAGTGGAGCTGTGGCTGACCAAGTCGAATGATAGATCGGGGAAGGCCGCGAAGAGGCCGCTCGCGTACTCGGCTATGGCTTGCCCGCTAAGCCCTTCGGGGGCGTTGGGATCGGTGTAGGTGCCGCCCTGGACGAAGGTGGCGACGATCGCCTCCGGATCGTGCCGGTTCCACGCATCGAAGTATTCCTGTACGACGTCGGTGGCTTCCATGGACCCTCCTTCTCGACCCGCTTCCTCCTGCGGTCATAGTGAGACTGCAGCTCTATGACCGAATGGTAGGGTAGTCAGCAGCGATGCACCACCGATGACCCTGTGCGAACTTCGGAGAATTTGCCTTCTTTTTCTCTATGAGGTTGAGTGAATAAGCTACTCATGCATCTAGCGCACCCCTTATAACCTACTTGCAACTGTAGTACGCAATAAAAATCATTCATTGGGAGCTTGTGCTGCACTCGCTCCGAGAGGTAGGGTGGCCCCATACGCTAAAGGGGTGGGCCTGTCACCCTGCTCCGGGAAAAGGAGGTTGCGCATGAAGCGCATCTTAAGCTTGGTTGTGGTGGCGTTGGTCGTGGCGGCGATGGTGCTGGTCATGGCGATGACAGCGCTCGCGGATGGCAAGGACAACAACGCCACCGGGGCGAAGTGTTCCGAGGCCACGCTGGACGGAAGGTATCTGTTCTCCTTTGATGGATATGAGATCAAGGGGGACAAAAAGGTCCCGTTCGCCCAGGCAGGCTATGAGGTCTATGACGGCAACGGCCACGTGAAGGGCGTCTATTCAGGTAACTTTGGCGGGGAGATTATTCGTAACCAACCGATCTCCGGCACTTATACCGTCAAGGCGGGTTGCACTGGCACCGTACGCTATACGGATGGTACACAATCTGATCAGTTCCTTTCCCCCGATGGCAATCAGGTGGCGTTCGTCCTGACCAAATCCCCCGAGTTTGTGGGCGGGGGCTTGGAAGTGCAGGGGAAGAAAATGCGGGTCGGAGACTGAACCAGAGATCTAAGCGCACAAATTACTTTTAAGAATGCCCTTATCCACGACGTTAGTGAATAAGGGCAAGAGGAAGAGGGAGAGCCGGGAGCATCATTGCCTCGGTCCTTCTTTTGCGCGCCGAACTTCGGAGAACGCCGTCAAGAAACTGTCCGAAAAGGGGTTTGAGCAACGCTCCGAGCGTGGATTCGCCCTATATTCTAGGGCCAGAACGGACCGAAAGGCGCCCCTGCGTGCTTTGTGAGGCCACGTTCCGGGCATCTGTGGGACTTTTCGGACAGTTTCAAGGCGAAGTTCGCAGAATCCACCAGCCTGTTGAAAAACTCCCTCTATGCCCGCCATTGTCCCAAATCAGGCGCCAAATAGGCTGGCTTAGACGTATAAGGGGGAGAGGATAGCCGGGGACCCCAGAGGAGGTCCCCGCCACATCAAGGAAAGTGCCTTTTCGTAATCCTACCCCCCTATGGCGATGAGCCACGCGACGATACCGGTAATCACAACCAGAATCCAGCATTGGGCCCATAGCCGCCTTCTAAACTCCGGCCGTGAGATCTCCGAATTGGGCACCTTCTCGCCAACCTTCTTGATCGGCGTCTCATGTGAGACGATGCCATCTTCCGCTATCCAGCTCTCCGCTTGCTCCGGCATCTCCTTAAGCTGGTCTTGTTCCACTAACCTCATATACATCTCCTCTGTAGGTGGGATCGGAGAGTAAAGTGGTGTGGCAGCCGCTCCCAGGTCTGCTCATCTTGGTTCACGCTGTACCGGCGTTTACATGCCCCCTCGTAACCGGTAGATCTCTTATAACTAAGATAACTAACAGTAATATATGAGAGCGGGCTGAGAATCGGCTGAGATTTGTATTAGACGTTATTAAGTTACCTTGCCTCCAAGCGACCTTATCGAGCAGCCCGCAAGCGAAGTTCTGAGAATCCACCTTCCACGCACTCCGGTGCATAAGAGCAAGTGGAAGGAGGGGAGTACAACCCAGATGGTTTCGGGTATACATCGTAGACAGGGGTGCCCTCATCCCCCAAGGAGGAGAGAGGCGAGTCCCGAGAAGGCCACGGAAGGAGTGAGGATGAAAACATCGAAGGTTAACGAATCGGCGCCTATGATCGTGCGCGTGGCGCAAGGCTCTCTTATGGCCGGACACGGAGCACAGAAGCTATTCGGATCTTTTGGAGGCCCCGGAGTGGAGGGCACGAGCGGCTTCATGGAGATGCTCGGTATGAGGCCGGGACGTCCCTGGGCCTATCTGGCGGGGCTCTCGGAGTTCGGTGGCGGTGTTCTCACGGCACTGGGGCTCTTCAACCCCCTAGGTCCGCTCGGGGTCATAGGGGCGATGTCGATGGCCACGAGGAAGGCCCACTGGGGTAAGCCCATCTGGGTGACAGAGGGGGGCGCAGAGTTGCCCGTGCTAAACATCGCCATATCGACGGCGCTAATGATCCGCGAGCCAGACAGGTACTCCCTCGATCGAGTGTTGGGGATCCGCCTGCCGCGCTGGGTTGGGCCGGTGGGTCTCGTGGGGGTCATACTCACCGTGCTCTACGCCGAGCTAGGTGCCGAGGAGGAACCCGAGCAGGAACAGGTGCACGACGACGAGGCGCATGATAAGGAGGAGGCTCAAGAGGAGGCCCGCGAGGATCTGGCCGGACCATAATCGCAGGGAAGTGACTCTGGCAGGAGCCTGTGCCTTAAGGCAGCCGGACCCCGTACTCGTTGAAGGGGCCTGCAGCCCTTCCATATATGTGAACTTCCCAGAACTCGTGTTTGAGGGCTTTTCATATAGCCTCTCCACGCACTCGGGTGAATAAGGCCGGGGCTGCTAAGAACCCCGACCCTAGATGAACACCGCTAAAGTTACCAGGGGCCGCCCCTGCTCGCGCCCGAGCCCCGCTTTAGCGAATGGTCGTAGAACTGCGTGGTGCACTTCTCCTTGGCGTAACGACGGCAGACCTTCCGCCCTTGATGATTGGCCTCGTCCTTGGTAGGGCCCCAGCCCGACCCCCAGGCGAGATTCTTGTAGGGGTGCTCCTTCCTCTTCTCGTAGGCTACGGAAGCCCAGCCGTTGTGGACCCACACTGCACCTGTGCAGTCGTTGCGGAAGTCGGGGTTGTTGGCGTTGTGGCGCTTGCATTTGGTCATGGCGTTTCTCTTCGCCTCCGCCTTGGTGTGTCCGTAGGACGAACTCCCGCCCAAGACCGAGGGGGCCGTGGCTATCGCCATGTACTTCTCCGTAACGGCGCCTGCGGAGCCCATGGTGAGGGCCACGAGGCTAAGCACTATCAGCGCAGCCGCAAGCAGTAGGTACAGTCGTCTCATACCTCTCCTCCCCTACGTTGGGGTTTCGCTAATGAAGACACCATTGTAGGAATAGCTGGAGCCCAGCGCCTCACCCAAATGAGGCACGTTTTTGTATTAAGTGCTACTAGATCGACTAGTATGCAAGCAACCCTTTCCGGGCCGCGAAGGCGAACTTCCGAGAACTCCGTCAAAGCGAAGTTCGCAGAATTTGCCTTCTACGCACTCGGATGCATAAAGGCTATTGGTGCCCTTCCAGTCGGGCGATCGCCCTATCGATCGTCATGTTGGCGTCTATCGGCCCCCCCTCTTCGCGGTCTTTGATCATGGCGGCGTTGATCACGCCTCGCATCCGGTAGTCTTCTCCCGACTCCCCGCGGCGCTCCGCCTGCTCTGCCTTGCGAAGTGCGGCCACCAACTCCGCCAGCCGGCTGGTGATGAACTGTTCGGGCACGGGCAGCTCGAAGATCCGCTCCATGATGTAGTACTCGCGGGCCATCCTACTCGGCTCTTCCGGATCGGGGATGGATTCCCTAAGGAACTCCAGCTCTTCCCACAGCCCCCTGCTCTCCGCGGACAAACGCGCCACCTGGCCTTCGATCAGTTCGATGAGGCGGATCCTGTCCACGTTCCCCTTCTAGCGAGTCGGTTTTCGCGCATCACTTACGGGCGTACTTCTGAGGATACATATACACGAACTTCGGGGAATCTACCTTCCACGCACTCCGGTGAATAGATTCTACTCAAGGCCTTCTTCCGGCACTGCTGTTATCTCTGCCGCCGTGCGGAACCTGCCCTTACTCGCATCTTCCCACCCGAGCTCCTCTCCCGCCTGGTGGCAAGCCCCGCGCAGCTCGTCGGGGCGAAGCGCTTTCTGGGGGCGTGGCGAGCCAGCTCTTTCGGTATCGAGTATGTTCCGGGCGCGACCAATGGATTCTCTTCGTTGCCCATCTTGGCGAGGCTAGCACGATCGGTGAGGTGCTGCCTAAAACTGGTTCTCGGAACATCGGGGCGCGCTCCCTACCGTCGGGACTCTCAGCTGCGTGAGGGAGGCGTAGGTGGGAGCCAGCGAGGCATGGGCTGTCGGACTCGCGAACCTCGGCGGCCGTCGCCCCCAGGAAGCATCTACCCGCGTAAACCATCGGTCAGGAGGGCATGCGGACCACTTGCCGCAAGGGAGCGATCCTCAGTATTATCCGTTCGCTCCGGACCTTGGTCCCGTAAGGCCTGCCGTGGTACTTATGGGAGAGTTTGTCTATGTGGTCTCTCGCTGTCGGACCCTTCACCTTCCCTACGACTTCTCCGCGTACCTCGACGAAGCGATAGGGGTCTTCCCTTTCCCAAATCGTGATCGTCACCCGCGGGTCACGCTCGACGTTCTTGAACTTCTGGCGGTGCACCTCGGTGTTGATCAGAAGATATTCGTCGTCGGCATCGACCCACATCACCTGCGTTTGGGGGTGTCCACCTGGCAGCAGCGTCGAGAGTGCTGCGAAGTTTTTCCCGCGGGCCAGTTCCACGACCTTCGAGTGGAGATCTTGGTAGTTCTTGTTGTCAGTCATGCACTTGCCTCCTCGGGCAGACGTGGATGAGGCCGAAGGACCTCTTCCCGCCGGTCATTATTAGCAGTGCCGAGGTCGAGCGTCTAGACCATAACCGTCCAGACAAATCCTCCGAGGGGCCGCAAAAGCGCGGTTTATCTGCCGTCCTGGTTCAAGGCTGCATTGGAGGCGCCGGCCCAGGCTGATGAGTAGATTGCTAGAATCCTGGCGCGGGTCGAGCGAGTTGCCGTCCGGACGTGCGGACGACCACCGGCTACCCATGAAGTGTTGCTAGTCAGGAGGAGGAGTTCGATGCAGAGGGCGTTCGGGATGGACATGGGGGCGGCATGAACGATGTGCAAGGGCGACTCGAGTCCCAAACACACCGTATTTGGGGCTTTTTGGAGCTTCTGGAGGCCGATGCGTAGTCACTTTCAATTCAGCGCCGACTTTTTCAACAGGCTGACCCCTTCCACGCCCTCAGATGAATAGCGCCGAAAGGAGAACCGCATCCCTGTATCAGGCAGAGTCCCCGTGCTCCTGCATCTCGCGGACCCGCCGCCCTTCGCGATGCCCCCGATAGTATGCCAGTCTCTCCTGGTGACCCGACCATTCCGCGAGGTTCGAGTTCTCAAGGAACAACCGCCTCGGCCCGAAACGGCCATCCCCCCAGCCGTTCCTGTAAGCTGGGTTCTTCCTCCGGTCGCCAAACTGCTTGGTCACCTTCTCCTGGCTCATCTCCGCTCCTTCTAACATATCCTACGGCGGCTCATCCTTCTCCTGGGGGATGGGGCGGGAGGCAAGTGCCCCACCGCTCTCTCTGCATGCAACGGGGACACTCTAGCAGCCTCGTAAGGGGTGATACATATGCCAGGTGGACACTTCTTCTGGGGCGAATTTCCTAGAACCCCGTGTATGCGAACCTCGCAGCACTGGTTTTCCACGTGCTCCGGCGAACAGGGATTGGTCGCAACGATGCACGTGCATCGTTTAGCCCTCTTGGTCGACCGGGTACGGCCAGCAGGGCCAAAAGGTTCTGCACCGTACGACGGAAGCACGGCGGCAACAAGCCCGCCAGCATGGCGCTCACGCCGATCCTGCGTCCGTCTCCTGAATCCCTGGAGCGGAGAGCCGTACCTCGCAGCTGCGCTCGCAAATCCGTTACATTTGGAAAGTACGTGCACCGGGTGGCGTACCCCTGTCCGCTAGACCTTCCGACCGTCTAGGGGCACCCTCGCCTTCACCCTCGTGCCGGTCAGGGTTTCGAGTTGCGTGTCCCAATGTGAAGTTGCGCAAGGATCTGACACCACAAGCCCCGCTACGACCTCGAAGGGCTCAATTGCTACGGTCCAATTCACCATGGCCGATTCGGTCCTCGGAGAACCATCTGCAGTCTTCGAAGTATGCCCTGTGAAATGAAAGCTTCCTCCGGGACAATTCGTGCGTCCACGGTGGCAAGAGAAGGAGACCGGATAATGGAACCTAGGGTGAGCCTCATCACGCTCGGAGTGAGCGACCTCGTGCGAGCCGTCGCCTTCTACCGCGACGGATTGGGATGGCCCAAGTCCGACGTGGGCGGCGACGAGGTGGCGTTCTTCAAGACGGGTGGGGTGGTGATCGCCCTCTTCCCGAGGCCGTCGTTCGCCGCCGATGCAAGCGTCGGGTTAGATGATGTGGAGCACAGCGGCTTCGCGCGAGTCTCGCTTGCGCACAACGTGGCTGAGGAGGGACAGGTGGATACAGTACTCGCAGATGCTGCCGAGGCGGGAGCCACGATCGTAAAGGAGGCTCAGGAGATCTTCTTCGGGCGCCACGGTTTCTTCGCTGATCCCGAGGGCTTCCTGTGGGAGGTAGCGTGGAACCCATCCTTCCCGATGGCTGCCGACGGCAGCATCGAGTTGCCCAACTAGGCACCTCGACGCGGAGGCGCTGACTTCCGAGAACGTCCCTTCCACGCACTCCGGTGAATAGAGTCGAGACGAGCCCCCTCACATAAGGGCACTCTCTAGGGGTTGCGCTTGGTCCGTATCCGCGTTAGCGTTCTACCACGTCGGTAAGAACAACCGGGGCAGAGGTTGTGCCCTCGACTGTGCTCCAAGGACACGAGAGAGGAGCGGCGCATGCGCAAGCTGATGATGGTGTTGAGCCTGGTGGTGGTGCTGGTGCCCCTGTTCGCAGCCGCCGCTGCGCTAGCGGCCCAGGGCCAGCTGATCCAGTGCAGGAGCAGCGTGCCCTGCTACGGGGGGGGTGGCGACGACAAGATCTTAGAGCGGATCGGCAACCGTAAGGACGACGTGATCGTAGCGAGGGGCGGAAACGACCGGGTTTTGGCCAACAAGTACACCAACGACACTGACGTGGTGAGGCGCGGCGGGGGCTCCGACAGGATCAACGTGGCGGACGGGGACACCCTGGACACGGCAAACGGGGGCAAGGGTCGGGACCTCTGCATCGTTGACTCAAGGAAGGAAGTGGGCACCAGCTGCTTCCGCGTTGAGGTCCGCCGCTAGTAGACGTTCTCCTAGGCGTTAGGCTGGGGGCTCGCAAGGCCTCCGGCTCCGCTCCATGGTACATCCTCGGAGGCGAACTTCTTAGAATTCCGTCAAGGCGAAGTTCCGGAGCGTGTCATGGGCGAACTTCAGACGCTGTGGAGTTGCACTCTCCGGTCGCCATCCTCGGTCAGCAAGGCACGAAAGCGTAGCCCGGACGACTGGGTGTTTTGGGACTCATGTATCGGCGTTGGTTCCCACGTCCCCAAGGCCACCGGCGGCGCCGAACGACGGTGCGGAAGCTTACCGACTCGACGCATACGTAAAGGCCGTACTCGTAGATGGGGCAAGTCACGGACTTCGGATTCGGGTCGTGCCCACGAACTACGCCAAGAGTAACCCTCGCGGTGAACGGCGCTGCCCGCACCCGGGAGGTGCGAAGCCAAACGGGTCGGCGGGGAGGGACCTCCTCAGCGCTCGATGGCCGGCGCGGCGCCGTATTCCTCGTCGGTGACGTGCTCGCCCCAGGCGGCGGGGCTGCCCGAGTCGTCGGGCTCCTGCATCGCTATGTGGGTCATGAAGCGGTTCGGGGTTGCCCCGTGCCAGTGGTCCTCGCCCGGCTCGAAGAATACGCGGTCTCCCGCACGGATCACCTCTACGAGCCCGCCGCGTCGCTGGCAGAGCCCCACGCCCTCGGTGACGTAGATGGTCTGCCCGAAGGGGTGAGTGTGCCAGGCAGTGCGCGCGCCCGGCGTGAAATGGACGCTCGCGGCCCCCAGGCGGGACGGCCCGGAGGACGCGGCGACGGCGTCTATGTAGACGGTGCCGGTGAACCAGTCGGCCGGTCCCGGCGTGGTCTCGGTGCTGTTGCTCCTGGTGATCTGCATATTTTCCTCTTTGCTTGTGGGGATGGGTTGACGCCTGTGCCAGTAGAAGAGTGCTCGGGGCTAGCGCAAACGGTAGACGCGCGCCTCGCACGGCCTCAGAGCGAGGTGCCGAATGTTCTCGGTCGCATCCACCGGATAGTTGGCGAGGACGAGCTCTGTACCCTGCCAGCGGTCAGCGTCAGGTACTTCGATGGTGGCGGGCTCTCCGGAGAAGTTGGCGAGGACGAGCAACTCGGTGGTGCCGTGGCGCCGGATGAACGCATAGACCTGTTCGTGGTCGGCGAAGCAGCATGCGGAAGTCGCCGTGGGCGACGGCGGGCTCCGTGTGACGCAGTTCGATCAGCCGCCGGTAGTGGTGGAACACCGAGGCGTCGTCGGCTATCTCCGCTTGCGCGTTGATCTCCTTGTGGTTGGGGTTGACCGCAATCCAGGGTGTCCCGGTGGTGAAGCCGGCGTTTTCGGTGTCGTCCCATTGCATCGGGGTGCGGGCGTTGTCGCGGCTGCGGACGCGCAGCGCGGCGAGGACGGCTTCGGGATCGGCGCCCCCGCCGACGGCTTCGGCGTAGTGGTTGAGCGATTGGATATCGCGGAAGTCGTCGATCGAGTCGAAGGGCGCGTTGGTCATGCCAAGCTCTTCGCCCTGGTAGACGTATGGCGTCCCGCGGTGGAGGTGCAGCACGGTGCCGAGCATCTTCGCCGACAGCACGCGGTACTCCCCGTCGTCGCCGAAACGCGAGACGACGCGCGGCTGGTCGTGGTTGTTCCAGTACAGGCTGTTCCAGCCGACCTCGGCCAGCCCGGTCTGCCAGCGCCCGAGGATGGCCTTGAGCTCGCGCAGACGCAGCGGGCGGACGTCCCAGAACGTGGCCCCGTGGTCGACCTGGACGTGCTCGAACTGGAAGACCATGTCCACCTCGCGGCGGGCGGGGTCGGTGTAGAGTCTGGCCTCTTCTACCGTCACGCCGGGCATCTCGCCGACGGTAAGCAGGCCCTCGCGCCCGGCGAAGACCTCGCGGTGCATCTCCTGCAAGAACTCGTGCATGCGGGGTCCGTCGACGAAGTGGGGCCTGCCATCGCCGTAGAGGCCGCCCTCGTGGACCCGGCCGTCGGGCAGGCTGGTATCCTTGGAGATGAAGTTGATGACGTCCATGCGGAAGCCGTCGACGCCGCGATCCAGCCACCAGCGCATCATCGAGTAGACCGCCCATCGGACCTCGGGGTTCTCCCAGTTGAGGTCGGGCTGCTTGCGCGAGAACAGGTGCAGGTAGTACTCGCCCGTCACTTTGTCGAGCTCCCAAGCCGGGCCGGAAAACACCGAGCCCCAGTTGTTGGGCTCGGCGCCCGGGTCGCCCGCGCTCATGCCTTCGCGCGCGGGTCGCCACCAGTACCAGTCGCGCTTCGGGTTGTCCTCCGAGGCACGCGACTCGACGAACCAGGGGTGCTCGTCGGAGGTGTGGTTGACGACGAGGTCCATAACGAGCTTCATCCCGCGCTCGTGGACGGCCGCCAGCAGCGCGTCGAACTCTTCCAGGGATCCGAACGTCGGGTCGATGTCCTGGTAGTCGCTGATGTCGTAGCCGGCGTCGTCCTGCGGTGAGGGGTAGATAGGCGACAGCCACAACACGTCCGACGCCCAGGGTGACAGGTAGTCCAGCCTTGAGGTGATACCGGCGAGATCGCCGATCCCGTCGCCGTTACCGTCAGCGAAGCTGCGCGGCTAGATCTGGTAGACGACGCTCTCTTTCCACCACTGCTGCAGCGTAGTATTGACTGGTGTCTCCCTTGCGATAGTGGGTTTGTGCGGCAGGGGTTTAACGTACCGCTTTCATCTGCACGTCAGGTCGGGGAACTTACCCTGCTGGACGCGTCTGGAACGATGCCGGCGGTGTTCATGGAGTGCCGTTTCTTAAACGGGCGTATCGCACATCGGGGTGGAGGCGGTGACCCTGGGCAAGCGCGAGGATCTTGACGCGGCTTCGCGCCTTCTTCAGGGGCCAGGCGCTCTCTATCGCTCGGTGTCCAACCGAGACCTGGAAGCCACCTAACAACCTAATGCGCAAAACGTCTGGCTTCTGGCCCCGGCTGGCCGGCGACGGGCGGCTAGATCTTGGCCGTTCCACCATGCGCGTATCTCCCGTTCGGTAGCCCGGCCGCCTCCCTGGAGAGGCCCGTAGCTTTGCGTCTACCGCCTCAAGGCGGGGTTGCCTTTGTCGCGGCGCTCGCGCGTCATCTATTCCACTTCCATTGTAGCGAACGACAACACTCAGATACCGGCGAGCGCAGGCTAGGGCAAAACCTTGGTCCTTACGCGGAGATAAGAATGCTGGCGGAAACGTCGACGTAGCCTATCGACCTTTCGGATCAACCCGCACCTCCATCCCGCTACCGCATTTAGGTGGTGGTGAAGGCGGTGTGGAGGGCGTTCGGGGGCGGATCCGTTTCTCGCTACGTGATCTGGTTCGTCAAACGCTCGGAGTACAAAACACTCCCCAATGGGCTTCAAGATCTTCGTCGGGAAAGACGATGACCGGCAAGTAGAATTGACGAGGGCTTAGAGAAAGAAGGCTCGACACGGGCCGCTTCGCCAGTGTAAGAAACGCGCGCTACGTCTGACTCTATGACGACGGTGGCGTGACGCCGAACGTTACACGGCGCTCTTAACAGGGCTTCTCTCGCTGAAGAAGCCGGGCGAGTATCTGTACGTGCGCATGGATGATAATCCGCTCGGTTCCGGTGGTTACACGGTGAGCCGTGGCCGTCCGCCCTACACAGAGTTGGGCCGCGCGGCCTCGTTCGGGGATCTTCCGGAGGGATGCAAGAACCTGGTGCTGGACATGTACCAGAAGATGTGGAACCTGTAGCGTTACGAACGCCGGTTTCAGGGGCATATAGGGTGGTGTCAACGAACCCGGAGGAGGCTATCGTGGACTTCGACCCTGACGACACGACGCAGTACCTGGAAGGCGTCGATTATCCTGCGAGCAAGGAGGATCTGGCCTCGGCCGCCGAGAGCAACGGGGCACCAGAGGAGCTGGTGGAGAGGCTACGTACCTTGGGCCGTCCTACCTTCTCGGATCCAGGTGAGGTTGTGGCAGAGTTGGAGTCTTCGCCAACCTCAGGATGATCCTGTGACAGAGACGAACTCCTTACTCCTTCCCAGGAGGAACGAGCACCCGGATTTCGGGAGCGGCTCCATCTACTTTGTCGGGAACGCCACAGTCTTGATCCGCTATGCTGGGTTTACCATCCTTACCGACCCTAACTTCCTCCACGCCGGCGACCACGTGCACCTGGGCTACGGGCTGAGTTCGAAGCGCACGACTAACCCGGCTGTGGAGATCGAAGACCTTCCCCCGCTCGACTTCGTCCTGCTCTCGCACCTGCACGGCGACCACTTCGACCGAGTGGCGGAGCGCAAGCTCAACAAGGCAATCCCGATAATCTCCACCCGCCACGCCACCTCCTACCTCGAAAAGGTCGGCTTCACCCGGACACACGCGCTCAAGACCTGGGAGCCGATCGAGGTAACAAAGGGAGAGGCGAACTTGCACCTCACGGCGATGCCTGGTACCCACGGGCCAGGTCCGCTCGGCGCGGTGCTGCCGCCTGTGATGGGCAGCATGCTCGAGTTTGGGAGTGCGACAGGTGAGACCCGCCTGCGGATGTACATCAGCGGGGACACCCTCATCCACGAGCGCTTGAGGGAGATACCGCGCCGCTTCCCCGATGTGGACCTCGCGCTCCTGCATCTCGGAGGCACGAGGGTGCTCGGCATCATGGTGACCATGGACGCGGAGCAGGGTGTCGAGGCCATGAGATCGTAGATCCCCGTACCGCCATCCCCATCCACTACAACGATTACGAGGTCTTCACGTCGCCGCTGGAGGACTTCAAACGGGCAGTGAGCGAGGCTGGCTTGGACGAGCGGGTACACTACCTGAGCCACGGTGACACCTACGAATTCGAGGTCCACGGTGCGCCCGACGGGGTGTTAAGCTAAGGAGACGTTACAACTCGGGATTTGCATCGCCTTGCGCTGCAGCGCCGGACCGACTCGAGATACCTCCGAGATCGAATTGGCTGCGATCCAGTGAGATGTTAGTGGTCCTTGCAAGGGAAAAATCCTGATGTCTGAAGACAACAAGGCCCTAGTCCGCCAGTGGCTCGAGGAGGTGCTCACCCGAGGAAGCCTCGAACCAACAGAGGACCTCTTCGCCCTGGACTTATGCTCTTTACGCTCCTAGCTTTCCCCAATCGTGTACAAGACGCCGTACGGCCCAGAGGGCGTGACATGTACGTGGCGGCATATCGCTTCGCCTTTCCCGACGCCCACTTCGCGCTGGAAGATCAGCTAGTCGAAGCGGACAAGGCAATCAGCCGCTGGACGGCGCGAAGCTCGTGCTCGAAGGTCAGCTGCCAGTTGGGAAGGTGGTTGACGAACATGAGCGGCCCGATGGACTCCGGGGCTAGTACCTCGGCGATGAGGGGACCGCAGGCGAAGTCCTCGGTTCGGGGCCTCACGTTGAGGTCCGGCTCCCACACCTTCCCGACGGGCCACCGGCTCGCGATCGAGATGCCCTACCCGTCCTCGATGTCTCCGCCACGGTCGGCCTCCCGCTCCGTCTGGTGGGCGAGGTGGTAGCCGGAACCGAGAATATCTATAACTTGATCGTAGCCGTCGCCCACGACCGCCTCCTGAAACGCCACGAGGTCGGGGCGGAGCTTACGAAAGCATTCGACGAGCACGCACCGCCGCTCGTTTTACTCCCCTCGCCGTCCCCACAGGTTGAGCGTGGGCGACGCGAACCATGCCCGAGCTAGTTTGCTTACTCAGACGAAAGCTCCTCGTTCTGAAAACTCTGCTCCTCAGCCTCCAGACCTTCCAGAGCCTCCGCGACCAGAGGTGGAGGGGGCTCCCTTTCAAGGTGTCCGCCCTGGACGAGTTGCCTAGCTACCTCCTCAGCCGGCATCTCTTTAAGCCGCGCGTCCTCATTTAGTCCCTCCCTGAGAGCCCTTAGGATCTGGTCGAAGCCCGGCTGGTCCTTCTCGGGCATGCTCCCTGGCGTGTAGCCGCTGGTCATCTCGCTCCTGTTGAAGGCTTCATGACATCTGCCATTCTAACCGCTCGGTGTTGACTTCGGTCAGCATCTAAAGGATGCGATCTCGTCTAGCTCGACCACTAAATTGTTCGGTCGCCCTACTTTCGCCTTTCGGATCACGAGCAGGACGCGACCACAGGCCCGTTCACGGTCAGGCTTGGCAGTGGGAGCATCGCCATCTGTTAATCGAGACATCTACCGCTCATCACTACCGGCACCTTCTCAGCTTATAATCACACGGCAACCGGCAGCATCGCAAAGGAGGGCCTTCGTTGTCCAAGGCGCTACTATTCAGCACGTCAACGTGTTCCTGGTGTCGCAGGGCCAAGCGTTATTTCAAGGAGCGTGGGATTCCGTTCAAGGAGATCAACATAGAACGCGACGCGGATGCTGCGCGGGACATCGTGCGCAAGACGGGGCAGACGGGCGTGCCGGTGATCAAGATCGGCAGCCGCTGGATCGTGGGCTTCGACAAGGAACAGATTGACAAAGAACTCGCTCGCAAGGCTTCCTAAGACCTGGCAGTCCACGCGGCCAAGCTAGGGACCCAACACCTCCTGCAAGGATCCTCCGCAGTGCGGAGTCGATTGGCGCCACCGACATTGTCTCGGTCACGACCGATTACCACAAGGCGGACAACACCGATCACTACAAAGGGACTGCCCTCCGCGGATGTACAAGATACTGAACAGAATTCTGAGGGTGTGACTGATCGCGTAGTCACAAGGCCCGCGAGGAGGCGCCGGTGGGACCGGATCGCCACAACAAGGCCGGGGTTGTGACAACCCCGGCCTTTAGATCTGGTAGGCGTACTTGATCCGACTCGTCCTCTGG
This sequence comes from uncultured Rubrobacteraceae bacterium, assembly GCA_963840835.1. Classification (GTDB taxonomy): domain Bacteria; phylum Actinomycetota; class Rubrobacteria; order Rubrobacterales; family Rubrobacteraceae; genus Rubrobacter_D. Next base: position 6,619 of record CAWJAM010000011.1, on the reverse strand, counting down.
CCCGAGCGCGTCAAGGACCGGCTTGAGTCACATCTCTGCCGTAGCGTTCGAAGACGATGGAGGGCCGCTCAATCGGGCGCCCAGCTTCGATGGACCAGGCCAAGCGCACAAACTGGGCATGTGTCCAGGCCAGCGGCGTGGCCGAGAAGGTGCCCTCCCCTGACGGGAAACCAGGCTGACCTGATGGCGGGAAATCGTCCCACACCTGCTCGGGCAGCATGTAGCCATCATTGCCCGTCTTCGCGATCGAGGCCAACCGTTCGGCTGCACCAGCTTGACCGGCCGCCAGCTCGTACTCGCCGCGCTCTCCAGCAAAGATGGGCCACGCTCGCCCGATCGTGCTCTGCGTCTCGAGGCAGGTGGTTATATCGCACGGGATGAAACCGATGTCCCACGGTTCTCCCTCTCGGGTCTCGCCGTAGCCGTCGAAGTTGAAGCGGTGCCAGAAAGTGCCGTTGTCTGTATCTACCTTAAGCCCGACCTTCTGATAGTCCAGAATCTCCTCCGAGTCCACCACACTGAGTGTCTGCACGATATTGGGGTCGTTGGCTGGCTTGACGCCGAGCCTAACCAGCTCCAGATAGCTCGTATCTACCACCCGCCGCTGGTCGATGCCGTTCGGGCCACTGTCGCCTATGTTGTAGGTAGTTCCGGAGTTGGGGTTGCCGTCCTTAGTAATCCTCAAGTAGTAGGGGTGGCCGGCCAAAGGCCCGTTAGTCGTCACCGTCCACTTCTCGACGTCGCGCTGCCATTGGTCGGCCACCCTTAGGTACCTGTTGGCAGAGGATCTATCACCGTTGGTGCGTGCGATATCGGCTGCGCACACTAGGCCCGCTATCTCGGCCGCGATGGTGGCCGGAGAGTAGCCACCCTGGTTCTCCCAACGCTCCTGCGGGGTCGCCGGGCCGTTGGCCACGATGTAGTCCGCGGCCTTCTTGATGTGATCTCGGTAGGTCGCTCCGTCGTTCTTGCCGAGCTGCCAGGCCATCACCAATGGGAACGCAACCTCGTCGAGCTGCACGTTTTCCCAGCGTTGGGTACCGTCGACGTAGGAGTTCTGGGGGAACGAGCCGTCGGGCTTCTGCTGCCTCTCGAACAGGTAGGTAAGGGCGCGTTCGGCACCACCGCGGTCGCCAGCCGCCAGGAGCGCCGTTGCGATCTGGTAGAGGTCGCGCGACCAGACTAGATGGTAGGCTCCAGACGTGTCGTCGGCCCCCCTGTTATCGAGCAGAAGGTTCCCGTTTGCGCCCTCGCCCCCCCACACCCACGGCATAGAAGGTGAGGCGATGTAGGCGCCCCGGAATGTCTTATCCTCGTGGGCGGCTAGTGTCATGAGGGAAACGTCGTATGTCGTTTGCATCCCGGACGCGCTTTGCGGGACACTCTTGAGTGAACTCAGGTAGCTGTGCCACCCGGCCTGATAATCCGTCGCTGCCTTCTGGAAGCCGTTCATGAGCGAGCCCTGTGCTTCATTGAGGGCTCCAGAAGTCCCCCCTCCGAAACCGAGGCTGAGTGTCAAGTGCTGGCTACCCGGCAGCCCGGTCAGCGCCGTCTTGCCCGTCTGAACCACATTCCCGTTCGATGCCGACCGGTAGTCCCAGTCCATTCTGTAGTTGTCCTGCAGATCGATCCAACCGTCGCTGGTTCCCTTGTAGCCGCTAGAGGTCCGCTCGAACTGAGGTGCGCTCAGTAGGGCACTTGCAACATCGCCGTCGCTGGCAAGGAGTTGGGCTCCTTTGCTGGTGGCCGAGTCGTCGTCGCCACTGTTGTCCAGAGAGGGATCGTAAAGCGCATAGAGCTGATAGGGCCTGCCCGTGAGGGACTCGAAGGTCACATCGATGAGCACCGTAGAGCGGGAGGGATCGGTGACGTAGGTCTTCGTGATCTTATAGTCGCCGGACTCGTCCGTGTTGACCTGTTGGTAGGTGAGCGAGCGCCCGCCATCCAAGAGTCGCACGTCGTGGCTGGTAGCCTCAGTCTCCAGCTCAGCGAACGTCTCGCCATCGCTGACTATGAACTGCAGGTCGCGCACGCTAGGCGTTCCAATGTCCGGGTAGTAGACTTCGGTGAGCTCACCGTCGTCGAGTGTGTGCCAGACCTTGCTGGCGGTCGTGTAAGAGGTCCCGAAGCCGTCCTTGTCTGCCTCGGTCCAGATCGCCCTCTCGCCCGGGGCTCCCGGAGCACCACCCTTGGGTGCCGCATCCCCGGGCTTCGACCCACTGGTCGCGCCTGCTATGACTACGGTAGTAACAACAGCCATACCCAGCAACAAGCGAAGCCCGAAGGGCATACGGTGGGTCATCATCTCCCTCTCCTCCATAATCTGCACTACCGACATGCCTGGCGGTTTGGTTGGCCTTTCTTTGATCCCTAGCTTAGGTTACCCTACCCTCACGCCGTCATAGTAATGGTTGCTTCAATCTCGCGCAAGCAGCACACTACGCAAGAGTGGTGGGGAGCCGTTACGCAGCCGCGAAAGTATGAGGGGAGTAACAGCTGGAAAGCGCCAATCTGCTGGTGCTGACTCTCGATCGAGCAGCGGCGGCGTCTAGTAGGACGGTTCTACCGCCTTCAGGTGGGCCCACGCAAGCTGGGACAACGCCGGGCTTATCCTTTCGCACTATAATTGGATCGGATGGCGATTTGCAGACGGATATAGTGCTCTAGCCGTGCGGCGTCAGCCAATTCTCTGCCCAGAGAGCTGGTGGTCGAGCTTCCACTCTCCGCCCTCCTTCACTAGCATCCAGACGATGTGGAAACGGGCGGTCTCTGCCTTGTTTATGGAGCTAAAGTCCACGGTGGCCGTGGCCGTGCTCCCGCTCACCTCCTTCACTTCCAAGGAGTTGATGGTAATGCTCTGTATCTGGGATGACTCCTCACCCGCGATCCATCTTGCCTCGTCCGTTTCGCTTCTCATGGTGGGCCCGAAGTAGGAGTAGGCTGCCTCGAAGTTCCCCGCCCCTATGGCCTCGTAGTGACCCCGCACCGCGCCGGCCACCGCTGCTGCCTCGCCTGAGACTCCACCCGAGGGAACGCTCTGGGCGCTTGCGGTACTGCTGGTGCTCTGGGTCTCATCGGTGCCCTCCGCTGGTGGTCCGACGCTGGCCGTCAGGTACACGTAGGAACCCGGAGTTAGCGTGGTCCCCGGCGGGGGATCTTGCTTCATGATCACACCGGCGGGTACCGTCTGGCTCGTCGCCTCCTCAACGCCGCCGAGGAGGTAACCCGCCTCCTCCAGCCTGTTCTCCGCCTCGGAGTACGGTAGGCTCCTCAAGTCCGGGACTGTCGTAACCTGCTGACCCTCGCCGACCATGAGAAGTACCTTCGAGCCCCGCTTCGCCTCCTTGCCGCCCGGAACCGATTGCTCTATCACCTTGCCCGTGTCCTCTTCGGAGCTCTCCCGACGGTGCACCCCAACCTCGAAACCAGCCTCGGTGAGGCGCTGGCGTGCCGCTTGCTCGGTCATTCCCTTGACGGCGAGGACCCGAACCGTCTCCGTGGCCGACGGCGGCCGCTTGGCGTCTTGGAAGGCTTCCGTGGGCAAGCGTTCCATCAGGGCGCGGAGAATGCTGCCCCTACCGCTATCCTGCCACAGGCTCCAACCGACGGCAGCCAGCAAGGTGAGGAGCACGGCGAGGATGGTTAAGGCTGGGAGGACCCTCCTCCGCCGGATACGGGTTTGGCGGGCGAGGTAGGTGAGGGCGTGGAGGCTATCGGGACGCCCAAGACAGTCTCGGCGGTCGTCCCGTTCATGGACGAGCGAGGAGCCGAGGGTATACCGGCACGTACCTGCTGGAGCTCTTGGATGAGCTCCTCCGCGCTCTCACAACGGTTCTCGGGACTCGTCGCCAGGAGCTTCATAGTGATGGCGTCTAGTTCCTCCGGAATTTCCGGATTGATCTCCTTCGGACGGCGCGGCGGGGCGACCGCGTGCCGGATGGCCACATCAGCCGGGGTTTCGACCTCGAAGGGCACCCTACCGGTGAGCATCTCGTAGAGGACGACACCCGAAGAGTACAGGTCGCTCACCGGCCCCACCTCATCGCCCTCAGCCTGCTCGGGGGACATGTACTTCGCGCTGCCTGAATGTCTCCGGTGTGGGAGATCGTGGTCGCATCGGCAGCCCGCGCTATGCCGAAGTCCGCCACCTTCACGTGATCCGAATCGGCCAGGAGGATGTTGCGTGGTTTGATGTCCCTGTGTACGACGCCGCGTACGTGCGCAGTCTGGAGGGCCTTGGCGACCTGGAGCGCCACCTGCGCTGCCGCCTGGGGTCGCAGCGCGCCCGTGGCTGTGATCCTCTCCTTGAGGGTGCCGCCGGGCAGGTACTCCATAGTTATGTAGTAGGTGCCGTTGTCCGTCTCGCCCCGGTCGAAGATGGGGACGATGTACGGACTGCTTAGGGCCGCGGCGCTCTTGGCCTCTCGCCTGAAGCGTTCGACGAACTCCTCATTCTCGGCGTAGCGGTCCTTCAACAACTTGAGGGTTACTTCGCGGCCGAGGACCTCGTCGACGGCCAGGTAGACATCCGCCATACCTCCACTGCCGACAAGAGTACGCAGTTCGTAGCGCTGGTCGATGAGGTTTCGCCCCATGGGGCGAATTATACGCGTGTAGACCCATATGGCGGCCGGAGGTTACCTTCGGAGCCGTGCATGCGCTCCCGCGCTTACGAGTGATCGCTGCAAGCGAAGTTGGAAGAAAGGAAATCCCCCTGCGGGTTGTTCTTCTGTCTGGGGCCCTAATTGTGTGAAGTCGAGGAGCGTATGGATCACGGTACGCTCAACCAATGGAAGCGAGCGACCCCGCCAAATCGTCCTTTCTACGGCGCTCGCCATGACCGAAGCCGCATACCTTGAGGCCAAGCGCGTCGGAGAGATCTCGAATCCCCGTAGCACCGCCTAGCACCTGGCTCACTGGTCCAGAGTACGCCACCCTCAGACACCTGCTGGAGTACGCCCACGCTGGCGGCAGAGGTAGCGCTGGTGGGGCACAAACGCTCGACCTGTCAGCGAAGCCTAATAGGCTGCCTCGACTGCGAGACCCGCGAGGAGACGGAAAAAGCGGGTCACTTCTACCGCCTTCAGGTGGGCCCACGCAAGTTGGGACAACGCCGAGCCTTTCATTCCGAGCGAGGGTCAGAACGGACGGAGAAGCGGAGATGGCGATCACGCTGGAGCCGGCGTGGGCCTCGGTCTCGAGGGGATCTTGAAGGCACGCTTCTCCTTTTCGGGATAGCGTCACACAGGATGTCGTATACGGACCTCGGAGTATCCTCGTCCGCGCCGCCTGCTCGGGCCGCGGCGGCACCCCTTCCCTTCTCTCCCGGTTGGCAGCAACCCACACCGCAACCGCAGGTTCGACATCCGTCGGTCCACCAGGCCGTATCACCACTTCACCAACCGCAAACCCCGTCGCGTTCGGCTCCCGATCCGTACCCACACACCACCCGAGGGTACCTGCACGGGCGGAAGCTGGGCTCCTCAAAGCATAAGCCAGGATCGACTGGTGTCGAAGGCGGCCGATGGCCTTGTCGAGGTCGCGCGCTGCAAGGACTACCGTCATGTCTTGTTGCGCGAGCCGCCTTACGACCTCGAACCCGATGCCGCGGGCGCCCGTGACAAGCGCTACCACCGGCGTGTCTCGCTCTTGGGCCAAGGAAATCCCCTCTCGCTCGACATGACGATCCGTTCATTCTACAGGTGGTCGGGGGCCTCGCCACCCAATTATCGTCGTCGGCCCCCACTTGCCTTCCTAACAGTGAGGCGCCTGCAGCGGCGACGGTCACGAACACGATGGCCACCACGGCGCGTATCCCGAGTCTTTCGCCGAGGACGATGAGACCGGGGGCGCAGGCGCAGGCCACGGCCGGCTCCAGGCTCATCAGGACGCCGAAGATGCGGGCGGGGATCTTGCGCAGGGCCTTGAATTCCCAGGGGAGAAGGGGATGGCCGAGGAGAGCATTGCCACGCCGAAGCCGGCGAGCAGGAGCTTCGGGTCGAGCAGGGCAGAGCCCGCGCCTGCTATCCCGACAGGAGCCAGGAGGACCGTTCCCACGCAAAGCGCGATCACCAACCCCGTCCCGCCAGGAAACGCGCTCCCCGTGCGGGCAGAGAGGAGGATGTAAGCAGCCCAGAGGCAACCGGCAAGCAATGCGAAGGCAACACCCACGGGATCGAGGTCCATCCCGCCGATCGCACCGAGAGGGGCGAGCAAAGCATCCTCACCGCCGCCAGCACGACCCACAGCACATCGAGTTTGCGCCAGGAAGCCCGCGATGGCTACTCCGAGAGGACCCACGAACTCCAGCGTGACGGCGACGCCGAGCGGAATGCGGTCGATGGCCAGGTAGATCGAAAGGTTCATCAACGCGAGCGTGAGCCCGAAGAGACCCGCGACGAGGTAGGCGTTCCTGTCGTGCCCGCCCGGCTTCGGGTGCACGAGAACGAGCAGCACGAGCGTGGCGAACGCTATCCGCACGAAGACCGTACCGCCGGGACCGAGAGAGTCGAAGAGGGACTTGGCTATGGCCGCCCCGAGCTGGACGGAGACTATGGAGAGAACATCACAAGCGCCGTAGGCGGCACGCTTCGCGAGCCCGTCCGAGAGGCGCGCAGCG
>CAWJAM010000010.1:0-104179 GCA_963840835.1 uncultured Rubrobacteraceae bacterium | reverse complement strand
TTCACGCTAGCCGCATGAACGCGTACCAGCACCTCGTCGCCTCCAGGCTCGGGCTTGTCGATCTCCGTGAGTTCTAGGACATCGGGTGAGCCGTACCTGCCTCGGACAATCGCTTTCACCTAGTTTTCCTCCTTTCCTCACACTTTGTATCTGAGCGGTCAACTCACTGCAATAGCATTGCGAGGACTGGAACAACCTTCCAATGGAATCTCTATGAAAATGTCAAGCCGAAGATGGAGCTTTGAACGTGGTCCCGTCGCGCAGCATCGCCCACAACACATTTACCCTTCTCCTGGCCAGAGCGATGAGGGCCTGGGTGTGCCGCTTGCCTTCAGCTTTCTTACGGTCGTAGAAGGCGCGAGAGGCAGGCGAGGAGCGCAGGCTGGCGAACGAAGATTGGTAGAAGGCTCGTTTGAGGACTTTGTTTCCACCACGCATCCGGCGGTCGTTGCCGGTACGTTTCCCGGAGTCGTGGGCTGCGGGGACCAACCCCGCATATGCGGCGAGCTTATCGGCGCTCTCGAAGGCAGAGAGGTCTCCAACACAGACCAAGAACTCGGAGCCGAGGACCGTACCCATCCCAGGCAGGCTAGTGATGATCTTCGCCTCCTCTCGGGCGAAAAAACGCTCTCTCAACTCCTCGTCGAGAGTCTCGATGCGTCCCTTGGCATCGAGCACCTCCCCGGCGAGCTCGGCGACAATGCGAGCGGCGACGTCCTCTGCTGGAAGGGTGACGTTCTGGGCTTCGGCAGCTGTGAGAGCCTTCTGGGCGAGAGAATCGTAACCTTTGACGCCACGGTTTCTGAGGTAGCTAGCGATCCTATTGCGGCCAGCGCGGCGGATCTGCGCCGGTCTCTGGTAGTGAGTGAGGAGGGTCAGAGGACCGCTCCTATTGAGGTCCAGTGCCCTCTCCAAAGCCGGAAACAGCGAAAGAAGCGTCTCTCTGAGGCGGGTGACACTGCGGCTCTTGTCGACGACGAGGTCGCGCCGGCGAGCGAGCAGGAGCTCAAGCTCGGCAAGATCGCTTTCGCTAGGAGCGAGTTCACCAAGGTCGGGCCGCATGCGGGCCTGGGGTAGGCAATGACGTGGGCGTCGCGGGCGTCGGTCTTGGACTCCCCACGCTAGGTCTGACGGGAGCGCTCCACGGTGAGGCCCGGGATATAGACGACCCTCTGAGCTCTCTCCCACAGCAATGCCAACAAAAGCGCTGCGCCACCTCCTGGCTGATCGACGGCCCAGAGGACCTCTCCAGTGAAGCAGAGGACCTCGTCGATGAGCTTGAGAAGATCAGCTTCGTCGTTTTCGACTCTGTGGGAGAAGAGCTTTCTCCCCGAGTCGTCGAGAGCATGCGCCCAATGGAACTCCTTGCCCACATCGACACCGATCCAGATAGCGGGGACACTGTGTACCAACTTCGCGACCTCCATTTCTCTATGGCTTACATTAGCCGCCCGTGGAGGACCCCGCCGACGGCTCCCTACGAAGCGAGTACTCGCCGATCTCTATTAGCGCTCAGAGCCTCCATGGGGACCGAGGGGCGATTCCAATCGAGCCATCGAGCGGCAGAGGTTTCAAAGCCATCCTCGGCCCCCTGGGCGTCATCCAGATTAGCATCCAGACGACACAGACAATGGTAGGGAGGTTTCTTTAAGCTTTCCTGGCGAACTTCTGAGAATACCCTGTATGCGAACTTCTCAGAACTCCGTACCTACGAACTTCGCGGAATAACCCTTCCACGCTGTGAGTATCCTGGAGGATGGCTGTGGGCGACGCCTCGGAGCGGCCTGACCCTCCTTCCACGTGGGCCCGAAAGGTGCCTTGCAAGTGACTCGTCGGCCGGACACCTCGGCGTCGCCCGCAGGCCGCCCGGGGCCGGAGCAGCATCGTGACCTCATAGGAGCTCGCCGCATGTAGCGTGACCCCTCACAGTATCGTCCGTCCTCTCCCGCTCCTCGGGTCGGAAGCTGATCGCGACAGCGAAAGGAGCTTGCGGACGTGACGACGATCTGCAGCCGAAAGGCCGGACACCACCGAGGTCGCGGTGATCCTGGGCGTGGACACGCACCTGGACTTCCACGTGGCGGTGGCCGTGGACCATCTGGGCAGGCGCCTGGGCGAGTCCAGCGTGCCAACGACCGCGAAGGGTTACGAGAGGCTCCTCCGCTGGGCGGAGGGTTTTGGCCCCCTCAGGTGCGCCGGGGTAGAAGGCACCAGCAGCTACGGGGCCGGACTCGCCCGCCACCTGAGGGCCAGGGGGATCGAAGTGCTTGAGGTGGAGCGCCCCGAGCACCGGCGGCGAAGCTCGCGCCGTAACCTCAAGAAGTCCGACCCCTCAGACGCCGAAGCGCGCCGCGCGGGCGGTTTTGGCCGGAGAAGCCTCGGGCGTGCCCAAGAGCGGCGACGGGAGCGTGGAGATGATCAGGGCCCTGCGTGCGGCCCGCCGCTCCGCGATTAAGGCCAGGACGCAGGCCGCCAACCAGCTCCAGGGCTTGCGCGTGACGGCACCGGAGGAACTGCGCCACCGTTTGCGCGGGCTCTCGACGAAGGAGCTCGTCTCGGTGGCCGCACGCTTCCGCCTCGGAGATGACCCTCGCGACGTGCCCACGGCCACCAAGTTCGCGCTCCGTTCGGTGGCCCGCCGCTACGAGGCCCTCTCTGAGGAGATCGCCGAGCTAGAGGCGCACCTCGACCGGCTGGTGGCGCAAGCCGCCCCTGAGTTGGTCTCCTTGCCGGGCATCGGTACCGACAACGCCGCGACGCTCTTGGTCGTGGCCGGCGACAACCCCCAGAGGTTGAGGAGCGAGGCCTCCTTCGCCAGCCTGTGCGGGGTCTCTCCCATCGAAGCCTCCTCCGGCAAGGTCGTGAGGCACCGTCTCAACCGCGGAGGCAACCGGGAAGCCAACCGCGCGCTGTACATGATCTGCCTGGCCCGGATGCGCCGAGATCATCGCACGCAGGAATACGTAGCGAGGCGCACACAGGAGGGCAAGAGCAAGCGAGAGATCATCCGCTGCCTGAAGCGCTACGTAGCCAGGGAGGTCTACCGCGTGCTGATCTCCTGCGGCGCCCGTTCCTCGCCGACGGGTCCAAAAGAGGAGGCCCAGATCGCCGCCGGGAGCAGCGCCGCTTGACCATAGGAGCGTCACTTGGGTGCATAAAGAGCCTCGCAAGCTCGGGACGGCGTCTCGAGTTGGGACGCCGTCCCGTCCAGCAGGTCGAGGTTAGGTTGAGTTGGCTCCTTCCGTGCCTACCTGGGGACCGATGAGGCTGCAGGGGTCGGCGGCATTTGGGGGACCGCTTCGGCCTGTTGTGCTTCGTCCATACCGCGTCTTAGGTAGTGGCCAACCCAGATGGCACCGATCACGACACCGACAAGGATCAGGATCCCGTAGTCCCCCACAAGATAGAGGTTCACCAACACAGGCGAGGACGTTACGGTGAAAGCTCCTAGGGTGCTCCAAGCGGTGTTGTGCACCGCGTGTGCGATCGAGGCAGGCCAGATGCTGCCCGTGTAAATCCTCATGTACCCGAAGAAGAAGCTCGCCGCCACGATGGTCCCGTAGAATAGGGGCACGAAGAGCAACACGTTACCCACGGGGAGGAACTTGGCTACGAAGTAGTAAAGGGGCATGTGCCAGGTCGCCCACACGAGCCCCACCACGAACAAGGCACGCGTCCTACCCAACGACATCAGGCGGGGCTGCAAGTAGCCCCGCATCCCGATCTCTTCTGCCAGGGAGAAGGTGAGCACGGCTATGGCAAACCCTATGAGGAAGTTGATGACGGCGTTGAGGATGCCGCCCTCTGGTATGGTGAAGGAGGCAAGCGGGGTGGCCCACACGATTGCAGAGGCGGCCACCGTTATGAGCAGGGTCGCCCCGAAGGCGATCCACCAGACGTTTAGCCCCAGTCGATGCAGGCCCAGAGACTTCCAGCCCTCCCTGGAGTACCCATCCCTGGTGACGACGAGTAGCATGATCAAGGCCGCCACGGTAGGAGTGCTCGACCACAAGGTCCAGAAAGCCAAGCCCGGAGGAAGCTCGAGAAACCTGATCAATAAGGCTGCCCCTACGGACAAACACAGTACAAGAACCGAAAAGATGGCCGCCTTGTTAGTATCGGTTAACTTCGTGAACATATCCCGTACCCTTTCCCTCCTCGCCGAAGAACCAGCGAGGCGTTCGCGCCTGATGGCAGGAAGTTGGTAGGGTAGCTAGCCCTGGTCTAAGAGGAGGACAGGTAGCTGTCCTGAGCCTTCACGCGGCGTCGGCTGGACACGCAACGAAGGCAGCGTACTCCTGTCTTAGGCGAATGTATGTGCGCCATGGCACAAAGTACGTCAGAGCCCCAAGAAAGCTCCTTTAGCCGAACTTCCGAGAACTCCGTTTGGGCGAAGTTCCGAGAATAAGCCTTCCATGCACTCGGCTGAATACGGCATGAAGAAAGGGCAGGCCCAGGGGAACCAGCGAGCACCCCGGGAAAGGAGCGGGGGGTGCTCGAGGAATAGACCTACCCTACCGAGGTACCATAGCGAGCGGCGGTGAATCCTCGATGAACGCCCAGGGAATCCAAGGCTTCCTTAATGCCCTACACGCTGCGAACTTCGGAGAATTTCCCTTCCACGCACTCCGCTGAATAAGCTGTTTTCCGCTACAGGGTTAGGGAGAGAGAGTCTCGGAGATCTCTATCTCTATCTCGACCAACTCCTCCGCCTGTTCGAGTTCTACGAGCAGCTCCGCCTCTCCCCGACGCGCCCGCAGCACGCGCTCGCCCGCGTCGTAGTCTGACCCTTGGAGTGCCCAGCCCTCCTCGTCTAGTCTCGACTCGTAGAATTCCTCGGCGTCTCCGACTTCGCCCTCGGCAAGGTAGCCGACCTCCGTCACCCGCTCGTCGCCGAGCAAGTGGCTCTCGTACCTGACCCTCACCGCACCGGGGTAGCGCTGTATGCCGGAGATGTCTTCCCAGGACAGGTCTTCGGAGGGCACTGCATCTATCGGCTCCAGCTCCGGCGAGCCCGGTTGATCGGCACGGGTCAGGGCGAGCGAGTAGCCGGCGATGAAGCCGATGAGCAGGGCAGCCCCAGAAGTACGGCGGCGATGGCGAGTGGGGATTTTACTTCCGCCTCTTATGGGGTTGGTGCGTACCGGCCTGAAGCGAAGCCTACCGAAGACAACAGTACTACCGGCGACCGTCAGACTCCATTAGCTCCGTCCGGACCGGCGCAGGCGTTAGGGTAAACTAGGACCGGCCCGTTGGCGGCCCTCACGACCTCCGTGGAGACGCTCCCCACCCGCGCGCGCTGCATCGCCCCGAGCCCGCGGCTCCCTACGGAGATGAGCGAGGGGACGCCAGCCCCCTTTGCCTCCTCCAGGAGGGTGGCCGCCACACCGTCCACGCCTTCGGCGGCCTCGTCCACCACGAGCTTCACGTCGGGCCTGCGTCCCAGGAGGGGCGCCAAGTCTTCGGCCCGCCCTCTCAGCTCGGACTCGGCCTCTCCGAGGGCGTGGTCCACGATCCTCGACTCTAGGGCACTTGTCTCCTGGGTGGTCTTGAGCACCCGCGGGTAGATCTGGATCAGGACGCCCTCGGCCTCGAACAGGCCGCCGATGCCGGCGGCCAGCTCGCCTGCCCTCCTCGCGTCCTCGGAGGAATCGTCGGCGATCACCACGCGGGCGGGGGGCCAGACCTCCCCATCGCCGCAAATTACCAGGACCGGGCACCGGGCGTGGTGGATGACTCCCTCCGAAACGCTGCCCATGAGCAGGCGCTTCACGCCGCCAAGACCCCGGCGTCCGACGACCACGAGGTCCGCTTCCGCCTCCTCGGCGGCGCACAGGATCTGGCCCACCGCCGAGCCCGTCAGGAGCCGAGCATCGGCCACCGCGCCCCCCATCTCCTCGATCCGCCCCACCTGCTCTTCGAGAACCCTCTGCCCCTGCTTCACGCACTCGGACGGGGAGCGCATCCTGAGCGCCACGCCCGCGAACTCCCGGGGTGAGACGAACTCGAAGGCGTGGACGACGTCGAGCTCCGCCCCGCTCCTGTTCGCCAGGTCCACGGCTACCCGGCCCGCGCTCTCGGCGCACTCCGAGCCGTCTGTGGCTAGCAGTATCCTCGTCGGTAAATGGTTCATGTCTCTCTCTTTTCTCTTCCTCGGCTCACAAGACGGTCAGCACGGCCCCCGCCACGAACGCCAGGTAGAACGCCCCGCCTACCATCAGATGCCAGGCCCGCAGCTTCTTGGAACGTCCGAGCATGAGGTACACGAACCCCCCCGAAGCCAGGGCAAGCGCCACGGCGAACACGTCGAGCGGCGCGAGGTTCCAGGGCGTAAAGAGGATGCCGAAGGTCACGGGTATAGTGCTCTGGAACATCATCGCGCCGGTCATGTTGCCGACGGCTAGAGTGTCCTTGCCGTCCCTCATCCAGAAGACCGAGTTGAACTTCTCGGGCAGCTCGGTAGCCAGGGGCGCCAGGATGAGGGCTATGAGCCCCGCGGGCAGCCCGAGCCCCTCGGCGGCGTGCTTGACGGCGTCCACGAAGAAGTGCGCCCCTACCACGATAAGTCCGAGGCTCGCCGCGGTCTGACAGACAACCGCGGCGAGCGGCGGGTCCTGGCTGCGGGGTACGAAGAGCAGCCTCTCGGGGACCTCCTCCAGGTGCTCACCGGAGACGAGGGTCTTGCGTACGTAGTGGGCGTAGCCGAGGACCAGGACTAGGGCCGCCACCGCCTTGAGGTAGACCGGCAACTCGAGCAGCCCGACCCCCGCGGCCAGGGCGAAGAAAACTAGGAAGAAACCCATGTCCCGGCCGATGGTCACCTCGTCTATGCGCAACGACGACCCCTGCTCCCGGCGACGGCGGAAGAGCAGCGCCGAGGCGCCGACGACGAACAGAGCCAGCGTCGCCAGCATGAACGGCGCGCCGAGGATCGCTCCGACGCCTATCATGGCGCCCTCCTCCCGTGCCCCGCCCATTACTACCGGCTCCATGATGGCCACTATGGCGATCATGCTCTCGGGCAAAGCTGTCCCGACGGCGGCGAGCAGGCTGCCCACAGCCCCCTGCCGCATTCCCAGGCGGGAGCCCAGGATCTCCACCGCGTTAGTGAAGAACGCGGCGCCGACCAGAATCACCCCCAGTGCCACCACGAATCCTATTACCGTAAACAACGTAGACCCTATCTCCTCTCCGTACTCTTCGAAACCCTCGACCCCTGGCCCCTCTTCTTCGGGACCTCCGCCATGCAGGCAGCGGCGCGCGGCCCCGCCCGCGGAGCCTTCCAGCAACGGGTGCGTAGAGGAACGGTGGCGAGTACTGGGACAGGTGCCGAAGGCCCATGGATGCGTGCGGCGAAACCCGTGCCTACTGAAGGCATCCCCAGATAGCTCTCCCGTAGAGCTAAACCTTCGTGTGGCATCGGTGCGGCGGCTACCGCCGCAACCGGACGTTCGTGTGAGTCGGTGCGCGCAGTCTGCTGCATAGCCCATCTCCCTCTGGACGGGCCGCGGAGAACACGAAAAGCGAGCCCACCACGGCCAGTTCTACCGTCGATGGTCTCGCTCGCTGCGCTTTAGCGCCGGAACCGGCCGGAAGCTTTCGCTTCGCAATGACGACCGGGACCCCCGCTCTCGCGGGTGGCTACTCCCCAATGCTTTGAGTCTACCACAGGGAGTAAACAGTCAACGGGAGGGGGCTGGGAATTTCCGAGAATTCCCACACCCGAAGTTCGCAGAATTATCCTTCCACGCACTCCGGTGCATAACGGCGTCAGGACCGGCGTGGTACCTTGGGGCGTAGCATGGATATCGGCGAACCACCGAGTACCCTCGCGTCTACGCCGCCCTCCTCGGGGCACTGCTCTCCTCCTTCGAAGGCATCGGCTTGAGTGGTCTGGTGCTCAATGGCCTCCTGGTCGTCCTGGCTCTGTTTCTGGTCGCCTTGAACGGCCTGTTCGTAGCTGCTGAGTTCGGACTCGTGAAGATCCGCTCCACGCAGGTCGATAGGTTGGTGCGCGAGGGCAGGCGCTCGTCTGGGCTCCTCAAGAAGGCCACCGACAAGCTCGACTCATACCTCTCGGTGTGCCAGCTCGGGATCACCATCTCCTCCCTCGGCTTGGGCTGGATCGGGGAGCCGGCTTTCAAGCACCTTTTGGAGCCCCTGTTCGTAGCCCTCTCCGTCCCTGACGGCCTGACCGACGCTATCGCCTTCGCCGTCGCCTTCGCCACGATAACTTTCCTGCACGTCGTCTTCGGGGAGCTCGCGCCAAAGAGCGTGGCCATCGCAAGAGCGGAGAGGACCTCGCTTTTCGTGGCGCCCTTCATGAGGTTCTTCTACTACCTCTTCTATCCCGGCATAGTCGTCTTCAATGGCACCGCCAACGCCGTCGTGAGGCTCTTCGGGGTGCCCCCGGCTTCCGAAACCGAGGATGAGCACTCGGAAGATGAGCTGCGCCTGATCATCGACCGCTCGACCGAGCAGGGGGTGCTGGGCGCACACGAGGACCGCATGCTGGACGCCGTCTTGAGCCTCGAGGACACGTCGGCGCGCGAGGTCATGGTCCCCCGCCCCGATGTCGCCTCTCTGCCTGCGGGCATGTCTTTGAGGGAACTCTTCGGGGTCGTCGCCTCCGGGGAGCACACCCGCTACCCGGTCTACGAGGAAGGTTCGTCTGACAGGGTAGTCGGGGCGGTACACGCCAAGGATGTGATGCGCGCCGTGGAGGATGGGGGCGGCCTTGGGGCGCAGGTGAGGGCCGAAGACGTCATGCGCGAGGTGCTCACCGTCCCCGAAAACCGGCGTGTGGACGCCGTTCTCCAAGACCTCAAGGACCAGCGCCTTAGGATGGCCGTCGTCATCGACGAGTGGGGTTCGTTTGAGGGGATCATCACCATGGAGGACATAGTCGAGGAGATAGTCGGCGAGATCCGCGACGAGTTCGACGAGGAGGGGCCGGCCGTGAGCGAGCTCCCCGACGGCTCCTACTCGATGGACGGCCTCACCTCCATCGAGGAGGCGAACAGGGCGCTGGGCGCCGGGTTCGAGAGCGAGGACTTCGGAACCGTGGGCGGCCTCGTCTTCGGGCGGCTGGGGCGCGCCCCCAAGACCGGCGACGAGGTCCGCCTCGACGGCTACCTGCTGCGCGTGGAGGAGGTGGCCGGCCCCCGCATCGTCCGGGTTGTCGCACGAAAGGAATCCACCTAGCGTGGCGAAAGGGACAAGTTTTCGGCGGCCGGTAAGGGGGACGCGATCACCTCCCGACAAACCCTGAGGATCCTACAAGTGGCGGCGTTGCTCCTCGCGCCTGTCCTAATCATCAACTTGGCGGTACGCGGTTGGCTCGGCGCGATCCTAGAGGCGGCGGCGTTGTTCCTCTCGCTGGCTCTCGCAGTAAACCTGGCGGTCTACGGTTGGCTCGGCGCGTTGGGTGCATACTCTGCCAAGGAGGCCAATCGCAAGGAGAGGTTGGTCTACCTCTTCATCGCCGGCATCTTCACGTTGATGGCGGCGGCTACTTGGTACGCCCTCGCTTTCGTGGTACGCCCGTTCGGGTAGCGCCGACCCAAAAGCAACGTCCGGCCCCTCCTAGAAGAGCGCAGCCTTGGCAGAAGCCCCTTTAGCCGAACTTCTTAGAACGTTGTACACCCGAAGTTCGCAGAATTACCCTTCTACACGCTAGGGTGGATAAGGAAGGCAAGAGACCCTAGCGTGTTTCGCCTGACGATCAGGGAGAGTCCGAAGCCGAAGCCGAGGGCGTAGCCGAGGCCGTGGACGCAGGGGAGGTCTTCTCGGACGCAGGGGTGGTCTTCTCGGGCGCCGGAACGGTCTTCTCGACCGTCTTCTCGACTGTCACGGTACGAGCTGGTGGCGCAGGTGGGGCGGCTTCCCCTCGATTCCCACCAATACGCCCGAGGAGGAACCCCAACAGCAGCCCTATAGCGAGCACTCCGAGCACCAGCACGACGAACCTAGCCAGCCCTGCGTTCCTCCTCCCTGGGCTGCCCCTTCTCCTGTCCACCTTGCTCTCCCTTCACTCCTCGTGCCGCCCTACCCACACTTGTTGTTCGGCTCTCCTTAGAGTCCCGAAGCAGGAGCCTCCTCCCCGAGGAGCTACCCCCTGCGCACATCGTACA
The DNA here is from genome assembly GCA_963840835.1 of uncultured Rubrobacteraceae bacterium. Classification (GTDB taxonomy): domain Bacteria; phylum Actinomycetota; class Rubrobacteria; order Rubrobacterales; family Rubrobacteraceae; genus Rubrobacter_D. The sequence goes on along the minus strand of CAWJAM010000010.1, from coordinate 94,046 downwards.
TGCTACCCTGCTCCCGCTCACTCCTGTGTACTTGGCCTGTGAGAGAGCCATAAATACAACCAGTAGGCATTATCGGGGACGGGGCCATAGGCACTAGGCAACCCTTATGGTGCCGGACCGGGGCTATCCGAACTTCGGAGAATCCCCCTTCCACGCACTTTGGTGAATAAGGAATGCAAAGGACTCCAACGTATTTCGCCCGATGATCAGGGAGAAGCTGTAGCCGTAGCTGTAGCTGTAGCTGTAGCTGTAGCACGTAGCTGTAGCCGTGGTCGCTGGGACGGTTTTCTCAGGCGCCGGGATGGTTTTCTCAGGCGCCGGAACGGGCTTCTCAACTATCACAGTGCGCCCTGGAGGCAGAGGCGGGGCGGCTTCCTCTCCATTACCAGCACTAATGCGCCCAAGGAGGAACCCGACAAGCAGCCCCAAAAGCAGCCCTACAGCGAACGTTGCGACCCATATCAGGACTGCCCTCTCCAGCCTTACCGTGATCCCTGGGCTAGCCCTTCTCCTCCTGCCCATCGTGCTATCCCTTCAGCCGTGCCCTACTCACACTTGCCCAGATCCTTAGAGCCCCCGAAGCGCCATCCCCGCAACGGCAGCGATTCTCACCACACCCCGTTCCTGTGAGCATGGCCTACGGTAGCAGACCGAGGCTACGCGAACTTCTTAGAACCCTCTATAGCCGAACTTCTTAGAACTCCGTAAAGCGGAAGTCCAACTTCGGAGAATTCGTCTTTCCACGCACTCGGGTGAATAGGGAACCGGAGTGGCGCGCTAGGCACGTTCTATGGGGGTGAACCTACAGAGTGAGCGGCCCCTACGGAGATGCCGTCGTCTCTTCGCCCTGCCCCTCGCCGAGCGCCTCCTGAGCCGCCCCCACCGCCCTCTCGGAGCGCTCCAGAACGTCCTCTAAGGCGGAGCGAACCTCCCCGAGGCTGCCCAAGAGCGCCTCGTCCACCGTGTCGCCCACCTGAAGGCCCTCCAGGGTCGAATCGAGCGTGCCCAGAGTCCCCTCAAGAGTCTCCCTCACCACCTGGGTAAGCGAGCGGGCCAGGATGCGCAGGATCTCGGGGTGCTCGCCTATGGTCTCTAGCGCTTTTACGAGGATGGCCCGCACGTTCTTCAGACGCGCCACCAGGTGCACCTCGGCCTCAACCCCCTCTATCTCCAGCTTTACCTCGTCGAGCCTGGCGTCTACGCCGACCGAGATGTTCACGAGGTTGGCCAGCTCTGCCAGGATGGAGACGTGGGCCCTTAGGTCGCGGACCTCCAGAGTTATCCTGTCGACCTCCAACTCGGGGACGTCCAGCACCACGTCGGGCTCTTGGCCGCCGGACTCTTGGCCGTCGGGCTCTTGGCCGTTAGACGGCGATCTTCCCGTTTGCGAGAAGATCGCCCAGGCCGTGGCTCCCGCAGCAAGCGCTCCAAGACCGAACCACCCGAAGCCCTGCGAAAATCGTCCGATAGTCTCCTGTGCTCCCGAAGGGGGGCCTACACGCGGTACCCTGAGCATCTTTACCCCCTTCCGCTTCCCCTGCAATCGGAGTTCCTCCTAGACATGATGCCATGAGATCGCCCGCGTTGCATCCGTGCCACATCCTGGCCATCCAACTTCGGAGAACTGAGTCAACGCGAAGTTCACGGGATAGCTCATCTACCCCATAGCCCCGCTCTGGAGGGCCTACACTAGGGGCCATGATACGACCGAGACGTATTATCAGGACCTTATGTACGACACCCACGAAGGAGGCCTACCCGTACATAAGAAAATCGCATGGGATCGCAGGCGATAGAAAAGCCGGGCCGTTCCTCGGAGGGGGATGAGGGGCACCCGGCTTAGCAATGAACCGATTGTATTACCGAGGAGGGCGGCAGCGCATACCGCAAATGAGTGATCTTCGCGAACTTCTGAGAATTTACCTTCCACGCACTTCGGTGAATAAGGGCTCAAAGCCCCTCTATGTGGGATACATTTAGCCTCTTCGGGGTAGAAAGACACTGTCGAAGGAAGGAGCAAGCGCCGATGAGCGAGCAAGCCAAAAAGGTAAAGAACAAGAACATCCCAGAGTGGGCGCAGGGGCTCTACTACAACAGCGGGCTTATGTCGGAGGTCCTCGTCTACTATGACGAGGAGGCCATCTACTTCGAGCACAAGGGCAAGGAGAGCGGCATAGTGCGCTTCACCTACAAGATGATCGAGGGCCTAAAGACCGTCATAGAAGAGGAGTCCGCAAACTCGACGCACTAGCGTGCGGCTCTAAAAGACGAGAACGCTGGATGGACGAACTTGCTAGCAAACCCCTTCTGCGCGGTTGGTGAACAAGGGATGGGCTGTTGTCCTTTAGGGCGTGTATCTCGACGTTTTTCGGTCGCTCGTGCCAGAGGTGAACCGCTGCAAAAAACGCGCTCGAATGCTTGCGGTCCTGCGGTCCTTCCTCGGTCGTCGTGGCTAGGGTTAGAGGAGTTTCACCGACGGGGCAGATGCCCGTGGTGGCGTGGATGCCCGCGAGTAGCCCTCCGACGAGCCCGGCCGCGGCTCGCACCGTCGACTTCTCGCCGACGCGCCCCATCCCAGAAGGAGAGCCACCGAACAAAGCTCTCAGGCGGCCCTCCAGTCCTGACCAAGGCACCAGCCGGTGCTTATGGGTTACGGTGACGATCACCGTTCGTCCGCTCAGGCGGTACTCGCCTTCTAGCATCTTGTGCCAGAAGCGCCCCGAACCCTCGTTCCCGACGAGCGTCACGCCGTTCTCGCTGGCCGCCCTCCTCGCCCTCTCAAGCAGCCTAGAGGGACTTGCCGCGGTATCTATGCTGAACGTTCTTGCCATGCCAGTGACCTTCTCTTTCCTCGGTGGGCTTCTACCCATCCTTCGTTAAGGGGCAGGGGCATGTTTCGCCCGAGGTCTTAGGGGGGATAGAATGCCCGCTGCTTGCGGGGGCTGGGCGTTGTTGTGTAGCGCTCTGCGTAAAGCCGAAACAAGTGCCCGGCCCCTGCCCTCATGATCCCGCGCTGTGGCTAAGCTCTGCTCATCACCCCCATCCCCCTTCCTTATCCGCCGCGCTCCCCACAAATGGCAAAACCGGCCAACCTCATAACACGAGGTAACCGGTTGCGCTACTGGCTCCTTCCCGCTCTCTTAAGCGCCCATCTGACGAAGGCGGACTTCTAAGCCTTTACCTGCTTCTATGCCCCCTGCCGTGGGGGCAAGTTCCTTACCCCACGGGCCATCGTAATAAACGCGACATGGGTGATGCATCGCCCAAACGCGGCATCCTTTACGTTACTCGGGTGTAGTTCGTGGGTTAACTACCGGGCGTGAACTTCGGTGAAACCCCTTCCGCGCGGGTTTTGTGAATAAGATCTCATATCCCCCTGGATCGTGGAGCTCATTCGTTATAGAAATATACTAGCGAAGGAAGGAGCAAGCGCGGATGCTGACGACCGAGCAGGCTCACAAGATAAAGCATAAGGCCGTCCCCGAGTGGGCCAAGGGGCTCTACTACAACAAGGGGATCTTCTCCGAAGTGCTCGTCTACCACGACGAGGAGGCCATCTACTTCGAGTGCAGGGGCAAAGACGAGGGCTTGGTTCGCTACACCTTCGAGATGATCGAAGGCCTAAGGATAGTGGAGGAAGAAGAGCAAGAAGGCTCCACACGGTAGCGACACCCTAATCGAGCAGATGGACCACAAGATAAGAGCCATCGACGACTCCTAAGGCGAGCGCTTTAGGAGTCGATGCCTTGGGCCGGGACTAATACCCCGGCCCTTTTCTTATGCTTCATCCTCCTCGTAACTCGTCCTGGCGAACTTCTCAGAACGCCGTGGATGCGAAGTTCGAGGATACTTCGTGCAGAAACGGGTGGCGTTACCGCCAGGCTAACTCCCTCTATGGGTCGGGATTCGTGGCGAGGTCTTCTTCAGGGCCTAGCGTGCTTACGCGTTGCCGATAAGGATGCCCGCGGCGAAGACCAGCGCGCCCCCGACGCATACCTGGACGGCGGAGACCACAAAGCTCATCTCGAAGTAGCGGTAGCGGATGAAGGAGATGGCGAGCAACTCGAAGCCAACGACCCCGAAAGCCACGTAGAGCGCCAGCTGAACGTGCGGTATGAGGAACGGCAGCGTATGCAAGATGCCCCCGACGAACGTGGCGAGGCCGGTTATAGTCCCCCGCAACAGCGGACTCCCGCGCCCTGTGAGCGACCCATCGTCCGAGAGCCCCTCCGAGAAGCCCATGCTGATCGCCGCTCCGACCGCAGCCGCGAGCCCGACCAGAAATGTCACCCTGGTGTCCTGCGTGGCAAACGCGACCGCAAACAACGGCGCCAGCGTCGAGACGGATCCATCCATCAAGCCGATTAATCCCGGTTGAACAACCCGCAACACGAAGTTCTTGCTGTGCCCGGAAGCCGTCATCTCCCGGCCCCCAAGCCCCAGCCGCTCTAGCCAGGCCGACAAAGGTCCACCTCCCAAATACACGATGCGTAACCCATCCCATTATTCTATCCCCACATACCGACAAATCAAGAACCATTCTTATTACTAGTTAATGGGAGTCATTCACGATTGCGCGCGCAATACGTGGTGTAAAGGCCGGTTCTGGCCGGGGCAGTCGTAGAGTTGGGAGAGATTCGCAGTGGGGAGCTCCGCGTGCTGGCTAGCTGACGTGCTGGTGAAGGTCGAGGTTCGCCTTCATCACCATCTCTTCGGTATCGCGGCGGAGGTGGAAGCCCAGCTTCTTCGAGATGCGTTGCATGGGGTGGTTGTCGAAGAGGATCTCCGCGGTTATGCGTTCGAGGCCCTCGGCGCGGCCGACTTCGAGGAGCCGGCCCACGAGCAGGGTTCCGAGGCCCAGGCGCTGGAAGCGGTCGCTGACCAGGACCGAGAACTCCGCCTCGTCGGGGAGGGCGCCGCGGCTGCTGAGCCGCGAGACGCCCATGATCTCACGCTCCTTGGTCTCCGGGTCCGTGTGCTCGGCGACGAGCGCCATCTCGCGGTCGTAGTCTATAAAGCAGATGCGCGTCAGGCGCTCGTGGGCCGTTCGTTGGGTAAGGTTCATCATGTGGAAGTAGCGCATGTAGACGCTCTCTTCAGAGAGGGTCTCGTGGAACTTCACCATCAAGGGCTCGTCTTCGGGCCGGATCGGTCTTATCGTAACGGGCGTGCCGTCGCGCAGCACTTCGTTGGAGACGTACTGGGTGGGGTAGGGGCGGATCGCGGTGTGCGGGAGGTCCTCTTCGTGCGTTTCGGGGTCGTGCAGGACGACGCGGGCGTCCAGGGCTATCAGGCGCTCGGGTGAGGCCAGGAGCGGGTTGATGTCGAGCTCCTTGATCCAGGGCTGCTCGACGACGAGCTGCGAGAACCGCACGAGCAGCTTCTCCAGAGAGCCGACGTCGACCGGCGCACGGCCCCTGACGCCGCCCAGAGCCTCGAAGATGCGGGTCCGCTCCATCATGCGTCTTGCCAGCGTGGTGGTCAGAGGGGGGAGGGCGAGGGCGCGGTCTCTGTACACCTCGACCAGCGACCCGCCCGAGCCGAAGAGCAGCACCGGCCCGAACTGCGGGTCGAGGCTGCTACCGACGATCAACTCGTAGCCGTCGAGGCTGACCATCCTCTGGACCGCCGCGCCGCCGAAGTCCTCTGGCCTGTAGTGGGTCCGTATCGAGGTCTCCAGCTCTTCGTATGCTTGCCTTACCTCGTCCGAGTCCTGCAGGTTCAGGCGCACGCCGCCGACGTCTGTCTTGTGGGTGATGGTCTCGGAGTCGAGCTTGAGGACTACGGGGTACCCAAGGCGGTCCGCCAGCTCCACGGCTTCGCCAGGGCTGCGTGCCACCTCCGTCTGTACGGTCGGGATGCCGTAGGCGGCGAGAACTTGCTTCGCCTCGAACTCGGTGAGGATGGTGCGTCCGGAGTCGCGGACGCGTCCTATGATCTCCTCTACTCGCTCGCGGTCCGCGCTCTCGACTTCGGCAGGTTCTGGCGTCTCGTAGATGCTACGCAGGTTGTAGGTGTACTTCCACATGTTCGTAAACGCGCGGGCAGCGGCGTCGGGGTAGTCGAAGGTCGGGATGCCAGAACCGTTCAGGATGGAGTCTCCCGCGGAGACGGCGGGCCCGCCCATCCAGCTCGCCAGCACGGGCTTGCTCGTGCTCTGCGCGTACGGCGCGAGTCCCTCTGCGGTCGCCGTCGGGTCGGTCATGTCCTGTGGCGTGAGGACGACGAGCAGACCGTCGCTCTCGGGGTCGCCCGCCGCGGTTTGCAGCGTCTTCGCGTAGCGCTCCGCATCGGCGTCGCCCAGAACGTCCACCGGGTTGCCGTGGCTCCAAGGGGCGGGGAGGAAGTCGTTCAGGGCAATCATGGTCTCTTCGGATATCTCGGCGAGCTCGCCCCCGTTGCCTATCAGGGCGTCGGTGGCAAGAACGGCGGGGCCGCCGGCGTTGGTCAGGATGGTCAGGCGCGGTCCTCTCGGGCGCGGCTGCTTGCCGAGCACCTCGGCCATACCGAACAACTCGGAGATCTCGTCCACGCGCAGCACGCCGCTGCGCGAGAAGGCCGCGTCGAGCACCTCGTCGGAGCCGGTCAGGGAGCCCGTGTGGGAGGCGGCGGCCTTGCCGGCGGCCTCTGTGCGTCCGGCCTTGATCACTATGATCGGCTTGGTCATGGCGACCTCGCGGGCCGCCGAGAGGAACGAGCGGGCGTTGCCGATGGACTCCATGTAGACCACGATGCTCTTCGTCTCTGGATCGTCCCCGAGGTAGTAGATCACGTCCCCCCAGGTAACGTCCATCATGGACCCTACGCTGACGAGCGCCGAGAACCCCACGTTCTCCATGAAGCTCTGATCGAGGATAGCCGTGAGCAAAGCCCCGCTCTGGCTCAGCAGTGCCACGTTTCCTGGACGGGCGATGGCGCCCGCGAAGGTGGCGTTGAAGCCCGTTGGCGGCCTCATGACGCCGAGGCAGTTGGGGCCTATGATCCTCATCCTGCTCCGCCTGGCCTCCTCGAGGACCCTTCGTTCGAGCTCCACGCCCTCTGGCCCCGTCTCCCTGAAACCGGCCGAGATGATGATGGCGCCAGCGACGCCAGCCTCGACGCACTCGCCGATGATGTCAGGCACCGCAGGCGCGGGGGCCACAATAACCGCGAGGTCGACCCTCGCGGGCACCTCGGAGACGGAGGGATATGCTTTGATACCAAGCACGTTCGGACGGCGCGAGTTGACCGGGAAGACCGTCCCGCCAAACGGGCTGCTCACGAGGTTCCACATGATCGTCCGCCCCACGCTCCCCGGACGCTCGGTAGCCCCAACCACGGCCACCGTCTCAGGACGAAAAATGACGTCCAACTGCTGCCGCTCGTACCCCAGAACGTCGTGGGCCGGGTCCCCACTCTTAGAACGCTTCATTACTCGCTCCCTTCGGTCGCTCTCAGCATTTCAGCTGGTCAGCACTTCAGCATTTCAGCTTCTCTTGCTGCCGGTGCCGAAGGCGGAAGACCCGCTCTGCTTTCGCGAGTCTTCAAGTATGTTCCTCGCACCCGCGTTTTTCTAACGCCCCACGTAAGAAAAGGTCGTGAACCCGCGCACGGGCGCCGCCCCGGTGATTCTGGCTGAAATGCTGCAGTGCTGAAAGGCTGACAAGCGGAGGCGAAGCCGGAGCGTGCTGAGAGCGAAGGCGTCAGCCTTCGCTCTCCCGGAGGCCTAGATAATGGATGAACGCGTCGAGGTAGGAGCGGCTTAGGGCGCCGATGAAGGCTTCCGCGTTGCGCATGAAGGCCGAGACGTAGGCCCTCCTGATGGCGTAGGCGACCGCGACCTCGGGGGCCTCGACGGGCTCGTTTCCCAGCGTGTTCAGCATGACGAGCATCCTGACGTAGGACTCGGCGAGGCGTCTGTAGTCGGGGCGCTCGAAGAAGAGCCGCTCGGCCTCTCGGGCCTCCTCGCCCTCCAACTCGCCCGCGGCGTAGGCCCCGATCCTCTCCAGCGTCTCCCAGCGCCTTTCGTCAGCGGGCGTCATTCTGCGCTCTCTGCGGCGAGGGCTACGAGCATGGCCGCGCGGCCCCTCGATACCCAGCCCTTGGCCGTCCCGTCGGGAACTTCGAGGACCTCTGCTATCTCGGCGTAAGAGAGACCTTCCATGTGCCTCAAGACCAGCGCCGCCCTGTGCTCGGCGCGGACGTAACCGAGCGCGGCCTGTATCTCCTCCCGTTGCTGTGCGCCAAGGGCGGCCGCCTCCGGGTCGGCGTCGCCGCCCCGCGGTTCCGCCAGGAACGGCAGCTCCTCACCGCCGTACTCCCGCTGGGCACGACGCGACTCCTTGCGACGAACGGAGAGGCAGGTATTCACCGTGATCCTGTATAGCCAGGTGCTGAAGGCGCTATCCCCCCTGAAGTTTTCGATGTTCCTCCAGACCTTGACCCATACCTCCTGGCTCGCATCCTGGGCATCCCTATGCCCCAGCATGCGGAGCGCCACCCGGTATACGAGCCCGGAATTGGCGCGGACCAGTCGCCTGAACGCCTCGACGTCGCCCCCGGAGGCGCGGACGGCGAGGGCCTGATCTCGAGCATTACTCATATGTTAGAGCTGTTGGCGTGGCGATTAGATACAGATGATCTTTGCTCGACCCCATATCCGCGTAAGATATCAGACGCGATTCTCCCTGGACACGACGGTCGTACTGGAGGTTTTCGCCGGAGTTCCGCGAAGCCCGGACCTCTCCCGCGACCCCGCGAGGTCGCTTGGTTCTCCCAGATTCTCGCGACGTTTTGCATCGGGATGTAGAACGGACCACCCGGGCAGTATATGATGCAGCGTGCGCCGCAGAGCTCCGAGGGTATCTGGGTACGGCGAGAGGGGATGGGTGGAGGGCATGGACAACATCGTATTCGTGATAGACGGCAAGACGCTATTACCCTTGGCGGAACCCGCCGACGTCATCGAAGGCACCGCGTCAGCCGGCAAACCGCCTGGCGTCGGGGACGGTCCTTCGGTGCGGCCTGTAGCGAGACCCTGACGTGCGACGCCGTAACCTCACCAACGGGTACGAGAGGGATCCACTCCTCAAGGTCGGGACGGGGGCGATGATCGTCGCGCTCGGTTTCGCCCTCGTGGTGGCCGTCGCCGCCTCCCTCGAGGGGCCTATGCAGGTCGCGGCCGCGAAATCGGAGAAGATGAACTCAACCACCAGGCCGCTCGTCCGCTCCGACCCGGGCGTTGTCCCCTGGGTCGAGAGGGACATACCCCCACCCAAACCGAAGGTCGTGACCGAACCGGCCGGCGATTTGCAGCCGGCGTCCGTACCGAAACCCGATAAACGGCCGGTACCATCGGGGCCCCGACCCGAACAACAAACCGGAACCCTTCCGCGCGAGGAAGGTTACCCCCTCCCGACAGAAGGACAGGTCCACGCGGCACACCACCGCCGCTACGTCCCCCCGCCCGGCGCCATTATGTCCCTCTCCGTCCCCGCCATAGGTCTCAGAAACGCCCCCGTCTTCGACTCGGAGGCGAAGAGCGTTCTTGACAAGGGGGTAGCACACCTCCCTGACACCTCCATGCCCTGGTCGGACACCCCAGAAAGAAACGTCTACCTAGCAGGCCACCGCCTCGGATGGCCAGGTACCGGAAGCCACCTCATCTTCTACCGCCTCGACGAGCTAGACGGGGGGGAAAGAATCACCCTTCGCGGCCCCGAGGGCAAAACCTACAACTACAGGGTAATAGAGAGCTTCGTCGTTGGCCCCGAAGCGAACTGGGTAACAGGCAGAGTAAGGGACCGCGACCTGCTGACGCTACAGACGTGCACACCGATACCCACCTTCCAGCAGCGCCTCATCGTCCGCGCCGAGCGAACCTGACGGTTCGCAGCACGCTGGCTGCGCCAGCTTGTCAGCACGCTTCGGCTTCGCCTACGCTTGTCGGCACGCTCGGGCTAGCGCCCTCGCTTGTCAGCCCGGCACCTCCCTCCGGTCGGCGCCTTGTCAGGAAGTCGTCTCGGGGCGTCGCCACGAGCACCGAACCCTACCGCCTCGGGCAGCGATTCGTCGTGTGCCGCAGAGCGAGGCCTGAACCAAAAAAGCTGAAAGCGAGGCCGAAGGCCGAAGCGTGCTGACAAGCGAGGGCGAAGCCCGATGCGTGCCGACAAGCGACCGAAGGGAGCGTGCTGACAAGCGTAGGCCGCAGGCCGAAGCGTGCTGTTATGCCGCTTGGTCTTCCATCTCTTTAGAGTAATCGCCGGCTCGTGCGGCGCTGTTCATCTTCGCCCTGTGGTGGAAGGCTTTCTGGGCCGCCTGGGCCTTATTTGTGTCTCCGCCCCAGATCTCCATGGGCTGGCCCTGCAGTGCCCGCGCGTAGGAGAAGGAGATCTCCCATGGCAGACCCTCGTACATGGAGTTCATAGCGTTGAGGTGGGCCGTCGCCTGCAGATCCGTCTGGCCGCCGGAGAGGAAGACTATGCCTGGTACGGCCGCCGGCACGTTCCTGAGTAGGCACTCGACCGTCGCGCTGGACACCTCCTCGACGCCGGCCTGCCGACTCGCGTCCTTGCCGGAGATCACCATGTTCGGTTTCAGGAGCATCCCGGAGAGCTCGACGCCGTGCTCGTAGAGCTCGCCGAAGGTCCGGTGCAGCATCCACTCCGTGGCGTCGTAGCACTGCTCGATCGAATGGTCGCCGTCGATAAGGACCTCGGGCTCGACTATGGGGACGAGGTCCTGCTCCTGGGCGAACGCGGCGTAGAGGGCCAGCGCCTCCGCGTTGGCCCCTATGCAACGCTCCGTCGGAATACCGTACCCGATGGTGATGACGGCCCGCCACTTGGTGAAGCGCGCCCCCAGCTTCTTGTATTCGGCCAGTCTCTCGCCCAGATCGTCGAGTCCCTGGGTAAACTTCTCCCCCTCGGAGAGGGGCATATCCACGGTGCTCTTGTCCACCTTGATGCCCGGTATGACGCCGGCGTTCTCGAGCACCCGGGGCATCGGGGTGCCGTCTGAGGTCTCCTGGCGGATGGTCTCGTCAAAGAGGATCACCCCCGAGAGGAACTCCCCTATGCCCTCCGTCGTGAAGAGCATCTCCCTGTAGGCGCGACGGCTCTCCTCGCTCGACTCGATTCCGAGGGCCTCGAATCGCTTGCCTATAGTGCCGAAGCTCTCGTCCGCGGCGAGTATTCCCTTCCCAGGGGCCACGAGCTCGCGGGCCGTCTCTTCCAGCTTCCGAACGTCCATCACCGGTCTCCTCTCTCCGAAGCTTACGACAAAGGCCCCGGACCGCGGTCCGGGGCCCATGATCATGATGTTGTGAGAGGGCCCACTCTCTAGGCCCTTACGAGCTCGCGCTCTCTCCCCGAAGTACGCTCCTTCTCGGCCTTCTTCGCCCGCTCTTCGCGACGTTCGCGGTCTTCCCGCCTCATCCTACGGGCCTCTTCTTCCGCCCGGCGATCCCTGTAGGAGTAGCACACGGTTGTCGCCTCCTCGCTCGCAATTCCCTATACACTTTCTGTCTACCCGCACACCGGCGGGCTAAACATGGTGGCCAACTTCCAAGCTCTTGCTGACAAGCTGACCGGCTGACTAGCTGACGAGCTATCCTGTGGTACGTTAGGGGGTCAGCGACGAAGAGCCCTTCTCCGGGGCACAGGGAGAGATAGCATGGCCAACAGGCTGGCGAGCGAGACGAGCCCATACCTGCTCCAGCACAAGGACAACCCCGTGGACTGGTACCCGTGGGGCGAGGAGGCGCTCCGGAGGGCGCGTGAGGAGGACAAGCCCGTCCTGCTCTCCGTTGGGTACAGCGCGTGCCACTGGTGCCACGTCATGGAGCGCGAGTCCTTCGAGGACGACGAGACAGCGCGCATGATGAACGAGCACTTCGTGAACATAAAGGTGGATCGCGAGGAGAGGCCCGACATAGATTCGATCTACATGTCCGCCGTCCAGGCCCTCACCCGGCACGGCGGCTGGCCGATGACGGTCTTCCTCACCCCCGACGGGGCGCCCTTCTACGGCGGCACCTACTTCCCGCCCGTCCCTTCGCGCGGCATGCCATCCTTCCAGCAGCTCCTCCTCAGCGTCGCTGACGCCTACGAGAATCGCCGCGAAGAGGTCCTGGGGAGCGCCGAGTCCGTCAGAGACTACCTGCGCGCCTCGACCGCGGCCGTGATGCCCGGGGCCGAGTCCACGGGTACAGAGTTGCTTGACCGAGCCGCTTCGGCCCTCCTCGGTGGGCTCGACAGGCGCCATGGCGGCTTCGGGACCGCCCCCAAGTTCCCCCAGACCATGAACCTCGAGGTCCTGCTCCGTCACCACGACCGAACCGGCGACCGCTCCGCGCTCGACGGCGTGGAGCTCGCGTGCCGGCAGATGGCGAATGGCGGGATGTACGATCAGCTTGGCGGCGGCTTCGCCCGCTACTCCGTGGACGCCCTCTGGCTCGTCCCGCACTTCGAGAAGATGCTCTACGACAACGCCCTCCTCTCCCGCCTCTACCTGGAGACGTACCAGTCTACTGGCGACGCTTTCTACCGCCGCATCGCCGAGGAGACTATCGACTACGTCCTGCGCGACATGACTAGCGAGGAAGGTGGTTTCTACTCGGCCGAGGACGCGGACTCCGAGGGCGTCGAGGGTAAGTTCTACGTCTGGTCGCCTGGTGAATTCGAAGCCGTCCTCGACCCTGAAGACGCGAGCCTCGCTGCACGCTACTGGGACGTGACGGAGCGGGGCAACTTCGAGGGCGCGAGCATCCTGCACGTCCCCCGCCCCCCCGAGGCCGTCGCCGGCGAGTTCGGGCTCTCACCCGAGGAGCTGCGGGACCGCATTGGGGAGATCCGGGGCAGGCTCTTCGCCGTCAGGGAGGAGCGGGTCAGGCCCGGACGCGACGAGAAGGTCCTCGCCGCCTGGAACGGGCTGATGCTGCGCTCCCTCGCCCTCGCCGCGCGCGTCACTGGCCGCGAGGACTACCGTGGGGCCGCCGTCAATAACGCGACCTTCCTCGTGGAAAAAATGAAGGAAGACGGCCGCATCCACCGCTCCTACAAAGACGGGAGGGCCAGGTTCAACGGCTACCTGGAGGACTACGCGATGGTCGCGGACGGGCTCGTCGGCCTCTACGAAGCCACCTTCGAGACGCGCTGGCTCCTGGAGGCCGACGCCCTCATGGACGCCGTCTCCGAGCTCTTCTGGGACGGGGGTAAGCGCGCCTTCTACGACACCCCGACCGACCACGAGGAGCTCGTCACCCGCCCGCGCGACGTCTACGACAACGCCGCACCTTCAGGAACCTCCGTCGCAACCGAAGTCCTTCTCAAACTTGCCCTCCTACTCGACCGCGGCGACTACCGCCAGCGTGCGGAAGACGTCCTCGAAGAGCTGGCAGGCGGCATGGAGAAAGTCCCAGCAGGCTTCGGGCGCCTCCTGTGCGCCCTCGACTTCTCGGCCTCGGAGCCCCGCGAGGTCGCCATAGTCGGCGACGAAAGTGCGCCGGATACAAGGGCCCTGTTGGAGAAGGTCTACTCCAGTTATCTGCCGAACAAGGTCGTGGCGGGACGCGGCCCCGACGACGACGAGGCGGCCGGTTTGATCCCACTCCTCGCCCAGCGCCCGGCTCGCGAAGGCAGGGCCACGGCCTACGTCTGCGTGCGATACGCCTGCCAGACCCCGACCACGGACCCTGAGGAACTAGCACGACAGCTCGGCGGTTCGGCACGGCAGGGAGGGCCGGGGTCCTGGTGACCCCGGCCCTGCGTGTTGGCTACTACTTGAACGTGAAGTTGGCCACGCCCCTGGTGCCGTCCTTGAACTTCACCACGAGCTGGCGGCTCGTGCCCGCCCAGTTCTTGCTGGTCTTCCACACGTAGGTGTAATGGCCTGTGCCCCCGGCGTAGGAGAGGCCGCTGGAGCCGGCGGTTACCGTCTCCTCGATGTTGTCCAGCGGGGTGTTGGGGTCGGTGGGGATCTTCACCGACCACGGCGAGTCAGCCGCGAAGACATCGAGGCCGTAGTCTCCTCCCAGGGAGAACCTCACCGGGACGCTGCTTCCCGCCTTGACGACGTTGAAGGTGGGGAGGTTGTCCACGGGGCTGAAGAAGCCGTCGAAGTTGTAGAGGGGCCTGACCGTGAAGCTCCCTGTGGCGGAGTCCGAGGGGCCCGAAGCGTCGGTCACTGTGTAGGTAACGGGGTAACTACCGACTTCCGCCGAAATGACGCCAGAGACCGTCGCTGTGCAGTCACCGTTGTCGGTGAGGGAGAGGCCGTCTGGCAAGCCGGTCGCGGAGAAGCTCAGATCGCCGCAGTCGCTGTCGGAGTCGGTGGCGGAGAGGGAGTACGTGACGGCGTCGCTATACCGGGCCGACTGGTCCGCGATGGGCGCCAGGTTCGGCGGCGACGAGAGGAGGCCGTTGTCGATCGCCTCCTGGAGGTCGAGCTCGTCGCTCGGGGTGTCGGGGTGGACACCGTCCTGGAAGTCGCCGCTGGTCTGGAATGGAAGAGACCGCACCACTTGAGGCCAATCGTCGAAACCAGTCAGCGTACTCAGCCCACCGCTCGCGTTGATGTCGACCGAGACCGGATTCGGGTCAGGGTTCTGCGTGTCGCAGTCCCAGTTGATCGTCCCCGTTCCGTTACCCGTGGTCATGTTTGTACTTCCGGGGCAGAAGTAGAGCGTCGTGTCCCCTCCGTCCTGGATCCCGAGGGACTCGTTGAGGCCGTCGTTATTGATTAGCGGATCGTCATTCTCGTTCAGGTCGGGAAGATCGCTGCGCGAGTAGTCGAGCCGGTTTGAGGAGGGAATCCCGCGCAGTTGGAAGGAGTAGTTCATGATGCTCAGGTAGTTGGGCTTGAAGTTGACGTCCCGCCCGTTCCCCTCGTTGCCGCTGTGATCGAGCCCAAGGTTGTGCCCGAGCTCGTGCATGATCGTGCCGGCTTCTTCCTGTACGGTGGGTCTTCCGGCGCCCCACTCTCCGAACGAGATGTAGAAGTCGTTGCCACCGGTCTCTCCACAACCGCTGCCTCCTCCCCCCGGGGTGAGCGCGGCCTGGGTCTCCACGTGGATTGCCAGCGCGTAGTGGAAAGCGTAACGGCGGGCGTCCTGATTGTCGAAGTTGTTTTGCTTGACGGTGTCGAAGTCGCCGAATCCCGTGCCGGCGGCGTTCGAGCTGCACCCGAGCGCACCTCCGTTGAAGTTAAGCACGTTCTGGTGGGGGATCGCGTTACTGGCGTCGATGTGGAGGTTGATCCCGTTGTTACCATCCGGGTTCGTGACCGGGGCGTTCCCGAAGGCCGAGACCACGTTCGTAATGGATGCCGCTTGCGGACGGTGGGCGTGTGTGTCCCCGGCCGCGCAGTCGCCTCCGGCCGTCGCGCACTCCATCCAGTCCATCTCGACGAATACATCCTTGTGGCGGGGGTCGGCCCGCTCCCCGGGGTCGTCGGTATTGTTGTTGCCGTTCTGGTCGATGCCGTTCGGGAGGTCCCTTTCACCGGGATCGCTGAAGTCTCCGTCGGTGTTGGCGTCGATGCCGAAGCGCTCCCAGTCGTCGTACAGGCCGTCTTCATCCGAATCGGCCCCGATCCTGAGGATGGCGACCGCGTCGTTGAAATCCCGATCGCCCAGGTCTTCGTCGTCCTCCCATTCTAGCTTGTAGACGCGGTTGTCGAGCGTCGGGTCGCCGTCGTAGAGCTCGGTGACGCGTAGGTGATCCTCGCCGTCGGAGTTCTGGGCCGGGTCGCTTGACCAGGTGAAGGTGCCACCCGCCGTCCTGGCCTGCAGCTGGAACCGGAAGGTCGTACCGGAGGAGACCGTGCCCAGGTCGGTGCGGGTCCCGATGCGGCTCTCCCTGGTGTCGAAGAGCACGCGATTGACGGGCGCGGTGACCGACATGGTGTTGATAAAGTCAGCCGACGCGGAGACGAATTCGACGCTCGCCGGGCCGCTCGCGCCGCTTGAGACGTTGGACGCACGGGCGGTCCCCATCGGCACCAGGATCGCGACAGCCAGGATAGCGGCAAGAATTACTGCCAGCATCCTCGCCTTCCCTACCCACGTCACGTTATTGATTACGCTCCTCATATCGTTCGCTACCTCCTTGAGCCTGGTCGTTGTCACAAAACTGGCCGTGTAACAGGCGCGAGTAAGCCGGGAACCCCGCCCGATCGGTAGAGAAGCCGGCCCGCATCTGGTCTATCGGGGCTGTCCTATAAGCGTCCTCCTTCTCTCGGCAAAATCCAGCCGGTCGCAGACGTAGTCGCGGGAGGGGTCGTAGTCTCGCCCTTCTATTTCTCCTGTCCGCGGTCCGTAGAGGTGGACCGAGATCGCCGGACCCTCACCCGGATTTCCGACCCTGTGGATGCCCCCGTCGCCAGGCAGCACGGTCGAGGCCCCGTCCTCAGGGCTCCACCACAGCTGCCAGCCCTTCTTCAGGTGGGCGAATCCCGTTCGGGAGCCGTCGTCGAGGCGGTCGTAGCGCTCCTCTAGGACGGTCCCGAAAGCGCAGGCGTAGGCGCCCCAGGATGAGTGGTCGTGGATCTCGGTCTCCGTCCCTGAGGGCCAGACGAAGACCTGCAGGGAGTATGCACCGTCGTGGGCGTCGAAGCGGTCTGCCACGTACCAGCCTCTGGCGACCTCCGCCTCTTCGAGCAGTGGGAGGATCTGTGAGCCCAAGAATGCCGGGTGCTGCACCTGGTCTGCCAGGAAGCGGGCGGCCCGCGGCAGGGCCGACCCCGTGGGAAGTTCGCAGATGCGCCTCAGCTCGTTCGTGCCGTTGGCGAGGGATGTCGTCATCGCGGGTTCTCCTTTTGTCGCAGGCGACGTTTCTGGGACGACAACGCGGGAGCCGGCGATGTGACCGGCTCCCACGCTCTCCATTCCTTCGTCGTGGGAGACTAGCGAGGGCCGTGCTGCTGGGAGCTGGCGTTCATTTCGGCGTGGCGGCCGATGTAGGGATCTTCGGTGATGTCCGGCCCGCCGGCGCTCGTTGCGTGGATGC
This sequence comes from uncultured Rubrobacteraceae bacterium, assembly GCA_963840835.1. Lineage (GTDB taxonomy): Bacteria > Actinomycetota > Rubrobacteria > Rubrobacterales > Rubrobacteraceae > Rubrobacter_D. The sequence goes on along the minus strand of CAWJAM010000010.1, from coordinate 77,061 downwards.
CGGGGTGGACGGCGGGGCTGCTGGCGCCCGTTGTCGTGTCCGGCTGCGGTAGGAACGCTACCGCCAGCAAGACCAACACCGCAAGCAGTACCGTCGCCACCGTCGCCCTAGAGTTACGGGTGCGTGGCGCCTCGTTCATCTTTCTCTCCCTTCGGTCGGCTCGACGTTACGCACACAACTATGGCGCCCCTGCGTCGGAGACAGATCGGCCAAACGGCCCATCCAGCATGCCCATATTGCAGGCGGAAGCACGTGAGCATAAATGCCCACGGTACGAACCAAGGAAGACGGATGCCTACAGTCGGAACGTCACAGCACCGCGCAAGAGAAGCTGACAAGCGAGGGCCGAAGGCCCGAAGCGTGCTGACAAGGCGCCGTCAGGCGCCGTGCCGACAAGCGGAGCGCGACTAGCGTGCCGACAAGCGAAGGCCGAAGGCCGAAGCGTGCTGGCGAGCCGTCAGGCGAGCCCATGCTCCATGGCGAAGCGTGTGGCCGCGGTACGAGAGCCTACTCCGAGTTTGTGGTAGACGGAGTTTAGATGCCTCTGGACGGTGCGGGGGCTCAGGAAGAGCCTTTCGGCGACCTGGGCGTTGGTCATCCCGGTGGCCACCAATCCCAGTACCTCGGCCTCTCGGGATGTGAGCCCGGCCGGAAGCGCGGGCGCGGAGGAGGGGATGACCGGGGAGGGTCCCTCGGTCGAGAGGGCGTACTCGATCGCTTCCTCGAGGCCCATCGCTCGCCCTTTCTCCAGCGTCTCCTCCCACGCCTGCTCCCCGAGCCGCGAGCGCGCGGTGGCCCGGTGAGGCTCGCGCCAGGAAAGCTCCTCGGGGGTGTGATGGAACGCCACCGCTTCGCCCAGCGTCTCGCGCATCGCATGGGCCGCCCCGAAGAGCGTGGCCGCCCTCGAGGCCTCTCCTCCTGCTCCGGCGACGCACGCCAGCCCGTCGAGGCTCTCCGAGGCGCAGGCCTTGTCGCCCAGCTCCTTGCACACCACGAGGCTCTCCTCGTAGAAGGCTCTGGCCCGTTCGTGGTCGCCCTGCAAAAGCGCCGCCCATCCCTGGTTGTCCAGGGCGAAATCCAGGCTCCTCTTGTAGCCGTGCTCCCGGCTCAGCGCCGCAGCTTCCGCGTTCAGCGACGCTCCCCGCTCGTAGTCGCCTTCGAGGAGCAGTTGGTAGCCTAGGCTGAACAAGAAATCGGGGAGCCGGTAAGTGTATCCCGCCTCCCGGCACAGGTCGATGCCCTCCTGGTAGATCTCGTTTGCCCGCGCGGTGTCGCCCTGTCCCCACGCCGTGCCCGCCAGTTGGATGAGCGCCTCTGCCATCATGACCTTGTCGCCTGCATTGCGGCTGATCTCTAGGCTCTCCTCGAGCAGCTCCCTGCCCCTTTCGTAGTCCCCTCTCACCCACGCAGGCCCCGCCGACATGATCCGCAGGGAGGCGGCGAGGCTACTCTCGATCTCTGCTTCGGCGCTAAGCTCCATGGCCTCCCTGGCTACCGCCTCAGCCCGATCGTGGTCCCACTGGTCGAAGGTCAACCAGGACAGCGCCTCGAGGGCCTTGATCCTCGTCACTACCGACGTCCCATCGTCCCTGGCCAGCGCCGCCTCCAACCACTTCCTCCCGTCTTCGGAGTGGCTACGCACGTGCCAGAATGTGCCCAGAACGCCCGCCAGCCGCAAGGCCAGCTCGACCTCCCTCTCCAGCGCCCAGGAGAGCGCCGCCCTCATGTTGTCGTGTTCCCTCTCGAGGCGCTCGAGCCACTCCGCATCCTCGGGTCCCCGCAACCTCGGCCGGGCTTCCTCGGCCAGCGCGAGAAAGTACTCCGCGTGCCGGCACAGGACTGTCTCGCTCTCGCCTCCCTCTCCTAGCTTCTCCCTGGCGTATTGCCTGACGGGCTGAAGCATCCTGTGGCGTACCCTGTTTCCGTGGCGCTCTTCGGTCACCACCAGGGATTTCTCCACCAGCTCGGAGAGCAGGTCCAGTATCACTTCTTCCTCGACACCCTCGCCCGACGCCACCGCCTCCGCGGCTTCCAGGGTCCATCCTCCCGCGAAGGTGGAGAGCCTCCGGAATACGATCTTCTCCCACTCCGAGAGCAGATCGTGGCTCCAGTCGAGGGTCCCCCTTAGCGTCCGCTGCCTCGGCTCTGCCGTGCGGCCTCCGCGCGTCAGGAGATCCAGAGAGGCCCCGAGCCGCTCCGAGATCTGCCCCACCGAGAGCGTGCCCACCCTTGCCGCCGCGAGCTCTATGGCCAGCGGCACGCCCTCCAGTTTCCGGCAGATCTCGGCCACCGCGAGGGCGTCCTCGGGGTCCAGGGAGAAGGAGGGATCTCGCCCCCTGGCCCGCTCGACGAACAGCCGCACCGACTCGGACGCTTCCTCCGATGAAGGAGTACCCCGAGGCCCGGGAACCGAGAGAGGGGGCACGAGCCACCTCGCCTCTCCTTCGACCCCGATGGCTTCGCGGCTGGTGGCCAGGATCTGCAATCGCGGGCATGTGTCGAGCAGCACATCCACGAGCCGGGCGGCGGCCTCCAGGAGGTGCTCGCAGTTGTCCAGGATCAGGAGTAGCCGCCGGCCGCGCAACACGTCCGCGAGCGTGTCGGTCAGCGGCTCCCCGGGACGCTCAGGCACGTCGAGGGCACCGGCCACCGCCTTTGGTACCAGTGCCCCCTCGGAGAGTGGCGCGAGTTGCACCAGCCACGCACCGTTGGCGTACGCCCCGGCGAGGCCGCGGGCCACCTCCAGGGCCAGCCTGGTCTTGCCAGAGCCGCCAGTGCCCGTGAGGGTCAGGAGCCGCCTCCTGGCCAGCTCCCGCTCGACCTCAGCCATCTCGCGCTCGCGGCCCACGAAGCTGCTCCTCGCGGCCGGCAGGTTGGTGCTCAGGGACTCGCGTGTTCCGCCGGTGCTCAAGACATCCAACTCGGTTGTCCGGCCGCACGTCTCAAAAGTAGCCTTCCTGTTCTGCTTCGACGTAGGGCTGTTCTCGTCGCCCGTCTACCTTTCCGTTACCATTGTAACAATACGTCCGGCGCCGTCCCGCGACGGCGGGCCCGATCGGCTTACCTGGCACTACCGCGTTACGCCCGCTCTCTTTTCGGGAGCCCGTCGGGGCGCAACCACAGCGAGACGTGGGCAGGCTGCAGCGTCTCGCTTATCACCTCCGCTAGGTCGTTGTTCAGCGTCTCCAAGTCCGTCTCGTCGCGCAGCTTCGCGGAGAAGGCTTCGAGCGTCTTTCTCGCGTCGTACTTGCGCCTGTAGAAACGCCTGTCTATGAACGACTGGATGCGGCGCCTCAAGGGGTTGAACAGGGCTGCGATGACGAGTGTCGAGACGACCACGGCCAGTTGCGGTTGCTCCGTCTGGCCTGTCAACGCGCGGAAGATCGCCTGGATCGCCGCCACGCTTCCGAAGTAGAGTGCGACCAGCATGGCCGTGAGGGAACCGTAGACCAGCGTGCGGTTTATGACGAGGTCTATGTCGTAGAGCCGGTACTTCAGGACGGCGAAGCCTATGGCCACGGGCACGCCGGCGAAGCCAAACACGGCAGCAGAGAAGAGGACCTCGGCCCACCAGGGAAACTGGGGTACGCTCCCGCTGCTCTCCGATACACTTACCAAGAAGACCAACTGGCTGATCATGGCGATCAGGTACAACACGCCCGCGAATGAGGCGACGAAGGCGACCCACTTGATCTGCTGGCGCACCTCGCCCCTCGAACGACGGAAACGCAATACCATGCTCACCGCCGAAGCGAACATACACAGGGGCAGCAGCGGGAGAATGATGTAAGACGCATCCACCAGCCAGGGAAGCGCCTCGAGCCCGAACGGGTTGGGTACCATTCCCTGGTTCTCCAACGGTCCGGGAGCGAGCCCTTCGGTAACGCTGAGCAGCACGATCACCACCCCCGAGAACCACACTAGAGGACGCCATCTCCTCGATGGAAGCTTCCCGTCAGGGAACAGCAAGACGAGGTAGATCCCGAGTAGTCCCACGGTGGGCACCCACAACCACTGGTTGCCTAGCGTACCTACCGCCACAGGAAAGGGAACCGAGCCGGGCCTGGCCGCACCGTAGACGCTGTAGCTGTCGGTAACCGCTAGGACCATCCACAACAGGCCGTCCGCGAGGCAGATCCAACCAATAGGGTTCTGCGGTCGCCTGGAGGCAACCACGGCACCCACGATGGGGAAGACCAGGAAGAGCACGAAGCTAACCGTCTCGCTAAGGGTGCCGAGTGTGGTCGAGTCGCCAGGAGACCGCGCGGATTGGGCGAGGACGCCAAATACGCCGGCGACGACGAACATTGCCACCGAGAGCGCGGCCAGCGACCACGCCAGCCATGCGGCGCTGCGGGCGCTCATCCCGCCGGTTCCTGAAACCTGTTCCTTTGTTCCTTCCGTCACGATCCCACTATAGCGGACGACCGTCTCCCAAACGTTACGGCCGGCGTTACGAGTCGTGATCTTTGGAAGGCAGGCGCGTCTCTCGGCTGTGACTCTCTACCCGAAGATGGCCAGGGGCAGGTAGGAGGAGACGATCCAGTTCGGCTGGTCCACGATCTCGGAGATCTTGAGGTCTACGACGAGGCTCGCGAGCACGTAGGCCTCGACGGGCTCCAGACTGTAGGTCGTGCTCATGTGCTCGACCATCGCCCTCAAGGAGTCTTTGGCTGCCTGCATCAGGTCTTCGTTCACGCCCATCGTGGCGTACCAGCCCGCGTCCTCGACGAGTGGGGTAAGCGGTCCCGGGGTCCGGAACTGGGGCGCGGGGATGCTGCGGCCCTTGATCAAGTCGAAGCGCAACGCGGCGTACATGGGGCTCTCGATGCCCGTGACGCAGACCTCGCCGTCACCCTGCGCCGCGTGGGCGTCGCCGCAGGAGAAGAGCGCGCCGGCGTGCTGCACAGGCAGATAAAGGATGGAGCCCTTGGTGATGTGGCGGGTGTCCATGTTGCCGCCGAATGGTCCAGGCGGCATGATGACAGGCTTTTCGGGACCAGACGGGCTCACGCCCATCGTGCCGAAGAAGGGCTCTATAGGAACGACGATGTCGTCCTTGAAGAACGTGTAGTCGCCGTTGGTGAGGTCGAAGGTCTTGAGGTAGGCATCAGGGAAATCCTCGGGCAACAGCCCGAAGCCCGGCAAGACGGCGCTCCAGCCCCATCCCTCGGTGTGAATATCGAGGACCTCGACGGCCAGAATGTCGCCTGGTTCGGCATCCGCCATCGCGACGGGTCCGGCGAGCGGGTAGAGGCGGTCCCAATCGAGTCCGTCGAGGGCGCTGACGTCTGAGTCTGGCCCTATCTGCCCGTCCGAGACCTCGCGGGTATGGTAGACGACCGTGTCGCCGGGCTCGACGGTGAGCACCGGCTCCTGCTCGTTGTCCCAGACGTAGTGGACCTGATCCTCCGGAAAATAGTGCGTTCTCGCCATGTTGCGGCCCTCCTTGTCGTCCTCTTCCTTGACCCTACTCTCTCAACTCGAGGCTTCCCTTTCCGTCTAGGGACGCTAGCCCGAACCGCCGCGCTCACGGACCGGGGAGAAGTTTAACGTTGCAGATCTTCTCGCAACAACGCTCGAAACCCAGCCTGACAGTAATGCCTGTCCGCCGTTAGAGCGTCGGTCAGCCTGAGATCTTCCATCACAACGAACGAGTGGCAGTCGGTCAAGCCCCACTCTTTGTCGGGCCTTTCGCGATAGAGGCAGAGCGACCGTTCGTAGGTCTGCTCCGTTAGAGGGACGATGGTCACGGTGGGATCGTCCTCCAGCGCGTCGAGCAACGCGACGGCGGCTCGACGGTAGCGTAGTCCGGCCAGAGCGTTACCGATCTCCAAAACGACCACTCGCGTCGTGACGAGGTGCGTCTCCTCCGATTCTATCCGCTCCGCGAGCTCTCCGGCGCGGTCGTGGTGCTCGTCGGTCGGAGATGAGAGAGCTATGGCGTAGGAGGCGTCGAAGAAGACCTCATCCTTCAACTAGCGTCCCTTGAACCGTAGAGGTATTCGTCCAGACGAGAGGACCAGTCGGACGGACCTTCGAGCCCGAGCGAACGTGCCACCCGCAGGAAAGACTTCGGCTTTCGTTCGGGAGCCTCCGCGGGCTCGACGGTGAGCCGCACGCGCGTGTTCGGACGCAGCCCGACCGGCTCATCCGGGCGAAACACGTCGCCGTCGAACGTTGCTTCCAGCGTCTTGTCCATACTCAAATCGTAGCATAGCCGGGCTGCTTGCCTATCGTCTCCGCGTTGCTAACCGAGACCTCGGCTAAGGACTTGTATAGATCCAGAGCCTGGCCTTTATGCTTCCTAGAGCCGGTCGAGGGCCTGTTCGAGGTCGGAGACGACGTCCTGCGGGTGTTCGATGCCGACGGAGAGCCGCACGAGGTTCTCCCCGACCCCGAGTCGCCCGCGGCGCGACGGCGAGAGCTCGCGGTGCGAGGAGGTGGCAGGATGGATGGCGAGCGTGTAGATGTCGCCCAACGAAGGGGCCTTGACGCAGAGCTCTAGCGCGTTGAGGAAGGCGAAGGCCGCCTCGCGTCCCTCCGCCGCGAGTTCGAAGGAGACGAGGCCCCCGGTGTCCGAGAGCACGCGCCCCGTAGTCTCGATGTCGGGGTGGGTTTTCAGGGAAGGATGGTTGACCTTCGCCACTTTTGGATGGCCGTCGAGGCAGCCTGCGATCTCGCGCGCGTTCTCGCACTGGCGGCCCATCCTGAGGGGGAGCGTCTTGAGGCCACGGTGGGCGAGCCAGGCCTCGAAGGGGCCGAGCACGCCCCCGACGAGCTTGCGCAGCTGCTCCACGGCGGCGGCGTAAGGCGGACCGGCCGCGACCACGCCGGCCGTCAGGTCGCCGTGTCCGGAGAGGTACTTGGTCGCGCTGTGGACCACGATGTCCGCGCCGAGCTCCAGGGGACGCTGGAGGTAAGGGGTACCGAAGGTGTTGTCGACGATCAGGGCCGCCCCCGCGGCGCTGGTTATCTCGGAGATCCCCGATATATCCGCGACGCGCAAGAGCGGGTTGGAGATGGACTCGACGACGACGGCGCGGGGCGCGAGCTGGGCGACCTTCTTCTCCACCGCCCCGAGGTCGTAGGCGTCCACGAAGCGCGTCTCGACGCCGTTCGCGCCGAAGACCTGCACCAGGAGCGTCGCCGTCGAGCCGTAGAGTTGCTCCGCCGCGAGGACCGTGGCCCCGCCCGTCAGCTCAGCCGCCGCGAAGGCGGCGTGCGTGGCCGCCATCCCCGAGGCGAACGCGAAAGCCCTGACCTCGGTCTCCGGCCGCGGGACCTCCAGAGAGACGAGCGCCTCCTCGAAGGCGCGGACGGTCGGGTTGTCGTAGCGGGCGTAGCTGTAGCCCTGCTCCTCGCCGCCGAGGACGCGGTCCGTGGTCTCTACGTTCGGGTGGGAGAAGGTGGTCGAAGCGTAGATCGGCGTCGAGATCGGGTAAAAGGTCCCGTCCCTACCTTCCTTCGCCCCGACCCTGTGCTCCCCGGAGTGCACGGCGCGCGTCTCGAAGTGTCTCTGCCTGTCCACGGTAGCCTATACTAACCTACTCGGGCACGCTGTTGGCAGGAGGAGCCTCTCCCGGAATGGGCGAGATCGGCCATGATGGGATAGGGTCAGATCAGCGCCCAGCTGCGGTTCCCAAAAAAACGACCGTCCGGATTAGCAGAAAATTGCCCCCCGGCGTGTTGTGCAAGCGGAGGGGGATCCTCTACTTCGCCGGGGGGCTTGCCCGCATTATCCGAAAAGATTCGTTAAAGTGTGGTAACGCCCGTGTACCGATTCTGTTACGACGCAGAACATTCTTGCGGGCTCGCCGCCTGGTCGCATCGTCTCGAAAAACTCAGAGCGGTTTGCAATGGGGTTGGACCCCATTGCAAGCAATTCAGCCGGTCAGCACTTCAGCATTTCAGCTTTTTCTTGCTGAAGTGCTGACTAGCTGAACGGCTGAAGTGCGCGAATAGCAGAGGTCTTGACCTCTGCTATTCGCTTTCACTCGTTCAACTGGATCAGGGCGAGCCTGAGGTCATCGGCCATGCCGCTGTGGCCATGCTTCTCCGACTGGGTGATACCCCTCTCGTAGGCGGCGCGCGCCTCGTCTGTGCGTCCGAGGTTGGAGAGCACGTTGCCCAGGCGTGCGTAGGCGTTTCCCTCGTCGTCGGCCTGGACGCTCACGTAGCGCTCGAGAACCGCAGCCTCTTCCTCGTCTCGCCCGGCCTTCTGGTACTCGTTGGCCAGGGCCAGGAGCCCCGTCGGGTTATCCGGGTTGTCGGCCAGCATCCGCTCGAAATAGTCTATCCTGTCTTCCATGGAGACCCTCCCGTCAGCCGTCGTCCACGTCAGTATAGGTTACGGTACGGCGCGGACCCCGCGGGCGGCGCGAGGGGGTAGAATCGAGCGGGTGTTCGGGTCGATTCTGGAGGGATTACGGTGTGGAGGATGTGGGGTATCATAGAGAAGATCAAGATGTTTGGTCGTCGTGCAAAGAGCGTTATGGGAGGGTGCTCCGGACGGGTGTCGGGGCTCTTTGAGCGGCGCTCGGGCTACTACGAGTATCGTCATATGAGGGTGTGATCCGGTTGCAAAGAGAGACGGAGAACCAGTTTTTCGGGCCGAACCTCGGCTACGTGTTGGAACTCTATGAGCGCTACAAGGAAGACCCCGACTCTGTCGATGGGCGGACGAGGGAGTTCTTCGAGTCCTGGAGCCCGCCGCGGGTTGAGATGCCCTCGGCCAACGGCCAACAGGTGGCCCCCGAGGTGGACGTGGAGAAGGCCGTCGGGGCCTCCAAGCACGTCAGGCACATAAGGGACTTCGGGCATCGGGCCGCGCGGCTCGACCCGCTCGGGAGCGAGCCGCCGGGGGACCCGACGCTCGACCCGACCTTCTACCGGATCACCAACGAGGACCTGGAGACGTTGCCCGCGCTTATCATCGGCGGCCCAATAGCCGAGCGCGCGTCCACCGCCAGGGAGGCGGTCGACGATCTGCGCGAGATCTACTGCAACACCACAGGCTACGACTTCGGGCACGTCCACGACCCCGAGGAGAGGTTCTGGTTGCGGGAGTCGGTCGAGTCGGGTCGCTTCGCCAAGAGGATGGAGGGTGAGGACGCGAAGCGCCTGCTCCAGCGCCTGACCAGGGTGGACGCCTTCGAGAAGTTCTTGCACAAGACTTTTCTCGGCCAGAAGCGGTTCTCCGTCGAGGGGAACGACATGGTAGTGCCGATGCTGAACAGGGTCATACGTTCGGCGGCCGACGTGGGCACGCCGGTGACCACTTTGGGCATGGCGCACAGGGGAAGACTGAACGTCCTTGCGCACGTTATGGACAAGCCGTACTCCAAGATCTTCGGCGAGTTCCAGCAACCCGAGAAGGGCGAGCAGTCCTCTGCGGCGAGCAGCCCCGGCGGCGCGTGGGTCGGCGACGTGAAGTATCACCTCGGCATCAGGGGCTTCCAGCTTGGAGACGAGGAGGCCGACGAGGAGGTCTTTATCCACCTCGCCCCGAACCCGAGCCACCTCGAGCACGTAAACCCCGTGGTCGAGGGGATGGCCCGCGCCTCCCAGGAGGAGGGCTCCGAAGCCGGGCCGCCGCGCCAGGATGTGGAGGCGTCTCTGCCCATCTTGCTGCACGGGGATGCGGCGTTCCCCGGCGAGGGGGTCTCAGCAGAGACCTTGAACCTGAGCCGTCTGCCCGGCTACAGGACGGGTGGCACCATCCACATCATCACCAACAACCAGCTCGGGTTCACCACCGAGAGGCAGGACGCCCGCTCGACGACCTACGCAAGCGACCTGGCCAAGGGGTTCGAGATCCCCGTCGTCCACGTCAACGCCGACGACCCGGAGGCTTGCATGTCCGTGGTGAGGATGGCCCACGCCTACCGCGAGAAGTTCAACAAGGACTTCATGATAGACCTCGTCGGCTACCGCCGCTTCGGGCACAACGAGGGCGACGAGCCGGCCTACACCCAACCCGTGATGTACGAGATCATCCGCGACCACCCTACGGTGCGCGAGCTCTGGGCACGGGAACTCGAACGGCGCGGCATCATAGAAGAGGGCGAAGCCGAGGCGATGTTCGAGAAGATCATGGAAGAAATGGCCGAGGTCCAGAAGAAGCCCACAAAGGAACTGGACGAAGATGACTTCGCCGCGGACGAGCTGTACACGCCGCTGGTCGGTATTCCCCGGACTGCCGTCGCCGGGGAGAAGCTCGTCGAACTGAACGATTCGCTTCTTGAGACCCCGGAGGGCTTCACGCCGAGCTCCAAGCTCGAGCGCCTCTTCCAGAAGAACCGCGGAGACCTCGAAGACATAGACTGGGCGCACGCCGAAGCCCTGGCCTTCGCCTCGCTGCTGGAGGATGGGACCCCGATCCGGCTCACGGGGCAGGACACGGAGCGCGGGACCTTCTCCCAGCGCCACGCCGTGCTCTACGATGCCGAGACCGACGAGCGCTACGTGCCGCTGCAGAACCTGCCGCAGGCCGGCGCTTCGTTCTCGATCTACAACAGCCCGCTCTCCGAGATCGCCGTGCTCGGGTTCGAGTACGGCTACTCCGTAAACTCGGAAGACGCGCTCGTCCTCTGGGAGGCGCAGTACGGGGACTTCGCCAACGTGGGGCAGCCGATGATCGACCAGTTCATCGTCAGCGGCCAGTCGAAGTGGGGACAGACCTCGGGCCTCGTCCTGCTCCTGCCACACGGCTACGAGGGCCAGGGGCCCGAACACTCCAGCGCGCGCCTCGAGCGCTACCTCCAACTCGCCGCGCACGAGAACGTGCGCATCGCCAACCTCACGACGGCGGCCCAGTACTTCCACCTGCTCCGCGCCCAGGCTGCGCTAAAGAACAACACGCGTCCCCTCATTATCATGACGCCCAAGAGTCTCCTCAGGCACCCGATGGCCGCCTCCACGCTGGAGGATCTCTCGGAGGGCACCTTCCAGCCCGTGCTAGACGACGAGGAGGCGCGCGGGAGGGCCGACTCGGTCGAGCGTCTCATCCTGTGCTCGGGCAAGGTCTTCACGGAGCTCGCCGGGAGCGAGTATCGGGAGGAGGCCGTCGACACGGCCATCGCCAGAATAGAGCTCCTCTATCCGTTCCCCGAGGACAGGATCAAGGAAGTGCTCGAAGGTTACCCGAACCTGCGGGAGATCCTCTGGGTCCAAGAGGAGCCGCAGAACATGGGTGCCTGGACGTTCGTCGCGCCGCGGCTGCGCGCGCTTACGGGCGGGTTGCCCGTCCTCTACGTCGGCAAGCCCCCGCGCCCGAGCCCGGCCCAGGGCTCTGCCAGGTTCCACAAGCAGGAGCACGCAGGCATCGTGCGGGACGCCTTCGAGAACGTGGAGCAGGATCTCGACGAAGAACGAGCCGTGGAAGAGACGCACCTACGCGCCTCAGCCCCGAGCGAGTAAGAGAGGAAGAGTGAGTAGTGGCTGCTGAGATACACGTTCCCGAGCTTGGGGAGTCGGTCGCCGACGCGACGGTCGGGCGTTGGCTCAAACAAGAGGGCGAACCCGTAACGTCGGGCGAGGCGCTCGTCGAACTCGAGACCGACAAGATCAACTTCGAAGTCGAGGCCGAGCAAGACGGCGTCCTGGAGTCCATCTCCAAGGGCGAGGGCGAGACCGTGAACGTCGGCGAGGTCATCGGAACCATAGGTGAAGACAACGGTGCGGCCCCCGAAGAGCCAGAGGAAGAGCAGCCGCAGGCCGAACAGGAGCAACCCCAGGCCGAGGAAGTAGCCGAGACGGAGGAAGCTGACGAGGGGTCTAACGGCCACAGGGAGGTCGAGGACGGCGCTGGCCGCGCCTCGCCGTCTGTGAGGAGGCTGGCCCAGGAGTACGGGCTGGACCTCGCCGAGGTCTCCGGTTCCGGTTCGGGTGGGCGCATCACGCGCGACGACGTGGAACGTTTGATCCGCGACCAATCCAGGACCGCCGCCCCCGAGAGGACCGAAGAACCCGAGCGCGACGGCAAGGCCGAAGCGCAGCCGGCCGTCTCGGAGGACGGTCGGGCGGGCCTCGAGGAGAGGGTGCGCGTCTCCCGCAGGCGCCAGACCATCGCCCAGCGGCTCGTCGAGTCGCAGCAGACGGCGGCCATGCTCACCACGTTCAACGAGGTGGATATGAGCGCGGTCATGGAGCTCAGGAAGCGCCGCAAGGAGTCTTTCCAGGAGCGGACCGGGGCCCGCCTTGGCTTCATGAGCTTCTTTTCCAAGGCGGCCATAGGGGCGCTCAAGGCCTTCCCCAAGGTCAACGCCGAGCTTCAGGGCAGCGAGCTCGTCCTCAAGAAGTACTACGACATAGGCGTGGCCGTGAGCACGGACGAAGGACTCGTCGTCCCGATACTCCGCGACGCCGACCACAAGAACTTCGCCGAGATCGAAGGTGGCATAGCCGACCTCGCCACCAAGGCGCGCGAGGGCAAGCTGACCCTGGACGACCTGCGCGGCGGCACGTTCACCATCACCAACGGTGGCATCTTCGGCTCGCTCGTCTCGACGCCCATCCTCACCATGCCGCAGGTCGCGATACTCGGGATGCACAAGATCCAGGACCGCCCCATGGTCGTAGAAGGCGAGGTCGTGGTACGCCCCATGATGTACCTTGCGCTCTCCTACGACCACCGCGTCATAGACGGCGCCGAAGCCGTCAGCTTCCTGGTCCGCATCAAAGAGCTCATAGAAGACCCCGAGTCGCTCCTGCTTGAAGGCTAGACCTGAGTACGGGGCTCCCTCCGGGGAGCTCCATCTTCTACCCGTAGACCTCGACTGCGGCGCGGATGCCGGGTGCTCGTGCCAGCCTGGCGTCCGTCGTGACCAGCGGAGCATTCAGCGCTTCGGCGAGGGCGACGTAAGCCGCGTCGTGTGCGGGTAACGCGTGAATTGCGTATCGCTGAGGCCTGCTCAGGGCCAGACTTGATCGCTCCGGAGAGATGGTGCCGCGCAGGCTCAGACCCCTGAGGGCGTGCAGCACCTCGATCTCGAAGAGGTGAGGCACATGTAGGGTTTCACCTGGACGCGCGATTCTCTCCCGGATACGTTCGACCTCCAGTCCGATGCCCAGCAGAACGGCGACCTCTGCCGACGCATCAATGACGATCAACGATCGCTAACCAAGGTCGCGCGGATTGGCGGCGTCCCGCATCCGGCGGATGATCTCTGCCGGAGTCTCGTCCACCTCGACCGGTGGATCGTGGCTCAGCCGCTCCATCATCTCAGCAAGGGTCGGCTTCTCGGCCACCTGCTCTATCTCGGAGAGCAGATAACCTGAGAGCGTCATGCCAGCCTTCGCCGCCCGAACCTTCAGGGTGCGATGTAGATCATCAGGGACGTTCCTTATCTGGATCATCTTTGACATGCGAAAAAGCGTAACACATGTACACGATTCTTCGCTGTCGGGCGGCTACAATAGGCTCTAGAAGGGCAGCTATCTTGGGAGGAAGATCTTGGATCTCCGATCGATTCAGAGACCATTGAAGAAAAAATACCGCGACGAGCCGGGGACTTCCCGGATAACGCTCGAGGCCAAAGCGAGCCAGCAGAACACCCCGATCTCCTGCTCTGTAGACGTGGGCCGCGCCGTCTACGACGCCGAGGCCCACGCGGGGGTGGGGGGCACGGGCGAGACCGCCTGCTCCGGAGACCTCTTGCTCGGGTCCCTGGCGGCCTGCGCCCAAGTCACCTGCCAGATGGTCGCCGAGGCCATGGGTATAGAGGCCGAGCGCATCGAGGTAACCGTGGAAGGGGACATGGACCTCGCCGGGACGCTAGGCGTCTCCAGGGACGCCCCCGTAGGCTTCGAGACCATTCGCACCACCTTCGATATCGTCGCGCCCGAGGCCACAGACGAACAATTGGAGGATCTGCGCAAGAAAACAGAGCAGTACTGTGTCGTCTACCAGACGCTGGCCAATACCCCGGACCTCCAGACGGAGTGGGCGTAATCCACCTCTCGTAGAGGCGAGGTGGGCGGTCAGGTTGCAAAGATGTAGCTCACCGGCCCACCTCCCGAGGCTCGAGCACGAGGTTTATCCCACGTAACACCTCGCGGACACGCTCTGGTGAAAGCGCCCCGATCCTGGCCCGCAACTGGCCCTTGTCGAGGGTGACGATCTGCGAGACGTTCACGACGCTCTGCTCGGGCAAATCCGCCTCTCCCGGAAAGAGCAATACGTTGCCCGGATCCCCGGCGCGGCGCAGGTTCGCGGTCAGGCCACAGACGACGACCGTGTTTATGCGACTACTGTTGAAGGCGTTGTTCTGGACGACCAGATACGGACGGTCGTACCCCGGCGTCGATCCCAACGACTCGACCACACCCGCCCAGTACACCTCCCCCTGCCTTATAGTCGTCCCTCCCGTTCGGCCCTTCGCAGCATATCTGCGTGAAGCGCCTGCCCGTGCCTTAGAGCCTCCTCATCCTCCTCGTCCAGCCCATCGGCGTGCGCCTCATTGAGCCTCCTCAGAAGCTCCTCGTTCTCCCGCCCTCGGACGTACTCCTCAACCGCCTTGGCATAGAGTTGACTGCGGGAAACTCCGAGCTTCCCAGCCCATCTCTCCGCCTCCCGGAACAAAGACTCGTCCAGCGAGATCGCCGTCTTTACATGCGCCACGTTTTACCTCCTCTCATACCAATAGTATAACAAGTGCATGTCCTCCCAAACCGCGCAGCACCCGAAGATGCCGCTCATCTGTGGTGAGGAAGGAGTTGGTGTCGAGTCGCCCGCCATGGACCACGCTGGAGGCGTCGGCGAGTTTCGCGTCCAGATCGGCGTACCCGATGGTCATGCTCTAAAGTATGGGCGGATTGGCGTGTTCAGATGAAGGATCGAATTGATAGAGTCGGCAGTCAATGAGTAACAACGATCTCGTAAAACGGTTGCTCTCGGGAGACCGGCGGGCGTTGGCGCGTGTGATCTCCAAGATAGAGCGCGAGGACGAAGAGACGGCTGGAATAATCGCGGAGATCTACAAGGAGACAGGCTACGCGCTTACGATCGGATTCACCGGACCGCCCGGCGTTGGCAAGAGCAGCGTCATCGCCAAGCTCATCGAGCTCTACAGGGAGGAGGACAGGAGCGTCGGCGTTGTCTCCGTCGATCCTTCTAGCCCGTTCTCGAAGGGCGCTATTCTGGGCGACCGCATAAGGCTCTCCGACCATTTCCTCGACCCGGGCGTATTCATCCGCTCGATGGGGAGCAGGGGGCATTTGGGTGGGCTAGCGGGCGGCTCCAGGCTCGCCGCCATAGCGATGGAGGCCTGCGGGTACGATGTGATCCTCTACGAGACCGTCGGCGTGGGGCAGGGGGAGGTCGAGGTCGCCTCGGCGGCCGACACGGTGGTGCTCTGCCTGCAGCCGGGGGCGGGGGATGCGGTCCAGGCGCTCAAGGCCGGGGTTATGGAGATAGCCGACGTCTTCTGCATCAACAAGTCGGATAACCCCCAGGCCAAGAACGCCGCCTCTGAGGTGAGATCCATACTGGAGATCGGGCAGGAGCTCGATCCCGACCCCTGGTTCCCGCCCATCGTGATGACCCGCGGCGATACTGGCGAGGGCGTAAAGGAACTCAAAGACACGATACAGAAGCACCGCGAGTTCCTCGAAGAGGAGGGCAGATTGGGCAAGAGACGGCGGGCCGCCCTGAGGGATTTCGTCGTCGCGTGGGCCACTAACCGCCTGGAGAAAGAGATGCACGAACGCCTGGACCGGGAGGATACGGAGCTAGTCGAGAAGGTCTACAAGAGGGAGCTAGATCCCATCTCGGCCTCGGACATTATCTTCAAGGAAGTTTAGACGTTGGCCCCAGAGCGCATCGTCAGCCTCGTCCCGAGCCTGACGGAGACACTCTTCGCCCTCGGCGTCGGCGGGAGGGTCGTGGGCCGAACCCGCTACTGCACCCAGCCCCCGCGGACGGTCGGAAAAATCGCGAAGGTCGGCGGGACCAAGAAGATAGACGTAGAGCGTGTCCTCGAACTGGACCCAGACCTCGTCGTCGCTGTAAAAGAGGAGAACAGCAGGGAGAACGTGGAGGCGCTGGCCGGCGCCGGCCTCCCGGTCTTTCTCGGCGCGCCGGAGACGGTCGAGGGGGCCGTTCGGATGCTCCGGGACCTCGCCGCAAGGGTCGAAGCCCCGAGGTCGGAGCACGTGCTCGAGCCCATCGAGCGCGTCGTGAAGAGGCTAAAGGCGCGGCGCGGCCGTACGCGTAGGGTCTTCGTCCCGATCTGGAAGAGCCCGTACATGGGCGTCGGCTCGGACACGTACGTCCACGACGTATTGAAGGTTTCCAGCGGCGAGAACGTCTGTGGCGGGGAGACCCGCTACCCAGTAGTCACGCTGCAGGAGATCGAGGCTCTGCGTCCCGAGGTCGTCCTGCTGCCCGACGAGCCCTACCCGTTCTCGGCCGAAGACCTGCCCGAGTTCTACGCGCTGGACGTGCCCGCCGCCAGGGAAGATAGGATACATCTCGTGGACGGCAAGCTCCTGACATGGTACGGACCCAGGATGGCCGGGAGCCTCACCCAGATCTCCGCGCTATTGCGTTCCTAGCGAGGGTCCGCGGCCGCGTCGCCGGCTTCGGGCGACGAACTCGTCCTGATCTTGCGTTCGCCTGAGATCCAGGCGTGCAGTGCCATGCCATAGCCGCACGAGCAGCGCGCCGCCCATGACGAAGGCGAGGGTGGGGTCCCAGGCTCCGGCCACGTCGAGGAAGCCTATGACCTTGGCCGGGTTCATCATCCCCGAGATAGCGAGCCCCAGGCCGAAGAGGAGGCCACAAGCAAGGGCGGCGAGCGTTCTTGGAAGGGCCATCAGAAGGTGTGCCTGGTCATGAACACGGTGAGCATCGCCACCCCGAAGAAGATTGCTGTGGCGGCCATCGAGCGCCGGGAGAAGAGCGCCATGCCGCACAGGCCGTGGCCGCTGGTGCAGCCCGATCCCATGCGGGTGCCGAAGCCGACGAGGAGCCCCCCGACCAGGATGGCCGGCGGGGACGCGAGCACGTCCACGGGAGAAGGACCTCTCCCCATAAGAACGTACGCCAGGGCGCCGAGAAGAAGTCCCGCGACGAAAGCCACACGCCAGCCGGTGTCTCCTCCCTTCGAGTTCACCAGACCGCCGACGATGCTGCTTATCCCCGCTATGTGCCCGTTCAGTAGCATCAGCAGCACGACGGCGAGCCCGATCAAGAGCCCACCGAAAAGGCCGCTTACAGGCGTAAAGTCCTCCATCCACGCCTCCGTTCGACTTGTTCCCCGCGGTTACTTCTCGCCCAAGGATAGCATGGCCGTTGTAAGGGCTACAGGTTGGCCGGGATGAGCCGCTCGACGACCACGACGTCGCGCCATATTCCGTCGAGCCTGGCGTGCTTCTCGTGGGTTCCCACCTCGCGGAAGCCCAGGGAGAGCAAGAGTTTCCGGCTCGGCTCGTTCTCGACGAAGACGCGGGCGACGTGCTTCCAGAAGCCGGCCTCCTCTGAGGCGGAGATCAAAGCCCTCATCGCCAGGGTGGCAGCGCCACGGCCCCTGGCCTCGCCGGCGGTGTACACAGAGAACTCGGCCACGCCAGAGTAGCATTCGCGAGGGCTGTAGGCCGACGCGTTGGCGAAGGCGATGACCGCCCCGCCTTCTTCCACGACGACGATGGGATGTTCGCCTTCGAACCAGGCCCGTATCTCCCCGGCCGTACGTGGACGGGTCTCGAAGGTCGCGATGCGCTCCTCGATGCCCTCGTTGTAGATGCGGGCTATAGCTTCGGCATCTTTCGGGCTGGCTGCTCTGGGTTGCACCAGGGTAGCCCCTCTCCGTCTCTTACCCCGACCTGCCTGCGGTAGGCCTCGACTGTTCGCGCTACCCACACGAATTTTCTACTCCGAAAGGTCAACCACCACGGGCAGCGCATTTCGGCGCCAGTTAGCGAGACGCCCTGGGCCGCTCTCGTACTTCTCGACCAGAAGCCTCCGCGCCAGCTCGTCTTCCTCCGCGTCCCTGGCCTCGCGGGCGCGTCCGCTGAGCTGCTCCCCCGCGATGCGGACCGTTACCTCGGGGTCGCGCCGCAGGTTCTTCACCCAGTCCGAGCGATCGCCGCCCCCGGAGAGCATGTAGAGGTTCTGGGTTTCCGGCACGAGGGAGAACCAGATCTCGATCTCGTGCGGCCGGCCCGTCACGCGCCCAGTCGTAGTCAGATAGCAGAAACTCTCTTCGGCGAGAGCGCGGCGATCGATCATGGGCTACAGGTTAGAGGTTACAGGTCTGTCTGGAGAGCGGCGGTCGCACGGGAAACAATTCCCTGATGCCTGTAGCCTTCACTAGCGCAACTCGACGCGTCGTATCTTGCCGCTCGTCGTCTTGGGCAGCTCGCCGATGAACTCTATCTGGCGCGGGTACTTGTACGGGGCCGTGTTCGCCTTGCAGTAGTCCTGAATCTCCTTTGCCAGCTCCTCCGACGGTTCGTAATCCTCGCCGACGACGATGTACGCTTTGACGACGCTTCCCCGATCCTCGTCCGGCGCCGGCACGACGGCGCTCTCGACGACGGCCGGATGTTCGATGAGGATGCTCTCGATCTCGAAGGGCCCGATGCGGTAGCCCGCCGAAAGAATAACGTCGTCGGAACGCCCAACGAACCACAGGTATCCGTCGGCGTCCCTGTACGCCCTGTCGCCGGTCAGGTAGTGGCCGTCGCGGAACACCTCCTCGGTCGCCTCGGGTTGCTCCCAGTACTCCTTGAGCAGCGCGGGTATGCGTCCGGAGAGCGCGATGTCGCCAGGTTCGTCCGGAGGGCACTCGTTGCCTTCGGGGTCGATTACCTTCATGTCGCAGCCCGGAGACGGCTTGCCCATGGCGCCCGGCCTCACTTCCAGGCCGGGGTAGTTGCCGACGAGCAGGGTATTCTCCGTCTGACCGTAGCCGTCGTAGATGGTCACGCCGTGCAGCTCTTTCCAGCGCTCGATGACCGGCGGGTTCAGTGGCTCTCCCGCGGAGACGGCGTGCCGGATGGAGGAGAGGTCGGCCCGCTCCAGTTCGGGGGTCTTGGCGAGGAGGCGGTACTCCGTCGGGGCCTGGCAGAGAACGCTAATGTCGTAGCGCTCTATGAGGTCAAGGCGTTCCGCGGGGTCGAAACCGCCCTCGTGGAAGAAGATCTCCGTCCCCTGGCTCCACGGCCCGAGGAAGATGTTCCAGATGCTCTTGGCCCACCCGGTCCCCGAGGTGCACCACAGCCTGTCGCCCTCCTTGAGGTCGAGCCAGTACCTGGCCTGCATCCACGCCGCGTGCGTGTAGCCACAGGTGTGCAGCGCACCCTTGGGATGCTTCGTCGTCCCCGAGGTATACAGGATGAACGCGCCATCGTCAGCCGCCGTGTCCTCGGCCGTGAACTCCTCGGATGCCCCGTCCATGAGCGTCTCGTAAGAGTCCCACCCGTCGCGCTCTTCGCCGAGAGAGATGAAGTGCCTGAGGCCGGGAGCTTCCCCGCGTATCTTCTCGACCTCATCGACGCCTTCGGGGCCGGCGACTATGGCCGCAGACCCCGAGTGCTCCGCCCTGAACTTGAGGTCGCCGGCCCTGAGCTGCGGGGCGCAGGGGATGACGATGGCCCCCAGCTTCAGGAGGCCAGTGAGGACAACGTGCCACTCCGGCACCTTGCCGAGGAGGACCATAACCCTGTCGCCGCGCCCCACGCCCGTCTCCCGCGCCGCGCTCGCGA
The DNA here is from genome assembly GCA_963840835.1 of uncultured Rubrobacteraceae bacterium. GTDB lineage: Bacteria > Actinomycetota > Rubrobacteria > Rubrobacterales > Rubrobacteraceae > Rubrobacter_D. Next base: position 57,351 of record CAWJAM010000010.1, on the reverse strand, counting down.
ACCTGCTGGCGAGGACGGAGAACTGGGCGAAGTCAAAGCGCCGCTCTTCACCGTTCGTTCCGAGCCAGACCATGGCCGCCCGGTCCTGCGCCGCCCACCTGTCCACCACATCGCGCCCGAAGTTGAACCTCTCCGGCGTCTCCCAATCAAAACCCACATAAGTCTTCTCGTAGTCCCCTATATTGGCCACCGTCTCTCACCTTTCCCCAAAGGTACCTACTCCAGACCCGCATTGTACTAAAACGGGTTGAGGCAGGGTCGGCGACCCTGCCTCAACCCGAGCCGGTCAGCACTTCAGCATTTCAGCCGGTCAGCATGTTTTTCCTGACAAGCTGAAATGCTCTCATCCGTCTGCGAGCGCCGACTCGGCGGCGGTTCTGCCGAAGACGAGGGCCGAGGCGAGACCGCTCGTGTACCCGCCGACGGAGACCCCGCCGACCTCCACCCCGGCCGCGTACAGACCAGGGATCGGCAGCCCGTCGCCTCCACGTAACACCCTGCAGCCCACGTCCACGGCGAGCCCGCCCACCGTGTGAGTTATGGAAGGTGCGACCTTCACGGCCACGAAGGGCGGGATGCGCAGGGGCCTGGCAGGACCCGTTCTCGGGGGTGAGGTTTCCATGCCCGCGGCGACGGCCGCGTTGTACTCCTTCAAGGTACGCAGCAAGGCATTGCGGGGCACACCGTACTTTCCGAGCTCCTCAGCAAGCTCCCCGAGGCTCGCCGTCTCGATGACGATCCCGCCCGTGGTCTTCGCTACTTCCACCATTTCACCCACGGTTCGCTCGCGCACTCGGGCTCGAAGCCCCGCGGCGTCCAGGACATACCAGGCGAAGAGGTCGGGCTGGTGGGCCGTGGCCCTCGTCAGGGCAGTCTCGGACCAGTCCGCGCCCTCGTCGGCGAAGCGCACGCCGCGGGCATTGACCGCAACGGCGTAGCGGCCGTAGAGCTGGGAAACCTCGACGAACCGCTCGGGAGGAAACCTGGCCGGAGGTGCCGGCAGATTGCGGCCGTAGAACTCGTCGAGGCCGGCGCTCTCGAGAGCGCCGGCCTCGAGCGCTGCGAGGAAACCGTCGCCCGTGCTCCTCGGGTGCGCCCGCACCAGCATCCTGCCAGGCCCTCGAATGATGTGGCGCCCGACCAGTTCGGGGTTCGCCGCGAAGCCGCCCGACGCGAGGACCACGGCATCTGCCACCTCTTTACTCCCCGACGACGCCCGCACGCCGGTAATGCGTCCCTCCGGGTCCTCCAGAAGATCTCGAAGCGCCGTGCCTGTGAGGATCTCGGCCCCCGAGGCCAGTATGCGACCTACGAGCGCAGAGACCGTTTGTTCGGGATCGAAGCGGGTGCCGAACGTGAGAGGATTGCCCGTCTCGCGCGCGAGGAGCGCGCCGCCCGCATCTTCCAGCCACTCCAGGCCCGAGCCCAGGCCTTCGAGGATAAGCCGCTGGAGGGTGGCGTCCCCGCCCGGCGCCTCGCTGCGGTAGGTCGGCATATCTCTGTATGACCAGACGTAGCCGCTGGAATAGAGGAAGGACCCGCCGGGTCGATCGCCTTTCTCCAGAAGTGTGACGCGCGCGCCGAGTTGCGTGGCCCTCAGCGCGGCGGTGAGGCCGGCGAGTCCGCCGCCGGCGATGACGACGCGCACCCGCGCCATCAGCCATCAGCCGAAATATACAAAGCTGAAGGCTGATAGCTGACCGCTGAAAGCGTGGTTTGCAAAATGCAAACCACCTCAAGTCAGGGAGAACGTGGGCTTGTGCTCGACGTACTCCACGCTAACGCCCTCGGGTCCGCGGACGAAGGCCGCGAGGGTGTTGGGGCCCTCGACGAAGTCGGTGACCTCCAGACCCCGCTCCTCGGCCTCCCTGCGGTGATCCTCGGCCGAATCCACCAGGCATCCGACGTGGAAGAGCATGCCTCCCCCGTCGGATGCGCCCTCGGTGAGGCGCACCAGGTACTCGCCTGCCTTCAGTGTAGTCGCTTCGTCTGTTGGGTCGAAGCCCATCCCGACGAAGGCGCGGGCCGACTCCTCGGGCGAACCGGAGATCAGGACTAAGCCTTCGAGGTCGTAGTCCGTGAAGTCTCCTTCGCCAGGAACCAGGGCGAGAGGGAGGCCTTCCGGGCCCGCTACCGCGTACCCGCCGTCGAGCGGTTCGGCGCAGGCCTCAGGCGGAAGCTCTCTCGCCGCGGACTCGGGGTCGGCCACGCGGATGTTTATGCGTGAGATCTCCCCCGGGGAGGGCGTCGCGCCCTGCAGGCGTCGAAGAGGGTGAGCTTGCCCAGCCTGCCGCCCGCTCCCACCAGGGTGTAACGCTCCGTGTGGTCCACGACGTGGAACCCGAGGTGCGTCGTCAGGAACGCGGCGGCTTCATCCCTATCCTTCATGTAGAGGGCTATGTGATCCAGTTGCTTTACCTTCATGGGTTCTCCTCGCTACGTTGTCCTTCTCTGAGAAGATAGCATGTACATGTAATCTGGTTGATCGCCTCCAGTCTAACGTGCGGCGTGCCCTCCCCGCAGTGGATTCCCGCTTGCGCGGGAACGACGAATGGATGGCACTGGGAACCAGAGCCGTCTGGGTTTTCGACCCGGCATCGAGCGGTGCCGGATCTGCAGGCCGCGCTTTCTGGTACAGGAAGGCTTAGACTATGGGCGTTGGTCTCCCGGACGGAGGAGTCGCATTGGAACGTACGGTAATCCTCGGGGCGGCGCGGACGCCCTTCGGCAAATTTGGTGGAGCGCTCTCGCCCTCGAGCGCGCCCGAGCTCGGTGGGGCGGCGATCCGGGAGGCGATAGACCGCTCCGGCGTCGAGGACGGGGATCTCGAGCACTCCATCTTCGGCATCGTGGTGCAGGCTGGGGTTGGCCAGATCCCCTCCCGCCAGGCTAACGGTTGCGCCGGGCTCCCTTACTCATTGACGAGCGAGACCCTCAATCAGGTGTGCGCCTCCGGCCTCAGGAGCGCGACGCTGGCCGATACCCTGATCCGTGCCGGAGACTACGACGTCGTCCTGACCGGCGGTATGGAGAGCATGTCGAATGCGCCCTACCTGCTGCAGAAGGCCCGATGGGGCGCGCGCATGGGCGACACCCCGGCGGTAGACGCCATGATGCACGACGGGCTCCTCGACGCCTTCGAGCACGTCAACATGATCCGCTTCGGCACCGACGGCGCGAAGAAGTTCGACATCTCCCGTGAACAGCAGGACGAGTGGGCGCTAAGGAGCCACCAGCGCGCCGCCGCCGCGACCGACGACGGAAAACTTTCGGAAGAGATAGTCGGCGTCAAGGTCCCAGGCAAGAAGGGGCGGACGACCTACGTCGAGGCCGACGAGCCGATCCGTCACGACACCACCCTGGAGAAGCTCGCCGAGCTACCCCCGATCGACGAAGGTGGCACCGTGACCGCCGGAAACGCGCCTGGCGTTACGGACGGTGCCGGCGCGCTGGTTCTCGCGAGCGAGGGCTTCGCAGAGAGGCGGGGTCTCGAACCCCTCGGGACCATTGTCGCCCACGCCAAGGTCGCCGAGGAGCCGCCGAACCTGTTGACCGTTCCCGGAAACGCCGGGAAACTCGCCCTCGAGAAGGCTGGATGGAGCGCTGAGGACCTGGATCTCGTGGAGATCAACGAGGCCTTCGCGGGGGTTGCGATCCACTCCACGCGCATCCTCGGCGTCGACCCCGACATGGTCAACGTCAACGGCGGCGCCCTGGCGCTCGGCCACCCCGTGGGCGCCTCCGGCGCGCGCATCCTGACGACGCTCCTCTACGAGCTGCGGCGCAGGGGCGGCGGCCGCGGCCTCGCGGCCATCTGCTCCGGCGGCGGCCAGGGCGATGCCGTCCTGGTCGAGGTGTAAACGAAACCGTAGGGGCGGGTTTGAAACCCGCCCAAACGAGACCCGCCCTGGCAGGTTGCGTAGGCAAGAGATACCGACGGAAGGAGCCGGATAGATGGGCGAAGACGGCAGGGACGGCGCGGACAATCCGGGCGTGATCGCACCCCCGCCCTTTATCTACGCCGGCGCCCTCGCCGCCGGCCTGCTGGTGAACTGGCGCTTACGGGCACCTTTCCTGCCGCGTCGGCTCGCACGCAAGATCGGTCCTTTGTTTATCGTCTGTGGGTTCGCCGTCGGGCTCCTCGGCTTTCGCGAGATGCGCCGGGCCGAGACCAACGTCGACCCTTACAAGCCGGCGACGACCGTCGTCACCGAAGGCCCCTATCGCTTCACCCGCAACCCGATGTACGTCGGGTTCACGCTGATGTACGTCGGGATCTCGGCCCTCACGAACGCGCTCGCGCCCGTCCTGCTGCTCCCCGCGGTCTTCGCCGTCATGAGGCGCGGAGTCATCGAGCGCGAGGAGCGCTACCTGGAGCGCAAGTTCGGCGATGAGTATCTACAGTATAAGGAGAGGGTGCGACGTTGGATCTGAACGAGCAGGTGAACCTACTCCCGCACGACGGTACTTCCCCGCGGGTCGCCGAGTCTGCCTGGGTCGCGCCAGGAGCTTACGTCATCGGAGACGTACACCTGGGCGAGGAGTCGAGCGTGTGGTACGGGGCCGTGTTGCGCGGCGACACGGAGCCCATCCGCATTGGGGCCAGGACCAACGTGCAGGACGGGTGTATCTTGCACTCTGACCCCGGCTATCCTGCAGTCGTCGGCGAGGGCTGCGTCGTCGGCCACAACGCGGTCGTGCACGGGTGTGAGATCGGGGACGACTGCCTCGTCGGCATGGGCGCGACCATCCTCAACGGCGCGAAGATCGGCGATGGCTCCATAGTCGCGGCAGGCGCCGTCGTCCCCGAAGGCCGCGAGTTCCCACCGCGCAGCCTTATCGTCGGCATCCCCGCCAACCACATCGGCGATGTGACCGATGAGCAGGCCGCGGACATCCAGCGCGGCGCCAGCGAGTACGTCGAGCGCGCCTCAGCCCACCGGGTGTCTCTGGGAGGCGGCTAAAGGCCCTCGATGGAAAATCTGCGGATAACCGTGACCAAAGCAACACCAAGTCTTCACCCCGCCCTCACAGGCGGGCGAGATGGTGCGTCTCAAGGATCTCCTTGGTAGAGAATCCTTTGTCCACCGACGTTCGTGCGAGGGATGCGTAACAATACGTTATGCAATTAACATTCATCTGGGGAAGGTGTCTTCTCTGGATCGAGCCGTTTGGTCGTTTGAATCTGCCTCGTATTCATCGCCGATTCATTGTTCTCGGCTACGCTGATCGGGTCGTGCAGGACAGAGAGGCCGCTCTCCGGGCCTACTCGGAAGCAAGGTGGGAGAAGAAGATGGGGACATAGACTCAGACTCAGTTCGACCGTTCATCAAGGTCAACCACCCGGCACCGACCGATATTGTGAGTATCGTGTTAAAGCGGTGTTAAACGTTGAAACATCGGCTACAATGCTATCGTCAACATAAGCACGCCCGGCTTCGTCGTTGGGTAAGGGGAAAGTGGTCATGTATGACGAGAGTGAACAAGATGTAGACGGCGCGTCCTCGAGAAGGATTCATTACAAGGCTAATTCCTACAGTACGCATCTGGATGCGTACCGGGTCTTGGTGGTGGCAGCTGACGAGAAGCTGATCGCCCTCACGCGCCTGTCGCTCGCCAAGAACGGCCTGGAAGTCAAAGCGGCGACCACGGCCTACGGTGGGCTGGCCGCGCTCGACGCCTCCGCGTACGATCTAGTGATACTGGACACTGTGCTTCCTGACCTTTCAGGGTGGGAGGTCCTCCGCCGGATCCGCGGCTCGAGCGAAGTGCCGGTCATGCTGCTGACTAGACGCAACTCGGACGTAGACAAGGCACGTGGCCTCGACCTCGGGGCCGATGATTACCTCACGAAACCCTTTAGTTTTCTCGAGTTCGAGGCGCGGGTGCGCGCGCTACTGCGCAGGGCGCGGATCCCGAACCCGCATCAGGAGAATCCGGCAGCGAGCTTCGCGCCGGCAGCCGACGGCCCTACCGTGGCGATAATCGTCGAGCAGCGGCACCTCGGAGATCGGGCTCTAGTAGAGGCCCGTTCCACCCTGGAGTCCTCCGGGTGTCACGTACCGCTGGTGGTGCCTGACGCCAACCAGGCATTCGACATACCCTCCGAGGCGCCGCCGTGGGATGCGGTGTTGAGTCGCGGGCGCGACCTGGCAGGCCTCGGGATGCTCGCCGCTGTTTCGGCCCTTGGCGTCGTCGCGATCAACGCCCCGGAGTCGATCGAGTTGGTCCGCAACAAGATCGCCATGCATGGCGTGCTGCTGGAGCAGGACCTTCCCCTTCCGAAGACGTGGTTCGCCTCCGATGCGAGCGCCTTCCGTTCGCTACCTCTCGATTCCTTCCCCCTTGTCGTCAAACCATTCGACGGCGACGGATCTGCCGGGTTGGCGCTCCTGACTCGGCCGGGGGACGTCGGATTGCTCCCGGCGCTCGAAGGAAAACAGTCGGTGTACCTGGCTCAAGAGTTACTTCAAACGGACGGGTGGGACCTCAAGCTGTACGGCATAGGCAACCGCGTCTGGGCGGTACGCAAACCTTCGCCGATCAGCTTGCTCAAGGCAGGCGTGGCGGACGTAGGTATAGGGCCGAAACGCCAAGCGGAGCTTGTCAAGGTCGACGCGCGGCTTAGGGACATGGCCCTCACCTGCGGGAGGGCCTGCGGGCTCGAGCTGTGGGGGGTGGACGTGGCGATGACACCCAGAGGTCCCTATGTCATCGAGGTAAACGACTTCCCGACATACTCGGCGGTGCCGGACGCGGGCGCGGCGATCGCCCAGCACGTGCTCGCCCTGATTCGGATCAACACCGTCGCGCAGGAGATGGGCCGCGAGCGGATGCTCTCGATAGTGAGGAGTCCGTCGTGAACCCTGCTCCGCGCATACACTTCCTCCTCGTCAGGCGCACGCCTCCCGGCCTCGGCCCCGTACTCGCGGAGGTCTACGAGAGACTTCGGGCCAAGGGCGTCGAGGTAGACGATCACATCCCGGAGGAACAGCTACTCTCCTCCGAGGGGCTGATCGTGAGGCATGACCTGTACGTGCTCAAGTCCCACACCGAACTAGCGCTCAGTATGGCGGGGACGCTGTGCGCCCTCGGAGCAAGGCTCCTCAACCCCCACAGGAGCTGTCTCCTCACCCAGGACAAGATCACGAGCACCAAGCTTCTCTCTGACGCCGGTGTGCCGGTCCCCTGCTCTTGGGTGACGGACGACTACGGGCTGCTCGTCCCGCTCCTGGCGGAAGGGCCGCTCATCGCCAAGCCTCACAGGGGGCACCTCGGTAAGGGTATCCGCATACTGCGCAGCGCGGAGGACCTGGACCTCCTCTCCCCCGCGGAAGGGCCTTTCCTCTTCCAGCGCTACCTCGAAACGGATTCCGAAGATACAAAGACATACGTGGTCGGGAGGAGAGCCTTCGCCGTGACCAAACGGTTCTCGCCCCACTCTTACCAGGTTCAAGGCCACCCGATCGAGTTGGATGCGAGGACGCGCGACATCGTCCTCAAGTGCGGAGAGGTTCTAGGCCTCCACCTGTACGGCGTGGACCTCGTTCGTACCGAGCGGGGGCCTAGCGTCGTGGATGTCAACTACTTCCCTGGATACAAGGGGGTTCCCGGGGCCGCCGGGTTGATAGCCGACTACGTCTACCGATACGCGGTCGCAGGCGCGCAGCGTCGGTCCTGGAAGGAGTCGTGTGATTACCAAGATCTGCTTTCTCGAACAACCCGGCAGGCGGTCGCCAGACTCCGTTATACCTCTGATCGTAAGGCGACTCGGGGAGTACGGTTGCTCCGTGGAGGTCCTGGTGCCGGAGAAGGCGCCGGGCATACTCCGCCGGTTTGCGCTGGACGCGGACCTCTATCTGTGGAAGTCTCACGAGCGGCTTTGCGACAGCCTCGCGGCGACGATACACGGTCGAGGTCTGCCCCTTCTCAACGATTATTTCGGTACTCTGCAGGTGCGCGACAAGATCGTCACCTCGATGCGCCTCATGGACGCCGGATTGCCGACACCGGAGGCGTACTATGCCACCAGCGCCGAGCAGCTTCGTGCCGTCGTCGAGGACTACCCCATCGTCGTCAAGCCGAACTCCGGGCGGCGGGGGCAACAGATCTCGGTGGTATGGAGTGCACAGGAGCTCGAGAGGTTGGATCCTTCCTACGGCGACATCTTCGCCCAGCAGTTCGTGAGGGGCAGGGGTCTCGACCTGAAGGCGTACATAGTAGGGGACGAGGTCTTCGGCGTAGCTCGCCCTTTCCCGGTAAGGACCGCCGAGGAGAAGAGGGGCGAGCCGCGGCCGATTAGCCCCGACGTGCGAGATATCTGCCTGCGTTGTGGCGAACTGTTTGATCTCGAGCTCTACGGGGTGGACTTGATCGAGACGGAAGCAGGCCCATACGTGATCGAGGTCAATTGCTTCCCTGGCTACAAGGGGGTGCCCGAGGCGGACCGCCTGCTCGCCGAATACATCTTCGAACGCGCCGCAAATTCGGGCTCACCGGAAACGCGCGGTTCCAACGTTCCGCAAGCCGTGGAGAGTTCGACGTGAGTGCGCCGCGTTGCCTGCTGATCGGAGCGGGGCGCGTAGCAGGTGGCTTCGTCGCGCCGTTGTTGCACGATGCGGGATGGGAGATCATCCTGGTATCCCGCAACAGGAAGGTCGTGAGGGCGATCAATGAGGGTGGCGGGCTCTGGATTCGGACGGGAGCAGACCTGCCCGAGGATCGTTGGGTAGGAGAAATCTCCGCGGTCTCGCTCTGGGACCCGGTCCTGTCGCACCTGGCGGCCCGCGCCGATCTTCTCGCCACGGCGGTTGGAGCTTCGGCGCTCCCTCAAGTGGGTCGGACGCTGGCCCCGTTGTTGCGCGCACGGCTGGCCGCCTCCGAAGCCCCCGTCAACGTGATCACCTTCGAGAACCATCGTCGCGCGCCCGAGCTTCTGGCTGCTAGCCTGATAGAGGAGGATCCCTTTCTGGCCCGGACGATCTGCCGAACGGTGGGTATCGGGGGCGCGGCCGTCTGGCGGACGATCTCGCGCCGCAGAATCACGAGCCAGGGCGTCCGGTTCGACGCGGAAGGTGCAGACGAGTGCTACGCGGACGCGCTCGCCTTGATCCCCAGCGCACCCCCGCTCGACGACTCCGTCCCCGGGATCGATCTGGTTCGGTCGTTTGATGACCGCATGATCGAGAAACTGTGGATCTTCAACGCGGGGCACGCGGCTGCCGCATACCTGGGGTGGCAGCGTGGTTGCCGAACGGTTCGCGAAGCGATGGAACGCCCGACGGTGCGTGCGGCGGTCGCGGGAGTCGTGACCGAGGCACAGCGGGCCGTCGAGGCTTACCTGAGCAGACGACCGGGTTCAGTGCCGATGCGTCCTCGCTCGTTGAACTGGATCCTTGATTCTTACGCGGACCCCAGGCTCGAAGACCCGATAGTGCGTGTGGCGCGGGAGCCTCGTCGCAAGCTGGCTGCGGACGACCGCTTGACAGGGCCTGGCATCGCCTGCCTGGCTGCGGGATTCCGCCCGCTTGCGCTGGTGGACGCGATGGCTGCGGCGTTGAGCTACGCTGAGCCGAGCGACCCTCAGGCAACTGACCTTCAGCGCGAGATCGAGCTCCTGGGCCCCGAGGAGGTGCTTGCGAGGTTGGGTAGCCTCGACCCGCAAGACGAGTTAGTCCAGCTTGTCGGCGACAGTTACGAGTGTCGGAGCGTCACGACGGAGCTGTCGGCTGACGATCTCGCCGGGCGTCGCACTCAGAGGAGGCGTGCTGGCGGTCGTCGCCTACGAGCTCTCGAAGATCGCGGCCTACCAACCACAATGCTGGGATGGGCGTGATGTTGCGCGCCAGAAATCCGCGCGCGGCGATGGCGACGGTCATCGCCGAAGGCTTCCTCGGGCGGCTGACCTTCGGGATGGTCAGCTTCGCGCTACCGCTGTACGCGCTCCACCTGGGCCTATCGCTGAGCGAGATCGGGATACTCATCAGCATAAGGACGGTCATCGCGTTAGGGCTCAAGCCGGTGGCCGGCTGGGCCTCAGACCGCGTTGGGGTGCGCGCCGTATACCTCGCCGGGACCTTTGCGCGGGTACTCGCGGCGGCGACACTCTTCTTCGCCGACACCTTGCTAACCCTGACGCTCGTGCGGTTCTTCCAGGCGGCCAGCGCCGCCGGCAGGGACGTAGCCTCGCTCGGGGCCATCGCCCGCGATGCCGACAACCGCGTGGGGACCATCTACAGCTGGTACGCCAGCGCCAAGCACGTCGGCGGCGTGGCCGGGGCCGGCGTGGCCGGCCTGGTCATCTCCGCCTCCGGAGGCGGCTTCCAATTGCTGTTCGTCCTCGTCCTCGCCATGTCCGTACTGCCAACGGGCGCGGTGTGGTTCGGCCTGCGTGAGGTGCGCGATGAGGAAACGGTCACTGATGAGCCCACGCTCCCCCCCGAGCCGGAGACGCAGCTTTTCCGCAGCCGGATGAAGGAGTACTTCCGGCTGCTCCGAGAACTCAGCGGCCCCGCCTCGGTCGGAATGCTGATCGCGGCCAGCGCCTACATGGTACACGGTCTCTTCCCTATCTTGGCTACAAAGTACGCGGGCTTGAGCACAGCGCAGGCGGGCCTCATCTACAGCCTCTCGGCGGTGGTCTTCCTCGTGGCCGGTCCGTTCTTTGGTTGGATCACCGACCGCTACGGGCGTCTGGTCGGGATTGCCTCGCGCTCGGCCGCCAATATTGGATCGTCTCTGATGTACGTGGCGAGCCCCACGTTTGTCGGCATGGCTGCTGCCCGCTCCGTGGATGACATAGGCAAGGCGGCCTTCCGGCCCGCATGGGCCTCGGCTATAGCCAGCATCGCGGCCAAGGACCCGCCGCGCAAGGGACGGCGCCTCGGAACCCTCGACGCCATGCAGGAGATCGGTGAGATAGCCGGCCCTGCTTTGGCCGGCATACTCTGGCAGACTGGCGGAGTGTTCGCCTTGTTCGGGGTACGCATTGCAATCGCGATCGTCGCTGAGATCTCCGCCATCGCCGTCTTCGGTGAGCTGCGAAACTATCGGCCTCGGCACAGAATCCTGACTTGGTTTCGTAAGAATCGGCGGGGGAGCGTCTAAAGCGATTTGCAGAGGTTTTGACCTCTGCAAATCGCGCACTTCAGCCAGTCAGCCAGTCAGCATTTCAGCAAGAACAAGTGCTGAAATGCTGACTGGCTGACTAGCTCCTATCGGGCGGCTTCCACCTCCTCTTGTTGGGCTTCTGGTGTCGTTATGAGGTTCCGTATCTCCCGCAGGGCGACCGATAGGGTGGAGAGGTCGAAGGTGCCGCTCGAGTTGATGTCGGCGAGGACCTGCAGGGTGCGATGCGCGGGCCCCTGGTTGGCTTCGACCCAGGCTTCTATACGTTCGTGGACCGGTTGGTCGTCCGGGGTGTTGCGGAGTACCTCCGCGGTGAGGGAGGCCTGCTGGTTGAAGATGTCGTCGCGCAGCGCCGAGCGGGCAAGGGTGCGCCAGCGGTTGTCGCGGGGCAGGGCCTCGATGTGGCGCCGCAGCCAGTGCAGCTTCAGCCGGTCGCCCAGGGTGAAGTAGACCGCCGCCGTCGTATCGAGGGACTCCCCCGTGTGGTTCGCCACGTCGGTGATGTCCAGGGCCGAGAACATCGGGCCGAGGCTCGCGGCGCGCTCCGCCAGATCCCGCGGCACGCCCGCGTCGATGAGGCGCTGGACCGTGTTGGCGACGGCCTCGCGGTCGCCATCGAGCAGGATGGCGGGGATGCGTTCGGAGAGCTCCACCGCTCCGCCGGAGAAGTGGTCGATCGTCGCCTGTATATCCAGCGGCATGCGACGGTAGCGGAGCAGCCAGCGGGTAGCGCGCTCGACGAGCTTGCGGGCGTCGAGCATTATCCTGGACTGCATTCGTGCCTCGACCTTGTTGTCGAGGGCTTCGATACCGTCCCACAGGTTGCGCAGGGAGAAGATCTCACGCGCCGCCGTGTACGCGCGGGCGATGTCAGGAGCCTCAGCCCCAGTCTCCTCGCCGAGTCTGAAGACGAAGGAGGGGCCATTGCGGTTGACCAGGCTGTTCGTGACGTGGGTGGCCGTGATCTGGCGGTGCAGCCTGTGCTCGTGGATCTGCTCCCGAAAGCGGTCCCTCAAGGGCGTCGGGAAGTACCTCTCCAGCTCGCGCGCGAGATATGGGTCCTCCGGGGCGTCTGACCTTAGTATGTCCTGGTAGGCCGTGATCTTGCCGTACGACAACAGTATGGCGAGTTCGGGGGCGGTGAGCCCCCTGTTCTCGGAGCGTCGCTCGCCGAGCTCCTCGTCGCCAGGCAAGAACTCCAGATTGCGGTCGAGCCTGCCCGCATGCTCGAGCGAATGCATGTAGCGGGCGTGGACGTCGACCATGGGGTGGGCGAGGGCAAGGGCCTGGCTTATGGCCTGGGTCTGCTGGTAGTTGTCGCGCAGCACGAGGTCCCCGACCTCGTCGGTCATGCTGGCGAGCAGCTCGTTGCGCTGCTTCTCGGTCATGTCGCCCGCCTCGACGATGGCGTCTAGCAGGATCTTGATGTTGACCTCGTGGTCGGAGCAGTCGACCCCGGCGGAGTTATCCACCGCATCCATGTAGATCCTGCCGCCCGAGAGCGCGTACTCTATGCGCCCCATCTGCGTGAACCCCAGGTTCCCGCCCTCCCCGACGACCCTGCACCTCAGCTCGTCGCCGTCTACCCGTAGGGCGTCGTTCGTCCTGTCGCCGACCTCGGCGTTGGTCTCGGTGCTCGCCTTGACGTAGGTGCCGATGCCGCCGTTCCAGAGCAGGTCGACCCTTGCCTTGAGCATGGCACTGACAAGCTCGGTCGGGGTCAGGGACTCTTCCTCGACGTCGAGCATCTCCCGCACCTGCTCAGAGAGGGGGATCGACTTGGCCGTGCGCGCAAAGATGCCGCCGCCCTCGGAGATGAGGTCCTCGTCGTAGTCGGTCCACGAGGAACGCGGCAGGCCGAAGAGGCGCCGGCGCTCCTCGAAGCTACTCTCGGGGTCGGGGTCGGGATCCAGGAAGATGTGCATGTGGTTGAAGGCGCCGACGAGCTTGATGTGGCGGCTGAGGAGCATGCCGTTCCCGAAGACGTCGCCGGACATGTCCCCGATTCCGACCACGGTGAAGTCCTCACTCTGCGTGTCATGGCCCAGCTCCCGAAAGTGGCGGCTAACCGACTCCCAGGCGCCGCGGGCCGTTATCCCCATCTCCTTGTGGTCGTAGCCGACGGAGCCACCCGAGGCGAAGGCGTCCCCGAGCCAGAAGCCGTACTCGGCGGAGAGGCCGTTGGCGATGTCCGAGAAGGTCGCGGTTCCCTTGTCCGCAGCGACGACGAGGTAGGGGTCGTCATCGTCGTAGCGCACCACGTCTGGCGGCGGGACTATCTCGTCGCCCACGATGTTGTCTGTGATATCGAGCATGCCCCGGATCAGGGTCTTGTAACACGCGACGACCTCGTCCTGCATGGCCTCGCGACCTCCCCCCGAAGGAGGCCGTTTTACGACGAAACCGCCCTTCGCCCCGACGGGGACTATCACGGCGTTCTTCACGGTCTGGGCCTTCATGAGGCCGAGGATCTCGGTCCTGAAGTCCTCGCGCCTGTCCGACCAGCGGATGCCGCCGCGGGCAACCTCCCCGCCTCGCAGATGCACGCCCTCGGTGCGCGGGGAGTAGACGAAGATCTCGAACCGGGGCCGCGGCAGCGGGAGGCCGGGAATGCTCTGCGGGTCGAGCTTGAAGGAGAGGTACGGCTTCGCGTCGCCCTCCAGCGTGCTCTGGTAGTAGTTCGTCCTGAGCGTCGCCAGCGTGATGTCGAGGAAGGAGCGCAGGATGCGGTCCTCGTCCAGGCTCACGACCGCTTCGAGGGCTTCTTCGATCTCCCCTGTTAGCTTCTCGGTATCGTCCCTGTTCTGGCGAGATGGGTCGAGGCGGGCCTTGAAGAGGTCGACGATCAGCTTTGCTATGTGGGGATTGGTGACGAGGGCGTCCTCCATGTAGTCCTGGGAGAACGTCGAGCCCGTCTGGCGCAGGTACTTGCAGTAGGCCCTGAGGACCGAGATCTCACGCCACGTCAGGCGGGCGCGTAGGACGAGGCGGTTGAAGCCGTCGTTCTCGACTGCCCCGCGCCAGGCGCGGGCGAAGGCGTTCTGGAAGATCTCCTTGACCTCTCCCGTTTGCAGCTCGCCACCCGCCTCGTGGACGAGGCCGAAATCGTAGATCCAGACCGGGGGGGACCCCCAGGGCTTTATCTCGTGCGGGCGCTCGTCGACGACCTCGACGCCCATGTCTTCCAGCAGGGGCAAAATTCCCGAGAGCGAGACCTGCTCGCCGAGCCTGAACAGCTTGAAACCCAGGAAGTCTTCTGGCTCTTCTATAGGGTGGTAGAGGCTCATGCCGAGGTCGTCATCGGAGTCCAGGGTCTCCATGCGTAGTATGTCCGAGACGGCCGTGCGGGGCAGGAAACCTGCGCGGTAGCCGGGAGAGAAGGCGTCGCGGTATTTGCGGAAGAGCTCCGTGCCCTGCTCCTCGCCGCACTGTTCCACGAGGGCGTCGTAGAGGATGTCGGCCCAGGAGCGGGTCGTCTCGACGATGCGGCGCTCGATCTCCCCCTCGTCGTACTCCGGGGTCTCCCCCGGCTTCGTATAGATGATGAAGTGGACGCGCGCGAGCACCGACTCAGAGAGCCTGACGTTGTACTCCACGTTGGCGCCGTCGAAGGCCCTCAAGAGTATCTCCTGCATCCGCTTCCGGATCTCGGTGTTGTAGCGGTCGCGGGGCACGAAGACGAGGCAGGAGAAGAAGCGCCCGTAGGTGTCGCGCCTGACGAAGAGCCTGACGCGCTGGCGCTCCTGCAGGTGGAGTATGCCCATCGCTATCTCGAAGAGCTCCTCCTTGGAGATCTGGAACAGCTCGTCGCGCGGATAAGTCTCCAGGATCTCGACGAGGTCCTTCTCGTTGTGGCTCCCCTCGGGGAAACCGGCCCTCTCTAGCACGTGGCGCACCTTGCGCCTGACGAGCGGGATGTCGAAGACTCTCGCGCTGTACGCAGAGAAGGTGTAGAGCCCCAGGAACCGCCGCTCCCCCGTGACCTCGCCCGACTCGCCGAACTTCTTGATGCCGATGTAGTCAAGGTAGGAGGGCCTGTGGACAGTGGCCCTCGAGTTCGCCTTGGTCAGGTTGAGGAGCTTTGACGTCCGGGCGAGCCTCCTCACCTCGGGTGGGAGCCCGGCGAAGCTGCGGGAGACCGCCCCCGACTCCGTCTGCCTCAAGATGCCAAGGCCAGACCCCTCGACGGCGAGGAGCGCCTCGTCGCCGTCTGGCGTGGTCAGGTCGTACTCGCGGTAGCCCAGGAACGTGAAGTTGTCGGCTTCGACCCACTGAAGGAAAGCGTGGGCCTCGGCCAGGTCCTCGGGATCCAGATCAGGCGGGTTCTCTTCGAGCCCGGAGACTATCTCCCCGACCTTCTCGCGCATCGGGAGCCAATCCTCGACGGACGCCTTCACGTCGGCGAGGGTCTTCTCGATGCACCGTTTCAGGTCCTCCAGCACCGGGGGCTCCGTCTGGCGGTCTACCTCCACGTGGATCATCGACTCGGAGATGGCATCTTCCTCCTCCGAGTCGGGGGGGAGGATCTCTGTGAGGTGGCCCTCCGCGTCGCGACGCACCTTCATGACGGGGTGGAGGATCATGTGTATGGCGTAGCCCTGGTGGTTTATCTCCATCCTCGTCGAGTCGACCAGGAAGGGCATGTCGTCGTTGACCATCTCTATGACGGTGTGGGTCGACTGCCAGCCGTGCTCCTCGAAGTGGGGATTGTAGATCCTGACCTTCCACTCCCCGGGCTCGCGCTTTCCGGCGAAGCCCCAGTGGGAGACGGCTGCCCCGTAGGCGTCTATCGGGGACCGCTCTTCGAGGTCGTCTGCGTCCACCCAACCGTAGTACTGGCGCGCGAACTCCTCGACCTCAGGTGCCTGATCCTCCGTCATCTGGTCCTTGATCCGGGCCACGACCTTGTCCAGAAGCTCGTCCTTTACCAGCATCGGCATACTCCTCCGTCGCGCTTTCCCGTGATACACCTCAGTGTAACGTAACTCCATTGTGCCCATGTTTCGGGCGTGGGTGAACGACGCACTTCTCCGCCACCCACGTTCACCGAATGTTGCTGGTTCCACGGGCTTTGTTGTAGCCGAGGTGGATGTGGTCGTCGTGGAGGTCGAGTTGGTCCTGGGCGAGGACCCAACCCTCCTCGTACGAACGGTCCAACCTCCGTGTCCAGGACTCGGGGCCTATGATCTGGTCCGGCCTCCGTCGTGGGGAGAGGTCTGAGAGCACCCGGCCAACCCCCAACACGTCGGGGTCATCGCCGTTGCCCTCAACGGGTTTCCCGTCAACGTACCGGATGTCGGCCGCCCTGCCATGGTAGTGGGTGTTGGGCAGCCCGCCGGCCTCCCCATAACCCTCAGGTATGCGCGGACCGTCCTCGACGCCAGGGAGAAAGTAGTGGCCCGCCTTGAAGACGTCGACGCAGATACGGTGCTGCCTCGTTACGGCCCGCAGAACCTCGACGAGTCTCGGGTCCACTATCCCGGCCCGCAAGTCGCCAGCCGCCTCGCCAGAAGCCCCGAAGTCTGGGTTTTCCAGAAGCTTTCTCACGGGGCGAGGGCCTTGCGGCTCGTCTTCCCCGAAGAGGCCCGTATCGAAGATGCCCCTCCCGAGGCCTGGTGGGCACGCCGGATTCAGGCTCTCTTTGCCAGGGCCGTCGACGCGCTCACAGGAGACGGCGAAGATAGCACCCACGCACAGCGCCGCCGCGATCAGGATTCGGCGTCGCCTGATCAGTCGAAATCATCCTTTGCGCTCACCTTCGTATTCTACGACGGGCTGCAGTAGGGTAGAGTTCGTTACGTTACATGTAACCCAACCGGCAAGCTTCAGGCCATGGAGGTCCCGTGAACTTCAGCACAAGCCCGGAACAGCAGGAGATCAAAGACCGCGCGGCGGAGTTTGCCGACCGCGAGGTGGCGCCCAACGCAGCGGAACTAGACATGGAAGATAGAGTGCCTTTCGAGACATTCGAGAAGCTGGCAGAGGCCGGGTTCATGGGCCTGTGCGTGACCGGGGAGTACGGCGGGGCGGGGGCGGACTTCCTCTCTTACTGCCTCTTGATCGAGGAGCTTAGCCGCGCCGACGCCGGGGTGGGCGTGACGCTGGCCGTGCATACCAGCGCGGGCACGCTGCCCATCGTGATGTTCGGCACCGGGGAGCAGAAGGCGCGCTGGGTGCCGCCGCTGGCGCGTGGAGAGAGGATAGGATCCTTCGCCCTGACGGAACCGGAGACGGGCTCCGACGCCTCCGCGATAGGAACGCGGGCCGAACGGGTCGATGGCGGTTACCGCATCTTTGGCCACAAGCAGTGGGTCACCAATGGGCGCATCGCAGGAACCGTGATCCTCTTCGCCCGAGCCCCCGAGGGGGTTACAGCCTTCGTAGTCGATATGGATTCTGAAGGCATCTCCTTTGGTGCGCACGCGAAGAAGATGGGCGTCATCTCCGCCACCACCGACGACGTGCTCTTCGATGGCGTCTTCGTCCCTGAAGAGAACCGACTCGGGGAAGAGGGGAGAGGGCTTCGCGTCGCCTTCGGGACCCTCGACACGGGTAGGATCGGGATAGCCGCGCAAGCCGTCGGTATCGCCGAAGCCGCCTTCCGCTATGCTACGCACTACGCCGCGCGACGAACCACCTTCGGAAAGCCCATCGCCGAGCACCAGGCGGTTGCGTTCAAACTGGCCGACATGCAGACGAAGATACGGGCGGCGCGTCTCCTCGTCCACGAGGCGGCGTGGATGAAGGACCGCGGAGAGCGCCACACAGAGGCCGGCGCCCGCGCGAAGCTCTACGCCTCGCAGGTCGCGAACGAGGTCGCCTACGAGGCCATTCAGGTCCTCGGCGGGCGAGGGTACATGAAGGATCATCCCGTCGAGAGGTACTACAGGGACGCGCGGGTGACGGAGATCTACGAGGGAACCAGCGAGATCCAACGCCTCGTCATCTCCCGCGCCATCATGAAAGAACACGCCGAGTCCCTGACAGAGCCGGGCGGTGTCGAGACCTCGCGCCCCGTCGTC
This sequence comes from uncultured Rubrobacteraceae bacterium, assembly GCA_963840835.1. GTDB lineage: Bacteria > Actinomycetota > Rubrobacteria > Rubrobacterales > Rubrobacteraceae > Rubrobacter_D. Next base: position 39,202 of record CAWJAM010000010.1, on the reverse strand, counting down.
GGGTGAGCGAACCTATTGTGCTAGAGTCTACGCGATAGTGCTTGTACTACCGTAGGAGGAGCACGCCTTGGATACCAGGAAGAGCGCGAAGGACCGCTGGGAGGAAGCGTACGGCAAGGGACCCGAGCGCGACGCCGAGTTCTCGACCATGTCGGGCGTGCCGATCAAACCCCTCTATACACCGGAGGACGTCGAAGGCGACTACGGCGAGAAGCTGGGCTATCCGGGCGAGTTTCCGTACACCCGCGGCGTGTACCCGAATATGTACCGTGGCAGGCTCTGGACGATACGCCAGTTCGCCGGTTACGGAACGGCCGCGGAGACAAACGAGCGGTTCAGGTACCTTCTGGATCACGGCCAGAACGGCCTCTCCGTCGCCTTCGATATGCCGACCCTGATGGGCCTCGATAGCGACTCGCCGCTTAGTCTGGGTGAGGTGGGCACCGAGGGCGTCGCGGTAGATTCCCTGGAGGACATGGAGAAGCTTTTCGAGGGCATCCCGATGGGCGAGGTATCGACCTCCATGACCATAAACGCCCCCGCGATGGTGCTGCTCGCGATGTACGTCGTGGCCGCCGAGAAGCAGGGCGTCGCCCCGGAGGAGCTGGCAGGCACCAACCAGAACGACATCCTCAAGGAGTACATCGCCCAGAAGGAGTGGCTGTTCCCCCCCGCGCCGTCCATGCGCGTCTTCAAGGACATGCTCGTCTACGCCACGGAGCACATGCCGAAATGGAACACGGTCTCCATCTCCGGTTACCACATCCGCGAAGCGGGGAGCACGGCGGCCCAGGAGCTTGCCTTCACTCTGGCCGACGGTTTCGCGTACGTGGAGGCAGGTGTCGAGGCAGGCCTCGACGTTGACGACTTCGCCCCGCGCTTCTCGTTCTTCTTCAACTCGCACGTAGATTTCTTCGAGGAGATCTGCAAGTTCCGCGCCGCCCGTCGCATCTGGGCGACGGTCCTCAAGGAGAAGTACGGCGCCAGGAACGAGAAGAGCCTCCTGATGCGTTTCCACACCCAGACCGCGGGCGTCTCCCTGACGGCCCAGGAGCCTTACAACAACGTCGCGCGCACGGCCTTCGAGGCGCTCGCCGCCATCCTCGGCGGGACGCAGAGCCTGCACACCAACTCCCTCGACGAGGCGCTCGCGCTTCCGACGGAGGAGGCCGTCAGGGTTGCCGTCAGGACCCAGCAGATAGCCGCCATGGAGACCGGTGTGGCCAATACCATAGATCCTCTGGGAGGATCTTACTTCGTCGAGGCCTTGACCGACGAGCTCGAGCGGCAGGCCTACGACTACTTCGAGCAGATAGACGAGATGGGCGGCATGATCCACGCCATAGAGCAGGGCTTCCCGATGCGCGAGATCTCCGAGGCCAGTGCGCGCTACCAGCGCGAGTTGGAAGAGAACAAGCGCTACATGGTCAACGTCAACGTCTACGAGCCCCAGGACGAGCAGGAAATGGAGCTCCACCGCATAGACCCGGAGGTCTCCAAAGGTCAGGTCGACCGCCTCGCTGCCCTCAAAGAGAGCCGCGACAACGACCTCGTCGAGAGGCGACTCGAAGAGCTCAAGGAAGCTTGCTCCGGCGACGAGAACACGATGTACCCGATCCTGGATGCCGTGAGGGCGTACGCGACGGTCGGGGAGATCAGCGCCGCTATGCAAGAGGTCTTCGGCAACTACCGCGAGACTCCGGTGATTTGAAGCTGGTCAGCACTTCAGCACTGCAGCATTTCAGCCTTTTGCTGTAGAGCAGGCCACAGAGCCTCCGGCTTCGGGGTATAATCCGTTTGATACTTGAGTATCAGAATGTCGGGGTTTTCGGAAGGAGTCGGGTCATGGAAGCGAGGGTGGTGGATCTTCGGGTCGTCTCCACGGAGGCGAGGGAGATGGTCCGCATCTACAGGGATTCGGTACTGCCCGTCGCGCGCCAACAGCATGGGTTCAAGGGCGCCCTGTTGTTGACGGACGACGATACGGGGTTGGGGATCTCCATCACGCTCTGGGAGACGGAGGAGGACAGGCAGGAAGGGGAGGCGAACGGCTTCTACCAGGCGCAGATCAGGAAGTTCTCGGATCTATTGACCGAGACGCCGGTTCGCAAGCACTACGGCGTGGGCGTTATCCACTACGAGGCGAGCGTTCTGGCGTAATTTCCTACTCCCTCACCGTCGGGGCGCTGGGTATGCCTTCTGTTAGAATCTGGGGACGGAGGAGTAATTTCGGCTCCTCTCGTGGGGACCTTTGAGCAGAGGAGGAGGTCTATGGCGATCCGAGAGACCGGTGCCCGTCACGAGGCGCTGGGTCTGGACGAGGACGACCTGCGCAGGATGCACTTCCACATGCTTCTCGCGCGGCGGGTCGACGAGCGGTCCTGGATCCTGAACCGTCAGGGCAAGGCGGCGTTCGTGATCTCCTGCCAGGGCCAGGAGGGCGCCCAGGTCGGCGCCGCATACAACCTGCGCCCAGGCTACGACTACCTCTACCCCTACTACCGCGACTCGGGGATGACGCTGCTCCTCGGCCAGACGCCGCGCGACCAGCTCCTTAGCCTGCTGGGCAAGAGAGAAGACCCGAACAGCGGCGGACGCCAGATGCCTGGCCACTTCTCGGGCCGGGATCTGAACATCGTCACGGCCTCGGCTCCTGTCGGGGTGCAGTACCCGCAGGCCGTGGGCACGGCGCTCGCGTTCAAGATGCGTGGCGAGGACGGCGTCGTGCTCGTCTGCGGCGGCGAGGCCTCTACCAGCGGCGGCGACTGGCACGAGGCCATGAACTTCGCCGGCATCCACGACCTGCCCGTCGTGTTTTTCGTCGAGAACAACGTCTACGCTATCTCCGTCCCCGCAAAGTTCCAGGTCGCCGGCTCTATAGCCAAACGCGCCGAGGGCTACGGTTTCCCCGGCCACGAGGTAGACGGCAACGACGTGCTCGCCACCTACGAGGTCGCCAAAGAAGCCTTCGAACGGGCGCGCGCCGGCGAGGGACCGACGCTCATAGAGGCGAAGACCTATCGGATGACTGCCCACTCTTCGGATGACGACGACCGCCGTTACAGGGAACGAGAGGAGATCGAAGAGTGGCGCCAGAAGGACCCCATCGTCCGCTTCGAGAAGTATTTGATCGAGAATGGGATTCTTGACGAAGCGGAGCGGGATGAGATCTCGGAACGCATCAAGGCCGAGGTCGCCGAAGCGAGCGAGTACGCGGAGAACGCGCCCTTCGCCGACCCCGATGACGTGCTAACCCGCGTCTACGCGGAGGGATAGCTATGGCGACGAAGAACCTGCTCCAGGCCATCCACGAGGGGCTCGCGGAGGAGATGCGCGCCGATGAGTCCGTCATGGTGCTGGGCGAGGACGTGGGCAGGGCTGGCGGCGTGTTCAGGGTGACGCAGGGGTTGGTCGAAGAGTTCGGGGAGACGAGGGTTCTCGACACGCCATTGGCGGAGAGCCTGATCGTGGGCTCTGCCATCGGCCTCTCGGTGAACGGGATGCGCCCCGTGGCCGAGATACAGTTCGCCGACTTTATCGCGCCGGCTTTCGACCAGATCGTGAACGAGGCTGCCAAGTTCTACTACCGCTCGAACGGTGCCTGGAGCTGCCCCCTGACCATCCGCGCCCCTTACGGCGTCGTGCCAGGCGGCGCCCTCTACCACTCGCAGAGCATCGAGGCCTGGTTCTGCAACACGCCTGGCCTCAAGGTCGTCGCGCCCACGTTCCCGGCCGACGCGAAGGCCATGATCAAGGGCTCCATCCGCGACCCCAACCCCGTCCTCTTCCTCGAACACAAACGCACCTACCGACTCATCAAGGAGGAGGTCCCAGAAGACGACTTCGAGGTCCCCCTCGGAGAGGCCCGCGTCCACCGCGAGGGCACGGATATCACGGTCGTCGCCTACGGCCTGATGCTCTACACGGCCCTCGAAGTAGCCGAGAAACTCTCCGAAGAACAGGGCGTAGAGACCGAGGTCGTGGAGCCGAGGACGTTGTACCCGCTGGACAAGGAGACCATCCTGCACTCGGCGAAGAAGACGGGCAAGGTGCTCGTCGTCTCCGAGGCCAACCTGACGGGGTCGTTCTCGGGGGAGATAGCGGCCATCGTGGCGCGGGAGGCGTTCGAGTGGCTCGACGGCCCTGTGATGCGCCTCGGCGCGCCAGACGTGCCGGCGGCGGCCTTCGCCCGACCGATGATGGACCGCTTCGTGCCTTCGGCGGAGGAGATAGAGGGGGCCATGCTCGAGCTGGCACGCTACTAGTCACATGCCAACGTTCGTCGCCACCAGGGCGATCAAGCCATAGCAGGAGGAAGTAGTGGCTAAACCGGTAACGATGCCGCAGCTTGGTGAGAGCGTGACGGAGGGCACGATCACCCGCTGGCTCAAGGCCGAAGGCGACGAGGTGGAGATAGACGAGCCCCTCGCCGAAGTGGACACGGATAAGGTGAACGCGGAACTCCCCTCGCCGGTGGCTGGCAAGATCGAGAAGTTCCTCGTCTCCGAAGGCGCGACGGTCGATGTCGGAACCGAGATCGTCCTTATCGCCGCCGACGGCGATTCCCCCGCCACCGACGCCCCGCCACAGGAGAACGTCGCCGACACCGCCCCCACGGAAGAGTTCCCCGCCTCGGACACCGAGGCCCAGCCTGTCGCGGACGGGGAGAGCCCCACGACCCGTACATCGCGAAGCGGGGGCAACGGAAGCGGCGAGATCGAAGACGCAGAGTCCCTGCGCCTGACGCGCTCCTCACCTGTCGTCCGGCGCCTGGCCGAGGAACACGACGTGGAGATAGCGGAGATTCCCGGTACGGGCACGGGCGGAAGGGTAACCAGGAAGGACATCGAAGGTTATTTAGAGGAACAAGAGGAACGCGGGGCTGAGCCCGAGAAACCCGCGCCGCAGAGAATCCAGGAGGAGCGGAAGACGCCCGCCGCGCCAGATGCCGACCGCGTGCCCGTGTACGAGGGCGACCGGGTCGAGGATCTGACGGGCATCCGGCGGGCCATCGCCAACCGCATGTCCTCGAGCAAACGCGAGGCCCCGCACGCCTGGACGATGGTCGAGGTGGACGTGAGCACTCTCGCCTCCCTACGCGAGCGAGAGAAGACCGGGTTCTCCGAGCGTGAGGGCATAAAGCTCACCTACCTGCCGTTCATAGTTCAGGCGGTCGTAGAGAGCCTCAGGGAGCATCCCGTGCTCAACTCCGTGTGGGACGGAGACCGCATAATCCTCAGAAAGCGGATAAACGTAGGCGTGGCCGTCGACCTCGAAGACGCCCTGATCGTGCCCGTCATCCCCGACGCCGACGAGTTGAACATCGTAGGCTTGGCCCGCAAGATCGACGACCTGGTGCGGCGAGCCCGCGCGGGGCAACTCGGCACCGAAGACATCTCCGGCGGCACCTTCACCGTCAACAACCCAGGCTCTCTAGGGAGCGTGGTCTCGACGCCCATCATCAACTACCCGCAGGCGGCGATCCTCTCCGCGGAAGCGATAGTCAAACGCCCCGTCGTCGTGGGCGACGCCAGCGGCGAAGCCATCGCCATACGCAGCATGATGAACCTGGAGGTCTCCTTCGACCACCGCGTCCTCGACGGCGGCGCCGCCCTCAAATTCCTCAACTCTGTCAAGGGTCGATTGGAGGCATACGGTCCAGATAGTGGGATCGGTTGATCGCGACTGGCGGGACCCCTTCAGGCTGCGGTGCGAAGGACTGAGCTGTGGAGTAGGCGGATGATTTCTGTTGGCCAGCATACTGGGCCGTATAATGGTGGCGAGCGGAGAGGTCAGGTGAATCCCAATGAGCCCACGCACGAGGGCAACGATCGACGATCTGTACGGGGTCCCGGAGAACGGCAAGGCAGAGCTCGTAAACGGGGAGATAGTGCTTATTGCGCCGACGGGTGGGATTCCGGGCCGCTCGGGCGGTGAGATCTACGTCAGCCTGCGCGACTATGAGCGGCGCACCGGTCGAGGTTACGCCTTTCCCGACAATGTTGGTTTTACGGTGGACCTGCCGCATCGCGGTTCGTTTAGTCCCGACGCCGCCTTTCACGCCGGCCCTTTAATGGGCGGTCGATTCCTGGAGGGCGCGCCGATCTTTGCCGCCGAGGTACGCAGCGAGAACGACTACGGCGAGAGGGCAGAACAAGAGATGGCGGAAAAGCGGACTGACTACTTCGCCGCTGGTACTCTGGTGGTGTGGGACGTCGATGTCCTGCACGAGCGTGTTGTGCGTGTTTACCGCGCCGATGAACCGAACAGGCCAACTACCTACCAGAACGACGACGTTGCCGAGGCAGAGCCGGCCCTGCCAGGTTGGATGATGCCGGTGCGCGACCTCCTACCGTAATGACCCGCTACCCTTGCGGCACGAGCGCGAATGTCCTAACGGGGCTGCCGGTACCGCCGGTTAGTTTCAGCGGTGCCACGAAGAGTAGCGCGCCGGTTGGTGGCAGTTCGCCAAGGTTTGCGAGCTGCGTGACGCCGTACTTTCCCGCGCCCATCAGGTAGTAATGAGCGGGGAATGGGGGATCGAAGCCTCCTGCGGCGCCGGCGTCGATGCCGACGGTCTCGACCCCGACGCCTACGAGGGGGCTCTCTTCGGCGATCCAACGCGCGCATTCGGCGTCGAAGCCGGGCGAGCGCGGATTTCCGTCCCTCGCGTTCAGGAACCGTTCTACGTCCTGGGCGCGGGCGTCCCACCCCGTGTGTAGCAGCAGCCAGCCGCCCTCTGGCAGCGGTCCGTGTTCGTCTTCGAAGGCGCGCACGTCATCGACGGTGAGCAGGTAGTCGGGGTTCTCTGCGCTCTCCTTGGAACGATCGATCACCACGGCGGGGGCGATGAGGTGGCGGGGCGGCACCTGCGAGACGTCGATGCCGTCGCGGCCACTGATCCAATGTATCGGCGCGTCGAAGTGCGTGCCAGTATGCTCGCCGATCTCGAGCCAGGACCACGCCCACGCGGGCCCCCGCTCGTCGTAGTGGCTGATCTCATGCCGCTTGACCGCCGGCGTCTGCGCGAACTGCTCGGGCAACTGGATCACCGGGGTGTTCTCGTTCAAGGGCTGGGTCAGGTCGACGACCTCGACCCCGTCGCTCCCTAACGCCGCGACGAGCGACGCGACCGGATCTTGTGTCATCTAGTTTCTCCTCTCAATGGGTACGGAATGCGTCTGCGAGCCACTCGGCCCGAACCTCCGGGTTGACCTTCGCGTCGATTACGAGCGGGAGATCCCGCCTCTCCAACCAGTCCCGAACCGGCGACAGGTCCTCTTCGTTTCTGACCGTGATGCCCTCGCCCCCCGCCGCCCGCGCGAGATCTGCGAAGTCTGTCTCCGGGAAGCGCGCCGCCTCTACCGGGCGTCCCATGGGGCCGAAGTGGTGCACCTCGGCGCCGTAGGCCGCGTCGTTGTAGACGACGATGAGCATTGGCAGCCTGTAACGGGCGGCCGTCTCCAGCTCCCCCAGGGACATGAGGGCGCCGCCGTCGCCCACGGCGGCGATGGAGAGCCTCTCCGGCCGCGCGATCGCGGCCCCGATACCGCTCGCGAGACCCAACCCCACCGACTGGAAGGCGTTGGGGAACACGAAGCCCTGCTGGTCTGGCACTTCCAGGTACATCGCCGGGTAGCCGAGGAAATGTCCCGAGTCGGTGCAGACCGTGCGCTCTTCGGGGAGCAAGTCGTCCAGGGCGATGGTCAGCGTGCGCGGGTCTATGTATTCATCGGTACCGAGATCCTCGTACGGCTCGTCGCGGGTGCGGCCCTCGGAGATCTCACGCTCGAGCCCGGCACTCCTGAATCCTTCTCCGCTTACGCCTCTTCGTTCTAGCTCATCGACGATGGCCCTGGCGGCCCCCGCCGCGTCCCCGACGACGCCTACGTCGGCGCGATGGACCCGGCCGATCGCCTCCGCGTCAAGATCCACCTGTACCACGCGCGCTTCGGACGATAACAGCCCGCCGTGGCGCACGGTCCAGTGGTTGAGCGAAGCGCCGAACGCGAGCACGAGGTCCGCCTCCTCCAACAACCTCATGGCGAGCGAGGATGAGAAGCCGCCGGCGATCCCTACAGAGTACGGGCTGCCGGCGAAGAGCCCGTGCGCCATCGCGCTCGTCGCGAGTACGGCCCCCACCCGGTCTCCTAGGGTTTCGAGATCCTCGCGCGCGCCTGCGAGGGCGGCCCCGCGCCCGGCGACGATAGCCGGCCGGCGCGAGGAGGCGAGCAGGTCGGCGACAGCGGCGACGGAGCCCTCCGACGGCACCGGAGGCTCTAGCGGTGGACGGTGAGGAGTCTGCGTCGAGTCGTCGGGACAATCTTCTTCGACCACGTCGAAAGGGATGCTCAGGACGACGGGGCGGCGCTCGGTCTGCGCGCGATCGAGCGCCCTGGCGGTATCGGCGGCGGCGGTCAGGGACCCGCGCACGCGCTCGGGGATCGCGCCGAGCGTCGCCGCGAGGGCGCCTTGGTCCACCTTGAAGTTGGACCAGAGCGTCCCGACCGGGATGTCCGCGGCCAGCACTACGAGCGGCGTGCGGGCCTTGGCGGCCTCCGTCAACCCCGTGAGCGCGTTAGTGAAGCCGGGGCCTTGATGGACGCTCGCTACGCCGACCTTCCCGCAGGCGCGGGCGTAGCCGTCCGCCATAGTCACCGCTCCGGTCTCGTGCCTGGAGGAATAGAACGTGGCACCCGCCGCGTCGAGCGCGTTCAGAACGGCGAAGTTGCCGCTTCCGGCGAGCCCGAAGCACGCCTCGACCCCGCCGTCCACTATTACACGTCCGATCGCCTCTGAGACCCTCACGTTCAGGTCTTCCTACAGAATTTATCAACGACCATCTATCGAATGCTCGTAGGTAGGAAGATAGATGATCTACTGGTACAGACGGACCTCGTCACCTGTAGCCCCTCCTTCTAATCCGATCCGCGAGTGATCGCCCGAACCATAAGACAACATAGAGGCTCGCGCAACATAGGACCTTACGCAGCGGCCGAGTCACGCCTGAAGGGCAAAGCGCGGTTAGAATTGGACTGTGTTCCGGCGTGTGCTCGAAGACGTACTGGGTAGGATCGAACGCGAGGAACTCGTGCGCCTGACGCAGGAACTGGTTCGCCTTCCCAGTGTTTACCGTCCCGAAGTCGTGAATGGCAACGAGAGTGATGTCGCCAGGTTCGTCGCGGATTACCTGGAGCAGGCTGGCTTCGAAGCAAAGACCGAAGAGGCCGCGCCTGGCCGTCCCAACGTGTGGACCGTGTGGGAGGGTAATAGCCCAGGCAGGACCCTTCTCTTGGAGGCGCACACGGACGTGGTGACGGAGGGAAGCGCAGAGGCGTGGGAGCATTCACCGTTCGGGGCGGAGCGTGCCGGCGGGCGCATCTACGGGCGGGGGGCGTGCGATACCAAGGGGAACCTGGCGGCGGCCGTGTTGGCGGTGCGGGCCATAAAGGACTCGGGTGTCGCTTTCCCTGGCACCCTGATACTCTGTCATCCGGTGGACGAGGAGGGGATGATGGCAGGCATCAAGGCGTTCATCGAGAACGGGCACGCCGAGAAAGTGGACGCTGCCGTAATCTGCGAACCTGAGGAGAACCAGCTCTGCATAACGCAGAAGGGCGCGCTCAGGGTGGAGGTTACGGTGCGCGGGCGTATGGCACACGGGGCCATGCCCCTGAGCGGGGTCAATCCCGTAAGCAGGGCCGCGCGGTTCGTGGTAGCCGTCGAGGAGCTGGAGGGAGAAGAGATTGAACGCCACGGCGAGGACCCGTTCCTCGGATCTCCGAGCCTCACGCCGACCATCCTCATGGGTCCCGACTGCGGGGAGCCCCAGATCAACGTCATCCCGGCCAGCGCCTACGTCGCCCTGGATATCCGCACCGTTCCGGCGCAATCGCACGAGGAGCTGATAGAGCGCCTGAGAGATATACTAGCGGGGCTGAAATCGGAAGACCCCGACTTCGATGCGACGCTCGAGGTGATAGAGGAACGCCCGCCGACCGAGACCCCGAAAGACGAGCCGCTCGTCAGCGCGATGTCGAAGGCCTACGAGCATCTGACCGGCGAGGAGCCGCGCTACAACGGGGTCCCTGGCGCGACCGACGGCACGTTCCTCAGCGCGTGGGCCAACGTTCCCATCGTCACCACGGGGGCCGGGAACCGTGAGATCCCACACCACGCAGACGAGTGGGTCGACGAGGAAGAGCTCCTCACCACCTGCAAACTCTACGCCTCGACCGCACTGTACTACGCTTACGGAGAGGAAGCCCATGTTTGACTACCGCACGATGTTCGACCTGACAGACAAGACCGCGCTCGTCGTCGGGGCCGGCAGTGGCATCGGTGAGGCCAGCGCCCAGGGCCTCGCCGCCTTCGGAGCCCGCGTCGTGTGCGCGGACGTAAGCAAAGAGGCCGCGGACAATACGGCCACGGAGATAAGTTCGGACGGGAGAGACGCAGAGGCCATCGAGCTGGACATGACGGACCTCGACAGCGTACGGAAAGCCGTGGAGTACGTGGGAACTCCCGACGTGCTGGTCAGTACGCCGAGCGTCAACGTCAGGAAGCCGGTACTGGAGATAACGGACGAGGAGTTCGACAGGGTCGTCGAGTTGAACCTCAAGGGAACTTTTCGTCTGATCCGGGACTTCGGGCGCGGCATGGCCGAGCGCGGCTCGGGCAGCATCATCGCCTTCTCCAGCATCCGCGGACAGGTCGTCGAGCCGGGCCAGGGCGTCTACGCCGCGACCAAGGCGGGGACGGTGCAGATGCTGCGGGCGTTGGCTTCCGAGGTCGGACCGCGTGGCGTCAGGGTCAACGCCATCGCTCCGGGCGTAGTCGAGACTCCCCTGACGGCCCAGATCAAGGACAGTCCAGACTGGTACGACTCCTACGCCGCCAAGAGCATCCTCGGCCGCTGGGCGCAGCCGCACGAGATGGTCGGTATGGTCGTCTACCTCGCCTCAGAAGCCAGCTCCTACGTCACGGGCGGCTTCATGTTCGTCGACGGCGGCTGGACCGCGGCCGACGGACGGTTCACCCCGCCACTTTAAGGAATTGGGAAGTTGGAATTAGGAGTTAGGAGTTGGGGAGGAGTGGCGCGGGTGGTCAATTCCAACCTCCCAATTCACGATTCCAAACTCTAAGCTCCTAATTCAATGTATATAGTATTGCTGGTCCGGCAGTAAACGGCAGAAGGAGCAGAAAATGGCGACGGGTTCCGAAGGCGAGGGGCAGGGCTCCATATTCCGCTTCGACACCAGGCAGATAGTGGTGGCGGGCATTATTGGCGGCATCGCGCTGTTTCTGGGGTTCACGCGCCTGGGCTTCATACCGGTGCCGATTCCGCTCATAGGCAACGCCACGATCATGCACATACCGGCGATCGTCGGGGGGGTGCTCGAGGGGCCAATCGTGGGGCTTCTGGCCGGTGCGATCTTCGGCATTTTCTCCTTTCTGCAGGCGGACAACCCGATCTTCCTCAACCCTGTTATCGCCATCGCGCCGCGTCTGCTCATCGGGGTGGTGGCGTGGGCCGTCTTCGTGGGGCTGCGGCGCTGGAGCGTGGACCTCGCCGCTGCCATGGCAGGACTCTTCGGATCCTTCGCCAACTCGGTAGGTGTGGTCGGCCTCGCCATACTCTTCGGGCTGTTGCCCGCCGCCGCCATTCCGGCGATCTTGCCGCAGGCCGTAACAGAGGCCGTTCTGGCCGCCGTCGTCACGGTCGTCATCGTCAGGGGCGTGATGCTCTTCCGCAGCGGACTCACGACTGCCCCCGAGGACGAGTCGGACCGGGAGCGCCGCTATTAGCCAGGGCGCGGCGCTGGCACGATGATTGAACTCGACAACGTCTCGTTCACCTACAGAACGGGCGAGGCCGATGCGGTACCGGCGCTCGAAGAGTTGAACCTGAAGATAGAACCGGGCCAGCTCGTCGCGATCATCGGCCACAACGGCTCGGGCAAGAGCACGCTCGTCAAGCTGCTCGCCGCGGTCCAGTATCCGACGGAGGGTAGCGTAAGGATAGACGGCGTGCCCGTTGACAGGGAGCACCAGTGGGACGTGCGGCGTAGGGTCTCCGTCGTCTTCCAGGACCCCGACGACCAGCTGGTGATGAACCGCGTTATTGACGATGTAGCCTTCGGCCCCGAAAACCTGGGGCTTCCACGCGATGAGATCTCCGAAAGGGTACAGTCATCGCTCCGTATGCTCGGCCTCGAGGACATCGGAGAGCGCCTGATCGAAGACCTCTCCCCTGGGCAGAAGCAGAGGGTCGCCATAGCAGGCGCCCTGGCGATGCGCCCAATGTTCCTGATCCTGGACGAACCGACTTCGCTGCTTCCCGTCCCCGTCGCCCGGCGCCTGATCTCCACTGTCACGGACCTGAGCCGCCGGGGGAACATGGGCGTCCTGCACGTCACTCACTCTATGTACGAGGCCGTCCTCTTCGAGAGGGTCGTAGTCATGGATGAGGGACACATCATCCTGGACGGAACTCCGGCCGAGGTCTTCAGGAACGTGGAAAAGCTGCGCGAGGTCGGCCTCGACGTACCCCTCGCCGCAAGCCTCGCCCACCGTCTGCGCGCCCGCGGCATCCCGTTGGAAGGTGACATCCTGAACACCGAGGACCTGCGCGCCGCGCTCTCCGTCGCCGCGGACCCTTCGCCATCGGCCTGATGCAACCGGACGGAGAACCCCCGATCCTCGAGTTGAGAGGCTTCTCCCACACGTACCTCGAAGGCACCCCGAGGGCGAGCGAGGGCGTCAAGGACGTATCTTTCCACATTCGCCGCGGCGAGCGCGTGGGTATTGTCGGCGCCACCCAGTCGGGCAAGTCCACCATCGTCGACTCCTTCGCCCATCTGCTTCGGCTCAAACCTGGACAGGTCTTCTACAAGGGCGACGACGTGGCCGCCCCCGGCTACGACAGGGCCTGGCTGCGGCGCGAGGTTGGCATCGTGTTCCAGCAGCCTGAATCGCAGATCATAGAGGACGTGGTCGGGGCCGACGTCGCCTTTGGGCCTACCGCCGCCGGCCTCTCCGCTTCCGAGACCCGCGAGCGCGTTGAGGAAAGCCTGAACACTTTGGGGCTACCCTATCCCGATTACCGTCTGCGCTACGTCCACGCGCTATCCGGGGGCCAGCGCCGTAGGGTCGCCATAGCCGGGGTGCTCGCCATGCACACGCCCGTGCTCGTCCTCGACGAGCCGATGGCCGGCCTCGACCCGCGCGGTAGAAGGGAGCTTCTGGAGCTGCTCGTCAGGCTACAAAGAGACCGCGAGCTCACCTTGATCGTATGTTCCGCTAGCCTCACCGACGCCAGCCTCCTGTGCGACCGGTTTATAGTGTTGGACCGGGGCACGGTCGTCATGGACGGCCCCGTGCGCGAGGTCCTGCGCGAGGCCGACCGCCTCGCCGAACTCGACATAACCCTGCCCGAGCCGGTCGTCGGTGCCCGCGAGATGCAACAGCTCTTCCCCGACTTCCCGACCGACCTGCTGACCGAGGATGAGCTCGAGTCCGAACTGCTAATGAGACTTGGAGTGGCGTAGTGCTAGAGTTGCAGCGCAACGTCATCTTCGGGCAGTTCGTCGAGACGGGCTCGTTCATACACCGCATGGACCCCCGCGTAAAGATCGCCGCGACGCTCGTGTTCATCGTCGCCTCGTTCCTCATAGACAGCTTCCTCGGCTTCGCGGTAATTTTGCCCCTGCTAGTCGCCATAGGTATTGTCTCGAAAATACCCCTCGGGTACGTGCTACGCGGTTCGCGGCTCTTCCTCTTCTTCCTCGTCTTTATCCTGTTCTTCCAGGTACTCTTCTACCCCGGAGACGTGCCCGAGGGGGACTACCTGTGGCGCTGGGGGATACTCTCTGTCTCGACCGAGGGCCTGTACACGGCCGGCATCCTCGCGCTGCGGGTCATCCTCCTCTACTACATCACGACCATGCTCATGCTCACGACCTCGCTCGTAGATCTCACCAACGGCCTCGAGCTCATCCTCGGCCCGCTCCAACGTCTCAGGGTGCCGGTCAACGAGCTGGTACTGGTCTTTGTGATCGCCATAAAATTCGTCCCGATCTTCATAGAAGAGATGGAACGCCTCGCCCGCGCCCAGACCGCACGCGGCGTCCCCTTCGACGAGGGCGGCGCCATAACCCGGGCGCGTCGCATAGGACGCCTCCTCGTCCCCATCTTCATCAGCGGCTTCGCCCGCGCCGACACCCTCACCGTCGCCATGAACACCCGCAGCTACCGCGGCGGCCGCCGCCGAACCAAACTCCGCCAGATGAGCGCAAGCACTTCAGACTGGCTGGCCCTCGCCCTGGTCACGCTCTGGGTAGTCGTCGCCTGGATGGTATAGAGCATTTCAGCACTTCAGCTGGTCAGCATTTCAGCGAACAAGAAGCTGACTAGCTGAAGTGCTGACCGGCTGACCAGCTCTAAATCGTCTCCCGTCGGCGACTCAACTGCCCGTACGGATGTCCCGTGTGGAGTCGTTCCATCGAGCTTATGGCGGCGATGCGCTCCAGTGCGAGGGTGTCAGCGGCGATGTTGGTGGGGACGTCGTCGCGCCTGGAGATGGCGATAACGCGGCGTATGCTGTCCTCTATTCGCATGACGCGGTTGACGGCGCGGCGTTCGTTGTAGCCCTCCAGCTCGTCGGCGACGTTGATGAGGCCGCCGGCGTTTATGACGTAGTCGGGGGCGTAGAGAATGCCGCGTTCCGAGAGGGCCTCGCCGTGGTGCGACTCGGCGAGCACGTTGTTGGCACTCCCCGCGACGATGCTGCAGCGCAGCTCGGGGATGGTTGCGTCGTTCAGGACAGCGCCGAGGGCGCAGGGGGCGAAGATGTCGCAGGGGATGGTCAGGATCTCGTCCAGCTCGACGGCCTTGGCGCCGAACTCCCTGACCGCGCGCTCCACGGCCGCGGCGTCCACGTCGGTCACGATCAGGCTCGCCCCCTCCTCGTGCAGCAGGCGGCACAGGTGGTACCCGACGTGCCCGACGCCCTGCACGGCGACGACCCTGTCCTCCAGCGAGGTGGTGCCGAAGACCGCTTCCGCGCAGGCCCGCATCCCTTGTCTCACGCCGAGGGCGGTAAGGGGGGAGGGGTCGCCCGAGCCGCCGCGGGTGACGTCCACCCCGACCACGTGCGAGGTCTCGACCCTGATGAAGTTCGCGTCCTCCGTCGAGGTGCCAACGTCCTCGGCGACGATGTAGCGTCCTGCCAAAGTCTCGATGTAACGCCCGAACGAGCGGAAGAGCGCCTCGGATTTGTCGGTGCGCGGGTCGGCGATGATCACGGACTTCCCGCCCCCGAGGTTGAGGCCGCTCGCGGCTGCCTTGTAGGTCATCCCCCTCGCCAGTCGTAGCACGTCCACCATGGCCTCTTCCTCGGTGGCGTAGGGGTACATCCTGCAGCCGCCGAGAGCGGGACCAAGCGTGGTGTCGTGGATGGCGATGATGGCGCGCAGCCCCGTGGCCTTGTCGTGGCAGAACACGAGCTGCTCATAGCGGTACTCCGCCAGTTTCTCGAAGACCTGCATACGCATCTCCTTTTCCATGTCCCGGTTCATATGACCGGGATTACATTCTACTATCCCCGCCCTTTGGGCTGGACAACCAGGGACTTCGCAGGGCGAGAGGAGCCTCGGCGCATTAAACTAACGGGTGCGTAGACAACCGCGAGAGGCGATTATGGATTGGCGAGAGTACGTTACGGTAGACCCCGAAGTTTGCCACGGCAAGCCCTGCGTGAAGGGAACCCGGGTCATGGTCTCCGTGATCCTGGACAACCTCGCGGTGGGACAGACGCCTGAAGAGATCATGGACAGCTATCCTTCCGTCAGCCGTGAGGCCATACAGGCATCCATCGCCTACGCCGCGGATCTGGCACGCGAGCGATTCGTTAGTCTGCCGGCATAACAAGTAACACGAAGTTCAAGATAGACGAGAACCTTCCGATAAAACTGGCCGGAGAGCTTCTCGTGGCTGGCCACGAGGCGGTCACGGTAGGCGATCAACAACTCATTGGCGGTAGTGATACCAAGTCCGGGTGAATGCCAACGGCACGACGGGGCACCCGGACCGTCTCCCACGATTCGTGGATTCCCGCTTGCGCGGGAATGACGTATTTGGGGCACCTATGCGTGCCTGCCTCCCGAATGCGATCCTCTTCTAGCGCAGACCTCGCCATGGAGGCGTTACACATTCCTTTACCTTCGGTGGCGGAAGCGCAACGAGCGCGACAAACCTAGCTGCAAGGTGCGTGACTCATAGCGGGACCGACGTTCTCGGAACAGACCGGGACATGAACCCCGGGCTCCCCCGAACTTTGGGTGATCGATGGGAAACGCGACCCAGCTTCTCGGACGTGATTCGAGAGCCGTCAAACGGCGGCAACACACCCCGAAAGCACCATCGAAGGTCGATGGGCTCGAAT
Organism: uncultured Rubrobacteraceae bacterium; assembly: GCA_963840835.1. Classification (GTDB taxonomy): domain Bacteria; phylum Actinomycetota; class Rubrobacteria; order Rubrobacterales; family Rubrobacteraceae; genus Rubrobacter_D. The sequence continues at coordinate 22,758 of CAWJAM010000010.1, read as the reverse complement.
ATTCGGCTCTTCCCCCTTCCGCTTCACCCGAAGATCGGGAGAGCCCGGATATTACGGGTCGGTGCGACCGGTCGAGCTAGGGCCACCGATCGACCCCGGGCCCCTCCACGTCATGGGGCGAACCTGTTCGATCTCCCCGCCTTTGATCAGGGACCCGTCGTCGGCGCGCTCCAGCCTCCAGGTTCCGTCCTCGAAGTCGCGCTGGACCCTCCCGGTGTCGGGGTAATGGACGGTGTCGCGCGCCATCCGGGTGCCGAAGATGAGGAAGGTGCAGGGCGCGTCAGAACGGTTCACGACCTGGTGGGCGTTCGCCGCGCCCGCCGGCCAGCAGGCCGCGTCGCCGGGAAGGAGCAGGTGGGCGCCGTCCTCCTCGATGACGGTCGCCTCGCCCGAGAGGACGTACAGGAACTCGTCCTCCTCTTCGTGCCAATGCCGGTCGAGAGAACGCGGCCCGGGTTGCAGCGTCTGGACGTAGGCGCCGTACTGGGTCAACCCGCCTGCGTCGGAATACCGCAGCGACTCTTGGCCCTCGGATTCCCGATCCGCCGGCGCCCGGTCTTTTCGGATGATCATCTCGTCCCTCCTAATACGCGCTTGCGGGTGACCTAAACTGTGCCTGCCTCGAAGTACCCGCGCAAGGCGGGCGGGTTCCGCGCGATGGGGCGACCCATGGTCGATCCTGTGGCAACGGGCCGATGATGTCCGAGTTGCGCGAAGAGCACGTCGGCGCATCGGACGGTGGTGGCTCGGACCCCGGTGAGGTCTCGGTCACCGCCACATTGAAAGCCGCGCACGAGGAGGTCGTCGCCGCCGGGCGAACGAATGATGTCTCCCCGGCTAACGGAAGGTAACCTCCCTTTTTGCCAGTTCTTCCTCAGCATAGATCTTCCAGTGCCGGATGCGGGCATACCCTAAAGAGTCCAGGACGCGGGTGAAACGTGTAGAGAAGAACGCCCTTTCGAGATCCTCTGGAAGACGACGGACGCTCGTGAGGAAGCCCAAGATCTCCGCCGGGCTCCTCTTGCCGTCCTTTCTATGGCGGTGCGCACAGTGCATCTGGGTGTTGCACTGCTCCACCCACCGGTCGTGAGCGGCGACGAGCTCTACCCAGCTTTCGGCTTTGGCGAAGTGGTAATCCGCCATCCGTTTCTGTATCTTGAAGGTGGTTTCGACATAGTTTTGCCACGGCTTTCGCTTCTCGATGGTCTCCTTGGCGATGCCCAACGAGCGGTAGATCGCTTTGGCTTGGTTGGCCTTGAAGATGCCGGCCCCGTCGCTGACCAGGATCTCAGGGGCACCGTAGCGCTCCACTGCGGCGTATAGGACGGAGAGGTAGGCCGTCAGGTCCTGGGTGGTTGAGACGGCGCTTGCCAGCAGCGCACTTGAGTGGTTGTCCAAGATGGAGATGGAGTAGACCTTGCCGGTATCAGGCAGGTGATGGTCCAGGTAGCGGACGTCGACGCTCCAAATCTCGTGCCTTATTGACGATTGGAACGGCATCTCCTGCTTCTCTTTGGAACTCCTCCTGGGCTTTTCGAGGCCGTAGAGCTTACGGTTTACGGCGAGGATGCGCCCGCAGGTGCGGGGGCTCAGGTAGATCCCTAGCTGCGCCAGGGCGGCCGAGACGCGGAACTCCCCGAGCTCGAGATTCTCCTGGAACTTCCTCACCTCGTTCATCGCCCGGAGGTCCACTTTATGTTTGGCGCCGCGGGGTTTGTCCTCCAAGCTGTATACGTCCTCTGCGATCCACCTCTTCAGGGTTCGGTAGACGGTGGGACGGCTGGTCCCCAGGTAGCCGGCGATGCTCTTCACGTTCCACCCCTCGGAGTGCAGCGTCACGATGGCGAGCCGGCGCTCTATGACGCCCTCTGTCTTGTGGTAGGGACTGAAGCGACGAAACATCTTGATGGCTGTGGGGTTTCTTTCGAGGACCCTCCTGACAGTCCGGCCATGAGGTCTTTCTCCGAAGCGCACGTAGCAGATGGTGGCTATCTCGTTGTCGCGCATTGGGGGATAGTCGCTCTTGAGGTTAAGGATGAGCCCGCGGACCTCCGGATCTAGCTGGCTGTGCCCCTCAACGTCTTCGGGCTCGAACAGGCCGCGCATCCCGTGACCCTTGAAGCTGGAGATCCTGCGGCGTAGGGTAGTCTCTGGGGTTCCGGTCTGGCGGGACCTTTCGGCCACGGAACTGCCGAAGACCACCGGCGGGCGGATCGCCTCGTACTCGACCTGCTCGGGCCACTCCAAGAGCAGCTCCAGCTCCGCCCACTCCTCCGTGGGCTCGACCCGCCTTCGCCTCGCCATCCGTTTCCCCCTCCGTCCGGCGACGCCTCGAACCTCCTCCCGCTCCAGCCAGCGCCACTCTGGTGAAGCTTCCTCCGAGCGAGCGTCTCAACGACACCTACAGAGGCACAGCAGCATGCCACACGGCGGCGCTCCCGGCTAGCTTTTCGTCCGGAGGAGGTACAGGAATGTGAAACGCTTCCATGGCGAGGTCTGTTCTAGCGGACTCGGTATGATTCCGTGTTGTCCGAGAACTGTAGATCCGAAGGCCGGGTTCTCGTAACCCTGGATCTGGACTTCGCTGATATACGAACCTATCCACCGGAGGAGTATTCCGGCGTCATCGTGCTTCGTCTCGGCCGGCAGGACAAGCTGCACGTTCTCGACATGTTCAGAAAGTTGCTGAACGCTATCGGTCGCGAACCCCTGGATGGTCATCTCTGGATCGTCGAGGAGAACCGCATTCGTATTAGATAGACTCGAAGCTCAGAACTTTCCACCACCATAATTGCCTGTTTTGCGCGTGCTAGAATGCGCCTCTATGCAAACGGAGAGGCTTGGCGAGGACACCACCGCCGGAAAGATAGTGGGGCTCGAAAAGCTGCGGGAGGCTGCGGCGCACCCGGCACCCGAGGCGGCCGTCGAGAGGCAGCGCGAGCGCGGCAAGCTGACGGCCCGCGAACGCGTCGAACTGCTTCTCGACGAGGGCACCTTCGTCGAGCTCGACCGCTACAGGGTGCACCGCTCCTACAACTTCGGGCTGGAGGAGAACAAGCCGCTGGGGGACGGGGTCATAACCGGCTACGGTGAGGTCTCGGGGCGCAAGGTCTGCGTATTCAGCCAGGACTTCACGGTCTTCGGGGGCTCGCTCGGGGAGGTGTACGCGGAGAAGATCTGCAAGGTCATGGACCTCGCCATCTCCACGGGATGCCCGATCATCGGCATAAACGACTCGGGCGGGGCGAGGATTCAAGAAGGCGTCGTCTCTCTAGCCGGCTACGCGGACATCTTCCACCGCAACGTACTTGCCTCTGGGGTGGTGCCCCAGATCTCCGTGATCGTAGGTCCCTGCGCCGGGGGTGCCGTGTACTCGCCGGCGATCACGGACTTCGTCTTTATGGTCGAGGAGACGAGCCACATGTTCATCACCGGCCCCGACGTTATAAAGAGCGTCACCGGCGAGGACGTCACCTTCGAGGACCTGGGCGGCGCGGCGACCCATAACAGCAGGTCCGGCGTCGCCCACTTCTCAGCCCCCGACGAGGAGAGCTGCTTCGAGGACGTACGCTACTTGCTCTCCTTCCTCCCCGAGAACAACCTGGAGAGCGCGCCGTACTTCCGTCCCACGGACGACCCCGAGCGGAGGGACGAGGACCTTGCGGCCCTGATCCCGGACTCCCCCCAACGCCCGTACGACATCCGCGTCGCTATTGAGGGCGTGGTGGATGACGGGGAATTCTTCGAGGTGCAGGATGGCTGGGCCCAGAACCTCGTCGTCGGCTTCGCCAGGCTCGACGGGCGCGCGATCGGGGTGGTTGGCAACCAGCCATCGGTGCTGGCGGGTACGCTCGACATAAACGCTAGCGTCAAGGGCGCCCGGTTCGTGCGCTTCTGCGACGCCTTCAATATTCCCTTGATCACGTTCGTGGACGTGCCCGGCTTCATGCCGGGGACGGACCAGGAGTGGGGGGGCATAATCCGTCACGGGGCGAAGCTCCTCTACGCCTTCTCGGAGGCGACAGTGCCCAAGATGACGGTCATCACCAGGAAGGCCTACGGGGGGGCCTACGACGTTATGTGCTCCAAGCACATCGGGGCCGACGTCAACGTCTCGTGGCCTACGGGGGAGATCGCGGTCATGGGCGCGTCGGCGGCCGTCGGGATCATCTTCCGCCGTGAGATCTCCGAGGCCGATGACCCGGAGGCGAAGCGCGAAGAGCTCATCGGGGACTACGAGGAACAGTTCAACAACCCGATGTTCGCCGCGGAGATGGGCTTTATAGACGACGTTATCGACCCGCGTGAGACGCGGTCTTACCTGATCAAAGCCCTCCAGATGATCCGGACCAAGCGCCCCGACAGGCCCCCACGCAAGCACGGAAACATCCCGCTTTGATAAGAGCGGTCAGCCTTCAGCTATCAGCGGTCAGCAAACGTTCGCCGGAGTGCCGGACGTTGGCGGGGTGGATCGCACGGTGAAGATTGACCCCGATCCGACACCGGAAGAGGCCGCAGCCGTAGTGGCTGCCCTTGAGTCGCTGACCGGAGAGCCGGAGGACTTGCCTTCCCTGCGGCGCAGCCGGTGGCGGCTCGCCGGACTTCTCGGGCACGCGGTCGATCCAGGCATGAAGTTGGAGGGCTCGCTCTGGGCCTACTCCAGGTGGGAGGGGTAGGCCGGGTGTTCGGCAAGGTCCTGATCGCCAACCGCGGTGAGATCTCCGTCCGTATCGCCCGCGCGCTGCGCGAGATGGGGATCTCGAGCGTCGCCGTCTACTCGGACGCGGACAGGGAGGCTCTGCACGTACGTGTCGCAGATGAGGCCTACCACATCGGTCCGACACCGGCGGCGGAGAGCTATCTGAACGTGGGGCGCCTGATCGAGGTCGCCAGAGAGAGCGGGGCCGAGGCTGTTCACCCGGGGTACGGCTTTCTGGCCGAGAGCGCGACCTTCGCGCGGGTTGTCGAGGAGGTGGGGCTGGTCTGGATCGGCCCGCATCCGAAGGCCATAGAGGCGATGGGGAGCAAGGTGGAGTCGAGGCGGATCATGGCCAGGGCCGGCGTCCCCATGGTGCCAGGCACGGAAGGCTCTATCGGCTCCGCCAAGGAAGTTCGACTCTTCGGCGAGGAGCACGGCTTCCCCGTTGCCGTGAAGGCTTCGGCCGGGGGAGGCGGCAAGGGCTTCGCCGTCGCCGGCGACGCCACGGAGGCCGAAGGCGCCTACTCGCGGGCGAGCAGGGAGGGGGAGGCCTACTTTGGGGACGGCTCGGTCTACGTCGAGAAGTACCTCTCGTTTCCACGCCACGTGGAGATACAGGTCGTGAGGGACAAGCACGGGAACGCCGTTCACCTCGGCGAGAGGGACTGCTCGATCCAACGCCGCCACCAGAAGCTCCTCGAAGAGTGCCCGAGCCCAGCCATAGATCCCCAGGTGCGCGAGGCTATGGGCGAGGCCGCCCTCGCCGCTGCCGGGGCCGTCGGCTACGACAACGTCGGAACCGTCGAGTTCCTGGTCGAGAAGGGCGAAGCCACAGGCGGGTTCTACTTCCTGGAGATGAACACCCGCGTCCAGGTCGAGCACCCCGTCACGGAAGAGGTGACGGGGATAGACATCGTGAAGACGGGCGTCCGCGTAGCAGCCGGCGAAAAGCTCCCCTTCTCTCAAAACGACGTCACCTGGCGCGGCCACGCCATCGAGGTGCGCCTGAACGCGGAGGACGCCGCGCGCGACTTCGCCCCAAGCCCCGGCGTCGTGAGCGCCTACGAGGAGCCCGGCGGTCCAGGGGTGCGGGTGGACTCTTCTCTACGTGGACCCGGCGTCGTGGCCGAATCGTACGACCCGCTGTTCGCCAAGCTCATCGTCCGCGGGGGCGACAGGGAGGAGGCCCTCGCGCGGCTGGGGCGGGCGCTCGCGGAGTTCAGGGTGGAGGGAATCTCCACCACGTTGCCTTTTTTCCGCGCGATCCTGGCCGACGAAGCCTTCGCCTCGGGGAATTACTCGACCGGCTTCGTGGCCGAACGGATGGGGGGCCTGGAGATAGAGCCCGCGACCTCGGGCGAGGCGCCCACGGCTCCCGCGAAGAACGCCCGCGAGGTCGAGGTCGAGGTCAACGGGAAGCTCTTCCGGGTCAAGGTGTTCGGGGATGAGGGTACGCGTAGTGGGAGTGGTCCGCCGCGCAGGGGCCGGGGCGAGACGCGCAGGGCCTCGGCTACAGGGGGCGCCGTCTCCGCGCCGATGCAGGGAACTATTGTCAGGGTGCTCGTGACTAAGGGGCAGGAGGTCGAGGCTGACGAGCCCGTATGCATCCTGGAGGCGATGAAGATGGAGAGTGAGGTCCGCTCCCAGAAGGCGGGCACCGTCTCCGAGGTACGCGTCGAGGCCGGGCAGACCGTGAGATCTGGGGAACCCCTGGTCCTGGTGGAGTAAGGACACTCTTGGCCGAACACGCTGCCGAGTACGAGTGGCGCGGCGAGGGCGACGAGGCCGAGATCGTCCTCTACGCCCCCGACGACGCCCTCGAGCGCGCCCTCCCCGCCGCCAGCCTCCCAGGCGCCGAAAGCCCCGTCTACGCCGCCGCCTCGCAGAGTGGTTTCGGGTGGGCCGCCGTCTCCACTACACACATCTGCCCCGACCTCCTCTCCGCCCCACTACGCGGCCTGCTCCTCGTAGCCGAGACGAGATCCGAAAACCTCGGAGGAAATCCAAGGGGGCTGATGAACCGAATCCTTCGTGACCTTCCTGAGGCCGGATCCCGCCTTCCCTCCCTGAAGGAAGCCGGAGTCGGGAGGCTGTGCGAGTCGGGCGCCCGCGCGGCTGCTGAGGACGGCCTCATCGAGGAAGGCGACCTGCCGCTTCTCGGTACGCGGCCCGGTGACGACGACGCCCTTGGCCGGAGCGCGCTTGCCGCCGGTCCCCGCGAATGGGAGGAGGGGGTAAGGCCCGAACCGAGGGTAGTCGGTGAGGTCCTCGACGCCGAGGGCGCGGAGAGCCTGGGACTCACGAAGGGGGCCCTGGCCATAGTCATCAGGGTCGATGCCGGAGATCTTGGACGGCTCGCTCTCGCGGCGCACAGGGCGCGGATCCTGGGCCGGTCCGAGGACTTCGGGGCGAGCCCCGACCTTCCCTCCGCTCCGGTCGAAAGCGGGGAGGCGCAAGACGTCGTCACGGCGCTGTACGCCGCTGCCAACTTCGCCGACGCCCGTGCCGCCAGGACTGTATGGATGCTACGCCGGTTGATGGGCGAAGCGGCGGGGGGTCTGGACATCCGGGCCGCCTGGAGGGCCGGGGGGGTCGAGGAGCGGGACGGACGGTTGGTGCATCGCAAGGGTCTAGCACTTCTCGCTGATAACGACGCGCTAGTCTCTGGCAGTTTCGCCGCGGCCGGGACGGGGAACATGTGGTCGAGCGCGCCGCCGTTCGGGGTTCCTGAGAACGAAGGCCGGTGGCCGTGGGAAGAGGCCGGGCTGCTGGAGCGTCTGGCGGCGTTGGACTCCCCGGAGGACTGAGGTTGGACCTTTTGATGGTAAGGGACCGGAGTACGGGTCGGTTCGTCTATACCGAGCAGCTGGAGCGCCGGGCCGGCGAGACGTCGTGGGAGTACGTCCGGCGTAGCGTCAGGAGGGAGGCCCGCATCCGCACGCGCTTCGACGGGGACGCGACCGAGGTTATCGTCGGGTGGAACGTCGACTCGGTCGAGGAGTTCCTGCGCGCGCACCCCGGGTACCGTACGGACGGAAACTCCGACGGGGGACCGGAAGGAGATGGCGGCGACCGGTGACATCCTCGTCTCAAGAGCGACACAGCGGAGGCGAACCAGGACAGGGCCGTTAGGCGGTCGTAGGGGCGCTTCGCGAAGCGCCCTTGAATGCGAACCCGGGCCGTTCGCGAACGGCCTCTACATGGGAACGGCTCAGGCGATAATCATTGATGCCTGAAGCCGCGGCCCGAAGGGCAGGGCGTTTCGCGAAACGCCCCTACTTGAAATCCTCGGGGGAGACCTGGTTCATCCAGTCCTTGAACTTGTCCACGACCTCCTCTTCGGGGGTGTCTTCTATCGCCTCCTCGAAGACGACGCCGGCCTCCTCTATGACCTCGTTCGAGGCGAAGATCTCGGCCCCCGAGCGGATGGCCAGGGCTATGGCGTCGGAGGGCCTGGAGTCGACCTCGACGCTCTTGCCTTCTATCTCCAGTCTTATGGTGGCGAAGAACGTCGAGTCCTTCAGTTCGGTAACCGTGATCCTCTCCATCGAGCCGCCCAGCTCGCTGACGAGGCTAAGAGCGAGGTCGTGGGTCAGCGGCCTTACGAACTCCTGGTTTTGTAGCTTGAACAGAATAGAGCGGGCCTCCGCCTGGCCGATCCAGATCGGCAAGTAGCGGTTCTCGTCTTCCACCTTGAGGATGACTATGGGGCTGGAGGAAAAGAGGTCCATGTTCATGCCGTAGATGGACATCTTGGTGAAGCCGTCGGCGCTCACTGGCTATGTGCTCCTCTCACTCCGCGAAGCCGCGGGGATTTTATTATACGGGCCGATTTTACTGCCAGCCTCTACTGTGTTCAATCAGGTTGTCAGTAGCCCGCCAGTGTTGTACATTATTCCGGCGGCGAAGATCTGTTGCGCCGATCACTTAGGGCCTGTAGCTCAGCCGGTTAGAGCGCTTCTCTGATAAGGAAGAGGTCCCTGGTTCGAGTCCAGGCAGGCCCACCGAAGGAAACCCCTTACTCATCGAAAATACGCAGCACACGAAGAGGGTCGGGATCTCCTCCCGGCTCTCTGTACACCATTCGTACACCAGTCGGGGCGATTCAGCCCAGGGCCTCGCCCATCGCGTCGGCTGCCTCGCTGCCCATCCCCGGCAGCATGTGAGAGAGGGTTGCCATGGAAGACCGATCAGGAATCGAGAAGTGAGGGCACGGAGCCGCACGTAGACTTTTCTTGATGGACGAAGTAGGACATGGAAGAACCTGCACAGGAGGGAACGATGAACGCAAAGAAGTCCAGGGGATTCACGGACGAGGAACGGGCCGCGATGAGGGAGCGGGCCAAAGAGCAAAAGGCAGAAGCGCGCGCGAACAGGAAGAAGGCGGAAGGGGAAAGCGACGTGCTCGCGAAGATCGCGGAGATGGAGGAGACGGATCGCGCCATGGCCGAGCGGCTCCATGCCATCGTCAAAGCCAACGCGCCGGCCCTTTGGCCGAGAACCTGGTACGGGATGCCCGCGTATGCCAAAGACGGCAAGATCGTCTGCTTCTTCCAAAGCGCCGAGAAGTTCAACTCGAGGTACGCGACGCTCGGCTTCAACGACCTGGCGAACCTCGACGAGGGCGCCATGTGGCCGACCTCCTTCGCGCTGAAGGAGCTGACCGCCGTCGAAGAGGAAAGGATAGGCGCGCTCGTTAAGAAAGCGGTGAGCTGAACCCAGCTCCGATGAAGACTCGATGAGCAAGGCCACGAGGACGGACACACCGCGACTAGATCGGGAGGCCGGCCTCCAGCTGTGCCAGCCCCTCGTCGAGGAGGGAGAGGACGTCTGCATCGGGGTCGTCGGCCGCCGCGAACATCGCGGACAGGCCGACCCCCATTACCGCTCCGGCCGTCGCTCGCACGGCCGGATCGTCGGGATGCCGCCCGGTCCGTTCGGCCATCGCCTCCGCGAGCAGTCGTACGGGGCCGTGGATTCGGTCCACGAGCGTCGCGCGGAGAGGCGGGACCGACAGTAGGAGCTCCAGGCGCTCGCGCAGGTCCGCGCGCTCGGTCGCCGAAGCTCGGGCCATGGCGTCTCGGATGGACCCGCGAAGGACCCGGATCGAGCCCAGCTCGGCCGGCTGGGCCCGGAACGCCTCGAAGATTAGAGGGTCGAACTCGTCCCAGAAAACGACATCCTCTTTCGTCGGAAAGTAGCGAAAGAAGGTGCTCTCCGAGACCTCGGCCGCCTCGGCGATCTGGCTCGTGGTCGTAGCCCCGTAGCCCCGCTCGCGGAAGAGCCTTAGAGCCTGGCGCTGTATCTCGGCGCGCGTCTTCGCCTTCTTGCGCTCCCGCAAGCCCGCCTTCCGCTCGCTGTTGGACGACGCTTCCACACCCGGATTCTAGCCGTTCCTCGCCCGATGTCGCGGACGGGCCGGTTCCGCTCGTTAGGATCGCCCCGCCGCGTGGGACTATCTCGGCGATCACAGCCCGAGGAGGCGCTCCGCGTTGCCGTGGGCGATCCTCTCCCTGTCGGTGAGAGCCACCGGAAGCCGGTCCAGGAAGGCGCGCGCCTCCGCCATCGGGGCGTAGGGGTGGTCGGCCGAGAACATGATCCTCCCGGCGCCGACCTGTAACAGTAGGTCGAGGAAAGCCTGCGTCCAGTTGAACCCCCCGAAGGTGTAGTGGACGTTCCCGCGGAGATAGTCGCCGATCGGCCTCTCCAGCCCCGTAACCTCTTTGGGCATCGCTGCTTCGAACCTTGGCAGGAAGAACGGGAGGCCCTCGCCCATGTGCCCGACCACGAGCTGCAACCCCGGAAACCGATCGAACATCCCGCCGAGAACAAGGCGCAAAACGTGGGTTGCGGTCTCTACGTGCCATCCCCACGCCGCGGTCGCCAGCCCCACGGCCGCCCCCGCCGAGAAGTCCCCAGAATACGACGCCCCGACCACGGCCCGCGGTGGCGGCGTGGGGTGAAGGTAGATCGGGACCCCCAGGGCCTCGGCGCGCTCCAGGATCGGCCGGAAGAACGTGTCGTCGAGGTAGCGGCCGCGGGAGTGGCCGTTGATCAGCGCCCCCACGAAGCCGTGCCCCCGCACCGCCCGCTCCAACTCTTCGGCGGCGTCCTCCGGCGCCGGCGTGGGGAGCGCCGCGAACCCGGCCAGGCGGTCCGGCCGTCGCCGAACCGCCTCCGCGAGGGCGTCGTTGGCCTCGCGCGCGAGCGTCACCGCTTCGGCGGCGTCGAGCTGCTCCACCCCGGGGGAGGTCAGCGACAGAACCTGCACGTCCACGCCCGCCACGTCCATCTCCGCGACCCTACCCTCCCCCAGGTCGCACAGCCCGTCGATGAGCTTCTCTAATCCCGCAGCCACCCGGGGGTGGTCGCGGGCCGCCTCGGCCTGGGCCTTGAGGTCCCGCCCCGGGCCCTCCATGAACGCCCCAGTGGCGTAGTGCTCTTCGAGCGCTATCGTCCGCATCGTGAACCCCCTAAATCAAAATATGACAGTCCACTACCAATATAAAGTAAACTATCATATTATACAAGAGCCCGGCCGTCAGTGGCACGGGCCGTGCCGGCCGGATCAGTCACACGTTCTCCTTCGCTTTGTCGGTTTCTTCGGCGGGCTGCCATCGGGAAAGCGATAGAAACCGAGCAAGAGCTCAGGTGGGGACGACTGTCGGCCGGCATCGCGGGGGGCATATTCGGACGGTCGACCGTCAATCATTAGGGTAGCGCGGGCGGGTCGTCCGCCCGTGGTCGGCAAGATTTAGGTGTAAAGGTGGTGGCCTCCGTACGGTCCTCGCCGGGCTCCACTGGGAGGGACCATGCTCGACGCAGCCGCGTACCGTGCCGGCTTCTCCGTCCCCGACCGGTTGCACGCCGAAAGGCTCTCTTTCCCGAACCTTCGAGGGGCGCTGGTCGGCTCCGCAAGATAGTCCAAGCCGCGGAACACGCAGGCATTCGTCCGCTACGTCGAGGAGCAAACGAGGCGGTTGCCCGAGGCTGGCTCAGACGATGCGCGTTGAAGATGGGCGTCTTCGGCCTTCCGTCTTCCAGCGAGAAGCTGGCGGGCCGGATCGCGTGGGGGGGTCCGGGCCGACGACTGCGGCGGCGCGGGGGCCGTCTTGTCACGTACAGGCGCGCTCATCCATCTTACGTTAGAGGACGCAGAACGCAACCGCACGGACGGAGGTCGACGAATGAGGCTACCCGACACCGCGCACACCTCCCGGCCCTGGAGGATCCACGAGATCGCGCCAGACTTCCGCCTTTACGATGTGTGGGCGTTGCCGACGCCGGGTGGCCCTCACGTCTTCCCGCGGCTGGTTCGGGAGATGTCCTCGGGCGACCCGTCGGACGGCGCCTCCCGCGCGGGTCGGGTGCTATGGGCGCTGCGGGATAGAAACGGGTGACCATACCGATCAGGAATCGAGAAGTGAGGGCACGGGGCCGCAGTACACTCTTCTTGCTGGACGGAGTAGGACATGGAAGAACCTGCACAGGAGGAAACGATGAGCGCAAAGAAGTCCGAGGGATTCACGAAAGAGGAACGAGCCGCGATGAGGGAGCGCGCCAAAGAGCAGAAGGCCGAAGCGCAGAAGGCGGACGGGGAACGCGCCGTGCTCGCGAAGATCGCGGAGATGCAGGAGACGGATCGCGCCATGGCCGAGCGGCTCCATGAGATCGTCAAGGCCAACGCGCCGGACCTCTCGCCGAAAACCTGGTACGGAATGCCCGCGTACGCCAACAAGGACGGCAAGGTCGTCTGCCACTTCCAGAGCGCCGAGAAGTTCGGCACGAGGTACGCGACGTTCGCCTTCAGCGACAGGGCGAACCTCGACGAGGGCGCCATGTGGCCGACCTCCTTCGCGCTGAAGGAGCTGACCGCCGCCGAAGAGGCAAGGATCGGCGCGCTCGTGAAGGGGGCGGTGGGCTGAGCCGGCTCCCGAGCCCCTCTCCCCGCCCGGTCGCCACGACCGCGAAGGAGAACCGGACGCACCGCCCGGAGCCGGTCTCCCCCACCCGCGGCCCCGCCCCACGCCACCCACCGGCAACCAAGAAACCCACGCAAACCGGGTCGTTGGGACCCACGACTTAAGGAGTGACCATGACCGACTCTTCCACCCAGGGAATCAAGACCGTGCTGCACCCCGTTTCCGACCTGGCGGTGGCCAAGGCCGTGTACGCCGCCCTGCTCGGCGTACCGCCTCAGACCGACTCGGAGTACTACGTCGGCTTCGAGGCCGCGGGCCAGCACATCGGGCTGGTGCCAGGCGGCGGATCGCAGGGCATGGCCTCGCCGGTGGCCTACTGGCATGTGCCGGACATCGAGGCGAAGCTGGCCGAGGTGACCGCCGCGGGTGCCGCCGTGAAGGAACCCGCGCACGACGTCGGCGGCGGCCGCCTGGTGGCCACCGTCACTGACCCCGACGGCAACGTCCTCGGGCTGCTTCAGGACCGATGAGAGCCGACCCCCGCTCCCGCGCTCAGCGTCGTCGCGACACCGAGCATCGGCTCACCCACGACATCGATGTCTGGGTGGCCAGCGCCTCGGCCGACGGTGCGCCGTACCTGGTGCCGCTGTCCTTCGACTGGGACGGCGAGGCGCTGCTGGTGGCCACGCCGACGGACAGCCCGACCGGCAGGAACCTCGCCGCCACCCGAACCGTTCGGCTGGGGCTGGGCAACACCCGCGACGTGTCCATGATCGATGGCGAAGTCGAGATCCTCGAGATCGACGCGCTGCCGCGGCAGCGGGGCGACCGGTTCGCCGCGCGCACCGGCTTCGACCCGCGTGCGCCGGCCACCCCGTACCGCTGGTTCCGCATCTTTCCGCGCCGCATCCAGGCCTGGCGCGAGGTGGACGAGCTGCCCGACCGCGAGCTGATGCGCGACGGCCGCTGGTTGGTATGATCCCTCGCTTTGTCACGAAAACGCGGCGAAATTCGTCTTGTTGGTGACACCGCGCGACGGGTCGCGCTAGATGCGTCAGCGATGCGAGCGGGTTGATCGCATCGGAACGGAGAACTCAGATGATCAAGTGGGCTGGTCGGCTCATCGTGCTCTACGGAGCCGCGCACACACTGGGCGCCCTGACGGTGGAGGGCGCCGCACGCCACGCCGGGGCGTGGTTCAGCGGGGAGTTGTGGGGGGACGACCTCGCCAGTATGAGCCCTGCCAACAGCGCGTTATGGCTGAGTGTGGACAGCTTCGGCGTGCCGCTCATCGTGGTCGGCCTGATGGTGCTGTGGCTGGACCGCCGCGGCATCACACCTCCGCCGTTCATCGCATGGACGCTGGGGATCTGGACCGTGGTTGACGCCGTGATCCTCTTGCTCACGCCCTGGCCTATCCTCCTGCTCGCGAACATCCTGCTGTTGGTCGGGGCTCGCCGGGCCAAGCGGCGCGACAACCCTGCCGCTGATCGGAGTGGATAGTGGCGCGTACGCTCCCGAAAGCTGTGATCGCCCTTACCTGCGCCTGGGAAGGCTGTACCTCCCGTTAGGCTCCCTCGCTGTGATCGACCGCTCCGCATAGCGCGGTTCATGTCACGCCGGAGCACCAGCGGTGCGTCTTGGGTGCAGTCGCATCGACTCGTACACGTCTAACCTCGGCACGTGGAGAGAAAGGAGAGCGCAGGGATGGAACCGAAACCAGCACAGACGGAAGTGGCGGTGGTCGGGGGCGGGTTGGCGGGCCTCACCGCTGCCTGCTTCCTCGCCCGCGGAGGCGCGAAGGTGACCATTTTCGAGAAGGCGCCGACCATGGGCGGCCGCGCCGCAACCAGAGAGTCAGGGGGCTTCCTCTTCAACCGCGGCATACACGCCCTCTACACCGGCGGCGCGGCCTCGCGGGCCTTCGAGGAGCTGGGCATCACCTACGGACACGGCACACCGAAAGAGACGTTCGTGCTGGACGGCGAAGAGTTGCGCCCCTTCCCAACCAGCCCCTCGCAATTCCTGCGCACCGACCTGCTCGGCGCGGGGGACAAGTTGGGGCTCGTCCGCTTCTTCGCCGGGCTGGGCAGGACCAGACCGAAGGATCTGGCCGGGACGAGCCTGCAAGGGTGGCTGGCCGCGAAGGTCCGGCGCCCGCGCCTGCGGCGGCTGTTGAACTCGCTCGCATACCCCCTGGTCTACACCTCTGCGCTCGACCTGGTCAGCGCCGAGGTCTTCGTCGACAAGTTCCAACGCGCGCTCAAGCACCCCGTCCACTACGTGGACGGCGGCTGGCGGGTCTTCGTGCACGGGCTGCGGGAGGTCGCGGAACGCGCCGGGGCGCGCGTCGTCAACGACGCCCGCGTAGAGGCCGTGGAGGTCGGCAACGGCCGGGCGCGGGGGGTGCGCCTTGGCGACGGGAGCCTCGTGCGGGCCTCAGCCGTCGTGTTGGCGACGGGCCCTCGCGACGCCTCGAAGCTGATGGGTGGGGGAGAGCGTCCGGCCTTTCGGCGGCTCGTGGACAGACTGGTCCCGGCCCGGGTGGCCTGCCTCGACGTGGCCCTCACCAGCCTACCCTTGCCCGATGTGCCCGTGGTCCAGGACCTGGACGGTCCGCGTTTCATGACCGCCCAGTCACTCTACTCCAAGGTCGCCCCCGAAGGGGCGGCGCTCGTCTACACCTTCAAGCAGCTCGACCCCAGGCGTCCCGGGGACCCGCGTGAGGACGAGCGGGACCTGGAGGACCTGCTCGACGCGACCCAGCCGGGCTGGCGCGAGGTCCTCGTAGATCGCCAGTTCCTACCGCGCATAGAGGCCGTGGGCGCGCTGCCGACCGCAGAGAGCGGCGGCTTCGCGGGGCGTCCCGGTCCCCGGGTGCCGGGCCTGGAGGACCTGTATCTTGCGGGGGACTGGGTCGGACCGGAGGGCTTCCTGGTGGACGCCAGCGCGGCCAGCGCCCGTAGCGCCGCGCGATCGGTGCTGGAGGACGACCCGTCGGCGCGTAGGGAGGTGACCGCCGGTTCCGTACGCTAGAGGCCCCTGGCTGAAATGTTGGTGGCCCCAGCCCGGCTGCCAGGCGAGTGCCCCGAAGCTGACGTCTAAGCCCTGCCACGGCGCTATGTCACGGGAAGGTCGGCCGTTTCGTCTCATCCGTACAAGACGTTTGACACGGAGCGGGGACGGAGGTCAAGTAGGTGCGAAAAGACGGGGCTTTGATGGGGACGATGGTGGTCGTTCGGCTCGGCGGCGGTCAACGCCGCGCACACGGTCTCCCATGCGGGGCAGCACGTCATGTCCCTGCCCGCGTGGCAGCTAGCGTACATCGTCGTCGTCATCTATGCCGCGCCGGTCGTCGCCGCGGTCCTGCTCTGGACCCGGTATTGTCTCGCGGGGGCGTGGTTGCTCGTCGCGTCGATGGCGGGCTCCCTGGTCTTCGGGCTTCTCTACCACTTCCTCCTCCCCGGGTCCGACAACGTCTTCACGCAGCCTGATAGAGAATCACTGGCGTTCCCGGGAGCCGTTGCGTGGCAGGCGCATTTCGAACAAAGAAGGGGCGGTTTCGTTATGACGGTGGAGGTCATCGGGGTATACCACGATCTGTCGTCTCCGTGTAGCGATGCATGGAGACCTCTGATGGCGGTTCTACGACCGCGTCATGGCTATCCTGGGCTTCCGCAAGGGCTGAAGGCAACATAGGCGGCGTGACAGAAGTCCACACCTCTTCTACACCCACAACTCGCCAGACGGATGTCGACGGAGGAGCGTTTCTGAGACTGCTCTGAGGCCGGCGTATCGCGCGGCGGCCACGATCCGTACGCGCCACGGGCTGCACCACCTCTGCTTTCGGGTGGTGGAGCCGAGGCCGCCTGTCGACCCTCCCCGGGCCGCCGAAAAGTTCGCGGAGGCGGTCATCGATGCCATCCGGGCGCTGTCGCGACTGCCCGTGGTTCCGCCCCCTAGACTCATCGGGCAGCCCATAGACGCCCGGGAGGTCGCCGACAGGATGGTGGAACTGGCGCTCTCCGAGCCCGCAGGCCGCGTCGAGGACGTCGGCGGACCGGAGGTGAGGACCGTGGACGACGTGATAAGCGCCTACCTGGACGTGATAGAAACTTGGAAGAAGACGTTGACGTTACCACTGCCCGGCAAGACGGCGCGCGCGATGCGGAGCGGCGCGCGACGTGCCCGGAGAACAGGTACGGCCACGTCCGCTGGGAACGAGTTCTTGCTCGAAATGCCGACAGCCCGGGGCCCGGTGCGAGGCGCACCACCCCGCGTTCTACGTCTCCCGCAAAAGGTTCCCGGGACGAAGACCTGGCTCGCGGATCTGGAAGGTCAGCTCGAATGCCCACCCGGGCCGCGTTGCGGAGAGCCGCAGGGGTGTATGTCACGCGTAGCGGTTGCGGAGCGTCTTCAGGATACAGGGTGCACGGTTGCGGCCATCGGAGACGGGGTGATGCAGATGAACCACGGTGATTCGGGTGGGTGTCCCCAAGACGCCACCCGCGTTTTCGAGGACCACCGGGGCTTGCTGGTCTCCGTAGCCTACCGCGTCTTGGGCAGCGTCACCGACGCCGACGACGCCGTGCAGGAAGCGTGGCTGCGCTGGTCGGGCGTGGATCATTCCAGGGTCTCCGACCCGCGGGCCTTCCTCGTGCGCGTCACCACCCGTCTGGCCATAGATCGGTTGCGCCGGGCGAAGGCGCGCCGCGAGTCATACGTTGGTCCCTGGCTGCCCGAGCCCATCCTCACTAGGCGGGATCTCGCGGAGGATGCGGCGATGGCCGAGTCCGTCTCGATGGCGATGCTGGTGGTCCTCGAAACGCTCTCGCCGCTGGAGAGGGCCGTCTTCGTCCTCCGAGAGTCGTTCGGGATGCCCCACGCCGAGATCGCCGAAGTTCTGGGACGCAAGGAAGAGGCGGTACGCCAGCTCGCAAAGCGCGCCCGCGACCACGTGCGCGAGCGCCGGACCCGCTTCGACGCCGACCGGACCGAGCAGCAGCGGGTGACAGAGCGCTTTCTGGAGGCGACGGCGGGCGGAGACCTCGAGGGACTGATGGGGGTCCTTGCGCCCGGCGTGACGCTCGTGGCCGACGGCGGGGGCAAGGCGCTCTCACCCCGGCGCCCCGTCCTGGGGGCGGAGAAGGTGGCGCGGTTCCTCGTCGCCATCGTGGGCGAGGAGCAGACGTCCCGGTTCTTGCGGTCGGTCGGGTCGGGGCCGTCCGGCGAGGTGAGTGTCCACCTGGCTGGCGTCAACGGCGAGACCGGCGTCGTGGTCACCGCTGGCGGCGAGCCGATCTCGGCGCTCGTCTTGGAGGTGACGGATGGCCTGGTGCACACCATCCGCCTGGTGGCGAACCCCGAGAAGCTGGCCGGCCTCCGAGACGTCGAGACACCAAGATGAAAGGAACGAGAGCACAGGAGGAATCCCACCGACCGGGAGAGGAAACTAATTGACGGACACGTTAAACTCCGGCCTCCGCCGCGAGACGACAAAGGCGCCCCGGCGAGCCACCCTGGTTTTCGACGGGCGCTGCGGTGTCTGCACCCGGTTTGTTCGCGTAATGAAGCGGCTCGACTGGAAGCAACGCGTAACCGCAGTGCCTTACCAGAAGCCTGGAGTGCCCGCCTCCGTCGGCCTGACCGCGGAAGCGTGCAAGAAGGCCGCCTGGGCGGTGACGCCGGAGGGACATCGTTATAGAGGGGCCGAGGCCGTCAACTTCGCCCTGGCGGTGGCCCTTGGCACCAGTTTTCCCCACGCGCTCTACCGTTTGCCCTTGATGGGTAGCGCACAAGACCGCGCCTACGACTGGATTGCCGCCAACCGTCACAAACTTCCCGGGGATGAGCCGCACTGCTCACGATACCCTGGAGAGTGCGCTTGAGGGCTCGAGAAGGACATGCGATGGCGGGAAATAGCATCGCACCCCGCCCGGTATGTAAGGCCCCCATCGTTGTACGCTCTACGCGCCGGGCACCACTTGCCGCGAAACTGCCGGGACGCTATATTGTTTGACCATCAGTAATATAAGTTTACTCTACGGAAACGCAGGGGTAGAGAGATGCTGTCGGACATAGAGATCGCGCAGCGGGCAGAACCCAGGCGCATTGTCGAGGTGGCCCGGGAGAAGTTAGGAATAGGGGAGGAGCACCTTGACCCGTATGGCCATTACAAGGCCAAGCTCTCGCTGGACTTTATCAGGTCATTAGAGGATAGGCCTGATGGCGAGCTGATCCTCATCAGCGGCATCAGCCCGACGCCTCCGGGCGAGGGAAAGACGACCACCACGGTCGGGCTCGGGGATGCTTTGAACCGCATAGGCGAGACGGCGATAACCTGCATAAGGGAGCCCTCGCTCGGGCCTGTTTTCGGCATCAAGGGTGGGGCCGCGGGCGGAGGATACGCGCAGGTCATCCCCATGGAGGACATAAACCTGCACTTCACGGGCGACTTCAACGCCATAGCCTTGGCCAACAACCTTCTCGCCGCTCTTGTGGACAACCACGTTCATCAGGGCAACGATCTCGGGCTTGACCTGCGTCGCATAGTGTGGAAGCGCGTCGTGGACATGAACGACAGGGCGCTGCGCGACATGAGTCTAGGGTTGGGGGCCACGACCAACGGTTTCCCGGAAGACGCCTTCGACATCGTAGTCGCCTCGGAGGTCATGGCCATACTCTGCCTCGCGACCTCCCTAGAGGACTTGAAGCAGCGGCTGGGAAACATCGTCGTTGGTTACACGCGGGACGAGAGGCCGGTGACTGCGCGAGATCTGGGCGCCCACGGCGCCATGGCCGTGCTCTTGAAAGACGCCATAAAACCCAACCTCGTGCAGACCCTGGAAGGCAACCCCGCCTTCGTGCACGGCGGGCCATTCGCCAACATCGCCCACGGCTCAACTCCGTCATGGCGACGAAAACGGCGCTCAAGCTCGCGGATTACGTGCTCACGGAGGCCGGTTTCGGCGCCGATCTAGGGGCTGAGAAGTTCGTGGACATAAAGTGCCGGATGTCCGGGTTGCGCCCCTCGATGGTCGTGCTCGTGGCGACAATCCGGGCCCTCAAGTTCCACGGCGGCGCCGAACTTGGTGAGCTAGAGAAGGAGGATCTCGGGGCGCTCGAAGGCGGGCTGGCAAACCTGGAACGCCACATCAACAACGTCCGCAACCACTTTGGGCTGCCTTGCGTCGTGGCGATCAACCGCTTCCCGTCGGATACGGAGGCGGAGATCTCGCTCCTCGAAGACGGCGTCGCGCACCAGGGGGCGCGGGTCTTGCTCACGAATCACTGGGCCGAGGGGGGCGCAAGGGCCGAAGGGCTGGCCCACGCCGTCGTGGAGACCGTAGAGCGCGTGCCCGCGCGGTTCAGGTTCGTCTACGACGACGAAGACAGCCTTTGGGATAAGATCTCCGCCGTGGCGACCAAGATCTACGGCGCCAGCGAGGTGGTGGCGGACACGAAGGTGCGGCGCCAGATCCGCAAGTTTCAGGAAGACGGGTACGGTCGCTACCCGGTTTGCATCGCCAAGACACAGTACTCGTTTTCGACGGACCCCTCGCTGCGGGGCGCCCCGTCCGGCCACGTACTCTCGATCCGCGAGGTGCGGCTCTCGGCCGGTGCGGAGTTCGTCGTCGCCGTGTGCGGGGACATAATGACCATGCCAGGGTTGCCCAAGCCGCCGGCCTCGGAGCGCATAGACCTCGGCAAGAAGGGGGAAGTGATCGGGCTGTTTTCAAGCGCCGTGCAGTAAGGACGGACCTTTGCGCACGGCAACAGGCATCAGGCTCCAGGTTTTTTCGAGGACGGCTCGGGGAAGGGTGGGCTATGATGGCCTGTGGGTCACGGATAGAAAGCCATTAGGGAAGAGTGGATGCCTTACCGGCTCATAAAGTACGGGTTGAGCAACAAGCATCCGGACAAGCGGATGTTCAGGACGCCCTCGGGGCTCAAGGAGAGTTACGACGCGGTCATTATCGGGGCGGGGGCACGGGCTCGCGGCGGCTTACTACCTTGCTCGCGACTTTGGGATAACGGACGTTGCGGTATTGGAGAAGGGGTACATCGGGGCGGGGGGACGGGGCGGAACACGGCGATCATCCGCTCCAACTATCTCACGCCGGAGGGCGTGAAATTCTACGACGAGAGCATCCGGCTGTTCAAGGACCTCTCGGGCGACTTCGACCTCAACCTGTTCTATTCTGAGCGCGGGCACTTCACGCTGGCGCACAGCGACTCCGCGATACGGACCATGCGTTGGCGGGCCGAGGTCAACAAGCACATGGGGGTAGATTCGGAGTACGTCGAACCCGAGGACGTGAAGGCCGCCTGTCCCCCGATAGACCTGACGTGCGGGGGGGATGCCCCGATCATGGGCGCCCTCTACCACCCGCCGGGAGCCATCGCCAGGCACGACGCGGTGGCATGGGGCTACGGGGCGGGCGCGACGAGCGGGGCGTAGAGATCCACCAGGGCACCGAGGTTACCGGGATAGACGTGAAGAACGACCGGGTCGTAGGGGTGCGACCAGCGGGGGGTACGTGAGGACGCCGAAGGTGCTCTCGGCGGTGGCAGGTTGGACGCCCTCGATCGCGGACATGGTAGGGTTGCGCACCCCGCTCACGGTGAGGCCGTTGCAGGCGTGCGTGACGGAGCCGCTGAAGCCCTTTCTCGACAAGATCATGGTCTCAGGCAGTTTGCACGTGTACGTGAGCCAGTCCTCGCGCGGGGAGCTCGTGATGGGTGGGTCGACAGACCCTTACGAGTTGAACTCCATGCGCTCGACGCTGGAATTCGCCGAGGGGCTCCGGGGCACATGCTCGACCTCTTCCCGTTCCTGTCGAACGTGAAGGTCCTACGCGTATGGGCAGGTCTGTGCGACATGACGCCTGACTTCGCCCCGATCATGGGCAGGACGCCGGTGGGAGGATTCTACATCGACGCGGGGTGGGGGACCTGGGGCTTCAAGGCCACCCCCGTAAGCGGCAAGACGATGGCCCATACCGTCGCCACCGACCGGGAGCCGGAGCTTATCGACGCCTTCAGGCTCTCCAGGTTCGAGGACCTGGAGCTGACCGGCGAGAAGGGCGCCGCCTCGGTGGGGCATTAGGCAGGGGACAGGGAGAGATGAGATACTGACCTGCCCGGTAAACGGTCCGCGGCCCGTACAGGAGTTCGTCTTCGGCGGGGAGTTTCGGAGATGCCAGACCCCGATACCGCCACGGACGCCCAGTGGACCGACTACGTGTACAACCGCAACGGGGCGCCGGGCCCCAGGCGGGAGTGTGGTATCACCTCGCAAGCGGCACATGGTTCATAGCCGAGCGCGACACAGGCACCAACGACGTGAAGAGGACCTACCTCTACGGGGACAGGTGGAGCGTGGCTGAGCGCCTGGCCAGCAGAAGGGCGAGTGGATCGACCGCACCAGGGAGCTCGACTTCTCCTTCGAAGGAAAGAAGCACACGGGCTTCGTCGGGGACACCAAAGCAGCGCCCTCTGGGCCTCGGGGAGGCGCCTGCTGGGGCGTAGCTTCAAGTACCACCGCCCGCGCGGGGTCTTCAGCCTCGCCGACCACGACGCCAACGTCATGGTGCAGGACCGGTCTCTTCCGAACATCCGGGGCGATGTGACGCCGCTCGAGGAGGGGCAGAAGCTCAGGGCGGTCAACACCGTCGGCGGGCTCAGGATGGATCTCGGGCAGGTCAACAACCGCCTCGCGCGCTTCCTGCCCGTCGGTTTCTACTACAAGTCGTTCCACAGACCGGCCAGGCTCTTCCCGCACTACGAGAGGCTCATACGCAAGGCTGCCGGGCTGGGAACGTCACGCTAGATGAGGAGCGGCGCCACTGGGGCAAGGGTTATGGGTTCGCGGACGTGCTCGTGGTCGGCGCCGGTCCTTGGGGCTCGCGGCGGCGGCGGCGGCGGCGAGGCCGGGGCGAAGGTCGTCCTCGTCGACGAGAACGCCAGGCCAGGCGGGACCCTCACCTACGCCAGGGGCCAGAACTCGGCGGCGGATGGGATGCTCGCCGAACTGCTGCGGAGGGTCGAGAGAAGCCCCAACATCGAATACCGGGCGGATACCGTGGCGAGCGCGCACTTCGAGGAGCACTGGGTACCGCTCGTCCACAGGCAGTA
>CAWJAM010000009.1:0-413383 GCA_963840835.1 uncultured Rubrobacteraceae bacterium | reverse complement strand
GACGTCGGCCAGGGCTCGAATGACCGAGATTCGGCACCACGAGAACAGGCCGGCGAGTAGACCGGCGCCGACAGTCGCACCGACCAACGTCCCGTCGGCCGCCAACGATCCTGGATCACCGCGGGCGACGGCGGTCAGGCCTTGCTTGTCGTGGAGGGATTGGGTCATTGGGCGCGTTTCCTCGGACCGAGGCGCTCGTACTGCCCCGTCAGACCAGCAGAACAAAGCCCCCCAGGCCAAGCAACCAGATGCCCAACCCGACTGGCGAGCCCCCAGCCATGCCACCGCTGCTGTACCTCAACTGAGGCATCTGCCGAAGCGCCGCCTCCAGGCGACAGGAACATCGACGACGCCAGCCGCAGCTCGCCGCCGGCACCAGGAAGATCGGTACGCGTCGTCGACGTGCCCGCCTGCCAAAGCTATGCTGGTACCTCTCGCATGCGCGGCTGCAAACCGGCGCGCATTCGCTGCAACCACCGGCCACGCTACTGGGCGTGCGGTTCCATTCTTGTAGAGCCAATCCCGGTGCAGTCGACCCGTCCAACGGCGTTCAGCCGAGCACCAGCATCACTTGGGGGCGGGGCGATCACCCCGACGGGCGCCGGCAGGCGGCTGTCCAACATGGCCGCGTCGCCCTCATCCGATGTGGACCGGTCGATGGCGATGAGATTGGCTCTCGAACGCGGTCTCGGTGCCGGATACGTTAGGCCGAGCCCGCCCTGGCCGATGGCCGCCGAGTCGCTTCACGATCAGGCAAAGGAGACCAGGTGTCCACGGTCGGAATGACCCCCAACGTGCTGATCATCGGCGCCGGCACCGGGGGCATGGCCCTTCCGCTCATGGCCTTAGGCGGGCCGGCATCGGGGTTCGAGTGTTCGAGCGGGATCGAACCCGGCGGGACGGCCTGTACGGGTATCGGGTCGGGATCGACGCCGACAGGCAGCCGGGCCCTCGCAGCCCTGTCTCCCGCCGGAGCTTTCCCGACACGTTCGTGGCGACCTGCGCCCGGCCGATGCAGGCGCTCTGACGTTCTTGACTCGAGAAGCTGACCGAGTATCCCCTCGACCTGCCGTTTCCGGATGAGCGCGATCCGGTCGAGAGCGAGAAGTCGGTCAGCCGGGATGACCCTCCGACAGGTGCTGCTCACGGGCATGGATGACGTCGTCGAGTTCGACAAGGCGTTCAGCCGCTACGAGCAGAACGCAGACGGCTCGGTGACGGCAGGGTTCGAGGACGGCAAGCCAGGTGACCGGCGACGTTCTCGCCGGCGCGGACGGGACGCGATTGCGCGTTGGCCGCCAGTACATGCCTCATGCCGATATTCGTAACGCTGGGGTCGTGGCGCTCGCCGGCAAGGTCCCGCTGGACGACGCCCGCCGGGTCCTGCCCCCGCGGGATGCTCGAGGGCTCCTCGATGATCTTCGCGCCCCTGGCCCTGCCCGTTTCTACCTACGACGTCATGGAGTCCCGCCTGGGACCAGGCCGGAACAGAGTAAGTCGGGCATCAACGCAACCGATGCCGAGCTGATCCCGGACGTGGCCGGGGCTCCTGTTCGACAACACCCGCGACTACCTCATGTGGAGCATCGCCGGCAACGGCGGCGGCGAAGGCGCCGGCCGGCATCCTCGAGGCTCGCGGCGAGGAGGTCATCCGGCTCCCGCTCCTCACGCATGACGCCCGACTGGAGCCCGGCCTACCACCGCCTGATCTTCGAGCTGTCGCGATTTCGGGCTCGTGCTTCTCGGTCTACCGTCTGCCACGTCGGTCCCCATCGACCCCTGGCCGGCGCTCAACGTCACCCTGATCGGGGACGCCATCCACACCATGACGCCGGGCTGGGGCGTCGGCGCCAATACCTCGGTGCTCTGCGACGCCGGGCTTGATGTGGTGCTCATCGAGGTGCGCGACGGCAGGCGCGATCTTGTCGATGCCGTCGCCGGCTACGAGACCACGATGCGTTGGTACGCGTGGTAGGTGGTTCCGCAGTCACTGGAGAACCAGGGCGCCGGCAACCCCTTGTACCGGCGGGTCATCGGGCGGCTGCTGCTCGCCGGGATGCGCGCGACCTTCCGAGTCGTGGACCGCGTACCGCCGCTCAAGCGGGATGACGTCGTCGATGTTGCGCTCGCGCGGTGCGGGTCGCGACGACGAGGCCGCCTGACGCCGCGCTCGTTTACCGCCGCGGCCTCTGACTCACGAGGCCAAAAAGAGCCACTCACCTGGGAGACCTCGACCGATGGACCTCACACCGCTTTACCCATGGCTCAAGACCGGCCACATCCTGCTCGCGATTGTCGCGGTAGGCTTCAACCTCACCTACGGCATCCTGATCCGCCGCGACTCGCCGACCGGTAACACTTCGGGTACGTCCTGCGAACGGTGAAGGTGCTTGACGACCGATTTGCGGCGCCTGCCTATCTGCTCCTGCCGGTCCTGGGGTTGGCGATGGTGTTCGTCGGTGGCTGGGACCTCGGGACGCCCTGGATCGTGACCGGACTGGCGCTCTACGGTGTGATCGTTGTCGTGGGCGTGGGCCTCTACTCCCCGACGCTGCGAAGTCAGATCGCGGCCGTCAAGCGCGTGGGCCGGACTCGGACGCGTTCCGCCGGCTCCTCACCGCGAGGGCCAACCGCCTTGGCGCGCTGCTCGGGCTGCTCGCGGTCCGGATCGTTGCCGATATGGTTTTCGAGCCGAGTCGTGGGCGTGGACGGTCAGCCTCGCCACAGCTCAGGTGTTCGAGGCGGCGTCTCTGGAAGCTGGCCTCGGCAAGCAACCGGACGCCCAGCCAGCGGTGAGACCGAAGGCGATGGACGGCCGACCGGCCAGTCGCCGCACGCGGTCGAGGACCGCGCGCCGGAGATTCAGCTAGGGATTGTCGACCTGGCCATGGCGTGGGTCGACAGGCTCGCTGGCCCGCCATGGATGGCCTATCCCGTCGGGACGCTGATCATCGCGCTTGCGCTCAACGCAGTCGCGTGGGCGGATGGGTTGCAGCCACCCGGCTCGTTCGATCTGTATCGGTCGTCGTTGGCGGTGTATCCCATGTTCGCCCTTGCGCTGATGCATCACCTCAACGCCATGGCGCGGCGGGCGCTCACCGCGTTTCGGCCGATTGCCCGGCTGGACGGATGCTGAGCAGGCACGGTTCGAGAACGAGCTGACGACATTGCCGCGACGAGGGACGCGGCTGGCGCTTGGTGGATCGCTGGTCTTGACCGGGGCCACGTCGCGTTCCGTATCCGCGACCTCGTCGCTGGCCTGGCGCGGACGCCAGTTGCCGCCGCCCGCCGAAGTCCGGCGGCTCTACCTACGGTGTTCGGTGTCATCGGCGTCTTCGTGTACCACACTGTGCGACAGCTCCGCACGGTGAGCCACATCCATCAGGGCGCGCGGCAAGTGAACCTGTTCCAACTCAGGCCTGCCTATGTGTTCTCCAGGCTCACTGCTCGAACTGGAACGGGCCTTCTGGCCATGAACGCGTATTCGATCCTCACCGATCCGTCGACGTTCGCGAACTCCCGCCTTGCTCGCGCTCACGATCTTCGCCTGGGTGGCCGCGCTGCGGCATGCTTCCCTGGGTACCGCTGCAGGGCATGCACAACCGCATCGCCAGCGAGAAGGACGCGGTGCTCGACGAGCTGACCGCGCGAGTCGAGGACGCCCTGTCCGAGCTGGAAGCCGCCGAACCGATTCGAAACGGCCTTCCGGGTTCGAGAACCTCCACTACCTCCTCTCCAGCATGACACGACGCGCGACCTCGTGACGCGCATCCCCACCTGGTGGGATAGCAGGACCCTGACCGGGTTCATTCCGGCCGCTTTGCTGCCGGTTGGTGCGGGCGTGATCCAGGGGGCCGAAATCCTGCTCGGGCGGTGAGCCAGCCATCGCGACTGCATCCCTGGCGACCGTTGATCAGCCATTCCGCCGGCGTCGGCGGCTCGAACCTTTTGCGGAACGTCAATGCCGCCTGCCTCCGCCCATGGCGGACGAGGCCTCGTCAGCCGGATCAGCCGTCCTCCAACGTCGGAAAGGGACCCGGCGAGCTCGCTCACCAGAGCACGAGATTCGCCCCCGGCCAGGGTTCGAGCGACGACGCTCCCTGGGAGAGGACCTGGCAGTGGTCAGAGCGGTAGACGTACTCGAACAGGTCGTTGATCGAGCGCCACACCCGTCAGATTGACGACGACGTGCCCCCGTCCCAGGTCACTGTCACCCGTGTTGATGCTACCGATCACGGTCTGCAGCCCCCCTTGGCGCGACCGCCCGCCCCACGTTGAACTCGGCGATGTGAAACTCGACCTCGGTCATCGCGGCCCACCTCCCCACCCCGGCGTGGCAATCGAGTGCACCGACCCGTATCGGTCCCCGCCGCCGCGCACGTACAGCCTCGATTTCCGGGTCGGTGGCTTCGAACGTAGCCCTGCCCCGGCGAGAGCGAACAGGGCCACGACCCAGCGACGGGTCGAGCTGGCCGGGGTAAGTCGATCGAGGATTCCCCCACGGGACGGATCACGTGGACCGAGGAGTGGGCCCGGGAAATGGCGGCGGCGGCCGAACGGCCCGGGCTAGCCGGCGCTTTCGCCAGCTAGCGCGATCCGGGGAGCGGGAAGGCGACCTCGATCGTCAAACCGCCATCGGGTAGAGCCTGGGCGGTGACCGAGGTGTCGTGGGCGGACGCTATCGCGCGCACGATGGAGAGACCCAGCCCCCAGCCGTCCCCGTGGCCGGTGTGCCCCCTTGCCCAGTCGCTGGCAGCGGCTCGAAGAGGCGGGGAACGTCCGGCGGCCAGCACGCAGCCTGTCCCGCGCGCTCGACGACGCGCAACGATCGCCGTGCCGTTGTGGGCCCTCGTGGAGATGTCGATCCGGCCGGTGCGGCGTTATAGCGGATCGCGTTGTCGACCAGGTTGGCGACCAGCCGCTCCAGGTAGACGGACGTCGCCCGAAGTAGGCGCCCGCTCCAGACTCGTCTCGATTCGCAGCCCGCGACCATTCGCATCCTCGCCGTCGCGACTCGCGGACGTCTGCGACCACGTCGGCGAGGTCGACTTGTTCGCGGCGCTCGAGGCCCAGTTCCCGCGCGCCAGGGTGAAGAGTGCCTCGATGAACCCGCTCCTGCTCGCCGGCGAACCGGCGACCAGAATGCGCTCGCCGGCAGCCCGGAGCGAGTCGACCGACGCGTCGGGGTCGCTCAACGCCACCGGAAGGAGCGTGCGCTCTCGGGCGAGTGGGTCCGCAGCTCGTGAGATGCGTTGGCAACGAACTGACGCTGGGCGTCGAACGATCGCTCGAGCCGGGCGAGAAGGTCGTTGAAGGTCTTACCGAGACCTCTTCAGCTTGTTGTCGGGGCCGGTTTTCTACGCCAAGTCCCGGCCCGCTCCAGGTTGGTCGCCGAGATTTGCCGGGCGTCTGCGGTCAGCTGGGCTAGTTGCTGCAGCACTCGCCCCGCCACCAGCCAGCCGATGCCGATTGAGGCGACGGCCATGATCGCGAGAGCGACACCCGACCATGTGAGGAATTGCCGCATCTGGGCGGCTTGTTGCTCCACGGCCAACGCCTGCACCTGTTGCGGATCCAGGATTTGGTCGAGCGGCCCGCCGCTCGCGCTGACCGCCGCGTCCGGGCCTGCCGGCTGCGGTGGCGGCGCCGCCCGTGGTGCCGGTGACGCTGATGGTCAACTGGCCGTTGGGTGCCTGGTAGACAAGAGGGTTCCCGGTGGCAGTCGAGACCAGCAAGTAGGTCACGCCGAGCAGCGCGGCGCCGGACATGAGGAAGAGCGCTCCGTAGAGGAGCGTTAGGCGGAGGCGGATGGTTGGGCGCGGCAGGAGACCGCGGAATCGGAACCTCGTCGGGCGTGACGTCGCGGCCGATCGCTCGGCCTCAGACACGGTATCCGCCGGGGGGACCGTCTCGATGATCGGCGGCTCGCCGAGCTTGGCCCGCAGCCGGCTGACCGTGATCTTGACTGCCTGCGTGAACGGATCGGCGTTTTCGTCCCAGACTCGTTCGAGGAGCTCCTCGGACGAGACAACCCGGCCTCGGGCGGCCAGCAACAGCTCGGAGCACGCCGAACTCCTTGGGTGTGAGGTCCAGGAGTCGGCCACCACGCAAGACGCGTCGCTGGCCCAGATCGAACTCGACGTCGCCGCGACGAAGGATCGGGGGGAGTCCGGCTGGGCCCGCCGCATCAACGCGCCGATCCGCGCGACGAGCTCGGGGAAGTCGAACGGCTTCGGCAGATAGTCGTCCGCGCCCAGCCCGAGCCCGCCGACGAGGTCCTCGGTCGTGCCCGCGGCGGTGACGATCACCCGGCTGCGACTGCCGGCCCGGATCAGCTCGGCGCAGATCGTGTCCCCGTGAATTCCGGGTAGGTCGCGGTCGAGGACGATCACGTCGTAGTCGGCATCGAGGGCCCGGTCGAGTCCACCGATCCCGTCGTGTGCCACATCGACCGCCATGCGGGCGCGACGCAGACCGACGCCGATGGCCTCGGCCATCTCGACGTCGTCTTCATCACCAGCACGCGCACCAGACGGTCCTCTCCCTTGCCATAGCGTCACCGTCGACGGATTTCGCGCGGCCGACGGTCATCCGCATCATGCCGCGTCGTTCGTTTCGTTGCGGTATCGCCTTTCCGCGCCTGGCGCACGCCCACCGCTGGCCGGATCCACGCGAGCCGCTCGGCGCGGCCTGATACCGCCCCGAAACCAGGCCTGGCGCCTAATCACCGCCACGACCGGGCTCTGCGTCCAGTCAAGGCAGCTGAGCCGTGGACCCGTCGATCAGCGGCGGCGTCTACTGAGAGGAGACCTTCATGAGCTGGCCTATTTATCGCATTCGGGCATCGAACTCGTCACGCGAACGCTCGGCACCATTGGGACCTTCGAGCCCTGCGCACGCTCGTGCTCGGCCCCTTGATGATTATCGGGCTGCTTGTCGTCGCTTGCAGCGGTTCCGGCGTCGCCGGGAACGGTGTCGCGACGCTGGCACCCCGCGCGAGCTCGGCACCCGCCGCGAGCTCGGCACCCGATTTCAGCCCGGACGGCTCGGTTGCCCCTGGCTCGGCGATGCTCGCGTATGCCCGATGCATGCGCGACAACGGCGTCGCGAACTTCCCCGACCCCGTGAACGGCGGCATCTCAATCGATGGCAACAAGGTCAACATCGACTCACCCGCGTCAAAGCCGCCGAGGAGGCTTGTCGAGCGCTGCTGCCGGCCCCGCCGGCGGGCGCCAACGGCGACGACGAGGCGGCGCGCCAGGACATGCTCGACTTCGCGGCATGCATGCGCGACAACGGAGTGCCGAACTTCCCCGATCCCAAGCCCGGCGAGGGAGTCAACATCGACGGCGACCTGTTCGATATCAACTCGCCGGCGTTCAAGGCGGCACAGGAGAAGTGCCATTCGCTGACGGGGCCCGGTGGCAGCCCGGTGACCAACAACAATCCGGCGGGGAACTAGCCATGAGGCGGCGAACAGCCTTGATCCTGGTCGCCGGTGCGGTTGTCCCGCTCGCCTTCGGCGCCCTCGTCGTCGCACGATCGACGACGGAGGCGGCCCCAGGTGAGGCCACCGCGCCGGCGGCCGCCACAGCCGCCGTCGAGCGTCGGACGCTGAACGCGACGACGCAGGTCGATGGGACGCTCGGCTACGGCGATGCGTCCACCGTCGCCAACACCCTTGCGACGAGCGGCGGCGGCGACACGTCCGGTGCGCAGCAGGCGCTGGCCAGCGCTCAGGGCCAGTACGACGCGGCCGCCGCGGCGCTGGAGGCTCTTCGACACCCGACGGCGACCGACATTGCGCAGTTGCGGACCCAGGTCGCCCAGGCTGCGGCATCGGTCACCCAGGCCGGGGCGAGCCTGGCATATGACAAGGCCGTGCTCAAGTCGGCGAAGACCGACCTAGCCACCTGCCAGGCCGGTCGATCGGCAGCCGCTCCCGCGGCGTCACCGGACCCTTCGGCGGCGCCATCGCCGACGCCGCCCAGCTGCGACGTCGGCGCGTTACGACTGGCCGTGAAACAGGCCGAACGTGCTGTCAAGACCGACGCGGCGCAGCTGACTCGCGCGAGCCGCGCTCAGCGCCGCGCAGACCGCGCTGGATGCGGACTACGGCACCCAACGGCCGCCAAAGAAGAATACCTGCTTGGTGTAAGACTGCAGATGTGCGAACTTCGGAGAATAAACCTTCCCGAAGGTGGGTGAATAGGGAAATACGCACTATGAATGATGGGACCGCTGCGTCTTTCTGATACCCTCCATACGAACATGGACAACGGGAGGAGCATTACGCATGGAAGGCCAGAACGTACCCGACTCGGAGCAGATGGATGTAAACTAAGCGTTCGCGTCGGCAAGACCAGTATGACGACGGGAGGGACGAACACGCCGGCAAGGGCGGGATAGATGGATGCGTCGGGTATAACAACGGACAACCTCCGGCTGGTCGCCGTCGAACCGTTGCACGTGGAAGCCCTGTCGCGCGACAAGCGAGAGCTCGCGGAGGTCTTGGGGGTCGCCGTGCCCGACGGCTGGCCCCAGTTCCCGGAGGCGTTCGCACCCCCGGAGGACGGCGGATCCAGCCGATCGGAGCGGCCCCCGACCGATTGGCGCGGCTACTTCTTCGTCCACCCGCGAGGGCGCGTGCTGGTCGGCAACGGCGGCTTCACGGGCGATCCCGACGACTCGGGCGTCGTGGAGATCGGCTACGAGATCGCCCCCGAACACCGCAACCGCGGGTTCGCGACCGAGGCGGCGCGGGCCATGATCGGTTACGCTTTCGCCCACGCGGACGCGAGGGTGGCGGCGGTCGTGGCCCACACCTTGGCCGAGACGAACGCCTCAAACGCGGTGCTGCGCAAGGCCGGAATGTCCTTGGTCGCCGAAGTGGACGATCCGGAGGTGGGCAAGGCGTGGCGGTGGCGGATAAGCAGGGAAGAACACCGCCGAGAGGGTGCCGAAAGTACGGGATCCGCGTCCATACGTCCCGGCCCCGACCCGTAGACAAGGAGGGACCGGCTGTGGGTCGCCGAGGGGGTCAACGACTACGAAGGCGGGCGGGTGTCCAAAGTCGTGGCCATCTTCGAGCTCGAGGACGGCAAGATCCGGCTCGAGATCCGCTACTAGGACGAGCCGTTCGAGCCGCCCGAGTGGAGGGCGCACCTGGTCGAGCGGATGGAGTCCTAGGCACCGGCTCGCGAACTTCCTGGAACTCCGTCAGTGCGAAGTTCCGAGAACGCCTACCACAGACGAAGTTCCGAGAACACCGACCTCTAGTAAGTCGTTGGATAGGATCGAGGGTGCCCCGTACCACCTCTGGCGGCACTTCGACTTCAGGACCGGACCCAGCGCCACGCCTCCGCGTATCGCGAGTCCTCGAAGCGCCTCACCTCCCCGCCGATGAACGCCTCCGCGATCTTCGAGGCCCACTCAGAGAAGTTAGTGTCGCTCACGATAGCGTAGCGCTCGACGTCTTTGGCGTACGGGGTGAGCTTGAAGTCCTCCACCCAGGCGCCGAGCCCCATACGGGGTATCCGGCGCATCCGGACGAGCACGCGTACCTTACCGTGCTCGTCTATGGCCGCCTTGAACTCCTCGGAGAGGGTCCGCACCTCCTCCTCGGTCACCTTCCCCGTAACCTCCCAACCCAGTACGTTGCCAGAGCTCTCCTCTAGCCTTCTGATCATGGTCACCTCCCGTTTTGGTGGACTCCCGGCTCCACGTCTTTCGAGGGCAGGTTCAATCGTGTTGGAGGAGTGTAGCAAGCGCGTGCTACGGTCGTGTGTTGTGGGCATCCTCCCGCTGGCTAAACTTCCAAGAATACACCTTCCACGCACTCCGGTGAATAGAGAAGCGGAGCCCCTGGTCAACAAGGAAGATATAATGCGGGTGTTGTCGCGTCATCGAGGGGATGTACAACGATGGGTGAGAAAGCCAACACGGATGCCCCGGATGCCCCTATCAGGATGCTGCTGGCGGACGACCATACCATGTTCCGGGAGGGGCTTGCGAAGCTTCTGGCCTCCTACGGGGGCATGGAGGTCGTCGGGAGTACTCCCAACGACGAGGAGGCTGCGGTCCTGGTCGAGAGGACCAGACCCGACGTAGTCCTGCTTCTCGAGGTACTCTTCGAGACTACGGCGGTTGATCCGCACGGCCTTGCCGACCTTCGCAGCCCTGATTTCGCCGCTCGAGAGAATCCTCCAGATGGTTCCGCGCGAAAGACCCGCAATTTCAGTTGCCTCTTTGTAGGACACCCACTCGCGTTCAGTCGTCACCGTCATGTTTGCACCTTTCTCGTTGCCGTCCTATGTGTAGAATTGTCTCTGAATGCCTGATTTGGTTGACGGTTGTACGCTGCCGTAAGTGTCACCAGCCGCAAGAACTTTGGAGGACTCGGTGAGAATTTCTCAGAGAGAGGTACGCGGGATGCTCAGCGAGGACGAGTCCTTGGGCACCTGCTCGTGGTTCGTGGCGGAGAACTACGAGGAATGGGGTAGGCGCCATCTACGCCATCCACAGCCCTCGACGCGCTCCAAGGGTCTTCCGACCTCTGGAAGACCCCAACCTCTTCTTGGGCTTCGCCAGGCTCGGGGCTCGCGGCGAGCCCGCCAAGAATCGGATACTAGGATGGGTTCGTGATCATGGCCTGCTCACCCGCCAAGAATTGAGGCAAGAACGAACTCTCCCGGATGGTGAAGTCAATCAAGCTCCTATTACCTTGGCTAAATTTAGGACGGAGGTTCGACGAGCGTACGATGCGCTAACGCTCTTGCAAGAGATCCGCGGTAGGAACCACGATGCGCTGAGGGCCAGTATCGTCCGAGAGCGTAAGCCGAAAAAAATCAGGGTCTGGCGTGAGGGTGATCGCCGGGCGGTAGAATGGCATACGATTAATGAGACGCGGGTCTTCCTAAATGGCGTGTTAGTCCCGACGAAGGTATACCTGGAAGGCGATCTCACGGACGCGGAAGTGATCGAGCAGGCGGCAAGCGGCCTGGAACACATCGTCAAGCAGCAGATGTCCAGGATCAGACTGGGCTTCACTCAGCATGTGAACCATCCGCGTTCTGTCTCCACTATAGCCGGTTACTTGCCTTACCGCCCCAGGCTGACACCTCGGTGCTCGGATCTGCTGAGTGCCATCTGGTACCAGTTCGCCATTCTGATGGAGGGCAAGCGCCCGTTGCTCACCTGCGAGGAGTGCGGCGAGCCCTTTTTCGGCAGAAAGGGGTCATCGACCTGCTCTGGTCGATGCCGAGAAGCGAAGTCTAAGAGGAACCGCAATGAGTCTACCTGACAGCGATTTGACAGTTGCCCGACAGTTACTAGGGTGAGCAGTTAGTACTACTTCGTTAGTTTCTACGAGGACGGAAGGTCTTGATCCGATCAGTTTCGATGAACCATAGCACCAGGTCCTCCAGCAGCCACATCAGTACTTGCCTGTGGATCGCAGGAAGCGTCGTGTGCCTCACCGAGGGGGAAAAAGACCTCCCCACTAGAAGAAGAGTCTCCTGCGCCTCTCGTAACGCTCGAATGTAGCATCAGGAAGGAGTAGGCTAGCATCGAGAGCGCCAGATGACGGTGCAGACCTTCCCACCTCCTCCCCTGAAAGTCTCCCAAGCCACACTCTCCCTTTGCATCCTCGTAGAACTGCTCTATGGCCCAGCGGCTTTTGGCCACAGAAGCCAGCCGCTCTAGCGAAACACCCGCGCCCAGCGAGCTGTAGTAGTACTTGAGTTCCTCCTCGCCTTCCTTCTTGTGCGCTGATGATGGCTGCCCTTCCGTGAGCGGCCGCTCACCGATCAGCCAGCCTTCCTTCGCTGTGAGCACCAGTTCATGGTCGATGCTGTGACGATCACTTCCTGTCGCCCGATGGGCTCGCAGCGCCACCATTTGCTTGCTCAAAGTCCCCTTAGTCCCCTCCCTCCAGCTCACTTTACGCCAGGCTTCTTCTGGCAGGGAGCCGATCAGTTCCCTAGCTGTGTAAAGAGGTGCTGGCCGCTCCTTGGGAGGTTGCCCTCTCCCCCGGTACGGTGGCGCTCCGGCCTCAGAAGCAGCCCTCACCTCTTCGGGCAGGCGCACCCCGAAGGTGCTCTCCACCCCACACACGTAGGAGAGCTTGCGCTCTTCTAGGCCCCCAAGGAAAGAGGGGTACTTACCATAGCCTGAGTCTGCAACCACCACCTCAGATGGCACACCCCACTCCCGTGAGAGATCCACCACAGATAGCGCTATGTTGGGCTTGCTCCTGAAGATCACCTCAGAGGGCACGTGCGAGCGCTCCCTACGCTCCCGATCCTTGGCCCACCCCTCGGGCAGGTAGAGCCTCCCGCTCACCGGCCAGTGCAGTGGGCGTGAGCTCTCAGGCTCGTCTGCGACGTAGTGGGCGCTTACCACAACCTGGCAATTGGCTCGCTTGCCCAAAGCCCCGCAGTACTGGCGAGCCACTCCCACCGAAGCCTTGCCCTGCTTGGGAAAACTCGTGTCGTCCAACACCAGCACGCCACCTTTGGGGCTTTTTGCGCTCAAAGACCTCACTCGAGCTGCGTCCAGCTTAAGGGAATCCCAGTCGGCATCCGTGAGCAAGTGTTGGAGGCGCTCGGTTGAAGTGCCTGCCAGTGCCGCAGCGATGGTGTCACAGTTTTTGCGATCGAGGTCGGTGAGGAGCCCTGTGATGTAGCGCTCCAGGGAGTGGCGGCTCTGGGAGCGACGAAACAGTGGGGCGAAGGGCTTAAGAAACTCGGCTATCTCAGGCAAAGGGTCGCTCGAAGCTTTGGGCACAGCGTCTGGTATTTTCGGCTGCTTGTCCATGCCCACCAGCATACCGCATTACTAACGAAGTAGTATTAGGAACAACCACAAGTAGAACGTGCCGGCAAATTCGCATAGATAAGCGCATTGTTGCTCACGACCGTTGACCGTTGTTCAACTGTTTTCGCCCTGGCAGCGCGGAGGTCAGGGGTTCGATCCCCCTCGGCTCCACCCCACGCTTTTTGGGCGGTTCGCGAACCGCCCAAAAAGCGCAACGCTACCCGGCACTATCTATTAGGAACCCTGGCGACGATGTGGACGCCTTCTCCCGGCTTGCTTACGACCTTCAGAGTTCCGCCCTGCCGCGACGCCCGCTCGCGCATTGACTTGAGGCCTAGGTGGCCGGGGAAGTCGTCCTGCGCGTCGAAGCCTGTACCGTCGTCGGAGACCTCGAGCGTGATCCCTTGCGGGTCCTCTTCCAGCTTCACCTTCGCGTTGGCCGCGCGGGCGTGCTTGACGGTGTTGTGCAGGGCTTCCTGCGCGATGCGGTAGAGGGTCTCCTTGGTTTCGAGGGATGCGGCGGGCTCTTCGCCGAACGCGGCCTCGATTCTTATGCCGTGACGAGCCTGAACGGCGGCGGCCTGTTTTTCGAGGGCGGCCACGAGCCCCTCTTGCTCCAACGACTCCGGGCGCAGCTCGAAGATGAGCGCCCGCATCTCGGTCATCCCCGCTTCGGCGAGGGTAGTTGCGTAGGCGAGGGGCTCGGCGGCGCGTTCGGGGGCTTCCGGCAGGAGCTCTCGGGCCGTCTCGACCCCGAGAGTGATGCCGTAGAGGGCCTGGGAGACGGAGTCGTGCAGTTCGCGGGCGAGCTTCTGGCGCTCTTCGAGTGCGGCCTTGCCGCGAGCCTCGGAGAAGAGCCGGGCGTTCTCGACGGCCACGGCGGCCTGGTCGGCGACGGCCCGCAGGAACACCTTCTCGTCCTCGCCGGGCTCCCCTTCGGGGAGAAAGCAGAAGAAGATCGCGCCCAGAGCCCGGTCCCGGGAGACGAGCGGCAGGCTGTACACGACGTCCCAAGGCGCCTCGCGAACATAGCGATGGATGGGAGAGTACAGTGGATCGGCGAGCAGGAATTCCCTGACGTTGCGCACGAGGACGGGACGGCGGCTGCGGAATGCTTCGAGGCTGGGGGATTGCACCCCGGCCCGGTAGGCCTCCCGGAGGCCTGCGGTATAGCCCTCGGGGAGGCCGTGTGA
Source organism: uncultured Rubrobacteraceae bacterium (assembly GCA_963840835.1). Taxonomy (GTDB): domain Bacteria; phylum Actinomycetota; class Rubrobacteria; order Rubrobacterales; family Rubrobacteraceae; genus Rubrobacter_D. Next base: position 399,374 of record CAWJAM010000009.1, on the reverse strand, counting down.
GCCGAAAAGGTCAACCGCTCCCACTTGCTCGCTGATCAGGACTATCCCGCAGGCGACGGTCGTGCTGGCGTTGACCACGCTCTCTGCGAGGGCGCCAAGTAGGGCCTCAGTGGGCCGGTCGAGGGTGAGATCCGAGGCGATGCCGGAGAGCGTTGCGACGCGCTCTTCCAGCAGCTCCTGCACGCGCTTCCGTTCGGTCGTATCGGTCACGAAGCCTTCGAGCGCAACCAGCTGTCCCGAGGGCGAGAAGACCCCCTGGCCCTGCTCCCACACCCATCTCGATGTGCCCGAAGCGGTCATGATGCGATAGGTGAACTGGAACGGCCGCAGCTCGCGCAAGGCGACCTGCACGCTCTCCCAGACCATCTCCGCGTCGTCCGGGTGGATGAGGTCTCCGTAAGCGACTACCCGGTTGTCTACCAGTTCATCCGGCGAGTAGCCCGTCAGGCCGAAGCATCCTTCGCTGACAAACTGCATGGTCCAGTCCTCGTCGTTGCGGCAGCGGTAGGCCATGCCGGGGAGGTTGCTCATCAGCGTGGCGAGGGCGCGTCGGCTCTCTTCTAGCGCCTCCTCGTTCTGCTTGCGCTCGGTGATGTCGTGCGCGACGGCGACCAGGGTCTCCTTGCCGTCGCGGAGGATGACGCTGCCGCCGACCTCCACGTCAATGAGCGTGCCGTCCTTGCGACGGTATCGTCTCTCGCCGACGGAGAAGCGGCCTTCCTCCAGGGTCCGCCTGAGGTTGCGGTCCACGCTCTCGCGGTCGGCGGTGACGAAATCGTAGAGCGTCATGCGGCGAAGTTCCACTTCAGAGTAACCGAGCGCCTCCCGGAAGGCGCGGTTGGACTCCACGATGCGCCTCGTCTCGATGTCTATCAGGAAGATGTTCTCGGTGGCCTGTTCGATCACGGCGCGGTAGAGGCGTTCGCTCTGCTTGAGCGCCTGCTCGGTGTGCTTGCGCTCGGTGATGTCGCGTGTGATCGCGAGCTTGCCCGAGGTCCCGCCCCCGGCGTCGCGGAGCGGAACGGCGTGCGTTTCGAGCCAACGATGCGTGCCTTTGAGCCCGACGAGCTCGAACTCCAGCGTACCCGACCCGCCGCGCAGCACCTCTTCCGTGAGGGCCACGAAAGCGCCCCGGTGTCCGGGTGCGATGTAATCGTAGACCGACTTTCCGCGCACCTGATCCAGCGAGTCGGCCTCGATCATGGAGAGGCCCGCAGGATTCATCTCCAGCAACGAGCCGTTCGCGCCGAGAACCTTGACGCATTCCGGCTCCGTCTCGATGATCTGGCGCAGACGGCTCTCGCTGCGGGCCAGTAGCTCCTCGTTTTCCTTGCGTTCCGTAACGTCGCGGACGATGGTGCAGATCACGTCCCGCCCATCGAGCGAGATCACGCTGACCCCGACCTCCACGTCGAGCAGGGTGCCGTCTTTGCGCCGGTACTTCCGCTCCCCGACGATGCGGCGTCTACTTTGCAGGGTCCGCGCAATAGTGGCGTCGACGTTCTCGCGCGGGTGGGCGACAAAGTCGTAGACGCACAGACCCTCGATCTCCTCCACCGTGTAACCGAGCATTCGCTGGAAAGAAGGGTTGGTCTCGACGAGGCGGCGGGTCTCCGCGTCGAGCAGGTAGATGCCGTCGGTGGCCTGCTCGATCACGGCCCGGTAGCGCTCCTCGCTGCCCCGCAGCCGCTCTTCGGTCTGCCGCCTCCTGATGGCCGCGCCGAGGGTGCCCGCGGCGGCCCCGAGGGCGCCGACCTCCGCCGTCGACCACTCGCGCTCTTCCACGCACTCGTCGAAGCCGATATAGCCCCACCAGCGTCCCTCGACGAAGATGGGCACGAGGACAATGGACAGGATATCCTCGAACTGAAGCTCGGGCTGTTCGCCCTTCGGCAGGTCCCGCACGTGACCGTAAACGAGGTCTCCCCGGCCCAGCGTGTGTATCCAGCGGCCGAAGCCGGCGGCCTTGTAAGGAACGCCCTCCACCCCGGCATCGATCTGCGCTATGATGCCCCTCGCAACCCACTCGTATCGTAGGGCGGCCCACAGCTCGCCGTCTGCACCCGTAAAGTTCTCGCAGACGTAGACGCGGCTGGCTTCCGTGGCCTCTCCAAGTCTTCTCAGGACCGCCCTTATGCTCTCTTCCCAGCCCGCGGCCTCGCCGAGGAACTGGTCGGCCGCGAAGCGCACGGCCTCGAGGATGGCGTCGCGCCTCTCTAGCTCCTCCTCGATCCTCCGCCGCTCCCGCTGCTCCTCCGCCTTCTCCAGCCCCCGCTCCACCGTTCGGGGGAGGCGCGCGAGGTTGCTCTTCATCACGTAGTCGTAAGCCCCGCAACGCATCGCCTCGACCGCGACGTCCTCCCCGATCCTGCCAGACACCACGATGAATGGTGCATCCGAGCCGGAGGCACTCGCCATCTGCAGGGCCTCCATCGCCGAAAAGCGCGGCATCCGGTAGTCAGAGATGATCACCTCCCACGGTGATTGGAGCGCCTCGCGCATCGCCTCGGCGGTATGCACCCGCACGTGTTCCACCTCGTAGCCCGCGCGCCCCAGTTCGCGCAGGAGAAGCAGGGCGTCGTTCTCGGAGTCCTCCACGAGCAGCACGCGTAAGGGTTTCTGAAGGGTTTGGCGTTCCGGTAGCGCTACCATGGTTCCTCGTTCAGCTCGTCCATGCTCACCAGGCCGGTCCTCACCGCGTACAGGGCGGCCTGGGTGCGGCTGCTCATGCCGAGCTTGCGCAGGATGCCAGAGACGTGGGCCTTGACCGTCTTCTCCTCGACGAAGAGCTCCCGCGCGATCTGCTTGTTCGCCTTGCCCCGCGCAACGAGCTTGAGCACCTCGGTCTCGCGGGCGGTGAGGGCCTCGGCCCGCTCGGGCGCGCGCATCTCGCGCATCAGCTTCGCCGCCGCCTCGGGATCGAGCTGGACCTGGCCAGCAGCCGCGCCCTTGATCGCACGGCACAACTCGCGTGGCTTGGTGTTCTTCAGGAGGTAGCCCATCGCCCCGGCCCGTACAGCACCAGTAACCGCGCCGTCGTCGAGCACGCTGGTGAGCGCCACCACCTCCACCCCAGGCATCTCGGCTTTGATCTTCTCGGTGGCGGCGATGCCGTCCATGACCGGCATGAGCACGTCCATGAGCACCACGTCCGGTTGGAGGTCACGCGCCAGGTGTAACGCCTCCTCGCCGTTGGAGGCCTCGCCCACCACCTCCAGTTCCGGGTCGAGCTTCAGGTACATGGTGAGCCCCTGGCGCACCACGCCGTGGTCGTCGGCGATCAAGACTCGTATAGTCATCGGTTTCCTGGACCTCTGGCTCGTCCTTGGACTTTGGTACCAGATTATCTCCCCTCCGAACGTCTTTGGCAACAACGGTTCCTCCGCCCGATGCCCGCGCCAGCGCCCCCGCTGATACTTCGGGCCGTCGGTGGCAACGAGAGCGCGAAGGGAGCTCGAGGTGTACGACCTGATTAAGATCGAGCCGTGGCGCGGGGGAGGCCGGTGATGGCCACCGTCCTGCAGCCGTGCGATGAGGGTGTTATCCGGTCCACCCGGACCTCGGCCCCGTGCCGGCCGGCCTCGCGGCCCTGGGTGGTAGCGGCCGCGTCCATGGGCTCAGGCATGGCCTTCCTCGACAGCACGGTGCTCAACGTGGCCCTGCCGGCGGTGCAGGCTGACCTGGGAGCGGGCGCGCGCGGGACGCAGTGGGTTTACGGGGCCTTCGCCCTGGTGCTGTCCGCACTGCTGCTCATCGGGGGATCTCTGGGCGACCGCTTCGGGAGGCGGCGCGTCTTCGTCCTTGGCGCGGCGGTCTTCGGCGCCGCCTCGGCCTGGTGCGCCCTCGCCCCCGGTGTCGGGCAACTCGTCGCGGCCAGGGCCGTGCAGGGCGCAGGAGGCGCCCTGCTGGTGCCGGCGTCGCTTGCGATAGTAGGGGCGTCGTTCGAGGGGAAGCAAAGGGCGAAGGCTATAGGCGCCTGGTCGGCGCTTAGTGGCACGGCGATGGCGGTCGGACCGCTATTGGGCGGCTGGCTGGTCGAGGAGATCTCCTGGCGGGCCGCGTTCCTGATCACGCCCTCGCTGGCCGTCTTGGCTATACCCATCGCGCTGTGGCACGTGCCCGAGAGCCGGGACCCGGAGGCCCGCAAGCTCGACCTCGCCGGCGCGGTCCTCGCCACGACCGGGCTCGCGGGTCTGGTCTACGCCCTGATCGAGACCCCAGCTTCTGGTTTCGGCGACCCGATGGTACTCGCCGCCATTGTTCTGGGAGTGGCCGCCTTTTCATCTTTCGTCGTCGTCGAGCGGCGTGGCAATGACCCGATGGTGCCGCCCTCGCTGTTTCGCTCCAGAAACTTCGACGGCGCTAACCTGGTGACGCTGCTGTTCTATATGGCCCTAACCGGCTCGCTGTACTTCCTGCCTTTTCTCATGATGCAGGTTCACGGTTACTCGGCCTTCGTGGCGGGCAGCGCGTTCCTGCCGTTCGTGGCGATGGCCTTCCTGGTCGGCCGCCTCTCCGGGCGCATCTGCGCCCGCTTCGGGACGAAGTTGCCGCTCGTAGTAGCGTCGCTCGCCGTCGCGGTGGGCCTCCTGCTGTTCGCCCTGCCGGGAGTAGAGCACGGCTCCTACTGGACCTCGTTCTTCCCGGCGATGGTCATTCAGGGCTTCGGGATGGCGCTGGTCATAACCCCGCTTACGACGGCGGCGCTCGCCTCGGTCAAGCGCGAGCACTCCGGGCTGGCCTCGGGGGTGAACAACGCCGTGGCCCGCATGGCGGGCCTACTGACGGTCGCCGTTCTGGGCATGTTCGTCTACGGGGCGTTCTCCGCAAACCTGGACGCCCGCCTGGAAGGCATGGACCTGCCCGGCGGTGTCCGCGGCGAGATGGAAGGGGCGAAGGCTGACCTCGGAGCGGCACAGGCGCCGGATGGCGTAAACGCGGCGACGGCGGCGCGGATCGAATACGCCATAGACGAGTCCTTCGTCGCCGCGTTCCGCACCGTGATGCTCATCTCAGCCGGGCTCGCGCTCGCCAGCGCGCTGGCAGCCGCGCTCCTGGTCGACGGAAGGGTCCGGTCCACGAGTCGAGGTTCTATCCGTCAGATGGGCGCCGGCATCGATAGACCGGCACGGGTTGCAGCCCCTGCCCGAATCCCTGCCCCTCGTCGATTTCGCGCGGGCCAAGCCCTACCGCGGCCGGTACTCCGCGACACTCGCCACGGAGCTGACGATGGATCAGCTCTTGCAGATGGCGTGGGTGATAGCCACCGGCTTCGTGCGCTGGGAACCGCAGGCCCCGCTGTCAGCCTTCAGCGATCAGCTTCTTAATCTTGGCTGATGGCTGACCACTGACGGCTAAGAAAACGTTGGACCAAAGTCCCGGGGGAGATCAAGTCCTTCTCCCGATGTAGGCACTTCGGTCCGACGCTTTACTGAGGGTGAATCAACCAGAGCAAAGGAGGCTCGAGTGATGTACCAGATAAACGACATCGGGATGATTCGCGAGCGCCAGCAGGCACTGCTCGCGGAGGCCGAGAGAGCGCGCCTCGCCAGGCGGCTCAAGGGCGCTCGTCCGAAGAGGGAGGAGACCTACTCCGGCAAGATGAGGCGCAGGGCGGCCCTGCTGCTCTCCATGGTAGGTCTGGTGGTGGTCCTTCTCGCCGGCGCAGCCTACGCGCTGGATGTCGAGTGTCCGCCGTCCGTCGGGGGCGCTGTGTGCCTCGGCACCGAAGCCAACGACGTCATGGTGGGCACCGGCGGGATCGACAGCATCGTCGGATTGGGCGGCGGCGACGTGATCCACGGCCTGGCCAGCCCAGACAGGCTCACGGGCGACGGCAACGCGGCGACGGTCCCTGGCGACGACCAGCTCTTCGGCGGCGCTGGCTCAGACGACCTCGTCGGCGGCGCAGGGTCCGACCTGCTCTCAGGCGACAGGGGAGACGACAGGATCTCGGCCGACTTCCTCTTTAGCGACGGCATCGACACCGTCGAGGGAGGCCCCGGCGACGACACCGTCAACGCGATCGAAGGACAGAAGGACACCATAGACTGCGGCTCCGGCAGAGACATGGTCCAGTTCGACGCAGGGCTTGACTCCGTGAAGCGCTGCGAGATCAAAGAAGCGCTATAGGCGGCAGAGCCCGGGCCGAAGTTAGAGAAGCCGGCGACGGGCGGGACGAAGGGACCGCCCGTCGCCGGCACGAGAAGGAGGTAAGAGCGATGTTGGGTAGCGCGGCAAAGAAGGTGGCGTGGATGGCGAGGACGACCACAACGGTCGTAGGGTTGGCGATCATGGTGGCGTTGGTGTTCGGGGTGGCAACGACGGCGCTGGCCGGCACGGGGGTAGGCGCCCGATTCGATCTGGGCAAGACCAACACGGTGAACGCCATAACCAGGCTGGTCGGGAGCGTCGCCGGTCCTTCGTTGCAGATAGACAACAACTCCACGGGCGCCAGCGCGACGGCCCTCGACCTTCAGGTGGAGCAGGGCAAGGCGCCGATGAGCGTCAACTCCGACGGACGGGTCACCAACCTCAACGCCGACAAGATAGACGGGCAGGACTCGAGCGCTTTCATGCCCGCCAAGACCTACCGGGTGGACAAGCCGATAAGGATAGACGTCGTGTTCTCGACCGCCGTCCTTTGCGACACCGGAGATCTTGCCCTCAGCAGCGCGTGGGCGGGCAAGAACGCTACCACGGAGATAACCACGGCGGCGCCGAGCGTGGCCAACCCGGGCTCCGTGATATTCCTGATCGACAACACCTCGCAGCTGGTCGACGACTTGACGTTGATGGCCGTCTGCGCCGACCTGCCGCCGCAGCGATAGGTCTCCGGCGGGGCAACGGATAACCGCGACGGCCATCGACTTCGTCGGCGGCAACACTTCCGAGATCTCGGCGCCCCGGACGGTGGTGGCGCAATAGCGCGCGGACGAAACCGGTCGACGAGCGGGGCGGGACCGAACAGGCTCGCCCCCTTCGGCCCGGAGGCACAAAGCAAAGGAGGCACGCATGAGTCACACGAGAGAAACGGTCCGCAGGCAACCGTCCGATCAGCGGACCCTGGACAAAGGAGCACGGCGAGGCGATCGCCCCATGTCGTCGTTGATGAAGCTCGCCTTCTGGTTCGTGGCCGTGAACGCGCTGGCCGGCGCCGGCTCCCTGATCTTCTTCCCCGCTGATACGGCCCGGTTGTTCTTCTGGGAGATCAAACCCCCCATCAACGCAGCCCTGTTCGGTGCGCTGTACCTGGGTGGAGCCGCCGCCGTGGCGCTCATCACCTACCGCGGGCGGTGGGAGCCGGCGCGCTTCCTCATTCCCATCCTGGTGTCTGCCGGTGCCCTCATCTCGATAACCACCCTGCTACACCTCGATCTCTTTACTCCGGGCTCGCGGCTGGCCTACTGGCTCGTCATCTACGTCGGCGCCCCCATGTTGGCCCTGCTGTTCTACGTACACCACGAGCGTTCGGGGTCGAGTTGGGCTGTCTATCGGCCGGTGACCCCGGCTACCCGCAGCCTCGCCATCGCGGTAGGGGCAATTCTAGTCCTGCTCGGGATCCTCGTCCTGATCCGGCCAGATCCCGTCGTGGCGCAGTGGCCCTGGCCCATCACCCCGCTGATGGTCCGGATCTTCGCCTCCTGGTTTGCAGCGTTCGGGGTGGGTTTGCTCTGGTTCTGGGTCGAGCGCGATTGGGAGCGGGTTCGGCACGTCGCCGACCTGATGATAGCCGCGGCAGGGTTGGACCTGCTCATGGTCTTGGTCCATCGCCAGGACTTGACGACCACCGGTCCGAGCCTGTGGCTCTACTGCTTCCATCTGGCCCTCTTTGGTCTGCTCGGTCTGCTCATGCACTGGCTGCAGCGCAGGGCGTCGGCCCGACCCTCGGCAAACGGCTACCGCACCTCGGCCTGGGGCCGGAACGGCGGGCTGCCCGGTTCAGCATCGGAGGCGCCCGCAACTGGAGAGGGAACCCGGTAATGGCCGCCGTTTGAAGGAAAGCAAAGGGCCAGAACCATCGGCGCCTGGTCGGCGACCCTGCGGTGCTCGCCGCCGTTGTCCCATGAGTGGTTGCCCTCTCGTCTTTCTTCGTCGACGAGCGGCGTGGCAAAGAAGTAGTGGTGCCGCCCTCGCTTTGGCTGAAGGCTCGAAAGAACGTTGGACCAAAGTCCCGGGGGAGATCAGGTCCTTCTCCCGATGTAGGCACTCCGGTCCGACGCTTTACTGAGGGTGAATCAACCAGAGCAAAGGAGGCTCGAGTGATGTACCAGACGAACGCACAGAGACGGGCGTGGGGCGAAGCTTCCGAAAGACCGCGCCCCCTGCCCTACAGCGCTTATCCGAAAGCCGCGGACGTGGCCCAGCATGGGCTGCAGCCCATGCCGGCATCCTTGCCGCTCGTCGACTTCGCGCGGGCCAAGCCCTACCGCGGCCGGTACTCCGCGACACTCGCCACGGAGCTGACGATGGATCAACTCTTGCAGATGGCGTGGGTGATAGCCACCGGCTTCGTGCGCTGGGAACCGCAGGCCCGCCACCTCAGGCCGCCCAAGTATCCGCCCGCGGGGTTGATGGAGGCACCCCACACCGATCCCTTCGGGACCGACTCCTTCGGTGCGTGGGACACGGCGACGCAGATGTACTGGATCACACGCCTCGCTGCGTTGACAGATCCCACCAGCCCCAAGGAGGCCATAGAGATCAACCACGAGGTGTTGGAGCAATCGGTCGCCATCCTGGACGGGGCGGGAAGCGTCATCGGCAGCGCGTTCAACGAGACGATGCCCCCCTTCGATGTAGAGCCCCCACTCCGGGAGGACGACCCGTTCCTAGACACGGTCTTCGGGGTCTGGGAACCGGTCTACGCCGCGCTTGGCGCCCAGGACGCGGAGGCCATGGCGGCCCTCTCCGAGCGGTACCCGGCGTTACGGGAGGCCTACGAGCAAGGTAAGGTCAGCCACCATATCCTCATCGCCCGCTCCGACGATCTCCCGACGGAGGACGCTTTCGAGCTCGTGGCGGCTAGCGCGGAACGGTGCCGGGAGCTCGGCTACGAGTACCTGGTCACCGAGGCGACCAACCAGTGGACGGGGGCGGCCTTCGAGGCTTTGGGCGGGGTGCGCGTACATTTCTCTGCGTTCCAGGCCCGACTCGCCGTCACCAGGAGCGACGAGCCGCTGGAAGACCTCACGACGAGCCCGAACGGGTTCCTCTCCGACAAGGACAGCGGGGGCATGTTCTACGTCATCCGCCTCGCCTAGAGCACGGACACCGCCGGTAGGGCTGCCGAACCCCGTAGGCGAGTAGACAGCTAGACACGAACTTTGGAAGGCAGTAAAGGAGATGAATGGATCAAAGACACACAGATCGGCGCGCAGCGCGAAGGCCCTTGTTCTGGGCTTCATGCTGGCGGCGTTGATGAGCACGATGCTTGCGACAGGCAAGCCCGCCCAGGCCGGCATTACCTTCACCGTCAACTCGACCGGGGACGCCGGTACCGGCGGTTGCAACTCCACGGAATGCACCCTGCGCGAGGCGATCGGCGTCACCAACCGCGTTTCAGGCGCGGATACCATCAGGTTCAACATCCCCGGGAGCGGCGTGAAGACCATCAAGCCGACCTCGGAGCTGCCGGCGATCACCGAGGCTGTAACCATAGACGGCTACACCCAGCCGGGCTCTTCGCCCAACACGCTGGCCACCGGCACCAACGCCCAAATCAATATAGAGGACGGGGTGCGAATCGTCAGTTTCGGACTGGCGACGGGCAACCGCGTCCTGCGCAACTCGATCTTCTCCAACGCCGGACTCGGCATAGACCTGGGCGGCGACGGTCTCACCCCCAACGACCCCGGCGACACGGACACCGGCCCCAACAACCTGCAGAACAAGCCCCTCCTCTCCTCCGCCACCACCTCCTCCGGCGGAACGACTATCGTCAAGGGCAAGCTCAACTCCGCCCCCAACAAGGTCTTCGAGATCCACCTCTACTCCAACCCCTCCGGCAACGAGGGCAAGAAGTTCATAGGCGTCACGAACGTGGCCACCGACGCTAGCGGCAACGCCGCCTTCACCCTCTCCACGGCCCAAACCGTCGCAGCGGGGCAGAGGGTGACGGCCACGGCGACCTCTGTTAACGGCAACGTCGGCGACACCTCGGAGTTCTCCGCGCCCAAGAGCGTGGTGGCCTCCTGAGGGGCGATCAGTCAACGAATGGGGCGGAGTATCTTGCTTCGCCCCACTCTACAGCAGCTTGCAAAGAGGATGCACCCCTCTTTGCAAGCTCTTAGCACCTCAGCACTTCAGTTTGTCAGCCCTTTGTTCTTGCTGAAATGCTGACCGGCTGATATTGGACTTTAGTCCTACGACAGAGTACCGCCGGAAGTCTGTTCCGAAGATCGTTCTTACGCCCGATGTCCGCGCCGGCGTCAGGCGCTTTACTTATGCCCGTCGAAAACAACGAGGGCGAGAGAGGAGCCTAAGATGTTCACCCTGAACGACATCGAGCTGTCCAGGCAACACCGCAACGCTATGGTGCAGAAGGTCGAGAACGACCGTCTGGCCCGGCAGCTTCGCGCGGCCAGCTCCGGTAGGCACGCCGGGATGGGGAACGCGCTGCTAGCTCGTTTCCTCGCGTGGTCCCCACGCGGGAGAGAACCGGCGGAGTGTTGAGGGACTGCCAGCATCGAGCGCGAGCAGATAGATGTGGTCGAGTAACGGTAAAGTCCGAGAGACAAGCGAAGAAACGACTTTCGTCCGGGGTCCCCAAGCGGCCCCGGAACGTTCGAGATGATTGATACCGAGAGCGGCCACGAGGAGGACTCCGATGTCGCAAATGAACACAGAAGCAGGAGAAAGGCAAGCGGAAACGATCACGTCCAGAGATGGCACGCCGATCGCCTACCGGCGCAGCGGAGCAGGACCGCCCCTCGTACTGGTGCACGGGACGGCCGCCGACCACAGCCGTTGGAGGCCGGTCCTGCCAGCTTTCGAGGAGCATTTCACCGTCCACGCCATCGACCGGCGCGGTCGCGGAGACAGCGGTGACGTCGACGGCTACACGGTAGAACGGGAGTTCGAGGACGTAGCGGCGGTGGTGGACTCCATCGAAGAGTCGGTAAACGTGCTGGGTCACTCCTACGGCGGGCTGCTGGCGCTAGAGGCCACGCTGCTCACCGGGAACGTTGGCAAACTGGTGCTCTACGATCCGGGGATCGAGGTGGCCGGTGAGGAGATCTACCCCCACGAGGTCGTCGAACGGCTGGACGATTTGCTGGGGCAAGGAGACCGGGACGGGGTGGTCGAGACCACGATGCGCGAGGTCGCCGGGTTGCCGCCCGAGGTGGTGGAGTACATGCGAGCGCAGCCCGTGTGGCAGGCGCGGGTGGAAGCGGCGCACACGATACCGCGGGAGCTGCGAGCGGTCAAATCCTATCGCTTCGATCCGGAGCGGTTCAAGAACCTCGGGACACCGACGTTGCTATTGGCCGGCGGCGACAGCCCGGCCGCCTTTGGGAAGGCCGCGGAAGCCGTGGACGAGGTGGTGCCGGACTCCCGCACCGTCGTCTTGGACGGGCAAGGTCACTCGGCGATGGATACAGGGACCGACCTCTTCACGGCCGAGGTGCTGAGTTTTCTGGAAGCGACCAAAGGAGGAGGTTGAAGGTGGGTGATCACGTACGCGCAGGGGAACTCGACACCTGGACCGAGCAGGTCGGCGAAGGACCGGACGTTCTGCTGATCGGTGGCCTGGGCGATACCGTCGAGTCGTGGCAGCTTCAGCTCGACGGGCTCGCCGACCGCTACCGCCTGACCGCGTTCGACAACCGCGGGGCGGGACGGACGGCGATGCCAGAAGGGCCCATCTCGGCGGCGGTGATGGCGGACGACGCGGCCGCGGTTCTGCGGGCGCTCGATGTGCCCTCCGCCCACGTCGCCGGCTTCTCGATGGGGAGCGCGATCGCGCAGGAGCTGGCGATCCGCCACCCCGAGCTCGTCCGTAGCCTCGTCCTCAACAGCACCTATGCCCGCCCCGACGCGCTGTTTCGCTCGCAGCTCGACTTCTGGCGCTGGCTGCCGGAGGCCGCGCCGAGCGAGCGCGCCTTCTTCGAGGCCTTCTTCACGTGGGTCTACACGCCGCGCGCGCACGCGGATGGCTCGGTAGCCGAGATCGTCGAGGAGGCGCTGACTTTCTCGCATGGGCAGTCGGTCGAGGCCTGGCAAGCTCAGGTCGAGGTCTGCCGCGAGCACGACACGGCCGACCGCCTCTCGCAGATCGCCGTGCCCACGCTGGTGCTGGCGGGGGAGCTCGACGTGATACTGCCGCCCCAGTTCGGCCACGCTGTCGCCGATGCGATCCCCGGCTCCCGCTTCGAGATGCTGCCCGGCGAGGCCCACCAGCCCTTCCAGGAGGTCCCCGACGAGTGGAACGCGCGCGTCGATGCCTTCTGGCGGGAGGTCCGGGACTGAGGCTCGCTCGGGAGGCCGCGAAGGTGACTTCGGGAAGAGGCCGCGTTCGTAGCATTGTGAACAATTCCGTGGCAAGATAAATCGTTGGGGATAGCAGGAAAGGAGAGATCATGGCAGAGTTGCGAATAGTCTCGCTTACAGGGACGGATTCGGCACTCGACGAAGCGGTAGTAGAACAGTTTGCATCCAGGTTGCGCGGCGGGTTGCTTCGCTCAGGCGATGCCGAGTACGAGGAGGCTCGCCAGGTCTGGAACGGTGTGATCGACCGGCAACCCGCTCTCATCGTCCGCTCCGCCGATGCCGGCGACGTTATCGACTCCGTAAACTTCGCCCGCGAGAACGACCTTCTGGTGGCGGTGCGCGGTGGCGGTCACAACGTCGCAGGCACGGCAAGCGCCGACGGCGGCCTGGTCATAGACCTCTCGGCCATGAAGGAGATCGAGGTGGACCTGGAGGGGCGCACGGTACGCGCGGGGGCCGGCGTCACCATAGGCGAGCTGGACGAGGAGACGCAGAAGCACGGAATGGCGACGCCTATGGGCGTGGTCTCCGAGACGGGGATCGCCGGCCTTACCCTCAACGGCGGTATGGGCCACCTGAGGCGCAAGCACGGCCTCTCGTCCGACAACCTCGTCTCCGTGGACGTGGTCACCGCCGACGGCCGCTCGCTGACGGCTAGCGAGGATGAGAACGCGGATCTGTTCTGGGCCATCCGCGGTGGGGGTGGCAACTTCGGCGTCGTTACCTCCTTCGAGTACCGGCTACACCCGGTGGGGCCCGAGGTGATGTGCGCCTTCGTGTTCTACCCGGGAGATCGTGCAAAAGAGGTGCTGCGCCTCGGCGAGGAGTACGCGGCCCATGCTCCCGACGGGGTAAGCCCCCTGAGCTTCCTTGGCCGGGTCCCCCGCGTCGAGGACTTCCCGGAGGAGTGGCACGGCGAGCAGTTCGTCGCGTTCCTGGCGATATACGCCGGCCCCGTCGAGGAGGGCGAGGAGGTGCTTAGGCCCCTGCGTGAGCTCGGAGACCCGATCGTGGACTTTAGCGGACCGATGCCGTACACCGAGGTGCAGAAGCTCCTGGACGAGGACTACCCGGACGGGTGGCGCTACTACTGGAAGTCTGTGAACGTGGGAGGATTGCGCGACGGGGTGATCGAGGCCCTCATCGAGCACGCTGAAGCAGCTCCTTCCGACCACTCCACCATTGACGTCTGGTTCCAGGGCGGGGCCATGGGCCGCGTTGGGGCGGACGAGAGCGCCTTCGGCGACCGGAGCGCGCCCATCCTGCTCGGCATCGAAGCTAACTGGGAACCCGAGCCAGAGGAGGATGAGACCAACATAGCCTGGGCCAGAAACAGTTTCTCCGACCTGCGGCGGTTCTCCGACGGCGGGATATACCTGAACTTCCCCGGCTTCCTCGAAGAGGGAGACGCGATGATGCGCGATGCCTACGGTGAGAACTACGAGCGCCTGGTCGCGATCAAGAATCAGTTCGACCCCACCAACCTCTTCCGTCTCAACCAGAACATCAAGCCCACAGCGTAAGCAGCTGCCGAGGTCGGGCCGGTCAGCATGTGGACCGGCCCGACGCTCAAGAAATGGATTAGCGAGGACAAGCAGTGAAAAAGACTCCTGGTCCGCGAACTACGTCTCAGAACCCTACTGAAGCCTGAAACCTGTAGCCTGAAGCCTCAGTTAGACTTTGGTCTTAGATCACTTCCCCTCCGTAAGTCCCTGCCAACAACGCTGCTTTCGCCCGATGTGGGATATCGCCCGCACCCTGATACTGAGGGCACAGACAGCAAACGCAAGACGGAACGGGAGAGGTGATCCGGATGGTTAAGGTTTCGATCAGGGTGCAAAGCGGCGCCGCCCGTTTCGACGTAGCCGTCCAGGCAGAGAGTGTGGAGCGGGCCGTCAGGCTCGTGGAGGGACGCTACTCCGCCAGCAGCGTTCGGGTGAGCGGGCTCGACGTTCTCTCCAGCGATGGGCGCGACGCGCGGACGAGGATCGACGGTTCCTGGCAAATACACGCGCTGGCGGCGTGAGAGGAGTGGGAATGAACATTCGGGGCTGGTACGAGGCGGACGTGCTGACGGCGGATTTGACGGTCCATCGCCACATGATGATGGGCGGTTCGGAAGGCGAGATCGAGTCGAGGATACGCGATCTTTATTCGGACGTGGTCGCGGTCCTGGTGAACCAGATGAAGAAAACGAAGTTGGGCAAGGGGGAGAAGCGATGAGCCGGGCGCACGAGAGACAGAGTTTTGTTGACGGCCAGCCATCGGGCACGGCACTAGGAGAATAGAGCATGCACGTCCAGATCATCACCTTCAACCTCAAGGATATAGGCGTGGAGAACTACCTCTGGCAGGTGGAGTCCATAGCCCCCGCTTTCGCCGGGCTGCCGGGTCTCATCTCCAAGACCTGGCTGGCCAACGCCGAGACGAACACTTACGGCGGCGTCTACATCTGGGCCGACCGCGAGGCGATGGAGGCCTACAGGGAGACCGACATCTACAAAGGGATGCTGGCGAACCCGCATTTCGAGAACATCAAGGCCTACGACTTCGCCATCCTCGAAAGCCCGACGCGGGTAACGCGGGGGCCGACCGAAGTCTTCGCCTAGAGGCGACGTTGGTGATCCGCCCGCGGTTATCGGGCAGGAGTACGAAGAAGGGAGAGAAGATGCGCCAGACCTACGAAGCCAGGCAAGCCTTACGCGCCGGTACCGAAGCACATCACGGCAAGATCCAGGGTGGGAAGCCGGGTTCATACCGCTTCACCCACAGGTACGGGCCGGGCGAACCGGGCGCCCGGCTCCGCATCGTGGCCGCCCCCGGGGGCGTCGCGTTCGTGGAAGCCGAACCAGCTATGGAAAGGAAGTGACGTGGACCCGCAGAAAATCGATCAGGAACGGGCCGAAGCCTTCGCCGGACGCATGATCGGCGCCCTGAACGAAGGGGCCATCGCGATCATGACGAGCATTGGTCACCGGACCGGCCTCTTCGACGCGATGTCGGGGCTGCCGGCCTCAACCAGTGACCAGATCGCCTCCGCCGCGAACCTCGACGAACGTTACGTGCGCGAGTGGCTCGGCGCGATGGTCGTCGGCGGTATCGTCGAGTACGACCCGGAACAGAGTACGTATCACCTTCCACCGGAGCACGCCGTCTTCCTCACCCGCGCGGCCTCTCCGGAGAACATAGCCGTCACCGCCCAGTTCATCCCCTTGATGGGAGCGGTGGAGGACAGGATAGTCGAGGTCTTCCGCCGCGGCGGGGGCGTGCCCTACTCTGCCTACCCGCGTTTCCACGAAGTTATGGCCGAAGACAGCGGACAGTCCGTGGTTGCGGCGCTGTTCGACCACATCCTACCGCTCGTGCCGGGGCTGACGGAACGCCTCGAAGCCGGCATCGAAGTCCTGGACGTCGGTAGCGGTAGCGGCCGGGCGCTCAACCTCATGGCCCGCGCCTTCCCCAACAGCCACTTCACCGGCTACGATATCTCCGAAGAGGGGGTACTCAGGGCGATAACCGAGGCCAAAGGGCACGGCACGACCAACGTCCGCTTCGAGGTCAAGGACGCCTCGACCCTCGACGAAACCGGACGCTACGACCTCATCACCACCTTCGACGCGGTACATGACCAGGCCCATCCGGCGGCTGTCCTGAGGGGCATAGCCAGGGCGCTCAAGGACGACGGCGTCTACCTCATGCAGGACATCGCGGGCTCGAGCCACGTGCACAACAACATGGAGCACCCCCTGGGGCCGTTCCTGTACACCGTCTCGACCATGCACTGCACCACGGTCTCCCTCGCCCAGGGCGGCGAAGGGCTCGGCACGATGTGGGGCGAGGAGAAGGCCACGGAGATGCTCGCGGAAGCCGGCTTCGGCAGCGTGGAGGTCAAGCGGCTCCCCCACGACATCGCGAACAGCTACTACGTAGTCAGGAAAAGCTAGTGTCGAAACCATCGAAGGGACGGGGTCTAACAGGCCCCGCCCCAACGGTCCGGCTACGTCCGGTCGAACGCGTTCACCCAGTAATACGGCTGGACCTCTTTCAGGGTCTTGGCCATCCACCGGGTCGGGTCCGTGGGATCCGGGACCGCCACTTCCAAGCCGTCTCCCCAGTGAAACAGGCGTTCCTGGCAGATGCCGCACGGCGTCAGGATCATGACCGGGTCCTCCCCGGAGAGACGCGAGACGCACACCGAAGCCGTTACCCGCTTGTCCAGTTTCTCCGCCTCGCAGATGGCGCCGGTCTCGGCACACAGCATTCCGCTGCCCCACTCGGGCTCGAAGAAGACGCTAGTAAGGACGTCTCCGTCATCCGTATACATCGCCGCCGCGATCCCTTCCTCGCCAGGAAACCGGCGTTCCAGCAACTCACGGGCCGCGTCTACCAGGTCTTGATCCAGGCGCATATATTGCTCCTCGTGCTTCCGACGAATATCTCTCGCTGATGCCTCAGGCACATGAGAATACCAGTCCCGACTGCCGCACTTCAAAGGGGGATACCGGCGCGGACTCGGGTCCCCGTACCGGGCGCGCTCTGTACTTCCAGCATCCCGCCCACACGCTGCGCCGGCTCACGCATCGAACACAGGCCGAGGTGGCCGGGGAAGTCCCCGCGTGGGTGCGCCTACGTCAACATGATGACAAGCTACCGCGACAATTACGGGCGGCCGACAGAGGTGAAGAACGAGTACGATCCGGACAACCTCTTCCGCGTCAACCAGAACGTAAGACCGACGGCATAAGCAAATCGAGGGACGGGACTCCGCAAAGCCCCTTCCTCTCTGCTCAAGACACGGTTTCCCAACACGCCTACGGGAAGGTCGGGTACCATGGCCGGGTTCTCCGATCACGGGAGGAAGGCTTGAAGCGTTTCGTAACCCTTCTGTCCGCGCTCTGCTCCCTCGCCTGGGTCTTCCTGGCCATCGAGTGGTTTCGCGGCGTACGGAGCGTCCCGCTACTCCGGGACGAACGCTTGCCGGTCCGGTCGGGGCGCTATCCCGCCGTTTCGGTGATACTCGCCGCCCGCGACGAGGAGGCGGCCCTGGAGAGGGGCGTGAGGTCCATGCTCGCCCAGGACTACCCCGGGGATCTGGAGGTGGTGGCCGTAAACGACCGCTCGGCCGACCGTACGGCCGAGATCCTCGGCAGGCTCGCGGCCAGGCACACTGATACCCTGCGCGTGCTGCACGTACAACAGCTACCAGACGGCTGGCTGGGCAAGACGAATGCCCTGCATCTTGGGGCTGCGGATGCCTCGGGGGAGTGGCTGCTGTTCACCGACGCGGACGTGCGATTCTCCCCCGATTGCCTGCAAAAGGCCGTGGACCACGCCATCGGTCTGGGGCTCGACCATCTAACCCTGGCGCCGGAGATCGTGAGCCGTGACCCGCTCCTCCGGAGCTTCGTCGCTTCTTTCACGCTGTTTTTCGAGGCAACGCAGAGGCCGTGGCGGGCGAGTGATCCCAGTGCGAAAGAGCACGTCGGGGTCGGCGCCTTCAACCTCCTGAAGCGGAACGTGTACAGGGCGATCGGTGGCCACAGGGCCATTCGCATGCGCCCCGACGACGACATGAAGCTGGCCCGCCTGATCAAGAAGCAAGGCTTCAGGCAGGGCGTAGCATACGGAACGGGCCTCGTCGTCGTCGAGTGGCACCGGAGCGTGAGCGGCGCCATGAGGGGCCTCAGCAAGAGCATACTTCCCGGGGTGGATTACCGGGCCGGAGCGGCCGTGGCCGGCGCGGTGCTGCTGTTTTTGACCAACGTGCTACCGTTTGCGGGGCTCTTCTTTCCGGACAGGCGGGTTCGGGCTTTCTCTGGCCTGAGCGTGCTCGTAATCTCTTCCATGTACGCTCGCAGGACCCGGTACTCTGGACCACCCTGGTGGTACGCCGCGCTTCATCCCGTAGGGTCCAGCTTCCTGGTCTACGCCGTGCTCAGGTCCGTCTACACCGTATTGTCCGGCGGCGGTGTCGAGTGGCGCGGGAGAAAGTACCCGCTCGGGCAACTGAAGGACAACGTGGTCTGAGCTTCGCGGCGGCCCCGCGGGAGGCGGCCATGCGGCCCGTAGGACTTTAGTCGCAGGGGCGCACGCCGCCCAAAGTACGCAACAACGTCCGTTCCTTTGCCCGATGCCCTTTCGCGCCGCCACGCCGATACTAGTTCCAGGCAGCAAAGCGAGAAGAGCGAGGAGTGAGGGACATCATGGAAAACCGAGTCTGGTACGAGGCCGACGCGTTAATGGCGGACCTGACGGGTTACTACCACCGGCTCCGAGGAACCTCCGAGGAGGACATCGAACAGCGGATGCGCAAACGCTACCCGCACGCGATAGCGATCCTGGTGCGCCGGAAACACGCTTCCGAGTTGCCAACCTCCCGATAGCAGCGAGCCCGAACAGGCTCTCCTGGACTTTGGTCCCAGGGACATCTCCGTCAATGGTATCGCCCAAGGTGTAGCCGTCCGCCCGATGTGGATGTTCGTTGTCTCGCCTTTACTTTCGGTAACAGGGATTCGAAAGGAGGCCGGGATGCAAAGTACGATCTACGCGGCGGATTACGTCCACAACCAGGACCCTGAGACGAACGTGGTCCGGGTCCGGCCCGCGTCGCCGGAGGACCAGGAGGGGCTGCGCCGGATGCTCTCGTGCTTGTCGCGGGAGAGCGTCTACCTGCGTTTCCACGCGCCGTTGCCCCGGGCGCCCGAGTGGGCTGCCGCCATGTTCGCAAACTCGGACCGCAGGTACGGCGAGTCTCTCGTCGCCGTCGCAGACGGTGAGGTCGTCGGGCACGCCATGTACGTGCGGCTGGACGCGGGCGATAGCGCAGAGTTCGCCATAGTCGTCGAGGACAGGTGCCAGGCCAGGGGCATCGGGAAGCTGCTCCTCTCCGCGCTCGCCGAGAGGGCCGGGCGCGAAGGCGTCAAGAGCTTCACCGGCGCCGTGCTCGGGGAGAACCGGCCGATGTTCGGCCTGGTCCGCTCTGTGTTCGAGAGAGTCAGGTACGCGATGGAGGACGGCGCGTACGCCGTCAGCGTAACGTTGCCCGATTCTTCATCGAGCCCTCTAGAACTTTCGGCCTAGAGGCGAAGTCGGCCCAAAGCCCCCGGCGAGGATTGTCCTTTCTCCCGATGCCCGCGTCCGCACCCGGTATCAGGATGCACCACAGACGAAGTGAGCCAGGAAGGAGTTCGATATGCAGATGGTTGAGCCAGAGGGCTACAGGGATAATGGCGAAGTGGGTTAGCAGGCAGATGGAGAGACGGGGAGAACCCTCGCTCTCGACGCTCATGGAGGCGGGCAGCGCCTCGTCGCAAGGATCGAGGACCCACGCTCCGACCCGGGCGTCCGCCGAACCCGTGCTCCTCGGGCCAACACTCTTGCGGGTGGTTTGGCTGGCGATCTTGCTCGGATTGGCGATGGAGGGATTGCTGCTCCTGCTCGGGAGCGGCTTCGGGGAGATCATCGGGCTGAGACCCGGCATCGCGGACCTCGTCAAGAACGTATCCTGGTCGATCTTCGTCTGCGCCGGGCTCGCCGTGGGCACGACCCTCTCGAAGATCCGCGTGCCGGCCATGGGGCTGCTCGGGTTGCTCGCAGCCCCCGCGGCGTTCGAAATCTCGCGGGTCTTCCATAAGGGGACGCTGGAGGCCCTCGCGGCGTCTGGCGCCGATGGCGATCTCTCCCCGTTGCTGGTCGCCCTGATCAAGGGCCTGGAGTACGCGTGCCTCGGGATGGCGCTCGCCTGGCTCGGGCGGCGTTCGTGGGGAGGCGCGTTCGCCCATGCGGCCGCGGGGCTCGCCGTTGGCTTGGTCTTCGGCGGCCTTATCCTGTGGCTCCTGCTTGGGTCCTCGCCCCAGCCGCCGGCCGCCGAGATCTTCTCGCGGGGCATGAACGAGGTCCTCTTCCCGGTCGGCTGTTCCCTGGTCCTTTCTCGGCCGGAGCCGTAGGCAAGAGGGTGGCCACAAGTCCTGAGACAGAGCCAGAGAAAAGGAGTCGATGAGGCATGTACGAGCCTGTTAAGACCACGCAAGGGCGCGAGAGCAACGTGGATCTGGTCTTCGAGGGCGGGGGTTTGAAGGGCATCGGCCTCGTCGGCGCCTACTCGGTCTTGGAGGAGCAAGGCTACAGGCCCCAGAACGTGGCCGGCGCCTCGGCGGGCGCCATCGTGGCCGCACTCGTGGCCGCGGGCTACACCGCCGCCGAGTTGCGCGAAGTCCTCGGCGCCCTCGACTTACTCAGCCTCAAGGACAGGGCCTGGGAAGATCGGCTACCGGCGCTATCCAGAACCGTGAGCATCCTCAAGGATAGAGGTATATACGAGGGCGAGGCGTTCCTCGGGTGGATGACCGAGCTTCTTGGGGCGAAGGGCGTAAGGACCTTCGGCGACCTCCTCGCGTGCCCCGGTGCTGGGCCGCTCTACCGCCACAAGCTGCAGGTGATCGCCTCGGACCTGACCGAGCAGCGGCTGCTCGTGCTCCCCCGCGACGCCCACAGGCTCGGCATCGAAGACCCCGACGGGCTGGAGGTGGCCCTCGCGGTCAGGATGAGCATGAGCATCCCCCTCTTCTTCGAGCCAGTCTCCTTCAGGGAGCCAAAGACCGGCCGGGAGCACGTGATCGTGGACGGCGGGATGCTCTCCAACTTCCCAGTCTGGCTCTTCGATTCGGAGGAGCCTTCCTGGCCAACCATCGGGGTGAAGTTTACCGAGGAGGATTCGAGGACACCCTTGAGCGCCTATGGCTCCGGCGGCGGGCTTTTCGACCTCGTGGATTACGCCGGGAACCTGGTGGAGACGATGCTGGAGGCCCATGACCGATTCTACCTGGAAGAGGCGGATTTCCGCAGGACGATCGCCATAGATGCCCTGGGTGTGGGCACAACGGAGTTCGACCTCCCGAAAGAACGTGCCATGGCGCTCTACGATTCCGGGCGCGCCGCCGCCGAAGGGTTCCTGGGCGGGGAGAGGTCGGCGCCCGTGGCGCAGGCCGACGCCTGAGCTTCTCCGCATCGGCGCGCTTCGCCCGTGTCAGCCAGATCTAGCACACGCTGAAGTCACCCTGGCCTCCATTGGACTTTGGTCCAACGTCTCCCGACCTCCAGAAGCCCCCCACGATGATCGTTCTTTCGCCCGATGCCCAGGTTCCCCGCACGGCCAATACTTACGGCAGACGAGAACGAGAGGAGAGGGCGATGAACTATATGGATCTCGAGGTACAGCGCGAGCGTCGCATGGAGCTGTTGCGTGAGGCGGAGAGCAAGCGCGCCGTCGTTCGCCGGCGGTCGGGCAACAAGCCTCGCGCAGTCTCCAAGCTAGCCGGCCTCTGGTCGATGCTGCGATAAGCGGACTTGCCGAGACCGACCGAGAAGCGAAGGAGATAAGGGATGCGATATTCACCGAACCCGGCGCGTACGTTCGAACACTTCGAAGATGCATCCGAGGCATGGACGCCGACCGGCCCGGTGGCACGCACCCCCAGGCCGGTGCTGCTCGCCGTGGACGAGGATGAGGAGACCCTGCGGGGCGTCTCGCGCGAGCTGCACCAACGCTACGGGAACGACTACCGCGTGGTGTGCGAGAGGTTCCCCCGGTCGGCCCTGCGACGGCTCTGTGACTTCGAGGCGGCGGGCGAGGACGTCGCCCTCGTCCTCGCCGACCAGCAGATGGTGGAGATGAGCTGGATGGACTTCCTGACGCGTGTGGGCGAGACCTTCCCCACCGCCAAGCGGGCGCTGCTGGTCGGGTGGGGAGACCGGGCTGCCGGGGGTGACATCCTCCAGGCGACTTCCCTCGGACGCATCGACTACTACGTCAACAAGCCCTACGGAGACCACGACGAGCGGTTTCACAGGATCATCTCGGAGTTCCTCTACGACTGGGCGAAGGACCGCATGCCGAAGTTCGAGGAGATAAGGGTCGTTGGCGAGCAATGGTCGCAGCGTTCGCACGAGTTGCGCGACCTGCTCGGGCGAAACGGCGTCCTGCACACCTTCCACTCCTCGGACTCCACGGAAGGCAGGGAGTTGCTCGACGGTATCGAGCAAGAGTCGGCGCGTCTGCCCGTGGTGGTCTTGTTCGACGGTCAGGTGCTAGTCGACCCATCCAACTCCGACATCGCCGAGGCCTGCGGGGCGAACCCTGATTTCGAGAAGACCGATTTCGACCTCGTCATCGTAGGAGCGGGACCAGCGGGGTTGAGCGCGGCGGTCTACGCCGCGTCCGAGGGCCTCGACACCCTGATCGTGGAGGGCGAAGCCATCGGGGGGCAGGCCGGGACCAGCTCCCTGATCCGGAACTACCTGGGTTTCCCATCCGGCATCGGCGGCGCGGAGTTGGCCAGCCGGGCCGCGGAGCAGGCCTGGCTCTTCGGCGCCACGTTCCTTTTCATGCGCCGCGTCACGGGGCTGCACCGCGTCGGGAAAGAGATCCTGGTGAACCTCTCCTGCGGAACCGACGTCACGGCAAAGGCGGTCATCGTTGCTACCGGCGCCTCCTACCGCCGCCTCGGTGTCCCGAGCCTGGAAGCCTTGAGTGGATCGGGCGTGTTCTACGGGGCTGCCGTCTCCGAAGCCAGGGCCATGCAAGGACAGGAGGTGTACGTCGTAGGCGCCGGCAACTCCGCCGGGCAGGCCGCGTTGCACCTCGCAAAGTACGCCTCCCGCGTGACGCTTCTCGCGCGCGGAGGTTCGCTTGCGAGCAGCATGTCCAGGTATTTGATCACGGAGATAGAGGCCGCGCAGAACGTCGACGTCCGCCTCGAAACGCGAGTCGTAGACGGCGGCGGCAGGGGACGGCTCGAGAGCCTCGTTCTCCAAGACTGCGCCTCCGGCCTCACCGAGAACGTCACCGCCGCCGGGCTTTTCGTACTAATCGGGGCGGAACCGCACACCGATTGGCTGCCCGAGGAGATCACACGCGACGAAAGCGGCTACGTCGTCACCGGCAAGGACTTCTCGCACTTCGGCTATCCGCACCGCAGATGGCACGTCGAGCGCCTCCCCCTGCTGATGGAGACGAGCATGCAGGGCGTCTTCGCCGTCGGGGACGTGCGCCGCGGCTCCGTGAAGCGGGTGGCCTCCGCCGCCGGCGAAGGCTCCATGGCCACTCAGGCAGTCCACGAATACCTCAGCCTGACACAACGCGGGCAGCCACAGGCGCCTGCCGACGCGCACGCAGACGGGCGCGATCTGAGCGTCGTACCCGGCTAAAGCGATTAGCAGAGGTCTTGACCTCTGCTAATCGCGCATTTCAGCCGGTCAGCTAGTCAGCACTTCAGCAAGAACAACAACCTGAAATGCTGAAATACGCGGGTTTGCTCCCAGGCCGGCAAGGTAGTATCTTGACCTGCCCGACAACGCTCAGATCGTAGAAAGGTGGCCAGACGTGGGTATTCCTCTAGGCTTGATACTGCTGTGCATTGCGATGTTTATCGCGGTCGGCGGTTTGATCCTCGTGCAACGATCGGTCCCGAGCGGCATCCGCAGGCAACACAACGACGTGGCCGGCTTCATCTACGCGGTGCTCGGGGTGGTGTACGCCGTGCTGCTCGGGCTCATGCTCGTGGCAGTGTGGGAGGAATGGAATACGGCTGCGTCCACGGCTGACGAAGAAGCCAGCTCGCTGGCCGAGATCTTCTGGATAGCCGACAGGATGCCCGAGGCGGAAGGGCGACACGTCCAGGACCTGGCCCGCTCCTACGCCAGGGTCGTGGTCAACGAAGAGTGGTCGCTTATGCGAGAGGAGAAATCGAGCCCGAGAGCGTGGGACTTGCTGGATGACATCAGAGCAAGCCTGCAGGGTTTCGACCCGTCCAACCCGGCAGAGGTGGTTCTCTACGAGCAGGGGTACGAGAGCATGCGCAGTCTCGCGGACGCCAGGCGAGATCGCTTGCTCGAGGCCGAGCAGGGACTGCCGGTCATCCTCTGGGTCGTGCTGATGACCGGGGGAATGGTCGTAGTGGGCTTCACTTACCTCTTCGGCCTGGACAGCACCGTCATTCACCTCCTCATGGTTGCCTCCCTGGCCCTGGTCATCGCCCTCGTCCTCTTCACCGTCGCCTCCCTCAACTTTCCGTTCAAGGGCGATATAACAATCCGCCCCGACGCCATGGAACAGGTCCTCCGCAGGTTCGAAACCAGCAAACTAAGCGATCTCTGAAACAGCCGGTCAGCCGGTCAGCACTTCAGCTTGTCAGCTTCCTGCTCTCGCCCAGAGCCTCTCGTTCGCAGCCGAATGCGTGATTCGCAGCAGGTCGATACTTCGCCAATCGCTCTAATTGTGGCCGATCACAACGACTGACCCAACATTAAATTGGCTTGCAAGGAGATCTTGAACCTCTTTGCAAGCTGTCAGCCGGTCAGCACTTCAGCAAGAACAAACACCTGAATTGCTGAAATGCTGAAATGCTGAATTGCTGACTTAAAGCTTCCCCGTCCGTCTTCCGATAACCCATCAGGTGAGAGACGAACTCTTCGAGACAGCCACGCGTGGTCCCGGTGTGCGACGAAAATCGCCATCCGGCGCCATTGCACGTTACAGGCCACAGGTACTCGTCTCTCTGCTCGTCGTGGCCGTGCTTGTTGGCGGAGCATTCTACACGGCGCGGCTCTCGGAAGGGGCGCCCAGCGTCGTCTATACGGCTTCACTGGAGGAGATAGAGGATGAGTCGCAGGACTCGCTCAGGGTAGACATAAACACGGCTGACGTGGAGGAGCTCGACGAGCTGCCGGAGGTCGGGCCATCGACCGCCCAGAGCATCATCGACTACAGGGAGGCGAACGGGGGGTTTCGGTCGGTGGACGAGCTCGAGGAGATACCTGGCATAGGACCTGAGACCCTGGAGAAGATCGACCCCTTTGCCACGGTATAGGGGAGCGTCTCGGCCCGGACTGGACCTGGACCTCAGCCCTCCTGTGAGGCTGGATCTGTGGGCGATCCTGCTCGCGGCAGGAATCGCCGTGGGCACGGTCGCACCACCCCTAGCCCCGATGCTCGTAGTTGCCTCTCTCGTCGTCGCGGTGGCGGCGCTCTCGTGGCGGGATCTCGTGCCTACCGAATGGCGCCTGATGGCCATTCTCGGCCCGTTGTTCGCCGCGGGAGGTGTTGCGATCGCGCTCCTGCACGCCGCGACGGGGGACCCGCTCGCCGAGCTGGCCGCGATGGAGCCGGGGGAGGTCGTGCTCGTCGGCCGCATTGCCTCGCCGCCGGAACCGAGCAGCTTCGGCTACATGGCCGACCTCAGGGTCGAGCACCTCTGGTACGAAGGCAGGGAGATCCTACGCGGCGGGGGCGTCGAGGTCTTCGCCGGCGACCTCAGCGTCGGGGTGGGCGACAGGGTGAGGGTGGACGGCCAGATCACGCTCCCCCAGATCGGCGATGACGGCTTCGATTACGCGAGGTACCTGTCTACCAAGAGAATCAGCGCGCTCGTCGAGGCGACCAGCGTGATGCCTGTGGGAGAAGATCGCGGTTGGATCGGCGAGGTGCACCGCCGCACCGACGTGGCCCTCGGCTACGGTCTCAGGCCTCGCGAGGCAGCCGTGGTGCGCGGAATGGTCCTCGGCGACCGGTCGCTGATGCCCGAGAACCTGGAGAAGGCGTTCCAGCGCTCCGGCGTCACGCACGTGCTCGCCATCTCTGGCCAGCACGTCGCCATACTGGCGGCCGTCATCTTCTTCGCCCTCCGCCTCTTCGCTATCCCCCAGGGGATACGCGCCGGAATAACTATCGGCTCGATCTGGCCCTACATCCTGATCGCCGGCGCCCCACCTTCGGCCATCCGGGCAGGCGTCGTGGCGACCTTCGTCCTGGCGGCGCCGCTCTTCGGGCGCCAGGTTTCGGCCTTGCACTTCATGACCACGATGCTCGCCCTCGTGCTGGCATACAACCCGAAACTCATCTACAGCACGGGCTTCCAGCTCTCCGTGGCCGCCGTCTTCGGGATACTCCTCCTCACCAAACCCTTGAAATCTCTCGTAGAGCACACCTTGTTCAGGCCGCTAAAGAGCCCGCCAGCGCAAGTGACGAACCTCATCTCGGTCTCCCTGGCGGCCCAGCTAGCCACATCTCCCATCGTAGCCGCCACCTTCGATCAGGTCTCCATCGTCGGGGTTTTCACGAACCTCATTGCCGTCCCAATATCTGGGCCGATCCTGATCCTCGGCCTCCTGGGCTCACTCGCCGGAAACATCTACCCTCTGCTCGCCTACCCGCTCAACGCCTGCAACGGCTTTCTGGTCACGATCCTCATCCAGACCGCCAAGGGAGCCTCCTCGCTCCCGTTCGCCTCGGTAACGACGCCAGGCGTAACGGTGCTCCTCGTCGGCCTGTTCTACGCAGGATGTGTCCCCCCGATAGTCGCAGAACGCGCCTTCTCCAGCGAACACAAATCCCTATGGGTCGCACTCCTCATGCTTTGGTCGGCGCTGTGGTTGGTACTAGTAGCCGCCGGGCGCATGTAAGCACGCTCAGGCTGACGCCTTCGCTTGTCAGCCCGGCGCCTCCCTCCGGTCGGCGCCTTGTCAGGAAGTCGTCTTGGGGCCTCGCTACGAGCGTAGAACCCTACCGCCAAAGGCAGCGGTTCGTCTTGCGCCGCAGAGCGTGGCCTGAACCAAAAGCTGAAAGCGAGAGCCGAAGGCTCGAAGCGTTGCTGACAAGCGAGGGCCGAAGGCCCGATGCGTGCTGACAAGCTGCCGAAGGCAGCGTGCTGACAAGGCGCGAAGCGCCATGCTTACATGCTATCCTGCAACAGATGAAAGGCAAGTTGGCAATGGGGGGCCTGATCCTGGGAGCAGGTTGGGGGGCCTCCAGGCGGTTGAGCAGATCCACGCCGCTCGGAGGCAGATACGTGGACGCTCCGACCAGGATCCTCATCGTCGGTGGTGGTTTCGGGGGCCTCGCGGCGGCAAGGGGGTTGGCGCACGCGTTCGGCGGGACCGAAGATGTGGGCGTCGCCCTGGTGGACGAGAGGAACTACACGACCTTCTGGCCGATGGTACCTTCGATCATCCCCAGTAACGCGGAGGTACGACACGTGGCCCACTCCCTCAGGCGCATCCTCAAACCGTTGGGGGTGGAGTTCTTCCAGGACGAGGTAGCACATGTGGACTTCGAGGCCCGCCGCGTAAAGACGGGAAGCAACGAATACCCGTACGACTACCTTGTGCTCGCCCCTGGTAGTCGCACGACCTTCTTCGGCACCCGCGGCGCCGCCGAGAACGCCATGGATATCAAGGGTCTGCCAGACGCCCTGCGGGTACGCAACCATGTGATCGATTGCTTCGAGGAAGCCCAGCGCTTTGGGGATGGGGCCACCGACGAGCTGCTCACCTTCGTCGTCGTCGGAGGGGGACCTACCGGGGTCGAGGCCGCGGCCGACATGCACGACCTTGTCTTCGACGTCCTGCAAGACGACTATACCAACGTGGATTTCGACCGTGTGCGTATGGTGCTGGTAAATGCTGGAGATCACATCCTCAAAGGCCTGGATTCCTCGCTGGTAAACGCCGCGACGCTCAGGCTCGCCTCCCAACGAATAGAGGTCATCAACGGTGCGAAGGTCGAAGAGGTCAAACCCGATGCCGTGGTGATCTCGGAAGGGCGCACCATACCGACAAGAACTACCATCTGGGCCGCCGGCATCGAGCCCCCGCCCCTGGTCGGCAACCTGGACGCGCAGAAGGACCATCGGGAGAGGATCCTCGTTGACCAGTATCTGCGGGTGAAGGGCAGGCCTGCGGTATACGCCGTGGGCGACTGCACCAGCATGCAGTACGACGGACCTCCGGTCCCCGCGCTCGCCCAGGCCGCAGAACAGCAGGGCAATCGGGCGGCGGCGAACATCGCGGCGGAGATCGAGAACGGGGCTCCGGTCGCTTTCCGTTACCGGTCCGTGGGCCAACTGGTGGATCTCGGCGAAGGTAGCGCCCTGGTAGACATCCTGGGAGTAAAACTCGGTGGCCTGCTAGGAGCCCTGATCTGGAAGGGAGTCTACCTCTACGAGCTCGGCTACGACCTCAACCGCGCGCACGTCCTGGCCGACTGGACCATCGACCTCTTCACCCGCCCGGACACCTCAAAGCTCTACGAAGACCCCAAACAACACCGAATAACAAACTCCGACAAGCGAAGCCCGAAGGGCTGAGCGTGCTGACAAGCCTGCGAAGCAGGCGTGCCGACAAGCGACCGAAGGGAGCGTGCTGACAAGCGTAGGCCGAAGCAGCGTACCGAAAATAGCCCAATTGAGGGATACGCCGCCCATTACGGGCATGTATGCTGCCTCTGGGCGATCCGTCCGAGGCAACGATGAGCAGAACAGTATGTAGCAGTCAGTTCACAAGGAGGGTTTAATGACGCCCTTGCTCTACAGGCTGGGTCATTTTTGTGCACGCCGTTCCGTACTGGTACTCGTGGTCTGGGTGGCGATTGCGCTCGCGGTCGTGGGCGTGGCCAGGGGCGTTGGCCAGGAGACTAACGACAACGTCTCGCTGCCTGGGACCGACAGCCAGGCGGCCAGCGACCTGCTTAGCAACAAGTTCCCCGACCAGGCCAACGGCTCGGTCCCGATCGCCTTCCGGGCCCCGGAAGGCGCGAAGCTCACCGATAGCAAGTACAAGAAGCCGATCCAGAGGGTAGTCAGGGTCTACGCGAAAGACCCGGCGATCACGCAGGCCGTAGGCCCGTTCAGCGAGCAGGGCGGCAGCCAGCTAAACAAGAAGCACACGATCGGCTACATCTCCCTCACCCTCAAGGACAGCCCCTCGGGGCTCAGCATCGAAGAGGCCCAGCGCATTATCGACGTTGCCAGGCCGTTGGAGAAGGCAGGCCTGAACCCCGCCGCAGGCGGCTACCTCGGCCAGAAGGTCTCCAAGCCATCCACCCACGTCTCTGAGGTGGTCGGGCTGACGGCGGCCGTCTTCATCTTGCTATTCACCTTCGGCACCGCCATCGCCATGGGAATCCCCATTCTCACCGCGATCCTGGGCCTCTCTGTGGGCCTGGGAATAATCACCTTCATAAGCCACACCGTGAATGTGCCTACTTCGGCGCCTACCCTGGCGACGATGATCGGGCTCGGGGTGGGAATAGACTACGCGCTGTTCATAGTCACCCGCCACCTCGGCCAGCTCGCCGACGGTATGGAGCCGCGGGAGTCGGTCGCCCGCGCCACCGCCACCTCGGGGGGCGCCGTCGTCTTCGCAGCGGGGACGGTGATCATCGCGCTTCTCTCCCTCGCCGCTGCGGGGATACCGCTCGTGACCACCCTCGGCTACACGGCGGGGATAGTGGTCCTGGTCGCGGCCACCGCGGCGACCACGTTGCTCCCCGCCATCCTCGGCCTGATCGGGCTAGGGATCAACCGCCTGCGCGTCCCGGGTATGCGAACCCACCACGACGATAGGCCCCACGGCTGGGCCAGGTGGGCCGCCTTCGTCGGTTCCCACCCCTGGCCTGCCCTGATCCTGGGTCTCCTTGTGCTGATCGTGCTCGCCCTGCCCGTCAGGTACCTCCACCTCGGCCAGACGGACAACGGAGCGCTCCCCAAGAGCACCCAGTCGCGCCAGTCCTACGACGCGATGACCGAAGGGTTCGGCTCGGGCTCGAACGGTCCCATGCTCGTAGCCGTGAGCCTCAGCAAACCCGCCCACAACGACCAGGCGGATCTGAACAAGCTCCGCAACCAGGAGCAGAAGTCCACGCAACAGGAGATCTCCAAACAGCAAGCCAAAGCGGCGAAGCAGATCCAGCAGCAAACAGAGCAGGCGCAGCAAGAGGCTAAACAGAAGATCGAGGCCGAGGCCAACCAGAAGCAAGTAGAGGCGCAACAGCAGATCGAAGCTAAGGCCAAACAGCAGCAAGAGCAGGCGAGCCAGCAAATCCAAGAGCAGGCCGACCAAGCCAAACAAAATGTGGGACCCCGGGGGCAGGCTGCCATCGACCAGGCGGCCCAACAAGAGATAGACCAGGAGAATCAGGCCATCCAACAGCAGGCCCAACAGGAGATAGACAAGCAGAACCAGGCCATTCAGCAGCAGGCACAGCAAGAGATCGACAAGCAAAACAAGTCCATCCAACAGCAGGCCGACCAGAAGCAGGCCCAGGAAAACAAGACCATAGAGAAGAAGGTGAAAAAGCAGGCCGCGCAGAAGGAGAAGAGTTCCGGGCAGGACCAGAAGGAGAAGTTCCTCGAGTCCAAGGCCTCCGACCCGCGGCTCACCGACCTGCGCAACGACATCAAGAAGACGAAGGGCGTGCACGAGGTTACCTATCCCCTGGTCAACAAGAAGGGCGACGCCGCCGTCTACACCGTGACCCCGGCCACCGCGCCCTCCTCGCGCGCGACCGAGGACCTCGTTCACACCCTGCGGAACGACGTGCTCCCCAAGGCGACCAAGGGCAAGCAAATGGAAGCGGACGTCGGGGGGACGACAGCAAGCTATATCGACCTGGCTGGCGAGATCACGGACAAGCTTCCGCTGGTTATAGGGATAGTGCTCGTACTCTCTTTCCTTTTGCTGTTGCTCGCGTTCCGTTCGCTTCTGGTTCCGCTCAAGGCCGTGGTCATGAACGTGTTCTCCATCCTCGCCGCTTTCGGCGTCGTCACCTACGCCTTCGACCACGAGTGGACCGCGCGCCTGATCGGGCTCGAAGGCCCCATCCCCATCGTCTCCTACGTCCCCTTGATGATGTTCGCCATCCTCTTCGGCCTCTCCATGGACTACGAGGTCTTCCTGATGACCCACGTCCGTGAGCAGTACAAAGAGACCGGCGATCCGCACGAGGCCGTCGTCCACGGCCTCGCCGCCACGGGGCGCGTGATCACCTCCGCCGCCATGATCATGGTCTCCGTCTTCCTCGCCTTCGTGATAAACGGCGACCCCACCGTCAAACAGTTCGGCCTGGGGATGGCCGTGGCCGTCGCCGTGGACGCAACGGTAGTCCGGTGCGTCCTCGTGCCCGCGATCATGGCCCTCCTCGGGTCCGCAGGCTGGTACTTCCCGAAGTGGCTGGAGCGAGCGACCCCGAAGTTCTCCATCGAAGGCGACGAGTGGTTCGCCGAGCACGAAGCCCGACCCCCAACCCAGCCGGAGTCACCGCAGGCCGAGTCGCCGCAAAAAGACGCGCCGCAGACGGAAGCGTCGCAGGTGGAGGGGCCACACGAGACCCCCGACACGCACAACGAACCCACCCGCACCGACTGACCGGAGTCTCCGCCCCCGATCACTCGAACAAACCCTGTGCCGGAAGCGGCGCCCCGCGGGTTCCTGGCTGGCGTTGCGCGCCTCCTCGGTTCCTCTCAGGAAACCGCCCAGGCGGTCCATGTCCTCCTCGTGCTCCCACAAGAGTACCGTCAGGAGCCGGTGCGGCGGGACGAAACCCAAGAAGCGGTGCTCCTCGTCCACCACCGCGAGGGCGCTCTCCCCGTGCCGGACCGCTCGCCGGGCAACCACTTCCTGATCTGTGCCCGGCGCGGCCACGGGAGGGGCCGTGTCCATCACTTCGCTCGCGAGAGTCGCATCTGGCGCGGAGAAGAGGTCTTCTATGATGATAACACCGACCAATCTCGCCTCGTCCAGGATCGCGACGTGCGTGAGGCTCTCGTAAGCACCTTCGTGCAAGGAATCTCTGATCTCTTTCACCGGCGACGAAACAGAGGCGACCGGGTGCAGAGGTGCTCAGCCGCGCTCTCCCGAGTGGCGTTTTCGAACAAGGTAGCTGCGTCATCCATAGTCACGGATGCCTGCGCGAATCCTGATTACAGGCTCTGTTCCGCAAGTAATGTCGCCCTGTATACGATCAACTCTTCCGAGAATGGTCTTCCTCTCGCACGATGAGGACCGAGCTATGTGCGTGCCTGACCACCGAATCGGAGACGCTGCCCATCAGGACTCGCCTCAAGGCGACCATATCCCCGGCTGCCCATCACCACAAGACCCGCGCCTATCTCCTCGGCCAACCCGACTATCTCCTCGTCGGAACGGCCGACTCTCAGATGGGCTTGTGCGACCTTACCACCCGCTTCCTCTATCTTGCGTGTCTGCTCGTCAAGAGTCTTCTGCCCCTCGCGCTCGGCGATGCCTCGCAGTTCCTGAAAAGCCGGTTCTGGCGCGTATGCGGCCCGCTCCGGTGTCGCGTGGATGCCGGGCATCGGGGAGGCGTGGACGACGTGCAGTTCCGATCCGGTCTTCTCAGCCAAATCCACCGCCGCCCGCGCGGCCCGCTCGGCTTCCGGGGAGCCGTCGGTCGCCAGAAGGATCATCGTAGGGAACATACTCATGCCGCTCTCCTTTCCATCTGTTCCTTATCCGCCGTAAGAAACTCACTACTCACATGATAAGTACGCCTGGGATTTCGCACCCACCCTCGGCGGAGCTCACCTGATCTCGTCGCCTACAGTCCTCCACTTCCATATCAACGACTGTAGCGGCGAGAGACGCGGGTTGCCTGAGCAGAACAGACTATTCGACTAGCGAAGATTGACCAAAGTGTTTCTCCAGCCATCAACGTCCGTAGGAAACCACGCGCGCCATCCCGCTCTCCATGTGGTAGGCGTTGTGGCAGTGGAAGAACCAGTTTCCGGGGTTATCCGCCACGAAATCGAAGGTGAGCTCTCCCATGTGAGGCTCGACCAGAACCGTGTCCTTGAACGGTCCCCGCCCCGTCCCGTTTCGCACCTGGAAGAAGTGGCCGTGCAGGTGCATGGGATGGGCCATCATGCTCATGTTTCTCAGGGTTACCTGTACCCACTCGCCCTCGCGCACGATGAGGGTATCCGCATCGGGATAGCGTTGGCCGTCGATGGCCCACACGTAATCTCCCATGCCTCCCGAGAGCGTCACGTGATGAGAACGATCCAGCCCTCCAAGCAACCCCTCACTCGGAAACGACTCCCGGCCCGCAACAAGCAGATCAGCATAAGAGAGCAGCTTTCCGCCCAACTCCGAGGGATAATGGCCGGGTGGAGGCGGCGAGGTCCCACGACTCTCCCCGTAGCGCAGGAGGGCGCGAGCAATGCCGCTCTTGTTCTCGGGCGCGGCTGCGATCTGCCAGACACCTGGATTGTCTGTTTGAAACAAGACATCATAGCGTTCGCCCATGCCGATCCTCAAAGTATCGATCTCCACCGGCTCCACCGACTGGCCGTCGGCGTGGGTAACGGTGAGACTGTGTCCGGCGACTGAGAAGCGGAAGACGGTCTCGGCGGCGGCGTTGATGAGGCGCATCCGCACCTGCTCTCCCCGCCTTACGATCAGAGTCTCCGGATCGTCCGCCGTGCGGCCATTCACGAGGTAGCGGGGGTAGTCCATCGTACCGCTCGACATTCCTCCCATACCGCCGCTGCGCTGCAACCCTGCCAGGGCTGCTTCGGGGTTCCTGCCAGAGAGGCCGTCCAGCCAGTCGTCCAGGAGCAGCACATGCTCGCGATCATAAGCGAGAGAACCTTTCCTCGGCTCCACAATCAGTGGCCCGTAAAGGCCCCTGTCGAGCTGGAGTCCGGCGTGAGAATGGTAGAGGTAGGTGCCGACGGTCGGAACCACGAACTCGTAAGTGAAGTCATCCCCAGGCCTTATGGGTGGCTGAGTAACGTCCGGCACGCCGTCCATCGCATTCGGGACGGGTAGACCATGCCAGTGGATCGTGGTGTCCGCCGGAAGTTCATTCTTCACCCTAATACGCAGAGTATCGCCCTCGGCGACTCGTATCTCTGGTCCGGGTGCGATCCCGTTGTAACCCCAGGTCCGAACAATCCGCCCGTCGAGATGGAAGTCCAAGGTTGACGCTTCAAGGGAGTACGTGCGGATACGTCCCGTGCCTGCCGCGCCCGGCGCAGACGGCAGAGAGCCGCGGCCCGCGCCGGGCAGCACACCGCAGCCGCCCAGGGCCGCCACTCCGAGGCCAGCAATCCCGAGAAACTCCCGGCGAGTCAATTCTCGGGAACGATTGGACTTCATCATCTTATACAGGGCCTCTGCCTTGAATGCTCCAGAGACAGCGCAAATCCTTTCTTTCGCCCCTAGCTGACGGCATTGGGCTCTATGCTTCTCTGTGGGTCTTCCCCGCGCAGAATATCGAGAGATCGCCCGTACTCCTCGGCGTCTATTTCGCCGCGCGCGAAACGCTCCCGCAGGATTTCCTCCGCCCTGTCGCGCTGCTCCTGGTATTCGCCTTTGTCGGCGCGTCTGCGAGGGAAGATCCTCGCTAGCGCCCAGACAATGACTAAGAGGAGCCCGCCCCAGAACAGCAGGGGAAGGAGCATCCCGTCCCATCCGAAGGCTCCCCATCCGTCCATCATTCCACCATCGAAACCGTTCATCATTTCCGCTCACCTCCTTTCATCCAACAATGCTGCTTACGCTGCGAAAGAGACGCCCGTCAAGGCTGGGCCGAACCGCTCGCGTGATCCCGCAGGGTCAGGACCAAGATCTCCCCGGAACCGGAGACGGTGCCTTGCAAGGGCTCCCTTGAGCGGGTTTGGAGTACCCCCTGCAAGTCCTGCAACGGGACAAACTCACGGGAGATACCGGGCGTGGGGTGGGACGGGGCCACCGGGAAGAACCTTTCACCCCAGACCTGCAAGGCTTCCCTGGAGTCGAGCTCGATACCGCTGTGAGCCTCCAGCACCCGCCGCCGGAGTCCCTCCCATGCCTCCCCACCTCTCTGGTCAGGGTAGGCGCCGAAGAGCACATAGCGAGTCCCCAAACCCCGGGCATTTGCCATCACGGGGTTCACGAAGCCCAGATGCCACAGGGGCGCGGCAGATTCGACCAGTTCGGCCACCGCTCCGGCCACTTCGCCAGGCTCCTCGAAGGCGGCGGCGAACGTGCGATCCGCGTCCGCGCGCCGGGTCCTGAGCCTCGCCCCCACGACTACGCTGCCCACCCCACCCGGCCCAAGGCGATAGTCGAGCTCGTCCCTCCCGATCTCGCGCAGCCCGCCTCCGCGCCCGACCACGCTGGCTGAGATAACATTCTCCCTGAGGCGTCCGTATTCGAAGGATCCTACCCCGAGTCCGTCGGTGGCCAGCCAGCCCCCGACCGTGGCACGCGGGGCGCTCGAGGGGTACACGGCAAGCCCCCTTCCATGCCGGCGTAGCTCGTTGTCCAGCTTGAGCCAGGGGGTTCCGGGCTGGGCCTCGACCCATTCCTCACCCTCGTCCGGCAAACGTATGCCACTCATAAAATCGAAGCGGACCAGAATGCCATTCTCCTCATGCGGCTCTTTGGAACCGGTGCCGGCCCCTACTGGCACCAGTCGCAAAGCATAGCGGGCGGCCACCTCGGATAGCCATATCACCTCTTCGGTGTGCAGCGGCAACACGGAGGCCAGGGCGCCACCCTCCGCCTCGCCGTTCGCCGTCCCCGGTCGCCTGAGACGGTCCTTGAACGTCGTCTCCAGAGCCTTCAACGCCTGTTGGTAAGTGGTCTCCATCATTCACACTCCATTTCGTCTCAGCGCGCCCTTTTCGGGAAGGCTACCGCCGGGCATGCCGCCTGTCCTGACCCATATTGATGATTGAAGGGGTCCAAATTGACTAATCTCCGATCAAACACTTCGACTACCCTCCCGTTGGAAGGCTTTTTGGTCATTTCTTGTCAGGCGAATGGTCCAATTTGCTCAATGCGCGGCTACCTCCGCGAGCTACAGTTCCCCTTGACGAGCGAGTGGAGGTACGGAACGCATGAAGTTTTCGGAGGCGGCAGAGAGCGGCGCGAGACTCCAACCTGGCGAAGATCGGGTCAACGTGGGGCCGCACGACCATGTGCTGGGCCGCCACATCAAGAGGGCGCACACCACCGTCAAGGGCGAGCATCAGCTCCCGGAGTACGTCAGGCAACTCGGACTGGACGAGTGTGTGGAGATCCTGGCGGCAAGCCCCGTCGGTCTTCCCGCGCTCGCGTCCCGCCACGAGCAATGCCGGGTCGAGGCTGGCGAACAGCGCGGCTTCGATGAGGTGATACGGACGTGGACCGTGTACCTGCTCTCGGTGGTCGAAGGGGGATAGGTTTCCCCGAGGCTCGAGCGCGCCGAACGAGGTTTCGGTTCGTACCCGGTAGAGAGGAGCACGATGAAAAAGACGCCCATCAAGGCGGAAGGACTGGCCCGCAACTACGGCAGACGGCGGGGCATCCTCGATCTCTCTTTCGAGGTCAATGAGGGTGAGATCTTCGGTTTTCTGGGGCCGAACGGGGCCGGAAAGACGACGACCATCCGCCAGCTCATGGGCCTGATGCGCCCCACGAGCGGTAGCGCGAGCGTCTTCGGGCTGGATTGCTGGCGCGACTCCAGGCGGGTCAAGGAGATGGTGGGCTTCCTGCCTGGAGATATCCGCCTCTACGAGAAGATGACCGGCGAGGAGTTCTTGGACTTCTTCGCCGCCTTCCGCAAGCGCAAGTACCCCAAGTTGCGGCGAGACCTCGTCGAGCGTCTGGAGCTCGATACGGGCCGGCGGATCAAGCACATGTCCAAAGGCAACCGTCAGAAGCTGGCCGTGGTGCAGGCTTTGATGCACGATGCGCCACTCCTGATCCTGGACGAGCCCTCCAGCGGCCTCGACCCGCTTATGCAGGTGGAGTTCGTGGAGCTTCTCCGAGAGGAGCGGGCGCGGGGCAAGAGCGTCTTCCTCTCCTCGCACCAGCTCCCCGAGGTCGAGCGCATCGCCGACCGCGCCGCCATCATCCGAGAGGGGCAACTTGTTGCGATCGAGGACGTGGCGCATCTCAAAACCCTGCGCGAGCGGCGTATGGAGGTGATCCTGCACGAGCCAGTCGCGCCGGAGCGTTTCTCGAACCTCGAAGACGTGCGCGTCGTCTCTATACACCCAGGCGGAAGGCACGTGGAGCTCGCAGTGCGGGGCCATCTCGGGCCACTCCTGCGGATGTTGGGGGAGATGCCGGTGGACGATCTCACGTTCAGGCCGCCGGACCTGGAGAGCATATTCTTGCACTACTACAGCGGCGACGCGGAAGGCTCGGAGGAACGGGCCTTCAGGACGGAGGAGGTGGCGAGATGAACGTGGTGATGTTCAGGCATTCGCTCAAGGAGCTGCGTTGGACGGTTCTCTGGTACGCGCTCGGGATCGTCCTGTATGGGCTCCTGATCCTGTCCGTCTACCCGGCGGTGCGGGAGAACGCGCAGACGATGAGCGAGCTCTCACAGGCTTTCCCGAAGGCCGTGATGGACGCTTTCGGCGCCAGCGACATGACCAGCCTCGCCGGCTTCGTCGGCGGCAAGTACCTGAACGTGATGTGGCCCATAATCGCAGGGGTCTTCGTCATCATGGCCGGCGCGGCGACCGTCGCCAGGGAGGTCGAACGCGGCACCATCGAGCTGCTATTGTCGGTGCCAGAGAGCAGGACGCGGCTCTTCGCGGCGAAGCTGGCCGCGCTCCTCGTCGGCATCGTCGTTCTCGTGGCGGCGACCGTCGGGGGCATTGCGCTCGGAGCGGCGCTGGTGGACGAGACGTTGGATCCCGGCAACCTGCTCGCGCTCGGGGTGGTGCTGACTGCGTTCACCGTCGCCGTCGGGGGCTACACGGTGCTCCTCTCCTCGTTCTCGAAGGAGCGCGGCAAACCGGCGGGGATGGCGGCGGGGCTGACGCTCGCGTTCTACCTGGCGTGGGTGATCTCCGGCCTCAGCGAGGACTGGGAGTGGTTGGCGAAGGTCTCGATCTTCACCGCCTTCGAGCCGCAACGCGCGCTTGCGAACGGCAGCCTCGATCTCTCGCACGTCGGGGTGCTGGCCGGCATCGGGCTCGCCTGCGCCGTCGCCGCGCTCGCGGTCTTCCGGCAGCGCGACGCGATCTCCTCTTGACCCTCTTGACGACGAAGCGGCAGCCATTTGGTCAATCCTGACTATAGGAATAGCTCATCCTGGTCAGGACAAACCCCGCCTGCGCCGGTAGATTTGAGTCGAAAAGGCAACCACTGGAAGGAGATCGAGATGAGCGAGCATAGGGCCCCGTTTGTGGAGAGGATTATCCACCGGGTCGAGGACCACCTGGAGGAGTGGCGCACGCAGGACGCCGCCCGCAAAGCCGAGGCAGAGGCGGACAGAGAGAGACTTTGGGCGGAGGCGATGGAGCGGGAGAGGCTGCTGGCTGCGGCCGTTGGCACGGAGACGGCCGGGCGCGAGTCCGTCGAGGAGATCGCCGCGCAACAACGCGTCGCCTTCGTCGTTCACTCCGGGGAGATGGCCCAGGCGCTGGAGATCTTCGCCAGCGATAAGCTCCGCCTGGTCAACGTCGTACCCGGCAAGGGAACCTCGGCGAACGGTTCGGGAATATCGGGCTCCTGGCTGGTCTTCGAAGACCCTGCGTAAAATCTTCGGGGCGTGCTGTCACCTTGGCTGGAGGCGTGAACAATGGATGATTCCTTGACGAAGATCCTACTGGCAACCGACGGCTCTGAGGACGCGGCTCTCGCGAGCCGGGCGGCTGCGGACCTCGCAAGCAAGACAGGCGCCGAGATGCACGTCGTCCACGCCTGGCACTCCGTGCCCTCGACCCGGATGGAAGCGTACATTCGTTCGCACCTCGAGCAGGAGGCGAAGGAACTGCTCGCCGCGCAGGTGGAGCGGCTCGAAGAAGAGGCGGGGAGGTCCGTGGCGGGCGAGCACCTCGAAGAGGGTATGGCGGTGGACGAGATACTCGACGTGGCTGGGGAGGTTGGGCCGGATCTCCTGATAATGGGGAGCCGGGGGCACGGGCTCGTGAAGCGGCTGGTCATGGGAAGCGTCTCCGAGGGCGTCGTCCACCATGCCCCGTGTCCGATACTCATCCTGCGCGGAGGAGAAGAGGGATGGCCACCGGAGAGGGTAATCTTCGGGGACGACGGCTCGCAGACGGCGCGTAAGGCCGGGGACCTGGCGGCGCGCATAGGAAGGCTTTGCGGGGCGAAGGGTCTCATCCTGCACGCTTACCCGGAGCTCCCGGAGATGGACCTCGAAGGACGCCGCTCGAACGCGCGGCTGGTGGACGACGATCTCAGGCGCGCGGAGAGAGCGTTGCAGGAGCGGGCCGCAGAGCTGGAGAATTCTCTGGGCACGCACCCCAAGATACAGCTCGCCGTCGGAGACGCGGCCGCCAGTCTGTTGGAGGCCGCCGGGGAAGGCATGGCGGAGAAGACGCTCATAGCCGTGGGCAGCAGGGGGCTGGGAATGGTGCGAAGGGCTAGGATCGGGAGCGTTTCGACAAAGGTGCTCCGGGCCGCGAGGGGGCCGGTCCTGATCCACCCCCGGCCCCATGAGGCTGGCAAGAGCATGTAACGTGATCCACGATGAAGGCGGCCCGCTGTGCTCGAGAGCGTAGACGTTGGCAGACGATCGGTAGCGGACTACAAGGGCGCCGCCGGGCGCGAGGCGGTCGAGACGCTCCGGGAACTGGCCGGACCCTTGCGGGGAGCGCGCATCCTGCACCTCAACGCCACCCCTTACGGCGGCGGGGTCGCGGAGATCCTACGTTCCGAGATTCCCCTCCTGCGCGACCTGGGCATCCACGCAGACTGGAAGATCATCACCGGAGACAGAGCGTTCTTCTCCGTCACCAAGACCATGCACAACGCTCTGCAAGGCTCGCAACGGACGCTCACGGACCACGAGAAGGAGGTCTACCTCACCTATTCCACGCGCAACGCCCGCCTGCTGGAGGAGGAGTACGACCTGATCGTCACCCACGACCCTCAGCCGTTGGCGATACCGCAGTTTCACGGGCGAGGGAGTTCCAAATGGGTCTGGCGCTGTCACATAGACACCTCCGAGCCGCACCCCGGGCTGTGGGATTTCCTACGTCCTTACCTCGACGACTACGACGCGGCGGTCTTCACGCTGGAGGACTTCGTGCCGCCGGAGTTCCCGATCCCGCGGGTCGAAGTCATCCCCCCTGCCATAGACCCGGAGAGCCCCAAGAACATGGGGTTGGATCCGAAGACGGCCAGGCGCGTCTTGCAGTGGATCGGGTCCGACCCCGACAGACCGCTCGTCACCCAGGTCTCGCGCTTCGATCCCTGGAAGGACCAGCCCGGCGTGATCTCCGCCTACCGGATGGTCAGAGAAGAAGTCCCTGACCTCCAGCTCGCGCTCGTTGGCTCGATGGCCCTGGATGACCCGGAAGGGTGGGAGGTGTACCGCGAGATCAAAGACACCGCCCGCGACGATGCGGACATAGATATCTTCACCAACCTGACGGGAGTGGGCAACGTCGAGGTGAACGCTTTCCAGCGCCTCTCGAACGTGTGCGTCCAGAAGTCCATCCGCGAGGGATTCGGCCTCGTCGTCTCCGAGACGCTGTGGAAGGAGACGCCGATGGTCGCCGGAGAGGCCGGCGGTATACCCTTGCAGATGCGGGACGGAGCCGGTGGCTTCCTGGTGAACTCGGTCGAGGAGTGCGCCGAGAAAATACTCCGCCTCCTGCGGAACCCCGAAGAAGCCGCGGAGCTCGCCCGGCGGGGCAAGGAGCTGGTCAGGGAACGCTTCCTGCTCACGCGCCTGATCTCCGACGAGCTAGAGCTCTACGCCGGCCTGCTCGGAACGGGCAAGCCGAACCGCCCATGAAGGTCGCGGTCCTCGATGAGGACACCTTCGAGCTGGCCCTGACCCTGGTGGGAATGAGTCCGGGAAACGT
This sequence comes from uncultured Rubrobacteraceae bacterium, assembly GCA_963840835.1. Classification (GTDB taxonomy): domain Bacteria; phylum Actinomycetota; class Rubrobacteria; order Rubrobacterales; family Rubrobacteraceae; genus Rubrobacter_D. The sequence continues at coordinate 358,269 of CAWJAM010000009.1, read as the reverse complement.
GAGCGAGGGATGGTAGGCGCATTGGGCGATTCTTCCACAGCGCGCAAGGACATCTCGCACGCGCGTCCCTGGCGGGAGATCCTGCGTGAACTCGCGGTGGATAAGGAGACGGGCCTCGGCGAAGAAGATGCCCGGAGGCGGCTCGAAAAGTTTGGACCCAACGCTCTGCAAAGAGGCTCGCGCGAGGGGCCTCTGTGGTTGCTGTGGCGCCAGATCAACAACCCCCTGATCTCTGCCCGCAATCTGCGCGTCGAGGAAGCGCCGCTCACCGGGGAGTCGGCGCCGGTGGAGAAAGGCGTCGAGCCGCTCGCGGAGGAGACACTGCTGGCGGACCGGCTGAACATGGTCTTCGGGGGCACCCTGGTGGTGCATGGGACCGGCTTCGCCGTGGTGGTGGGGACCGGCAGCGACACCGAGCTGGGGCGCATCTCCTCCATGTTGAGCGAGACCAGCCGGATCGAAACCCCCCTCACGCTCCAGCTCGCCACCGTCGGCAGATGGCTGACCGCGGCGATCACAAGCGTCGCGGTCCTGCTGTTCGTGGTGGGGCTCTTGCGCGGGTATCCTCTGGTGGACGCCACGCTCGCGGCCATCGCCCTGGCCGTCGCAGCCATCCCGGAGGGGCTACCGGCGATCATCACCATCGCCCTGGCTATCGGCGTGCGGCGCATGGCGAGACGCCGCGCCGTCGTCCGCCGCCTCCCAGCCGTCGAGACTCTGGGCTCGACGACCGTGATCTGCACCGACAAGACCGGCACCCTCACCCGCAACGAGATGACCGTGCAGGAACTGTGGACACCCGCCAAATCCTACGACCTCGGCGGCGCCGGCTACGCGCTCGAGGGCCAGATCAGCCAAAACGGCGAAAAGCTCGCCGCCGTTCTCCCCGACGCGCGCGAACTGCTCCTCGCGGGCGTTCTGTGCAACGACGTCCGCCTGGATCGAGACGGCGAGGATTGGCGCATAACCGGCGACCCGACCGAGGGGGCGTTGATCGTCGCCGCGCAAAAACTCGGCGTGAACGTCCAGGATGAGCGTATGAACTGGCCCCGGCGGGACGCCATCCCCTTCGAGTCCGAGCGCCGCTACATGGCGACCCTTCACGAAGTTCCGGAGGACGGCCCGGTCGTCTACCTCAAAGGCGCGCCGGAGGTGGTGGTCCGCCGCTGCGTGGAGTTGTCCGGCGGCGGTGCGCTGAACCATGATCGCGCGCTCGATCAGGCGGACCAGATGGCCGCGCGGGGGATGCGCGTCCTGGCGCTCGCCGCCCGGAGGCCCCCATCACCCCTTGCCGGGCTGGACGAGGAAGACGCTGGCGGGCAGCTTCACGCTGCTCGGGCTTCAGGGCATGATCGACCCGCCCAGCGCCGGAGGCCATCGAGGCCGTCGAGGCGTGCCGGCGCGCCGGGATCACCGTCAAGATGATCACCGGCGACCACAAGGAGCACGGCCGCGGCCATCGGCGAGCGGCTCGGGCTGCTCGACCCCGAAGGCAGCCGCGCGTGACCGGCAACGAGCTCGGCGGCGCTGTCGGACGAGGAGCTGCGACTAGGCGGCGAAAGACGACCAACGTCTTCGCCCGCGTCGCCCCCGAGCACAAGCTGCGGCTCGTGAGGGCGCTCCAGGCCGCAGCGCGAGGTCGCGGCCATGACGGGCGACGGGGTGAACGACGCCCCCGCTCTCAAGCAAGCCGACATCGGGGTGGCGATGGGGATCACTGGCACCGACGGTCTCGAAGGAGGCCGCCGACATCGTTCTAACCGACGACAACTTCGCCTCCATAGCCGCTGCCGTCGAGGAAGGACGGAGAGTCTACGACAACCTGATCAAAGCCCTCGCCTTCGTGCTACCGACGAACATCGGCGAGGCCCTCATCATCCTGCTCGGCGGTCATGTTCTTCCCCGTTCGGTGGGCTCCACGCCCTTGCTGCCGATGTTGCCTACCCAGATCCTGTGGATAAACCTGGTCGCCACCGTCGCGCTCGCCCTCCCGCTGGCCTTCGAGGCGATGGAGCCCGACGTCATGCGCCGGCCACCGCGCGACCCGGAGAAGCCCGTTCTCAGCCGCTTCGTGCTAATCCGCACGACGGTGGTGGCGCTCTTGATGACGGCGGGAGCGATCGGCGTGTTCCTCGTCCGGTACTATGGGGAGGCCGCCCGCGACGCGCCCGCCGGGCTGGCGCTCGGCGAAGCCCAGACCGCGGCTGTAACGACGGTGATACTGTTCCAGATCCTCTACCTCTTCAACTGCCGCTCGCTCAAGAGCTCGGTCCTCGGCATCGGGCTGTGGACCAACCCCTGGATCTACGCCGGCATCGGCGCGCTTCTCCTGCTGCAGCTCGGCTTCGTCTACCTGCCGTTCATGAACGCCCTGTTTGGCTCGGCGCCGCTCGGGGTGGGAGATTGGATCGGGGCGTTCGCGGTAGCCTGTATCGTGATACCCGTTATCGAGGCGGAGAAGTGGTGGCGTGGGCGCCAGACAGACCGAGCGCCCGCGGAGAAACCGGATAGGGAGGAGATACCCTGATGAATGGAGAAGAGATGACCGCGCACGGAGCGGCTGCGGTGAGGCAGACGCCGGAATACCGGCGGATACTGGTCGGCACGGACGGCTCGGCCTGCTCCGCAAGGGCCGCCAGCCACGCCATCTACCTCGCCCAGAACCTCGGCGCGAAGCTGTACCTGCTCTACGCCGTCAACGTCGAGCGCGCGTTCCACGCCGGCATCCACTTCGGCGAGGCGGTGGCCGAGCTAGAGGAGTTCGGCAAGAATGCTGGCGGCGCGGTGATGGCGGAGGCGGCCGAAAAAGGAGTCGAGTGCGTGGAGATGCTGCTCAGAGGGCGTCCTCACAGGGCGATAATCGAAGTATCGGATGAGATCGGAGCGGACCTCGTGATCGTGGGCTCGACGGGCATGACCGCGCTGGAGCGGACCCTCCTCGGCAGCGAGTCGGAGAGGGTCCTCCGCCACTGCAAACGCCCGGTCCTCCTCGTCCACGAGCCGTAACACAGAGGGCGCGGCCTCTCCCGCGCCGTGCTAAGGGTGTAGGATTTTCGGATGGAGACACCGGCCACAGTCACGGTATTCTTCTTCGCGCTTCTGACGGCGCTAGCAACCGGCCTCGGCGCCCTGCCCTTCCTCTTCGCCAAACACCCCACCCGCCGCTGGCTGGGTGTGTCCAACGCCCTGGCAGCGGGGTTGATGCTCGCGGCGAGCTTCGGGCTCGTCTACGAAGGAGTGGCGCACGGGCTATGGCGCACGGTGCTCGGGATGGTGCTAGGCCTCGCGTTCATCGTACTTACCAGAACCTTCATCCAGAAGCGGGACCCGCACGCCGCATTCGCGGAGATGGGTTCCCTGGACGCCCGCAAGGCGGTCCTGATCGTCGGGGTAATGACGCTTCACTCGTTCACCGAGGGCGTTGGCATCGGCGTTTCTTTCGGCGGAGGCCAGGATCTGGGGCTGTTTATCAGCCTGGCCCTCACCGTACACAACGTCCCGGAAGGGCTGGCGATCAGCCTGGTCCTGGTTCCTCGCGGAGAGGGAGCCGGGCGCGCCGCGCTCTGGAGCATCTTCTCGAGCCTGCCACAGCCGCTGATGGCCGTCCCCGCCTTCATGTTCGTGGGACTTTTCGCTCCACTCTTGCCCATCGGCCTCGGGTTCGCCGGAGGCGCGATGGTCTGGATGGTTTTCTCCGAGCTCGTGCCCGACGCCCTGGAAGAAACGTCAGCCAACCTGGTGGCCGTGGTGATCACGCTCTCCGTTGCCGCGATGGTGGCCTTCCAGTTCCTCATTCGCTGAACGCGGGTTGGCGGCGCTACGTGCTTCTGTTTTCCGTCCGGCGCACGACGAGGACCGGGCAATGGGCGTGGCGCACCACCGAATCAGAGACGCTCCCCATCAAGGCCCGGCGGACGCCACCGAGGCCCCTGCTGCCCACGACGATCAGGCCGGCGTCCATGTCTTCGCCGAGCCGGACTATCTCCTCCGCTGGATAGTCCAGCAACACGTATGTTTCGACCGCCTCGACACCCTCGCTCTTTGCCTGATCAGCCTGTCGCTCCACAAACCACCGGGCCTTATTCTTGGCCCGCTCGAGAACGGCCTCCCAGCCCTCCCACATCTCCGGTCCCGGATAGGGTCTGTACGGCTGTGTGTCGAGGACGTAGAGGATGTGCAACTCGGAGCCGGTCGCGGCGGCGATCTCCACGGCAGCCTCTCTTGCCGTGCGCGCCTCCCCGGAGCCGTCGGTAGCCAGAAGGATGCGGCCCGGGAGGCCCTGTTCCCCCCGCACCACCAGCACGGAGCCATTGGCGTGACGAACGACGCTGCTAGATACGCTGCCCAAGAGGGCGCGTCTCAAGGAACCCAGGCCGCGGCTGCCCAGCACCACGAGCCCCGCCTGAAGCTCCTCGGTCAGGCGCAGGATCTCATCGTCTGGCCGCCCGGCTCTCGCGTGCGTTGCGGCCATCTTGCCGCCCAGTTCCTCCACCTCTCGTGCCTGCGTTTCGGCCTTCTTCCTGGCCTCGTCCTCGGCCTGCTCGCCCATCATGAGCCAGAGCTCGCGGTTGGAGAGGGCCGGCTCCGAAGCGGGATGGAAGCTCGGCACAGGCTCCACGTACACCAGGTGCAACTCCGAGCCGAGACTATTGGAGAGGTTGACCGCCAGCCGAGCCGCCCGTCCGGCCTCCACGGAACCATCCGTGGCTAACAATATTGTCGTGGGGAACATGTTCGTACCTGACCTTTCGCTCGTCGGAATCGCTTGTAAGGCAGCAAGGGGCGCGATGCTAACGGTATGCCTCCGCGCCCCTTGCTACGAATCGGTGGATCGATCAGTCTTTCATTAGCTGTCTGTCCGGGACGGATTCCTCCGCCACGGATCCGTTGGCCGAAGGTTCTGCGGTGGCGATATTGCCGGGACGGATAGCCTTCCACAGCCAGCCGGAGACCGCGCCCACGCCGAGCAACACGACGAGGAGGCCGGTGAGCGTGTCCACTATGGGTATCGCACTCAGGACCACGTAGATGAGAAGTCCCGCGGCCAGGGCCAGGATCGCCCCAGCCCTCCGGTCCGTTTGACCGGTCCGAAGCAGCAGGCGTCCGCCAGCCAGCGCGACCACGACCGGGGCCAGGTAAGCGGCGGAGATCAGGTACGCCGTGACCGTGTTCCCGAAGGCATACAGATCGTCGTTCACCACCTCGCCGGGACCCACCTCGATCCGGTCACCCTGTCTGGTTTCGACCGCCCACGCGGGAGCCGCCGTGAGCATCCCGACCACCAGCGCGAGGCCGATGAGCAGCGGAAGCCTGCGCCACCCGCGGACGGTCCACCTCATCGAAGTCTTCATCACTCTTTCTTTTCACGTTCGTCGATGTTGCAAGATCCGCTTCCCGTCGCTCTCTACACCTTCGTGCCTCCTCGACGCTTCTCTCCGTCCAGCTCCACTGTATTTGCCGGCCTTGCAAGTGGCTTGAGCAGAATTGATCAACCCCGTGCTCAAGATTGCCCATCTTCCGTTAGCGGCGGGGAGGCGTCAGGCGCTTCTGCGCGCCCGACAGCCGGTTACTCTTCGCCGATCTTCCTCGCGACCAGCACCGGACAGTGGGCGTGCGCGGCGACGCTGCTCGAGACGCTGCCGATGGGCATGCGCGCGAGCGGACCCAGACCCCGGCTGCCCACCACGATCGTGTCAGCCCCGATGTCCTCTCCGAGGGCGACGATCTCCGTGTCCGGGTCCCCCGCTTTGAGATAGGATTTCGTGACCTTGCCCCCGATCTCCTCGATCCTCTCAACCTCCGCGTCGAGCAACTCATGAGCCTTCTGCTCGTCTTCCTCGTAGATGCTGGGGCCGTCCGCGTCCTGTTCGGCCAGGGAGTACGGTGACGACACGGGGATCACATGGATCACGTGGAGCTCCGACTCGAACGCTATCGCCATTCCCACAGCCCTGCGCGCCGCAAGGATCGCGTCCGGCGACCCATCCGTCGCCAGCAAGACCTTCTTCCACTTATCCGTCATTCACCAACCTCCTCGTACATCCGTGCGAGCTCCGTGTCCATCAACCTTGCGTCACGTCCTGACGATCGCTTCTCCACCTCGAGCACCTTCAGGGTCGTCGGAACCACGGCGTCGGGGCTCAGGCTGATGGAGTCGATGCCGCGTTCGACCAGGAAGGCGGCGAAGTCCGGGTAGTCGGAGGGGGCCTGCCCGCAGATCCCGACCTTCCTTCCGGCGGCGTGAGCCTCCTCTATGAGCGTGGCGCACATCCGCTTCACGGCCTCGTCGCGCTCGTCGAAGAGCGGGGCCACCCGCTCGGAGTCGCGGTCCACGCCGAGGATGAGCTGGGTGAGGTCGTTGGATCCGATGGAGAAGCCGTCGAAGATGGCCGCAAACTCTTTCGCCAGTACGATGTTCGAGGGGATCTCGGCCATTACGTAGACTTCCAGGCCGTCCTCACCCCGCCTCAGGCCGCCTTCAGCCATGACCGCGAGGACTCGCTTTCCTTCCTCCGGGGTGCGGCAGAACGGGACCATGACCTTGAGGTTCTTGAGGCCGAAGACCTCGCGCACACGCTTGACGGCGCTCAACTCCAGAATGAATCCTTCTTTATAGTTGGGGTGGTAGTAGCGGCTCGCTCCGCGCCAGCCGAGCATCGGGTTCTCCTCGCGAGGCTCGAACAGCTCGCCGCCGAGGAGGTGGGCGTACTCGTTGGTCTTGAAGTCGGAGAAGCGCAGGATCACGTCCCGAGGCCAGAACGCCGCCGCCAGCGTCCCGATGCCCTCCGCCAGCCGGTCCACGAAGAACCCGCTCTTGTCCTCGTAGCCGCCGGTGCGCCGCGAGACTTCGAGCTTGAGCTTCGGCGGCAGCGTCTCGAAGCGGGTGAGGGCCAGCGGATGTATCCCGACCCAGCCCGCGAAGACGAACTCCATGCGCGCGAGGCCCACGCCGTCGTTGGGGAGCCGGGCAAGCTCGAAGGCCCTGCCCGGGTCGGCTACGTTCATCATGATCCTGGCCTTCGGGCGAACAAGAGCTGCGGGGTCCACCTCGCTGACCTCATAGTGCAACTCGCCCTTATAGACTCGCCCCACCTCGCCTTCGGCGCAGGAGACGGTTACGCTCTGTCCCGTCTCGATCCGCTCCGTCGCGTCGCCGGTCCCGACAACGGCGGGGACGCCAAGCTCGCGGGCGACGATGGCCGCGTGGGAGGTTCGCCCGCCCCGGTCGGTGACGATGGCGGAGGCCGTCTTCATGATCGGCTCCCAGTCGGGGTCCGTGATACCGGTGACGAGAACCTCCCCCGGCTCGAAAGTCTGTATCTCGCCCGGGTCCGCGAGCACCCGCGCCGAACCGGCGGCCACCGCGTTCCCCACCGCAAGCCCTTCGGCCAGCGTCTCGCCCTGCTCCTTCAGGTCGTAAAGGCGCACCGCCGGAGCCTCTCGCCTCCCATGCACCGTCTCTGGCCTCGCCTGGACGATGAATAGCTCGCCGGTAATACCGTCCTTCGCCCATTCGATGTCCATGAACGTCTTCGTCCCGCGCTTCTCGCTGTAGTGGTCTTCGATGGCGACCGCCCACTTTGCGAGATCGAGCACGTCTTCGTCCGAGACGGAGAACGCTTCCCGCTCCTCCTGGGAAGTCGGGATGTTCTTGACCATGCGGTGTCCGGTCTCGTCGTAGACGAGCTTGAATTCCTTGGTGCCGAGGCGCTTGCGGATCAGGGGTTTGTAGCCTTCCTTGAGAGTGGGCTTGTGGACGTAGTAGCCATCCGGGACGACCCGGCCCTGCACGATGTTCTCCCCGAGCCCCCAGGTCGAGGTGAGGAAGACCACATCTTTGAAGCCGGACTCGGTGTCCAACGTGAAGATGACGCCGGAGCTTGCAAGGTCAGAGCGGACCATCTTCTGCACGCCCACGGAGAGCGCCACGTCGAAGTGGCCGAAGCCCATGTCCTTCCGGTAGCTCATGGCCCGCGGGGTGAACAGGCTCGCGAAGCATTTCTTGACCGCCTCCAAGAGCTGCGCGTCGCCGTGGACGTTCAGAAAGCTCTCCTGCTGGCCGGCGAAGCTCGCGGTGGGCAGGTCTTCGGCAGTGGCCGAAGAGCGCACCGCCACGTCGGTGTGGTCAGCGCCGTAGAGCGCGGAGAGCTCGCGGTAGCTCCGCAGTATCTCCGCTTCGAGGTCCGGCGGGAACTCGCCGCCCAGGATCTCGTCCTGTATCAGGCGACTTCGGCGGGTAAGGTCTTCCACATTCTCCCGTCCGAGGCCGCCCAGAATCTTCCGTATTGGCTCCTCCAGTCCGTTGTCCGCCAGAAACTGCCGGTAGGCCCCGGCTGTGATGGCGAACCCTTCCGGCACCCGGATGCCTAAAGGCGCTAGCTCGCGGGTCATTTCACCCAGGGAGGCGTTCTTGCCCCCGACTATCGGAACGTCTTCCATGCCGAGCCCCGAGAAAGGACGGACCCTGCTCGTCTCTATCTTCATCTCGCTCTCCCTGCGTGAACTTTCGTACATCGAAAAATCGGGGCCAGGCGCCTGATCTCTTGGCCCCGGTCCCTCCTAACCCTCTATCTCTATTTTTCTGGGACTTTCCTCGACCGCCGAGGCTCCGCCCTCGACCTTCACCTCCAGCACGCCGTCCTCGAAGCGAGCCTTGATCCCGCCCTCATCCACCCCTTCGGGGAGCGTCATGCTGCGGCGGAACGAGCCGGACTTCCGCTCCCGGATCAGGTATCCCTTCTCTTTGTGCTCCTGCTCCTCCTTGCGCTCACCGGAGATGGTGAGCACGCCGTGCGAAAGGCTGACGTCCACGTCCTCGCGCTTCATTCCCGGAAGCTCGGCCCGGATGACCATGTGTCCTTCCTCGGTCGTTACATCCACCGCCGGAGCCCACTCGGTTCGGTCTCCCATCCGCGGAAAGCGCCCGAAGGCTTCTCCGAACAACCTGTCCATCTCACTCTGCATGTCCCTGAATCCCCTGAACGGACTCAACATCTCCTTCGCCTCCTGTGGTTGGCCTGCGCTGCTACGAAGTTTTCGTGTGTTGCTATATGATCTCCTCTCCGTGCTGCGGCCTGTCCCTGCGAGGAGACCGGCGGCCCAGGGAGGGGGGGATGAGTCCGGGCCGCCAGCCTTCTCATGGTCGGATTCTGGCTCACCGAACCCACGGAGACATGAGCAATCGTGACCATTCGGTTAGCTCAAATTGATTATTATCGGCGTCTGGCTTTGGCTCCCGTAAGGAGAGCTCGCGCAAGCAGCGAGCTGTACGGAGACGCGCGAGACTCTACCGCCCTGGCAGAGTCAGTGCGTCTCAGGCAGACAGAACGACGCCGGAGTGCGACGCCGTCTGGTAGGTTCCTACTACTCGGTGGCGGCTCACGGTTCGCGTCACCAGCAGCAATCCAGCCGTGCCCGACCTGCCGTTCTTGCCACGCTCAGAATCTTTCCACGTAGCCGGCCGGTTGGTGTATCGCTGCGGTCCATGCCCGAGCCGCCTCTCCAGCTCGTAGGCGTCCTTGTTCGTCTCTGCCGCCATCCGGTATGCGAAAGTGTGCCTGAGATCATGTGGCCTCAAGAGTGACACCTTTCGGGCCGGGTCGGTAGTCTCTGCGTCGTGCCAGCGCCCGATCCGCTCCAGGTATTCGGCCAAAGCCTCGCGCGCATCCTTGGAGAGAAACACGTTGCGCTCGGTCCCTCCCTTGCCCTTAACACCACGGATGCGCACCCGCCTCGCACTCCGCAACCTCTCGGGATCACTCGGCTCCACCTGCGAACGGTCCACCTCCGTCAGTTCCTCGCGCCTCAGACCCGTGGAAAGCAACACGAAGACAATCGCCCGGTCTCGCATCGGCCTGCCCCTGGCATGAGCAGGCGACCTACCACCTTGCTTCTTCCACTCCCTGCCCTTCAGTTCGTGGAATCGTTCCAGCCTGTCGCACACGTTCTTCAGGGACCGGACCTGCGCTTCCGAGAGCGCCCGAGGCTCCAGCGGTGGCAGCCGGAGCTCCTTGATACCCTTCGCCGGATCCCCAGAGGGGAACAGATTCGGAGCTCGTGCGTCCATCCAAGTCGTGAACGCGGAGAGCGAGGCCAGGTGATTGTTCACCGCCGAGGGCGCGAGCCCTTGCTCCACCAGCGACTTCTGCCAGCCTTGCACATCCCGGCGCACCACGGTCGAGATCCGGTCATGACCGTAGGCTTCCTCGAGGAAAGCGACGAACCTCCCCAGATGAAGCGCCGCCTTCTCGGCAGCCGTCCGAGAGCGCACCCCGATCACTGCCAGTTCGAGGTATCGCCCTACCCACTCCGGGAGGCTATCGGGGACCCCGAGAGATCGGGTTTCGGTCGTATATCCTTCCGTGAAGTGAATCTTTCCAGATAATCGACGCCCTCGCGCTGTTTTTTGGTCTCCGTAACTGTACTCGACTACACGGAAGGGGCATTCCGTGTAGTGTTTCGCGGCGCGAGCGAAGTATCCTTATGCACCTGTCTGCTAGAAATACATGCTGTAAGAAGAACAAACATCACTTTATCACTATTCGGCGATGTTATAATCTCTGTCTGATGCCTAGGTACGCAAAGCGAGATATGTCGGATGACGTTCTGGAGAAGATCGCGGAGAGGTTCAAGGCCTTCTCCGAGCCGATGAGGCTCAGGATCCTCTACGCCCTCATGGATGGTGAGAAGACCGTCTCGGAGCTGGTGGTGGAGACCGAGGGCCTTCAGGCCAACGTCTCCAAGCACCTCGGAATCCTCATGGACGCCGGGGTTCTCGGACGCAGAAAACAGGGCACGAGCGCCTACTACCGCATAGTCGACGAGTCGGTCTTCGAGCTGTGCGACTTGGTGTGCGGCTCCATCCATGATCGCCTCGCCGCCGAACTGGACGACTTCCCCTTACCAGCCCGCTAGCCCCTTTCCTTCTGCCGACCTTGGCACTTGATTACCTTTTATATTACTATATAGTGATCTAGTAATTATAGATCGTCAGGAGGTTATTATGGAGGCTGATAAGAAGCGGTACACGATTTCGAGAGAGACGAGCACTTCGTTCGGGGAGGCGCTGGAGCGAGCGCGTACGCTACTCCAAGAGGCTGGCTACGGAATCCTCTCGGAGATAGACGTAGCGGTCAAGCTGAAAGAGAAGCTCGGCATCGAGCGTGAGCCGTACGTGATCCTGGGGGCCTGCAATCCGCCGCTGGCAAGGCAGGGCCTGGACGCCGAGCCAGAGCTGGGGACGCTGTTGCCATGCAACGTGGTGGTCTATGAGCAGGGAGGCAGAACCCACGAAGCTGCTGTCGAACCGGAGGCGATGCTCTCCGTGGTCGGTAACGAGGCGCTTGAACCCATCGCGAAGCGAGTCCGCGAGGATCTCACGCGCGTGGTCGAAGAGACGGCCGGGGCTTGAGCGTCATGATGTGCCGGCAGAGCATCGGGAATCGAGAGGTAAGTAGGCTGACGTGGTAATCCTCGGATTGTTACTGGCTGCTGTGATGGGGCTCGCTCTAGGGCTTCTGGGTGGGGGAGGTTCGATCCTCGCGGTGCCGATCCTCACTTACGCGGTGGGTCTCGGAGCGAAGGAGGCGATAGCGTCAAGCCTGTTCGTTGTAGGGGTGACGAGCCTGTTCGCCGCGATCGGACACTGGCGAGCCGGTAGCGTAAATCTACGCGTGGCTCTCGTGTTCGGCACGGTCGCCATGGCCGGCACGTATCTGGGAGCGCGACTCGCGGTCTTCTTCAGCGGAACGGCTCAACTCATGCTCTTTGCAGCGGTGATGCTGCTGGCCGCGTTCTTCATGTTCCGCAAGAGCAGGCCCGTCCTCGAAGGGCTGGAATACGGGCGACGTGATGTGCCAGGCAAAGCTGCCGGATCCATGCCCTATGGCCTGATCGTGGCCGAGGGCCTCGCGGTCGGGATGCTAACGGGTCTGGTGGGCGTGGGAGGAGGCTTCCTCATCGTCCCCGCTCTCGTCGTGCTGGGCGGGGTGCATATGAAAGAAGCGGTGGGGACCTCGCTGTTGGTTATCGTCATGAAGTCCGCTGCCGGGTTCGCGGGCTACGTCGGGCAGGTGGAGATCCGGTGGGGATTCCTGGCTCTGTTCACTGTGTTGTCGGTAGCGGGTGGCTACGCCGGGACGCATCTCGCGCGGCACATCCCTCAGGAGGCGCTGAAGAAGCTGTTCGCCGCTTTCCTGGTCGTGATGGGTGTGTTCATCCTCTACCAGAACAGAGGAGCACTGCCCTTCGTGTAAGAGTTTCTGCTGGTTAGAGAGATTTACGGGAAACCATCAAAGAAACGAAAGGACATTCCATGAAGACAACCGGGCGACCCGGGATCCCCCCGATAGTAGATGCGGAGCTCTTGCAGGACCTCATGCGAGAGCGTTCCGATGTGCGGCTCCTCGACGTGAGAACGTCCGGAGAGTACGAGTCGGTCCACATTCGCGGCTCGTACAATGTGCCGCTGGATACTCTGGGGGAACACGCCGCCGATACGTCAGAACGTCGAGTCGCCGGTGGTCGACGTGCCAGTCGGGGGCGCGATCCGCCAGGGCGAGGAGGTCCTCAAGCGGGCGGGAATGCCCAATTTGCACGTCCTCGACAGCGGACTGAACGAGTGGACCGGGGCCGGAAAGCCGGTCGAGCGAGGCCGTGAGAGGATTTCGCTGGAGCGGCAGGTCCGGATCGCAGCCGGCGCTCTGACTGCAACGGGCGGCGTCCTCGCCCTGGTGGCGAACCCGCTCTTCGGGCTCCTCTCCGCCTCCATCTCTCACGCTCATCTCCGCAGCAGGTTCTTGCGAGACAACTCTATCCTCGCGGCGCCCTTCGTCCCTGAGCAACTTGTGCCATCTCTCTGAGCAGAATTGGTCAATCTGTGCCAGGCAATCCGTCAAGGTGGCTCATGCGGAGTAGTTCCCCTGATCCTACGGTGAGAGTACGACAAGCCCACAGGAGGAGCCAGCAATGAAAGCTGAAGAGATCTCCGCAGGTGCGAGGAGCGGGCATGGCCTGTGGCTCCAGTGGGTACTCGCGAACGCCCTGGCCTGGGCGCCCGGGATGGTGCTGGCGTTCGTCGCCGCGGATTTCATCTTCGCAAACGGCATCGGGACCGGCGAAGTCCTCCTCACCGTCATCACCCTTGCCGTTATCGGAGCCGTCGTGGGTGCGATCCACGGCGCGGCTCTCGTCTGGCTGCTGAGATTCCACCGGAAGCCGGGGTAGATGTCACCCAAGTTCAGGCTCGCTCCCGGCTCTCCTTACCAGTGATGTTCAGAATCAGTACCCTTCGTCGTCGAGGCGCACCTTGCCGCGGAAGAGGCGGTAGATGACGATGAAGTAGACGGCGGCGAGGACCATCCCGATGCTCCACCAAACGAGCCCCACGGCCTGGCTGTAGTCGGAGGAAGACGCGTTGAAGATAGTGAGGCTGTTGGCCGGGTCCACCGCGGGCAGCACGTTCGGGTACACCGCGAAGACGGTGCTGGTCAGCATCCCGACGATGTAGGCGCTGGAGGAGAGGAAGGTCGCCCTGTCGTTGCTCCGCATGTTGAAGTAGACCATCCCGGCGAGCCCGGCTATGGCGACTAGCGGCAATACGTACCCGTAGGGGCGCTTGTTAAAGCTTTCAAGCATCTGCGGGCTCACCCAGAAGGTCGCCGGCGTTGCGACGACGGTCAGAGCGATGGTGGCGAAGGTGAAGAGGCGTGAGATCCCGCGCGAGCGCGCGTTCAGCTCGTTCTCGGTCTTCACGGCGATGAAGTTTGCGCCGTGGACGACGAGAGTGGTGAGGGCCAGCAGCCCGATTAGGACCGTGTACCAGTCCAGGATGCCGGGGTTCTGGCTGAAGGGGCTGAAGTCTGTCCACAACGGCTGGAAGAAGTAGCCGTCCGCGTTCAACGGGACGCCGCGCACCACGTTGCCAAGGGCAGCGCCGTAGAATATGGCGAGCAGGGCACTCCCGATGAAGAACATAGCGTCCCAGAACGAGGCCCACATGGGGTCGCCGATGTGGCCGCGCAATTCGATGGAGAGACCCCGGATCATGAGCAGCCAGAGCACGATGATGAGCGGCAGGTAGAATCCGGAGAAGCCGGAAGCGTACAGCAAGGGGAACGCGAAGAACAGGGTGCCGCCCGCCGCCAGCAGCCATACCTCGTTACCGTCCCACACGGGTCCGATGGCGCGTATGATCGTCCGCCGCTCCCGCTCGTCTCTCGCCGCGAAGAGGTGTATGGCTCCCGCGCCGAGGTCGAAGCCGTCGAGGAGTACGTACATCGCGACCATCAACGCCACGCAGATGAACCAGATCGTCTCCATCGCTTCTCCTGTTCTCTAGATCGTTGCGCCTTCAGTTGACTCAAGAGGCTCTTCGCCCTCCGGGCCGTGGTTCACCTCGCGTACCATGAGCACGATGTAGAGGAGGCCCATGATCAGGTACATCCCCGCGAACCCTATGAGCGTGAAGAGCACACTCCCCGAAGAGACGAGCGGAGAAACGCCCTCGGAGGTCCTGAACAAACCGTAGGCGAGCCAGGGCTGCCGACCAAGCTCGGCGGTGAACCACCCGGCGATGTTGGCGATGAACGGCAGGGGGATGGCGAGCATGAGGACCCAGAGCATCCAGCGTGACCCGTAGAGCCTCCTTCGCCACAGCAGGAACGCCGCCAGGACCATGATGGCTATGAAGATGGTCCCCAGGCCGACCATGACGTGGTAGGAGTAGTACAGGAGCGGTATGTTGTCCGGCCAGTTCTTCTCCGGGAAGGCTTCGAGGCCCTTCACCTCGGCGTTCCAGTTCTGGTAGATCAGGAAGCTCAAGGCGCGCGGGAGGATGATGGGGTTGTCTATGCGTCTGTTCCCCACGTCGGGCTGGCCGATGAGGACTATTCCCGCCTGACGCTCCGTCTCGAACTGGCCCTCCATCGCGGCGAGGGCGACCGGCTGCTTTTCGGCTACCTGTTCGCTGGAGAAGTGCCCGCTCGGGAAGAGCATCCAGAGGCTGCCGAGGACGCCTGCTATCACGCCGACCTTGACGAAGATCCTGCCGTACTCCTCGTGCCGCCGCGCGAGCAGGTAGAAGGCCCCGAGCCCCGCCATAACGAACGCCCCGCACACCACGGCCCCGCCCATGTTGTGGGCGTATTGCGGGAACATCCACGGGTTGAAGAGGACCGCCCAGTAGTCGTTCAGCTCGATGTTACCGTTCTCCAGCACCCTGTAGCCGACCGGGTTCTGCGTCCAGGCGTTGGTGGTGATGATGAAGTAGCCCGAAGCCCACGTGCCGAGGAAGACCATCAGCGACGAGAACCAGTGAACTCTCTGGCCGAAACGTCTCTCTCCCCAGAGGAACAGACCCACGAACGCGGACTCCAGGAAGAACGCGAAGGCGCCCTCCATCGCCAGGGTCTGGGCGATGATGTCGCCGGAGAACGCGGAGAAAGCGGCCCAGTTGGTGCCGAACTGGAACTCCAGGGGGATGCCTGTGACGACGCCCATTACGAAGGTTACGGCGAAGATCTTGCCCCAGAACCGCGCAGAGGTGTTGTAGAACTCGTTGCCGTTCCTCATGTAGATGCTCTTGAGCACGAAGATTAGCAGCGCGAGCCCCATGGTGAGCATGGGGAAGAGGTAGTGGTACGTCACCGTGAACGCAAACTGCAATCGGGATACGAGTAGCGCGTCTTCCAAAGCCTGCCTCCTGTCTACGTTGTGCCTGGGTTCATCCTATGAGCCCCGCGATCTCCACTCCTGAGCAAATCTGACCAGATTCGGGATCAATGTTGCTCAATTCGAGCCTCCGCTTCGCGCGGTGACGAGCATCCCGCGCTGCACGTCGAGCATTCGGCGGTAGAGGCCGTCCGAATGGGCCAGTTCTTCGTGGGTGCCGCGCTCGACGATGCGGCCTTTGTCGAGCACCAGGATCTCATCCACCTCCTCCAGCGCGACGAGCCGGTGCGTGACGGTGATGGTGGTCCGGCCCCGCATCAGAGCGCGTATCGTCACCATCAACTCGCGCTCGGTTATGGTGTCGAGGTTGGCC
This sequence comes from uncultured Rubrobacteraceae bacterium, assembly GCA_963840835.1. Taxonomy (GTDB): domain Bacteria; phylum Actinomycetota; class Rubrobacteria; order Rubrobacterales; family Rubrobacteraceae; genus Rubrobacter_D. Next base: position 342,227 of record CAWJAM010000009.1, on the reverse strand, counting down.
GTGGCCTCATCGAGTACGAGCAGCGGAGCGTCTTTGAGCAGCGCTCGCGCCACGGCCAGCCGCTGGCGCTCGCCCCCGCTGAGACGCGAACCCTGCTCCCCGACGTGGCCGTCCAGCCCGTCTGGAAGCCGCGCGGGGAGCCCGCCGAGCTGCGCCGCCTCCAGTACCCGTTCGAGCCGTTCGTCGGTGGCCTCCGGGTCGGCGAGAAGCAGGTTCTCGCGCAGGGTCGAGTTGAAGACGTGGGTGTTCTGGGAGACGACGCCTATCCTGGCGCGGAGATCCTCCTGGGCGTACTCGCCAACGCCGTGGCCGCCGAGCCGGACCTCGCCCGCGCCGGGGTCCCAGTAACGCAGGATCAGGCTCACGAGCGTGCTCTTACCCGAACCGCTCGGCCCGACCACCGCGAGTCTGCCGCCGGTCCTCAGAGAAAACGTTATGTCTTCGAGAGCGTGCGGGCCGTCCTCTTCGTAGCTGAAGCTCACCCCGTCGAAATCGAGCTTGTCGTCCGTCGGCGGCGGGTGGGGTTCGGGTGGGTCGGCGACCTCCGGTTCGGCGTCCACCACCTCGAAGAGCCGCTCCCCCGCGCCGAGGGAGCGGTCGAGGAACTGGAAGGCAGTCCCGAGGGGCGCTACGGCCTCGAAGCTACCCAGCATCACGAGCGCCAGGAATGCCAGGTAGACGCCGTTCATCCCGCCCGCGGCTACGAGCGGGATCGCCAGCACAAGGACCGCCACCAGCGCCAGGTTCATCATCAGGTCGGTGAGGGAGTTTTGCAGCCCGGTGATGAGCGCCATGCGCTCCTGCGTCCGGTCGAGCTTGCGCTGGAGCGCGGCGAACTCGCCACTTTCGTCATCTTCCCGCCCGAAGGCCACGATGTCGCGCACCCCCTGAACGCCGTCCAGGATCCGGGCGCTCGACTCGGCCCGCAACTCGAGCTGCCGCCGTCCGAGGCCCCGCGAGAGCGCCCGGACCAACAGCGGAACCCCGACGCCCGTTACCAAGAGGAAGGAAAGTGCCACAAGGGCCATCTGGGGGCTGAAGATGTAGAAGATGAGCCCCGCGAGAAGAGAGACCGCAAGCGCCACGGCCACAGGAGAGAAGGAGCGCAGGTAGATGTTCTCCAACTCCTCCACGTCCTTGACTATGCGGGAGAGCAGATCCCCGCTGCGGTAGCGCAACAGGCGGGCCGGCGCGAGGGGTTCGAGGCTCGCGTAGAACCAGGCCCTAAGACGTGCGAGTAACTTGAAGGTAACGTCGTGGGAGAGGAGCCGCTCGGCGTAGCGCGAGCCCGCGCGCGAGACGCTAAAAAGGCGCACGAGGTAGACCGGGATCGCGAGCATCGACAGGTACGAGACGATGGCTGCGGCGGAGATCACGTACGCCGCCACGGCGAGCAGCCCCACGTTGCTCGCCACCATCGCCACGCCGAGCAGTATCGCCAGGGCTACGCGCCACTTGTAGGGCCAGAGGAACCGGATCAAACGCAGGAAGATCCTCACGCCGGCACGTCCCGGTAGGCTCCCACGAGCCGAGAATAGGGGCCGCCGCGTTCGAGCAGTTCGGCGTGGGTCCCGCTCTCCGCCAGCCTTCCCTCGTCGAGGACATGGATGAGATCGGCGCCCCTGACGGTGTTCAGGCGGTGGGCGACGATGAGGGTCGTGCGCTCGCGCGAGAGGTTCTCCAACGCGCCCCTGATGAGGAACTCACTCTCCGGGTCCAGGCTGGAGGTCGGCTCGTCCAGGATCAGGATCGGCGCGTCCTTCAAGAAGGCACGGGCGATGGCGAGCCGCTGCGCCTCCCCGCCGGAGAGGCGCAGGCCCCGCTCCCCGATCTGGGTGTCGTAGCCGAGCGGTAACGACCGGATGAACCCCGACGCCCCCGCAAGCTCCGCTGCCAGCTCGACCTCGGACCTGCTCGCGCCGGGCCGGGCGAGGCGGATGTTCTCCAGCACGCTGCCGTAGAAGAGGTGCGGCCTCTGCGGAACCAGCGCCACGTGCTCCCGCCATACCTCCGCGGGTAGGTCCGTTACCGGAACTGTGTTCGCCGTGATGGTCCCGCGGTCGGGGTCGAGGAACCGCAGCAGCAGGTTGACCAGCGTGCTCTTCCCCGAGCCGCTGCGCCCGACGAGGGCCGTGATGCTTCCGGCTGGCAGGGTCAGGCTAGCGTCGTCGAGCGCCGGACGCTCGTTGCCCGGATAGGCGAACCCGACGCCGGAGAGCTCGACCGTCAGCCCGCCGTAAAGACGGCCCGAAGTCCCTCTTCCATCGCGTGTCGGCGCGGGGGTGTCGAGTATCTCGAAGATACGCTGTGCGGCGGCCTTGCCCTCCATACCGGCGTGGCGGTGGACGCCTAGCTCGCGCAGGGGTCGGTAGAATTCTGGCGCGAGCAACAGTACCAGGAACGCCTGCTCGAAGGAGATGGCGCCGTTGATCAAACGCACCCCCAGTACCACGGCCAACAGCGCTATGGCGGCGGAGACCATGAACTCCAGCACCAGCCCGGAGAGGAACGCGAACCGCAATACCTTCATAGTGCGCCAGCGAAACTCCTCGCTCGTTTCGGCCAGCCTCCGCGTCTCCCGCGCGGCGCGTCCGAAGGCTTTGAGCGTAGGGAGACCCTGCAAGGCGTCCAGGAAGTGGGCTCCCAGGCGGGAGAGCGCGGTCCATTGGCGCTGCATGTGCTCCTCGGCGTAGCTTCCTACCAGGATCATCATCACCGGGATCACGGGCGCTGTGATGAACAGCAGCACGGCGCTGGACGGATCGCGCGGCAGGATGTACGCCGCGACGAGCAGGGGGACGAACACGCTCAGGGCCACCTGCGGCAGGTAGCGCGCGAAGTACGGCTCCAGCCGCTCGACACCCTCGGTGGCCGCCGTGGTCAGCTCTCCGGAGCGTTCCCCCGCCGTGTAGGAAGGCCCCAGCCGCAAGATGTGCGAGAACAGCCGCTCCCGCACCTCCGACTTCACCCGCGCCGCCCCGCGCTGGGCCACGACCTCCCGCGCCCACACTAGCCCCGCCCGCGCCACGGCGGCGCACAACAGAAGCGCGAGCAGAGCCCCGACCCCGTCAAGGCCCTCGCCACCGACGAACACCAGAGCCACGGCCCTGCTCAGGAACACCATCTGGGCGACAGTGACGACGGCCACAAGCAGCCCGAGGGCGACCGTGGAGATCAGGTACACCCGCGCGGAAGACGCGTATTTGAAGAGATCCCCGTTCATTCCTCCGCGCTATTCATCACTGCTGGCAAACGAGTACGAAACATGACGATCACGCCCAACATCTCACTCAAGGCGGCTGGGAGGCGCTTCCTGCGAGGGTTACAACTCTTCTCAACGGACCACGAGAACCGGACAGTGGGTATGGCGCACGACCGAGTCGGAGATGCTCCCCATCAAAGCCCTCTTGACGCCGCCAAGTCCCCGGCTGCCAACGACTACCATGTCGGCGCCCAGTTCCTCGGCCAGAGCGACGATCTCCTCGTCCGCCCGGCCCATCTTGAGATGGGAGTCGGCAACGTTTGTCCCATCGGCTGAGAGGCGTTCGACCTCCCTGTCCAGGAGTTCCTGGGATTCTTTCTGACTCGTCTCATAAAGCGCGGGGTATCCGCGCATCTCGGGGTGGAAGACTACCGGGATCTCCCCGACGTGGACGACGTGCAGCTCGGAGCCCATCTTCGCGGCTATGTCCGCCGCCTTTCGGGTCGCCAGGGCCGCCTGGGGCGAGCCGTCCGTCGCCACCAGGACTCTTGACGGGGATGCGTTCATCTTCTTCCTCCTTCGGCTCCTGAATCCTTCAAGGTTTCGAGGGTGTGGATGGCCTCGGGGATTGCCTCCAGACGTCGTCTGGGAATAGGCTGCCCGGTGACGTCGCAGACGCCATAGGTCCCCTCCACTATCTTCTCCAGCGCCCGCTGCACGAGCGCCAGCCTGTGCCCGATCTTGTTCTCGAGGAGCATGTCGAGCTCCATCGCGGAAGCATACGAGCCGAAGTCTGGAGCGTCGCGTCTCCCTTCGTTCCACTCCCTCTCGTCTTCGTCCAGGTCCTCGATCTCCCGGACCAGTATCTCCCGCTCTTCCTCCAGACGTTTCTTCTGCCGGATGATGAACGGCTCGTCCAGTGCCATCTTGTCGAATCCGCTTTTCCCGGCGTCGCCAGCTGTTGCCTCCATCTTTCGCTCCTCCGTCCGATTTTGCGTTCCGGGATCAGAATATCCGGCATTGCGGGCGCCGCCATGAGCAATTCTTGTCAAATCACTGATCCAGATAGATCAAAATCTCCACGCCCAGGTGCGAGCCTGGCCTCCCTCAATAAAGTCAGCGTAGAATGGGAGCGGATGGTTGCTCCAGAGTATGATGTCGTCTTCGTCGTCGGCGGCCTGTCGGCATTGCTGCTATTGAAAGAGCTGCGAGGGGCGTTGCCCGGACGGGTCGCGGTCGTGGACCCGAGCCCGCCCCTGGAGCAGCCACCCGTCCACTGGAGCTATTGGAGCCGGGGCCAGACCTTCTACGACCGGTTCGCCATCGGAACCTGGCGGCAGGCCAGAGTAACTAACATGCGGTTGGAGCCTATCGCTCCTTACACGATGAGGCTGGTGCGCTCCACCGAGGTGTTCGCGTACGTGGTCGAGTCGCTGGAGTCTACGCCCATCGAGTGGATACAGACCGAAGCGCGTTCGATCTCGCGCCGGGACGACGATCTGTACGAGATCACGACCGGCGACGGCCCCGTACACGCCCGCTGGGTGTTCGACAGCGCCCCGGACGTTTCTTCTACGTTCCCATCGCCGGATCAGCCGAAAGCGGTACTAAGCGGCACCGGCATACACGTTACCTCCGAACGTGAAGTGTTCGACGCGACCGCCGCTACTCTGTTTGACCCGCTCGACGAGAGGTCTTTCGCCTACGTGCTACCCCTGAGCGCCACCGAGGCGCTTTTGGAGTCTGCCTTGTTCGATTCCATTGCCCGGAAAACGGACGAGGCGCCGCTACTCCGTTATCTCCAGGCACGGTATCCGGAGGCTAGTTTTACCGTCATGCACGCGGAGCACGGCTCCATACCGCTCGGGTTCGCGCCTTTGCAGACCACCGGTCCCCGCCACATCCTGCTCGGTACGAAGCGCGGCCTCGTCAAGCCCAGCGCGGGCTACGGTATTGTCCGCATAGCCGAGGAGAGCAGACATCTGGCCCGCCTGTGGCGAGAGAATCGTCGTCTACCGCCAAGCTGGCGGGCTAACTGGCGGTGGCGACTGCTCGACAAAGGATTCCTGCGACTGGCCGCCCAAGACTCGCGGTTGCCGCAAGCGTTGCTGGGCCGCGTCATGCGCGCCGTCCCCCTCGCCGGGTCGCTGGGCTTCATAGACGAGGAGCTTTCGCTCCGAGAGCTGGCGGCGGTATTCCGGTCGGCGAGCCCTATCTTCCTCGGCAAACGGCAATCTTAGCCACGAGAGACCTGTGGAGCGAACAGGCATCGTTCGGAGAAAATGGAGCTTCTCCTCGACGAGCTGCATCACCGCCGTCCACGTGAACAGCTTGCCGGCCGATCCCGGATAGAAGAGCGTCTCGTCGGCGACCACCGGCTCACGCTCCTCCCAGTCGGCGTAAATCTCGCAACGACTGCTCAACCTCCTTCGCGCTTGTGCTCCGCGGGTTCGGCCCGCCGCTTTACTGCGCGCAGCAGCGTCCGCGACAGGACGGCGCTGCCGGTTCGGATTATGAGCCACCAGTAGAGCGCGAACCTGCGACGCGAGCCCGGACTCAAGGCGTGCGTCCGGTGCTCCATGACGAAGTCGCAACTCGTTCCATCCTCGCGTGCGTCCGCGCGCCAGCTCATCGCTAGCTTCTGGTAGCCGGGATCTTCGAAGCGGGCGAACTCCTCGGCGTTCTCTATGGCGATCGGCTGCTGGTCGAGCATGTCGTGGAACTTGCCGATCGTGCCGACCACGACCTCCCGTCCGGGCTCTTCGGCGAGGACCACGTTGCTGTCGCTCGCCATCGCCTCGCGGAATGTCAGAGTGCCGTCCTCGACCAAGGGCCAACGCTCCGTTGTGTCTTCTCAAGACCGGATACAGACCGATGGCAATTCCGGCGGCGGTGGCGGCCCAGACGAACTCGATGAGCGCGGTCAACACCACCCGGCTGTCGTTCGCCGCCAACCTGGCGAAATCGACGGGGCGCTCACCGGAGTGCCCAACGGAACTAGGCTCAAGATGGCCGCGGCCGAGCAAGCGATGAACAGAACTCCCACCGCGATTGCGTTTGCCCTGTACGAGGGCGTATCGATGTCCCGCGCCTCTGTTCTATCTGAACTCATTTCGCTCCAGTCATCGCGCTCTGATCTTGTTCGCCTTCATCAACGGTTCCTTCCCGGTTCGTCGCGTGTCCCCTTTTCAAGCCACCCGCCTCCGGAGCGGCTGCCGCGAGAGATGCCCGCGGGTAGCTACGGCGACCGCCGCAACGACCACCCACCAGTGCAGCGGCCAATACGAGGCGATAGGTCAAAAGGACTACCCCTGATATCGCCAGAGCGCTAGAGCGACGATGAAGGTGCTGGCGGTGAGGCTCGCGTGCATGAGCATCGCAACGAGCAGGCTCCCCCGGTGCGGTCGTAGACCCACACCATCAGCACCCTGTAGGCCAGCAGGTACGAGAAGACCGAAGCCGTTCACGGGCACGAAGAGGGCCAGGGGAAGCCCTCCGGAGGAAATGTCGGCTGCCCAGAAGTCGTGCGCAAGGAGGTGCCACGCTCCCCACAGCACCCCCACGATGAGCCCGGTAGCGAGGACACCGTAACGCGCCTCATCCTGGGTATGGCGAACCCCGTCCAGCCCAGCTCCTCGAAGATGCCCACCACCAGCCCCCCGCGACACCCACAGCAGAAAGGTAGCCTTGTCGTCCGTGGTGAGTATGCCGGGGAGGAACTGGGGAGGTTAGCGAGAGCGCAAGGAGTACCGCCGTCAACAAGAGCGGGGCGGTAAAGAGCGCCACCGCGTACCAGCGAGCGCCCACCCGCCACCTGAGTATCCGGGAGAGCAAGCTCGCGAAAACCCGCCCGTCCGTGGACGAGGCCGGTCAACAGGAGGCCAGCGACGCTGGGGCCGACGAGCATCGCCAGGAGCACGAACGTGAACAGCGTCTCGAATTGCTCCGGGGTGCCCGGGATCCCGCCAGGTCCGCCGACCACCATGAGGACGCCGCCCCACGAGATAGCGAACGCCAGGGCGTAGAAGGTCAGCAGCGGGTGGCTCTTGACGAAAGCTTTGATGGCCGTCATGATCTCTTCCTTCCCGGCCAGGAGTTCCTTACCGGCCTGCTGAGGGGGTCGCCACCTTCCGCGTCACATCAGGTGTTCGTCTCGCTTTCAAGCTGCCCGCCTCCTGAGCGACCGTCGCGAGAGATGCTTGTCCCGGGCCACGGCGCCTGCCACGACGACAGCGCACAGTGCCACCGCCAGTACGAGGTCATAGATCGCCAACGCCAGCCCCGCTATGGCGAGAGGGTTCAGGATGAGCCTGCTGGCCGAGAAGCTCGTGTGCATGAGCATGGCCACGAGCAGGCTCTCGGTGCGGTCGTAGACCCACACCATAAGCACCCTGTATGCCGGCAGTGCCCCCGCATGGAAGAAGACGAACATGAGCAGAAAGCTGGCCAGGGTGAGCCCTCCCGCGGTACTGCCGCTCATGACCCAGTAGGTTATGAGCAGGTGCCACGCTCCCCACAGCACCCCCACGATGAGGCCCGTACCGAGGACACCGTAACGCTGCCTCATTGTCGGGACGGCGAACCCCGTCCAGCCCAATTCCTCTAGTAATCCACCACCTATGAGCCCCCACGCGATGCCGAACAGCAGAAGGGTGGCCTTGTCGTCGGACGTGTATATGCCGGGGAGGAACTCGGGGGAGCTTAGCGAGAGCGCAAGGAGCGTCGCCGTAACGAAGAGCGGCGCGGTGAGTAGCGCGACCGCGTACCATCGGACGCCCACGCGCCACCTCGTCATCCTGGCGAGGAGGTCGCGAAGGCCAGCCCTCCCGTGGACGAGACCGGTCAGCACGATGCCCGCGATGCTGGGCCCGGCGAACGTCGCCAGGAGCGCGGGCAGGAGCAGCCTCTCGACTTGCTCCGGGGTGGCCGAGATGCCGTCAGGCCCGCCGACCACAAGGAGCAGGCCGCCCCAGGAGATGGCGAATACGAGAGCGTAGAAGCTCAGCACCGGGTGCCTCTTGACGAAGGCCCTGACGGTCTTCATGAGATGTCCTCCTTTCTGACGAGATTCACGCGTGCGGCCTGGGCTTCCGGCCCGAGCCGAGGGCGCGCAGGATCAGGTACAGCCCGCCCGCGACCAGCGCCGTTGGCCAGACGTAGTTCAAATCTCCCTCGGCCCCGATGACTACCACCATGCTGAGTACGCCGAGCACGCCAGCAGGGGGATGATGGGCCACCTCATCCGCCCTTCGCCGGTGGGCAAGACGGCGAGCAGGGCGAACGTCAGCGCCAGACCGAAGAAGAAAAACGTCTCGTCGTCGGCGGGCGCGACGGTTAGCAGGGCGAGCGTGAAGAACACGCCGCCGGGGATGATTGCCCACCAGTTCTCGCGAACGCGCAGGTACACGGCCCAGAATCCTGCCCCGAGCGCGCCCAAGAACAACGACCCTCCCCACGCATCTGCCGACTCCAGCCCGAACTCGCCCCACGCTACGAGGGCCGCGAGGCCCAGGAGGGCACCGGCGGGGATCGCCGCCCACCAGTTCTCGCGGCTCCGGGAGAAGACGTACGCGAATCCCACGCCGGCCACGCCGAAGAGCGCCGACCAGATCCAGCCCCCCACAGCGAGAGCGCCCAGGGCTTCAAGCAGGAGCAGACCTCCGGCGACCACAATCAGGACGCCCCAAAAGATGCTCGATTTCAGAGCCTTCACCGCGGCCACCTCCTTTTTGACCGTTTCACGCCTGCTTTTTTTCTCACCCCGAACACTATGCTCGAGACGGCGGGACGCCTTGAGCAGGATCGACCATTTGCCTGACCAAGATTGACCAAATAGCGTCCCGAGGAGCAGGCCGAATCTGGGTAGAAAATGAGAGCTGGTCACTCTCTCCCCCACGTCGAAATCCATGCGGGTATGCAGATTCCTTTTTCCGAGATGTATCTCCCAGTTCGAAGAGCCTCCGGGCGATGAGGAAGAACTATGTCATTTTGTAGAGCCAGCTCCAGCGAAGGTTCGAGGTGTCGGCACGGGACATTTTCATGGCGATGTTCCTTCACCCGGCCCGATGGGCACGAGCCTCATCATTGGGAGGCGCCGGCTAGTCCGCCTCGGGTAGCGGGCGTAGTCAGGCGCGGCCTGTAGTACGCACGGCCAGAAGGCGGCTGCTTCATCCGCCGAAAGCTCCTCGGCGCGTACCCGAAGCGTGCGATCTCCGACCTCGATCCGGGCTAAGGGGTTGGCCGTGAGGTTGAAGTACCAGCCCGGGGGCGATGGCAGTCCGCTGTTGGCGGCCACGACGATCATGTCCTCGCCGTCCGGGAAGAACTGTAAGGGGACGGTACGCACCTTGCCAGACTTCCGACCGCGCGTGGTGAGAAGCAGGACCTGCCGGTGCCACAGCCGGGCTATGCGACCCTTGGTCAGCCGGATCAGGCCAGCCGCGAGCCGAACGGAGCGCGTGTCCACTTCGTGCTCGATGCGGGTCTTGATCCGCTCCGTAAGGGATAGGGATCTCGTACCGGACATCTTCATGGCAAAGCTCCTTTCGGATCTCCCACGGCCTTCGTTGCGTGGCGGAACGAGGCGCCTCCACCTCTACAAGGAGTATCCGGGCTCACGCCGCTGCCCGGACCAGATCTCCGACCCGGAAGTCGCCGGGACGATGTTCTTCCCAAGAGTCCCTGGGTCACCTCGTTTTCGCCCCCTCTCGGACTTCTGTTCGGCTGAAGACTAGAGCCAGCAGCAAACAAACAACGGGGAAAACCACCGCGTAGCCTGCTATTCCTATGCCACGGAGTTGCATGTCCCCGAGTGCCGCACCGAGAAGGCCCGCGATGGAGAGCGTGCCGCTCAAGATCATGGCGGCCCTAGCGGAGGTATGCAGGCATCCGCCGCCTTTGAAGATGGGAGCGGCCAGGAGCATAGACAGACCGAAGAACCAGTCCCAGGCCACTATGTCCAGCGCGTAATCCACGGAGGGCCATTCCCAGGAGAAGAGCCGGAAGTATGCGGGCATGCTCGCGGGGTCGATTCGGCGGGCTACCGCCAACTCTACGAAGTGGACGCACGTCGTCAGGCCAGCACACAGGATCATGAAGCCAAGCGCCGACAAGCTGTACAGCCTGGTGCCGCGCGGCGCATAGCCGTGCACGGCGACCATCATGACGACCATAAAGGGGGCCATCAGGATGATCTGTACCTCCAAGATCCCCAAGAACGGGTCCGTCAAGGGATCTGTCACGTTCCCTGCCGACACGAACGCCGCAACAAGGGTCGGGGCATACAAGATGCCGAAGAAAAAGGTTCCCAGGGCCGACCAGATGGCGACCCGGCGATCTCTTGTGGTCCAGTCGTTCATGAGTGACTCCTTCCATCCCTCGCAGAACGGTGCGACTCAACCTCTTTGACGAGCATCCGCGCCCACGCCGTTGCCCGATCCAACTCCCCACCTAGCAGAGGGCCCCGCCTACCTCTTACGCAGAAGCTCACCGGCGGCAATAGAAACGGAATGCCTATCTCCTGGAGCTGTCCGGCCACAACTTCGGCGGCGGAACTGGTCATCCAGCGTTTCCTTCGAGGGTGCGGCGGTCCGTTTCCCGACCTCCAGCCAGTCCGTAGAGGTCCCAGCCCACCGCAATGAACCAGATCAGAAGCAGGAGCCCGTAGACCGCGTATCCGGCGGGCAGAACGAACCTGAGAGCCTCGCTCACGATGCCCAGGACGCCGGTCGCTATGCCCAGATAGGCGACGCCCCTGTGGAAGACGCCCTCCAACATCACGAGGGAGACGATCAGGATACCAACCGTGGTCAAAATGCCGGGGATGGTCGGCGTGTTGTTTTGCGCGATGAGGCCCTCGGCGGCGCTCGCGAAGACGGCGCGTTGGGCGTCGGTGGTGGCCGCCGCGTACTGGTCGCTCAGGTAGACCAGCGCGGGCGCTCCGCGGCTGGTCGTGGGGATTGCCAGGGTGAGAAGAGCCCAGGCAATGCCGCCGATGAGAGCGCCCAGCGCGGCGTAACTCTTGTTCACGCGCTCGAGCGCCACGTAGAGCGCCAGGAAGACGACCGTGGCGAAGACGCCCGGAACCAGCCAAAGGACCTGTTCGAGAATGTAGACAAGCCTGTTCTGCGCGATGAACTCGAGCGTGATGGCTCCGCCTGATACCGGGGGCGGCGCGATGGAGTCGAGCACGAAGGCCGCGATGATGAGAACGACGAAGAGGATCGCCGAGACGCCTCCTGCCAGGTAGAGACCCCTCCACGACGGGTCCGGGCCGGCGACAGCGTCTCTTGACGATGTCGTCGCGCTCGACTTCTTCATTCCGATCTCCTCCGAACAAGTCCGAAACCCACGACCTTCAACTCCCTCTCCCACCTACCGCACCGTGCTTGGCGGATGAATCCGAGTTCACCAGCTCATCTCCAGCGCTTTCCGCAACCGCTCCGGCGCCCTTTGCCCCGCGAACGAAGAACACGAGGAGCGCGACGCTATGTGCCCACGTCGAGGGGCGTGGCGGTCAGGGCGGCCCGGAGCGCCATGCTCGCCGCGAGCCCGAGTGGGGTGAGACCGTACTGGAGCAGCAGCCCCGCGCCGACCACGTATCCTAGCGGATGACGACGCCACAGCAGAACGCCGCCGGTGAGCACTGCCGGGACCTCGAGCGCGAGGTCGGAGATCCAGAGGTGGCGCGCCGCCGCACGACCTCGCCGTCCATGCTTGACACCACGGCGATTGTCGCGTACGCGCTCAACGTGACGAGGGGAACGTACAGCAGGAACAGCGCGCTGAACGGCGCGCCGACGAGGTAGAGGACGTACCAGTACAGCGTGTAGAAGAGCACGCCCGGCCACAGGAGCAGGCCCATGAGCAATCCACTGCGTGCTAGCCACATCGAGCCGAGCAGCAGCGGCGCTCCCACCACGAGGTTGAGCAGGTCCTGACCCAACAGGCCGGGCAAGAGCAACCCGGCCTCGGCTTCGCTCACGCCGAGGGCGAGCCTCGGGTCGGCGCCGTAGAGTCCGGCGGAGCCGAGCACGATGCCCGCGGCGGATGCCCCGGCCATGAGAACGGCGACGGCGAGCGAGAGACGATAGGCGAGCGTCAGGTCTCGCTTGATAGGCAGTGCATTCATGACGATCCCCTCTCGCGAGCGGCCATCTCGTTCGTGTCAACCGCTCCTCGACATGCCTGCTGTAGGTCCGTCCGCTGCCGAACGTCGTATGCGAACCCGGCAAAGATCGTCAACAGAAGCAATCCAAAAGCGGAGAACGTAAGGACGGGGACAACGAGATCCGGGTTGTCCACACCGAAGAAATGGTCGAGAAGGATAGTGCCGGGCAACAACGACAGCCAGGCGATCAAGCCGGCCACGAGAGACCACGGCCACAACCTGGCGAGAAAGCGTTGCGAGCCGGCAGTGAGATGTGCGCGCCACCAGTTCAGCGGCGCGTTGATCCTGGTTGCGGCAGTGCCGAGCATGATCCCCAGTAACGGTGGCCCGAAGCCCCCACCCACAAGGAGCATGACTACCGACAAGAGGATCAGGACCAGGCCGCCGTGCTTCCGCTGAACGAACATGGTCACCCACACGAGGAAGATGAGGGAAGCAAGGATGGCGAGGATTCCGGTAAGGAGGAGGTTGGGAACGATGGTCATAGCCGGCTCCCCGGCCAGGATGCCCAACAACTCCGATTCGGGCCAGGATTCGATCGTCACCCCTTCGGGAGTCACGTTGCCTTGAAGCACCTCACCGATGCCGTGCTCGATCCCCGCCAGCCCCACGATGATGCCAAACGTCGAAACCGTTACTCTGGTCGCGCTGATTCCCTGCTTCATGTTCGGTTCGCCTCATCCTTTGCGAAACCTTTCCCAAGCTGGAAGAGCCTTCGGGCGATCAGGACGTTCCAGACCGCCAGAGGGAGGATGGATATGGTGAAGACGAAGAAGCCTATCTCCCCCGGCACGTAGATACCCCAGTTGAGTATGGCCGCCGCGATCCCCAAATAGGCGGTTACCCTGCCGAACATGTTGCTCCGCAGCATGACGATGGGCACTATCAGGAAATAGACGCTGAAGAGGTTGATACCAACGTGGAAAGCGGTGCCGTCGAAGGTGGCGAGCATCGCCTCTCCCGCAGCCAGGAACATGGCCCTCGGCGCGTCCGTCGTGGCGGCCGCGTACTGGTTGCTGAGGTGGAGCATCTCCAGAGCCGGACGCGCCACAACGAAGGCTACGGCTTCCAGGAGGCCGAGGCCCAGAGCTATCGTCATGAAGGATTCGTTGACCCGTCTGAGGGCGACGTAGAGGGCGAGGGTCGTCGCGATCCCAACAGCGGCGTTGACGACGAACAGGAGCTCGAAAGCCAGGAGCCCCGCGAGCTTGTTGTTCTGGAACAGCTCGAACCAGCCCAGTGCGGTGTCGGGCTGGCCCCACGCGATGAAGACTAATAGCTGGACCGGGATGATCGCTACCCCGAACACGGCAGCCGAGCCGCCGAGTGTGTAGAGCCAGGTCCATCTGGTGTCCGCGGTCCCGGCATGAGGTTCGGCCCGCGACATCGCCTGGTCTCCTTCGACTCCGTCGCTTCCAACGAGCGGTGGCTCGCCTGCCTTGAATTTTCCGCCTTCCCGCACTCTATCCATGATCGGCTCTTCTCTCCGGGGTCGGGCGCATCGCTGCGCCCGGCCTGCCTTATGTTCTGGTCCTACCGTAACCTCGGAGTAGCTCCCTGCCTTGACACAGATTAAGCAGTTCTTGTGGTCAAAATGGGTCATTCGGCTTTCCGGGTGGCGTCGAAGACCCTGAGTCAGAGCCGATCGGACAACTCATCCAGTAATCGTGGCTTGATTGCTTAGAAGGAGCCACCCACCGTCAGCCCTTGATCTTGTAGAAAACGTATGATGCTAGCGTGTGCCAAGGCAAGAATAGACCCCACACCCTGCCCTCCAGGATGTTGTAGTCTCGGAGAACCTGGCTCCACGGATTGCCCAACACGTAATGCCCGAGAACGGTCTCGAATATTACCGTCATGACCAGCCACACGGGACCGACGCCAATCGCCTGAGCCGGGGAGTGGAGCTTCAGGCAACCGCTCAACAACCAGGCATAGACACCGACTGCGACGCAGATCGTCAGGGTCGAGCTCTGGTGCGCCGCCAGCTCGCTGACGTACTTCGCATACCCAGCCTGGCGGATCGCGGCGTTGGCGAACGCGAGGATGACTATCGGAATCCACGCCCGAAGGTATTTCAAGTACACTTGTGCTCCCTTCTGCCCGTGTCCGTCGTCTCTGCCTCGCAGCCGTGGGTCCTCGCTACCTCTGCGGTCCGCTCGGAGATTCTCCCTCCGAACCGCTCTTTGGGATCGTCTCCGAGACATCCACGTTGTACTCCGCGCCTTCGATCTCGAAGGTGCCGTAGGGCTCCCGTTCGTCTTCCCAGGCGGCCACCGCCCGGTGCGGGCTCTGTATCCTGTGGATCGCCCTCCACTCCGAGAACTCACCGCGCCAGGGAGACTTCGTCTCTTCCCGACCCCTGTACCTCATGCCGGACATTCGCCTCATCAGGCCCGTCTCAGGGTCGAACTCAACCCGCAAGGACTCCTCCCGATTTGCGAAGGGGACGATCTGTCGTGCGGAAGTGGCGTCTATCGGCTCCCAGCGGATGCGCGGATCGAGAATGAGCGCGGACGGGGTGGTGAACGGCGCTTCACCCCACATCGCGAGGTTCTCGCCCTAAGTCTGCCCTGCCCCACACGACAGCGGTCTCGATCCTCGGAGCTTTCTCCCCAAGCGTGGATTGGAAGTGCCTGCGAACCGGCTCGGGCAGGCTGGCAGGAAGTTCGGCTGTGTCCATCTCGGGAGTCCTCTCCGAATGCGGGGGGAACGGCCTGGGCCTGACTCGCAGCCCCAACCAACCAGTCCCCGCCAGCACACCAGCGGAGCCTGCCGCAATGAGCATATTCTTGGTCGCCTTTTTCATCTTCTATCTCCACTTCTCGAACTGTATGGGTCAGCGGTCTATCCGGCTTGAGCAAAATGGCCCAGTCACCTGGCAAAGATTGACCATCTCGCACTCCGGGAACTCGCGCCCCCAAAGGCGCAGGGGATCAGGTAGGAACAACCGCGCCCGCAAGAGTGTGCGAGTTGGTCACTGTTGACCAGACAGAGAGTCAATTTTGCTCACGACCGATCTACGCCGCGAATCTACGATAAGCAATGTAAAAGCACTGCCCTTCGGGGTTTCAAGAGAAGGAGGTGAAGAGATGGCTGCTGGAGTTGCACCACCGGTCGCTGGCGCGCGGGCGGATGTCCACGTCACGGGACGGAGGATCCTGGCAACTGTCGTGGACGGCCTGGTGTTTGGCCTGTTCTGGGTCGTGATGGCCGCGCTCTTGGGGACCATATCGACCGAAGGTCCTTTCAACTGGGAGGGTACGCTGCCGGCGGTTCCGACCGTGATCTACGCTCTGGCCGTAGTCTTCTACTACATACTCATGGAAGGCTACCTGGGACATACGCTCGGGAAGATGCTCCTCGGCATCAAGGTCGTCCGGGAGGACACCGGCGAAGTTCCGGGTCTCGGAGCCGCTACCATCAGGACGCTGCTTCGTATCGTGGACGGGCTGTTCAGCTACCTGGTGGCGTATGTAGCGGTGCTAGTTTCCGATGAAAGGCAACGCCTGGGAGACATGGCGGCACATACCCTCGTGGTCCGCAAGTAGTGAATTCGAGGGGCCGCATCCAGGAGCCGGGGCTTTTACACTCCGGCTCCTTCGCGCGCTTCAACACGCCCGACGCTCCGGCCAGGGGCCTTCGGGCTGACTCCGGGCGCGAGAGACGGACGGAGCCGGTCGAGATGATGCCCCCGGCGAGGATCCACTCCAGTGCGAGGCCGGGCAACGGCGGTGCGTCCGCGGGACTCACGAACAGCCCGCTCACGGCTATGGAGGCGTGGAACAGGGCCGCGAGCAACAGGCTGCCCCCGGTGCTGTTGTAGAGCCAGGTGAACAGGACGGCGTCGGCGTCGATGCCGAGCAGGAGGATCAGGTATCCCATCGGGAAGCCATTCACCCGGTTAAAGTTGAGCACGACCCCCAGGGCCGCCCCTATCCCCAGGTTGAAGATCAGCGTCAGGGCGAACTCCGCCCAGAATGATTCCGGCCTCGACGCTATCTCGCCCGGCGTCATCTGTGGGCTGCTGCGCATGAAGCTCTCGGGCAAGAAGGTAGTAACCGATAAGGAAGGCGGCCGGACAGGCTCGATCTCCCCGGCGTTGCTGGCACAGAGAACATGCTGTAATCTCCCTTGCGATACCAGATGGCTACGGAGCAACCATCACACCAGACAAACGGCGATGGCCAGCACGCGAAGCTGGTCGTGGGCTGGTTCTCGTTCACCTGCTGTGAGGACAGCACCATCCTCCTTACGGAGCTTCTGAACGACTACCTCGACGAATGGAAGAAGGTCGTCGAGTTCCGGCACATGAGGGCGCTCAAGACCAACAATTCGCTCGATGGGCTCGACGTGGCGTTCGTGGAGGGGGCGATCTCATCGGACTCACAGGCGAGAGAAGCACAGCGAATACGGAATAACGCAGGGTACGTGGTGGCGATAGGCGCCTGCGCCTGCACGGGGAAGCCTTCGACGAGCCGCAACCAGTTCGTCAGCGAGCAATTGAACGAGCGGATCCAATGGTACCTGAGCCACTTCGACTACGGTCCCGAGGTGAGGAAGCTCGATGACGTGATAGAGGTTGACGACATGGTGCGTGGGTGCCCGATGAAGGTTCCTGACTTCATGCAAACGCTGAACAAGTACCTGGAGATTTTCGATGTCACCTGAGGGGCGCAAGCGGAACATCCTCATAGAGGAGATCACCAAGATCGAGGGCGACGCGGGCCTCGAGGTCGCCATCGAGAACGGCGCGGTCGAGTACGTGCGGTTCATGATCCGGGACTACCGGCGGTTCTTCACGATGGCGGTCAGGAGCAAGCGGATGGCTGCGGTTCCGTCCTTCCTGTCCCGGATCTGCGGCACGTGCTCGGTAGCCCACCTCTTTGCTTCGCTGATGGCTATCGAAAGCTCACAGGAGATCGAGGTTTCGGAGCAGACGAAGGCGCTGCGGCGGCTGGCGTATGACGGGTTGATGATCAGGGACCACGCGCTGCACCTGTACTTCTTCGTGCTGCCTGACCTTCTGGGGGTGGATTCGATCTTCGATATCTCCGACGACCCGAACGATCCCGGCTACACGCTCCTGCGTGACTCCTTCGACGTAAAGCGGCTCGGCACGGACATCAGCAACGCCGTGGCCGGCGCGGCGATCCACGCCCCGCTGCCGACCATCGGGGGGATGCTAAGAACCCCTGACCCGGCGAAGTTCCCCGATCTCATCGAGCGTCTGGAGGCGGTACGCCCGCAGGTACTCAGGGCGATCAGGACTTTCTCCGAGTGGGACGCGAGCCTGGTCCGCAACTCGGACTATCTGTGCCTGCGCAACGAAGACCGCTTCGACTTCCTCGAAGGCGACATCGTGAACTCGAACGGCAGAAGGGTTTCCTCAGAGGAGTTCACGGACTACCTGCAGTACGTGCAGATTCCCTATTCACACGCGGAAGGATACCGGTTCTCCGATACAGACGAAGACTACCTCGTCGGCGCGCTCGCGCGGCTCAACCTGAATCTGGACCTTCTCCATCCCCGGACGAAGGCCGACTCCGCACCGTATCTTTCAGCCTTCCCTTCGGACAACATCTACCACAACAACCTGGCGCAGGCGGTCGAGATCCTCCAGTGCGTCGACGAAGCCATAGATATCCTGAGGAACATACGAATATCCGACGAAAAGCCTGTTCGGAAGCCGCCGCGAGCCGGTGTTGGGATGGGCGTGATCGAGGCTCCACGGGGGCTTCTGTATCACATGGCGCGGGTGAACGAAGCAGGAATCGTCGAGGACTACGACGTGATCGTGCCTACCTCCCAGAACCAGATAAACATCGAGAACGACCTGAAGGACTACTTCGAGCGGAACCTGGACAAGAGCGAAGAGGCGCTGCGTCTGGATGCCGAGAGCATCGTGCGCGCCTACGATCCCTGCATGTCGTGCGCGACCAACTTCCTCAAGATAGACTGGATCCGGAAGTAATCTACGTCTCCTTCTTGCGGTACGCCGATGATGGTGACATCCCCCAATTTGCCGATCTTCCTCAAATACCGTAGTTGAAAAGCCAGGTCGAAGTCATGCGCCGATTCGCGGGGGGATAGGATCAAATCCTCGATCTCTTCCCCTTCGATCACCGTCACGTTCCGTATCCCGTGTACCGTATCGAGGATCACGACATGGCCCTCATCAACGAAGGGAACGTCCTCGTTCGGTTTGACGGAGACGAACGAAACCCCGTCTATCGCGTGATCTAGCTTCTGTGCGGCTTCGATCGCCTTCCTATCTCCGGGCACATCCTCGTTGCCGAAAACATAAACTTTCATACATTGAGCGAGCTTACCGCTTGCGTCCGAAGAGGAAGTAGGAGATCGGACCGACGAAGTTGACGAACGAGATCGCGGTCCACGCCCACTTGTTGCCCCTGATCTCCTCTTGCGATCGCCGGTAGATATCCGTGAGGGCAGTAAGGAGGAGCGAGATCTGAACCGAAGTCGCCACCAGGACGATCGTCTTCTGCCGGTCGCTCATCTCGCTCCACTTCTTCTTCGCCATGACTCTTGCTCCTTTCGCTCGCAGGCTCTCTAGATTTCCGAGCATCTCCGTGTGTTCCACTCCGGGTGGCTGCTGCACTCGACCTGCGGTGGGTTCTTGCTCTCGTCGCATCCGGTCGCGCCAACGACAGATTGGGTCGGGCTACGGTACTGGAAGTAGGACTTCATGGCCGGTTGTCGGACGGCGCTGCTTTGCCGATTCGGACGTGTGCAACGAAGAACCTGGTCCGAACACGGCTCCAGCCGGTACCGCGCCTAATCCTCATCCGACGACCAGCACGGCGGCGCCCCGAATGTTCCCGTTGCGCAGGTCACCCAGAGCCTCGTTGGCATTCTCCAGGGCGAAGGGCGTGACCTCGGTGCGCACAGGCACCTCTGGCGCAAGCGCGAGGAACTCTTCTCCGTCCCGGCGAGTCAGGTTAGCGACCGAGCGAAGGGAGCGCTCTTCCCAGAGGAGCTCGTACGGGAAGGACGGTATGTCGCTCATGTGGATGCCGGCGCACACCACCACGCCGCCCCTCGCTACCGCCCGCAGCGCCGCCGGTACCAGAGAGCCCACCGGTGCGAAGATGATGGCCGCGTCGAGTTGCTCGGGCGGCGGTTGCTCCGAGTCGCCGGCCCAGACGGCCCCGAGCTTCCGGGCGAAGCTCTGCGCCTCGATGTCGCCAGTGCTGGTGAAAGCGAAGACCCTGCGGCCCTGATGCCGGGCGACCTGCGCGACTATGTGGGCCGCCGCCCCGAAGCCGTAGAGCCCCAGGCGTTCGGCGTCGCCGGTCATGCGAAGGGAGCGGTAGCCGATCAAGCCCGCGCAGAGCAGCGGCGCGGCCTGGAGATCCGGATATCCGTCGGGTATCGGGAAGCAGAAGCGGTGGTCCGCGACCGCATACTCCGCGTAGCCGCCGTCGATCTGGTAGCCGGTGAACCGGGCATCCTCACAAAGGTTCTCCCTGCCGCTCCGGCAATAGCGGCATGTCCCGTCGGTGTATCCGAGCCAGGGTACGCCGACCCGGTTCCCGAGGGCGAACCGTTCCGCGCCATCGCCGGTCTCTTCCACGACCCCGACGATCTGATGGCCTAGTATCAGGGGCAGCTTCGGCTCAGGCAACTCCCCGTCCACGATGTGCAGGTCCGTGCGGCACACGCCGCAGGCGCGGACCCGGATCAGGATCTGCCCCGATCCCGCCTCGGGGGCCGGAGCCTCCGCGGCCCGCAGCGTTTTTTCCGGGGCTTCCAGGATCATGGCCCGCACCGGCGCTCCCTTCCCGCCTCTACGCTCTCAAGACCGTTTCGTAGACGATCAATATCCTCATCCTGGCACAGCTCCTCTCTGCGCCGACTTGCAGCAATCGTTACGGTGTCACCTCCACGGCCTCGCACTACGCGCGGCCGCGCCCCCAGCCTGCATCGCGGTCTCCCTGCGAGGCGGACAGATCAAGACCGGCCCCCCGGCGGCCCGTAGCACGTTGGTGGAGACGCTGCCGAGCCTTACGCGCCGGAGCGCGCCGAGGCCGCGGCTGTCCACGGCCACCAGGGTCTTGTGCTCGTTCGTCTCTTCGGCGACCGTGAGCAGTGCCAGCGCAGCGTCACCCTCGGTCACCCTGGTCTGTGACCGGCTACCCGAGGCTTCCCTGAGCCCCTTCGCCCGCTTCTCCAGCGCCTCCACTTCCCGGAGCCGCGCCTCGTCGAGTCTGCGGCGATCCTCGGCGCTCCAGCCCCCGATGGGCTCGGGAGGGTTCCGGTATGCCCGCACCAGCACGACGCCGGCCCCGCAGACGCCTCCGATGCTCGCGGCCAACTCCGCCGCCCTCCCGGAACCATCGGAACCGCCGTCTCCGATAACTACTCTCTCCGGCGGCCACGCCTCCTCACCCCCGCGCACCACGAGGACCGGACAGTGTGCGTGGTGGACTATGCCTTCGGAGACGCTGCCGATAAGGATACGGCGGAGCGGGCCGAGGCCGCGGCTGCCCACGACAACGAGGCCGGGTTCGATCTCCTTGCAGAGGTCGAGAATTGCGTCTATCGGCGTGCCTCTCAGGAGGCGGGCTTCCTCGACGCTGGAGCCGAGCGCCTCGACCGTGTCCACCTGAGAGGCGAGCACTTTCCGGGCTTCGCGCTCGTACAAGTGAGCGTAGTCGGTCCAGATTACCGCAGGGTAGCTGGCCTGTTGCGTCTGGGGCCGCCAGGCGTGTGCGATATATAGCTCCGCGCCTACTTTCTTCGAGAGGTGTGCGGCGGCTCCGGCGGCCAGTGCGGCGTCCTCCGAGCCGTCGGTTGCCAGCAGGATCTTCTTCAGCGTAGCTTCCATCTGCCCATGCTCCTCTCTGGCTACCCGGCCAGGAGGCCCAGCTTGCGGGCCTGAGCCAGGGCCTCCAACTGAGAGTGCGCGCCCAGCGCCTGCAACAGCGAGCGGACGTGGTTGCGCACCGTCGCCTGGGAGAGGTAGAGCCCGGCCCCGATCTCCCTGACCGACTTCCCTTCTCCCAGTAACTCCAGCACCTCGAGTTGCCGGGGCGTAAGCGCGGGGGCGTCTCTCGGGTCGGGAGCATTCTTCGCGGGAGCGTTCCTCTCGGAATTCATCCGGATCAGACCTCGCGCCATCTCCAGCGTCTCGTGCGCTTCCTGCGCGTCCCGGACGAGGTGCACCAGGTAAGGTCCCTCCTCGCTATCCACGGTGAGGATGCTCACGTTGACCCACCGCCTGCCGCTGGAGCGGGTGAAGATCCGCATGTCGTAGCCGGGAGCCGCACCTCCGGCCTTAGCCAGTTGCATGATGGGGCACTCGCAGGCGCAGAGTGAGGTGCCATCGCCACACTTGCCCGCCACCGCTTCGTAGCAGGGTTCGCCGATTACCTCTTCGGCCAGGAGCCCCGTCAAGGACTCCGCCTGAACATCCCAGTGAACGATCCGGTACTCCGGGTCCACCACGAAGACCGCGTCCGCCGTGCGGGCAGCTAGCAGGGCCTCGACAGCCTGGGGGAAATCCACCGCGCCGCCTGCCGTTTCGGCGTCTTGCCGGCTCCCGTGCAGTACTTTCAGAGCAGTCTCCATACCCGACCTCTCTCGTTCTCCGAACCTTACAGACCACATGATCGCTAACTACGGCGATGCCGGCATGGGCAGCGCGGACCATTTTTCTCCGGGCGATGAGCCTACACTCGCCTGGGCAAAATTGCCTATACTTCGAGCGCATCGTGGTATCCTTCCGGGACAGCGGCGCGGCCCACTCAGAGGGACGCTCCAGAGCGAGGTTCGATGGTATTGGCCTTCGGCAGGTTCTCGACATCGGTTTTGTTCAGAGAACCGGACTTTTCGTGCTCCAGCGCGGGGAGCGCTGCATGACCATGAGTGCGCGCACCGGGGATAGCGCTATG
Organism: uncultured Rubrobacteraceae bacterium; assembly: GCA_963840835.1. GTDB lineage: Bacteria > Actinomycetota > Rubrobacteria > Rubrobacterales > Rubrobacteraceae > Rubrobacter_D. Next base: position 319,939 of record CAWJAM010000009.1, on the reverse strand, counting down.
TTCGATCTGCCGGGCGTGGGGGTGGCCCGAGCGGACCCGGCGACCGCGCGGTTTCTGAGCGTCAACCAGAAGATGTGCGGGATCACCGGCTACTCCGAAGGTGAGTTGCTGGGCATGACGTTCGCCGACATCACCCACCCTGAGGACCGGGAAGAGGACCTCGCGCGCTTCTGGCGCGCAGCGGAGAGCGAGAAGCCCGAGTACCAGACCGAGAAACGCTACGTGCGGAAGGACGGTTCGGTCGCGTGGGTGAGCGTGAACGCGACGATAGTTCGGGACGAGGCCGGGGAGCCGTCGCACACGATGGCCGTCATTCAGGACATTACCCGGCGCAAGCGGGATGAGGAGCGGCTGGCGCAACAGGCTCGCCTGCTGGAACTCACCCAGGACGCCGTCTTCGTTTGCGACAACGAGGACAGAATCTCCTTCTGGAACCGCGCGGCGGAACAGCAGTACGGCTGGACGAGGGAAGAGGCCCTCGGGGAAGTCCTCCAGGAGTTGCTCGGGACCTGGTTCCCGAAACCGCTGGATGAGATCAAAGCCGACCTCCAGCGGGACGGATACTGGGAAGGAGAGCTGTGGCACACCCGGCGGGACGGCAGCACCCTCATCGCCTCTAGCCGTTTGGTATTGGAGCGCGACGAAAGCGGCCAGACCCTGCGAACCCTCCAGATCAACACGGACATAACCGAACGCAAGCGAGCCGAGGAAACCCTGGCGCAGAGCGAGCATCGCCTGCGCGCCATCGTTGAGACAGATCCGGAATGCGTGAAGGTGCTGGATAAAGAAGGCTCCCTGCTGGAGATGAACCGGGCCGGGCTGGCGATGATCGAGGCCGGCTCGCTCGATCAGGTGCGGGGAAAGCCGGTGGAGGAGATCGTGGTCTCCGAGCACCGGGCTGCTTTCAGGGCGCTCACGCAGAGAGCATTGCGCGGCGAGCCGGGGACGCTGCAATTCGAGATCGTGGGCTTGAAGGGCACGCGGCGCTGGCTGGAGACTCACGCCGTCCCACTCCGGGACGTGCGGGGTGAGATCACCGGGCTTCTCGGGGTGACGCGCGACATCACCGAAAGGCGAGAGACCGAAGAGGCGCTGCGGCTGCGCGACCGCGCCGTCGCCGCGAGCCAGAACGGAATCCTGATCACCGACCCGAACCAGCCCGACAACCCCATCGTCTACGTCAACCCCGCCTTCGAGAGCATGACCGGATACGCCTCCGAGGAGGTCCTGGGCAAGAACTGCCGCTTTCTGCAGGGAACCGACCACGACCAGCCAGCCCTGCAAGAGCTGCGGTCCGCTCTCGGCGAGGTGCGTCCGTGTACGGTGGTGCTGCGGAACTACAGGAAGGACGGCGCCCTCTTCTACAACAAGCTCAGCATCTCGCCCGTCCGCGACGAAGAAGGTAGTCTCACCGGCTTCATCGGGGTGCAGGAGAACGTCACCGAACGCAGGCGGGCCGAGGAGGAGTTGCACGCCTCACTCAAAGAGCTTGCGGACCTCAAGTTCGCCATCGACGAGTCGGCCATAGTCGCCTTCACCGACCAGCGGGGCAGGATCACCTACGTCAACGACAGGTTCTGCGAAATCTCCAAGTACTCCAGGGACGAGCTTATCGGCCAGGACCACCGCATCATAAACTCGAAATATCACCCCAGAGAGTTCATAAGAAACCTGTGGAGGACCATCGCCCAGGGCCGCGTGTGGCGGGGTGAGCTCAGGAACCGCGCCAAGGACGGCTCGATCTACTGGGTGGACACGACGATCGTGCCGTTCTTGAATGAGCGGGGCAAACCCTACCAGTATGTGGCGATCCGGTCTGAGATCACCGACCGCAAGCGATCCGAGGAGGAGTTGCGCGAGAGCAATACGCTACTACGCTCGGTCATCGAAGGTACAAACGACGCCATCTACCTCAAGGACGCCTGGGGCCGCTACCTGATGGTGAACTCGACCGCTGCCGAGGTCATCGGCAGGCCCATAGAGGAGATCCTCGGCAACGACGACGCACAGTTGCTTCCGCCCGAGGTAGCTCGTCCACTCATGAAGATTGATCGCGAGGTCATGACCACCGGGGAGGCCCGCAAGCTGGAGGAGTCGCTTCCGGTGGCGGGCGCCGTGCGGACTTTCTACTCCACCAAAGCGCCATACCGGGACCATCGGGACGAGGTGGCCGGCGTCATCGGCGTGTCCTCCGACATCACCGAGCTGAAAAAAGCAGAGGAAGAGCTGCGCGAGATCCGGGAGGCCGAGCGCGCCCGTCTAGCCCGCGAGTTGCACGACGTGGTCCTCCAGGACCTCACCTACGCCCTTCAGACGGTGCAAAGCTTCCGGTCGGCGCCGGCTGATGGCGACGATGGCTCTGACCTCGATGACGCTGCTACGGCCCTGAGGCGCTCCGTCCACGGACTCCGCGGCGCGCTCCAAGACCTCAGAACCGAAGAGGAAAGTGGAGGCTCGTTCGTCCGCCTCGTGGAGTCGCTCGTCGAGCTAAACCGGCGGATGAACCCCGGATGCGAGGTGGAGTTCAATGTGGACGAGAGCTTCTCGGAGAAGCTACCGGAGAAGACGGGTAAGGAGCTTCTGCGCATAGTGCAGGAAGCGCTCGCCAACGCCCGTCGCCACGCTGGAGCCCGGCGCGTCTCTGTAGCCGCCGGGTCTTCCGGGGAGAAGCTCTGGGTCGAGGTCTCAGACGACGGGCGCGGTTTCGACCGGGAGGAAGTCTCCGCCGGGCTGGGGACCAGGGGGATGCGCGAGAGAGCCCGCGCGCTCGGGGGAGAGTTGAGGGTCACGAGCAAGCCCGGTGAAGGCACGACGGTGCGCTTCGAACTGGAGTCTAGCGGGAAGGGTGGGAAGGAATCGGGAGAACCCCCTGCGGAGACAGCCCGCATCCTGCTCGTGGACGATCACGCCTCCTTCCGGCAAGGAGTAGCCTCCGCGCTAGAGCCTGTATTCGAGATCGTGGGGCAGGCAGGATCGCTCGTCGAAGCACGCGCGATGCTTGCGGGACCATCCGTGGACGTTGGGATCTTCGATCTCGGGCTCCCGGACGGCTACGGTGGGGATCTCATCAAAGAACTGCGCTCCGCCAACCCGCGAGCGCAGGCTCTCGTCTTGAGCGCCAGCGAGGACCGAGCGGAGATCGCGCGCGCGGTCGAGTTGGGCGCCGCGGGCATCCTCCACAAGTCCGCCAGCATGGATGAAGTCGTGGAAGCCGTCCGTCGCCTCCAGGCGGGCGAGACGCTCTTGCCTCTCGAAGAGGTCGTGGAACTGCTCCGCTTCGCCGGAGTCCGCAGGGAACAGGAGTACGAGGCACGGCAGGCGATTGCGCGGCTCACCGACCGTGAGAAAGAGGTGCTCGCGTTACTCGCCGAGGGGCTCGACACCGATGAGATCTCACGCAGGCTGCACATCAGCGCCAAGACCGAGCGCAACCACGTGGCTAGCATCCTCGCCAAGCTCGGGGTCCACTCGCGGCTACAGGCGCTGGTGTTCGCCACACGCCACGACGTGGTGGCGATTGGACACCAGCCTGACGTGGGAGGGTGAGACACTTCACCGCCAGGTCCTTCAGCAGTGTCCCGCGGGATGCCTTGTTATCACTCATTCACCTGAGAACTTCCTGGCCCTGCGGGGGTCTCATTCGCCGCTACCTGATCAGCGGCGGTGCAGCCAGCGCGATTATCAACATTCCGACCACGAAGTAGACGGGCTGTTGCCAGCTCACGAAGTCGACGACGGCGTCCTATACGACGAACCACCCCATCCACATCAGGCCCGATACTACCGATGCCAGCGCGCCCCATCGATAGCAGCGAAGCACGCCGACCGCGCCCACCACGTTGATAATTCCCACCACCACCAGCAGCACCAGTCCCGGGATGGCGTAGCTGCCGAAGGGGGAATTCTCCATTCACTCGGCCGGCGTCCCGAGCCCGTTGGTCGCGACAAGGACCGGACCGCTCACCACCGCCGCCAACCCCATCAGGGCCTCTAATACAGCAAGCGTCTTCCCACGCAGACGAAACATCCAGAAATCGAGGGAATCGCATGGACAACAAGCTGAATTGCTGATAAGCGATGGCGAGGCCGGAGCGTGCTGAATTGCTGAAATGCTGCTATAAAATACGTGCGTGACGGTTTACCTACTTCTGGGCGACGACGAGGAACGCAAGGCGCGTGGGGTCGAGAAGCTTCGTGCGGGCAGGACGGTCGAGGTTTACGACGCATCGGCCACAGGGCCTGAGAACCTCGTCGCGGCGTGCAACTCGTTCTCCCTGTTCGGGGAGGGACCGTTCGTTGTACTGAGGAACCTGGACGCCTGGAACGCGGCCCAGAAGGCCGTAATCGTCGACTATCTTCAGAACCCCTCGCCAGGGGCCGACCTCATCCTGATCGGCACAAAACTCGGCGCCCGCGAGAGGTTGCTCTCGGCCGTAAAGAAGTCGGGGGAAGTCCACACGTTCGAGCAGCCTACGGGTAAAGCCCTGGTCAGATGGGTCGTCGGACACGCGAAGAAGCTCAGCCTGGATTTGCCGGAGGACGTGGCCGAAGACCTGACCGGGCGCTGCTCCGGCGACAAGATGCGCCTCTTGCAGGAGACGGAGAAACTCGCGCTCTACGTTGGCGATGGTACAGCGACCCACGACGACGTGGCGGCCATGTGCCCGCCTGACGTCCAGTCCAACATCTTCGCCTTCGTCGATGCGCTGGCGGCCGGAGAGCAAGACAGGGCAATAAGGCTGCTTGAGGATTTGATCGATACCGGCGAGCCTCCGCTCCGCCTGCTGTTCATGATTCGCCGCCAGTTCCAGCTCGTCGCCCGCGCCGGCGCCCTCCTCGAGCGCGGCACCCCCAGGAAGGAGATCGCGAACATCCTCAAAGTCCCGCCATTCGTGGCCCGCAAGTTGGACGAGCAGGGCAGCAAGCTCGACGACGAGGACCTCGAACGCGCGCTGGCCCTGATCCAGGCCCTCGAAAGCGGCCTGAAAGGCGGCAGTAACCTCTCCGACGAGCTCCAGATCGAGATGGCCGTGTTGAAGCTCTCCGAAGCATCCCGATGACCCCGCACAGCACGGACAACCTCACGCTCGTCGGGATGGACGAAGAGTCCTTCAGGAAGTACCGCGAGTCTCTCATCCGCGATTACGCCGCCGACAAGGTGCGCGCCGGTGTCTGGTCGAAAGACAAGGCCGAGGATAAATCGGCGAACGACGTGGACGATCTCCTGCGGAAGGACCAGCCACCCCCAACCACTACCTCGACTCGGTCAAAGATAGAGACCTAGCCAAAAACTGTAGGCTCTGTCGGCATCTTGGTGAAACGGTGCGCCCTCTCCCGGAGCGGCGGTCGCAGAACCGACGCCGACTCAGGCCAGCGCTGCTCTCACCACAAGTTCGAAAGCCGGGCGTGGGTCAGTCTCGTCGTGCCGCGCAATCCGGTGAAGCAGGAGGCCCTCGAAGCAGGCGGCAACCGTCGTGGCAGCGGTCGCCGGATCGCGGGCACCCAGTCGGGCCAGAGTGACCACGAGCACCGACTCCAATACTTTGCGCCCCCGCGACAGATCCTCCCTAAGCGAGGAGTCGTGACTGCCCTCCATGAAGAGAACAAGCCGCGCAGTGGTCGGGATGCGATTGACGCGCGTCAGGTGATCGAAGAGTTGGCAGAGCGCCTCTACGAACTCCTCAGCCGAAGCCGGCAGAAACCCGGCGCCGTCCGCTGGCGTGTCGAGCTCTACGAGCCTGTCCACTACACCCGACAACAGCGCCTGCCGCGTCCGGAAGTGGTTGGAGGTCGAGCCCTTCGGGAGGCCGGCCCGCTCGTCGACGCGGGCATGCGTGAGTGCCCGGAGGCCCTGGCTGCCGACGAGGTCAATTGCCGCATCTAACGCACGAGTCTTCGTCGAGGTCACGAAGTAAGACTATACACCACGTATTGACATGAGACTATGAAAATAGTACTATATACGTAGTGATAAATAACTATGAAAATAGTATCATCGACTCACCACGGGAAAGGAGGCGCATGTCTACTGAAGAGAACAAGGCGATCAAGCGCCAAGAGTACGAAGCCGTCAACCAAAAGAAGTTGGATGCCCTGGACGAGGTGATCGCCTCAGACGTCATCAGCCACCCTGCCCGTCCCGGACATACCCCCGGCCTTGAGGGCGTAAAGCGGATGTTCTCCTCGCTGCATGCCGCCTTCCCCGACTTGCATATAGATGTAGAAGACATGATCGCCGAGGGAGACAAGGTAGTAGACCGTATAACAGCGAGCGGCACCCACCAAGGGGAGTTCATGGGCATTGCTCCTACCGGCAACCGTGTAGAGTTCTCGGCGATAAACATCGCGCGCATCGCTGAGGGCAAGATCGTGGAGCACTGGAGCAACAGCGATCAGTTGGGTATGATGCGGCAGCTTGGAGTCATGGAGCAACCGTCAGGGTAGGCAGGCGACTCTGCAGCAGTAAGAGTCGTCCGCGCTTCGCGTCGTCTTAGCACCACAGAAGCCAGACCTGGGAGGGAGCCCAGGCATGAAGACCAAATTCAGACTCAGCGGTATCGGGCGCCCAGGGCCTGGCGAAGGAGAGTTCCGCGGACAGAGCGCTTCCCGTGTTGAAGGGGGTCGAGCACCGCTTCGTCGACCTCCCAGGGCTTCGCATGCACGTGGCCGAGGCGGGCAGCGGGCGACCCCTCCTCTTGCTCCACGGCTTCCCCCAGCACTGGTGGGAGTGGCGCAAAATCATCCCCGCAAACCAGGCCAAGAATAGCGAACGCATGGCTACAGCCGAGCTTGGCAGAGATCGCGGGAATAGGTTCAAGGCACTCTGGTGGGAAGCATGGGGAGTGAAGCAGGCCATGGTGGAGCAGCACGCTACCGATACGAATCGCGGAGGAGGAAACCGTTGGAAGAACTCGTCGCCGACCGGCTGTGGACCCGCGAGATGCCTCTAACCCTCTTTGGCCTCAAAGTGAGCACTCGCATGAGCGTCGTCCGCCTTTCGGGCGAAGGTCGGGGTCTCTGGCTGCACTCGCCGGTCGCGCTCGATCGTCGTTTGAGGGAGACGCTCGACGGTCTGGGACGGGTACGCTTCGTGGTCTGCCCCAACAGGGGACACCACATGTTCGCCGGGGAATACTTCGCCGCCTACCCCGACGCCAGCGTCTACGCCGCGCCTGGCCTGTCGGAAAACAGGCCCGACCTCCCGTTCCACGGGGTGCTCGGGGACGAGCCGGAGCCGGGGTGGGGCCAGGACCTCGAGCAGACGATCTTTCGGGGAGAACGGCTGCTGCGGGAGGTAGTGTTCTACCACCGGGAGAGTCGCACCCTTATCGTGACCGACCTCGTGCAGTCGGCCTATTCGGGGAGTCCGCTGCTCACGCGTCTCGCGATGCGCCTGATGGGTGTCTCCGAGAGGCCGGGGCCGCCCCTGCACATAAGACTCGGTTTTCGCGACAAGGCGGCGGCGCGCGGTTCCTTAGAGCGCGTCCTCTCCTGGGACTTCGACAGGATCTTGCTCGCCCACGGGCCGGTCGTGGAGACCGGCGGGAAAGTCGTCTTGCGCGACGCCTACTCGTTCCTCTCGTGAACGCTGGCACGCCGAGGGTACCAGCGCGGGGAGCGGACCGCCGGGCGGCATGGGGCAGGGCCTGCGAGCGTATTCCAGTAACTCGCGTCTCATTTTCGATCGTGTCAGGCTTGACTCCACCTATGAGTCGCACTATTGGGCTCTGTTGGCTTCTTGGTGAAGCGCTCCGGCGCGGACTTCCACCAGTCTATCCTGCATAATTACTGCGGTTGGGGAACAAAGGAGATTACGCCTCGATGCAGTCGCTTCCCACCTTGAAAACCGAGCGACTGGTATTGCGACCACTCGCGCGCGGGGATGCTGCTGCGGTGCGCGCCTTGGGCGATGAACGGCGTGTCGCCGAGATGACGCTCTTGCCTCACCCCTTTGGCGAGGAGGACACGCAACGATGGATAGAAAAGCGCATGGAATGGGCGGCGAAGGGCAGGAGCCGGCCGTTCTCGATGCTGCTTGGGACGGACGGTACACTGGTCGGTCAGGCCGGGCTCGTCATCGACCACGAAAACGAGAAGGCCGGACTGTACTACTGGCTCGGGGTTGCCTACTGGGGACGCGGATACGCCACCGAGGCTGCCCGGGAACTGATCCGCCATGCCTTCGAGGATCTTCACCTCGGGCGCGTCTACGCCGACCACTTCGCCCGCAACCCGGCCTCCGGGCGGGTACTGGAAAAGGTTGGCATGAGATGCGAAGGTCGGCTGAGGCGGGACTTCAAGAAGTGGGACCGCTTCGAGGACATGGTGCTGTATGGGATTCTGGCCGAGGAATGGCCCCCGGCGACGCCTTCGATCCCTGGGTAAGGACATCGGCAATCCCCACCGCTGTGAGCCGAAGGAGGTCGGAGGTGGAAGACATCCGCGTTGGCGCCCATTCCCTGATCCCGGAAGGGCTTTCTCTCGAACTCGCGGGGATAGGATTCCGGGGGATCACCGTACGCGCACGTTCGGGGGCGAATGAGGCACCTTGCCCGGCTTGCAGCGGGCTCACCACGAGGGTTCACAGTACCTACACTCGCACCGTTGCGGACCTTCCCTGGCGTGGCACTCCACACCAAGGTACCGCTACGGCACGTATGACCCGAGCCCGGTGGTGTCTTCCAGGACCTGTCTGGCCTCTTCCACGAACGCACCGGGTACCAACACGTCCCTTGGACCGGCGGACAGGAAGTCGGGGACGTCGAAGCCGGGGGCGCGTTGAATCAGCGACGGAACGTCAGCATCCTTCAATAGCCCTTTCATCAGCAGCGCAAGCGTCTCGTTCGGAGCCACCGCCACCTTCACCCATCTCTCCTCCATACGAGCATTCTAACCCAGGCCATAAGTCGTGGCATTCGCGGGAAGCCGCCTCAGCATGCTTGCTCTGGATTAGGTTTTCCCACCACGAGCATTTTGTCTCCACCGCGTTGGAACTCGTAGGTGACTTCCCGGATCTCGGCCGTGTAACTGCGGTCTCGCAAGGCGTCGACCACGGGTCGCAGGTGCGGTGAGGTTCCTCCGTAGCTTTTGAGCAGCGGGAAGATGCGCGCCTCGGTCGCGACCCGGCACATCTCTTCGATGGCACAGACGTGGAAATCTGTAGAGAGCTGTTCCGAGTAGGTAAACAGAAAGGTCGAGCAGAGCGCGAGGTCGAACTCGTCGTCGCGAAAATCGAGGTCAGGGAGTGCTTCGGCCCGGTATCTTCCCGTCTCGAACCCCGAAGGAAAATCTGCGAGGAACCGTTGCATCACCACCATGCGTACCTCACCCAGATGTTCGGGCGACGCGAACTCTCGCCATACGAACTCATCATGGACCGCCCGCGCATTGGCTACTATCGTGTCGTGGGCGACGGCGGTGCGGGCGCGTATCTCGTCCGCGGAGAGCTCGTAGAGTGGGTCGCACGAGATTACCTCGTGGCCATCCGCGGAGAGCTCTGCGTTAAAGCTGGCCGGCCCCGAGGCGCAGTCGATGATCTCGCCGGAGAGATCGTCCGGTGTCAGGGCGAACATCCTGACGTACTCGTCCTTGGATCGTCCCCAGGGGACGACCTCGTGCGGTTCGGGGACTGTTCTTACTCGCCCCGGTTGGAGGCGAGCGCCTTATCGAGGCGGCTTACCTTGCGGGCGGCCCTGTTCGGGTGGATTATGCCCCTGGTAGCGGCCTTGTTGTACGCCCTCTGGGACTCATCCCTGAGCTTGCGGGCGCCCTCCTCGTCCCCCGACTCGACGGCCCTGTAGAAGTCCCTCGAGAGGTTACGAAGACGGGTCCTGACGCCCTTGTTGTGGGCGCCACGCTTGACGCTCTGCTTGTCGCGCTTGGATGGTGCAGGCACGCTGGCTCCTCCGATTTGATACTCGCCTAACTGGGAGAATGTAACACAAGCAGAGCAAAGCGGCAATCATGGTAAACTTCCCGGGTGAAAAACATCGAACGCACGCGCAACTTCTGCATAATCGCGCACATCGACCACGGCAAGAGTACCCTCGCAGACAGGCTCCTCGACATAACCGAGGCCGTCCCCGAGCGCGAGCGGATGGACCAGATCCTGGACACCATGGAGCTGGAGCGCGAACGGGGGATAACGATCAAGGCCCAGGCCGTTCGCGTCCTGTACAAGAGGGGCGACGGCGAGTGGAACCTGAACCTTATAGACACCCCTGGACACGTCGACTTCGCCTACGAGGTCTCGCGCGCCATCGCTGCCTGCGAGGGAGCGCTGCTCATCGTCGACGCCAGCCAGGGCATCCAGGCCCAGACCCTCGCCAACCTCTACCTCGCGATGGAGCACGACCTCGAGATCATCCCCGTCCTCAACAAGATAGACCTCCCCATAGCGGACGTGCCTGTCGTAACAGAAGAGCTCGTGGAGCTCCTCGGCGTCGAAGAAGAGGAGATCATCAAGATCTCCGCCAAGACCGGCGAGAACGTGACCGGCGTGCTCGACGCTATCGTCGACCGCATCCCCGCGCCCGAGACCGAGCGAGACGAGACGCGGGCGCTCGTCTTCGACTCCCACTACGACCCTTACCGGGGTGTAATCTCCCTGACCAGACTCTTCGACGGGAAACTGAAGAAGGGTGATAAGGTCAGGGCGATGGGCAGCGAGGAGCAATTCGAGCTTCTCGAAGTCGGCTGCTACTCCCCGAAACCAACGGCCCTCCCGGTCCTCGGCACCGGCGAGGTGGGATACGTGATCGCAGGCCTCAAAGACATCGAAGCCCTGCGCGTCGGCGATACCGTGACGCGGGTCGAAGAGCCGGCCTCTGAGCCTCTACCGGGCTACGCGAAGGCGTTGCCGACGGTCTTCTCCGGCCTCTATCCGACCGAGGGTGACGACTTCGAGCGGCTCAGAGACGCGCTCTCGAAACTGCAGCTGAACGACGACTCGCTCTTCTTCGAGCCCGAAAACAGCAGGATGGGTTTCGGGTTCCGCTGCGGCTTCCTGGGACTCTTGCACATGGAGATCATCCAGGAGCGCCTGGAGCGCGAGTTTGATCTCGACCTCATAGCTTCCTCCCCGAGCGTCAAGTACGAGGTCGTCGTCGAAGGCGAGGTCGTCGAAGTCACCAATCCCAGCGAGCTGCCCGAGATCTTCGATGAGATCAGGGAACCCATCGTGCGGGCGACCGTGATCTGCCCCAGAGAATACATAGGCGCCGTGATGGGACTCTGCCACGAGAAGCGCGGCATCTCGGTAGGGATGGAGTACATCTCGACCAGGCGTGCGCAGCTCACCTACGACCTGCCCCTGGCCGAGATCATCACCGACTTCTTCGACGCCCTGAAGAGCCGCACGAAAGGCTACGCCTCCTACGACTACGAGCCTATAGGCTACGAGCCATCCGACCTGGTGAAGGTCGAGGTCCTGGTCTCCGGCGACACCGTCGACGCGCTCTCCATCATCGTCCACCGCGATAAGGCCTACTACCGGGGCCGGGCGTTAGTCGAGAAACTAAAAGAGCTGATCCCCCGCCAGCAGTTCGAGGTCCCCGTCCAGGCCACGATGGGCAAGCGCGTCATCGCCCGCGAGACCGTCCGCGCCTACCGCAAGGACGTAACAGCCAAGTGCTACGGCGGCGACATCACCCGCAAACGCAAACTCCTCGAACAACAGAAAAAAGGCAAGCGCCGCATGAAGCAGGTAGGCAACGTAGAGATACCGCAAGAAGCCTTTCTAGCTGCGCTACGCATCTAGAGCACGCTCCGGCCTTCGGCCTGCGCTTATCAGCACTTCAGCATTTCAGCCGGTCAGCTTGTCAGGTAACACCGCGTGCCCGCAGCCGGACTGCGCTAGACGATGAGTCTCGAATGACGCGCAAGCTGAAGTGCTGACTAGCTGAATTGCTGACATGCTAAAATCACGCACGGTATGATGAATTTTGAGCTTTCGGAGAGACAGCGCGAGCTGTTGCTGAAGACGTTGGAGATCTACATCTCCACGGGCGCACCCGTGGGTAGCCATGCCCTGTCCGATGAGGTTGACGCGAGCAGCTCGACTATCCGGGCGGAGCTGGCCCAACTGGAGTCGCTAGGCTTGCTCGACCACCCGCATACCTCCGCCGGGCGCGTCCCGACCGACAGTGGCTACCGCTACTACGTGGACGCCCTGATGGAGGAGAACTCCAGAGACGAGACGGCGTTCGCGGCCCTCGAAGGCTTTGGTAATGTAGACGAGCTGCTGCACGGTGTCTCGGAAGGGATGAGTGAGGTTACCCGTCTGCTGGCTGTCGTGGCAGGACCGAGCGTGCTCGGCGAGTCGCTCTCGCGTGTGGACTACTTGCCGCTCGGCGAAGGCAGGTTGTTGCTAGTGGTATCGATGGAGAGCGGCGCTTCTTCGAGCGCCGCGATCACACTCCCAATCCCCGTCGAAGACGAGGAACTGCGTGGTATCTTCGCCGCGCTCAACTCCTGGCTTGGAGGGCGCTCCCTCGGAACCGACCTGGAGCTGGGGCTCGCCGCGCGCACCGCCCTCTCTGACCACGACCCGATGGCCGTCGGGGCCGTTTTGGAAGCCGTGGGCGCCCTGGGAAGGGCGACCGAGCGCGGCGTCTTCATCCAGGGCGCCTCTGCGCTCCTCAGCCGCCTGGACGACCTCGACCCTGGTAGCCTCTCGGCCGTCATCGAGGTGTTCGAACGCCGGCGGTGGTTGCTACGCCTTATGGGCGACGCCCTCAGGCGCTCCGTCTCGAGCAGCGGGGTCGTCGTCTCGATCGGCACGGAGAGTGGTTTCCTGAACCTGACGGGTACGAGCCTCGTTGCCTCGGCCTACAGCCGCCGCGAGCGGCCTTACGGCGTGGTAAGCCTTATAGGCCCGAAGCGCATGGACTACGACGCCGCCATAACGACGGTCCGCTCTGCCGCCGAGGCCCTGACAAACTGCCTGGATTCCCGGTTCTAGTTGGCGACTAAACGCGATTACTACGAGGTTCTGGGCTTATCCCGGGACGCGTCGGAGGCGGAGATCAAGAAATCCTACCGCCGCCTGGCCCGCTCCCACCACCCAGACGCAAACCCGAACGACCACGAAGCAGAGGAACGCTTCAAGGAGCTGACCGAAGCCTACGAGGTACTCTCGAATCCGGACGCCAGGCGCGCCTACGATACCTACGGCCACCAGGTGCCACGCGGCGGGGGAGCCGGCGGTTACCCCGGCGGAGAGCCCTTTGGGGGCTTCGAGGACATCTTCGAGGCGTTCTTCGGCGACCGTTTCGGCGGCGGCTCGTTTTTCGGAACGTCAACGGCCCAGGCACCCAGCCGTGGCAGCGATGCTGAAGTTGCAGTTGAGGTTTCGTTGCGCGAGGCCGCCTTCGGCGTGGACCGCGAGGTCAATGTCCAGGTGGTCAGCAACTGCGACGTCTGCGACGGTGTGGGCGGCACTGAGTCCCACACCTGTCCCACCTGCGGAGGCGCGGGATCCGTCAGGACGGTGCGCGAGAGCATCCTCGGGCAGATGGTGACCACGGGGAGGTGCTCGACCTGCGGCGGACGCGGCAGCGTCATCGACGTCGTGTGCGACAACTGCCGTGGCAGCGGGAGAGTGAGCGAGGTGAAGACCCACCACTTGCGTGTGCCAGAGGGCATAGAGAGCGGCATGAGCTTGCGGGTCGCGGGCGGGGGGCACGCGGGGGAACCGGGCGCGCCGCCCGGAGACCTGTACGTCAGGGTGAAGGTTAATGAAGATCCCGAGCTGTTGCGCGACGGGGAGGATCTCATCCACCACATGAGGGTCAGCTTCGTCGATGCGACGCTGGGGGCTGAAGTGGAGGTGCCCACCCTCGAAGGGCCAAGGGCCGTGAGGCTGGACGCGGGTACGCAGCCTGGCGCGACGCTCAAACTCAGGGGCGATGGGATGCCTCGGCTCAGGCGGCGCGGGCGTGGGGATCTCAAGGTCGTCGTCGACGTCATGATACCGACCCGTCTCTCCTCGGAGCAGCGGGAGTTGCTCGAGAAGTTCGAGACGGTTAGTGGCGAGGAGACCTACAACGGTGGTGGCGGCTCCTTCTTCGACCGCCTAAGAGGAGTTTTCAGGTAGGGGGCTTCGTTACGCGCACGCCCATAACCCGAATCTTCCTTGACTCCATTTTGGAGCCGGACGAAGTCCTGTATCTGCCGGCGGGCGAGGCCCACCACGCTTTCGAGGTCCTGCGCGCCAGGACCGGGGATAAGGTCGAGGTTGTAGACCGTACGGGTAGGCTCTTCGCCGCCGAGTTGCGCGGTGGGAGAGAGGCCGCCGTCCTCGAGGAACTTGCGGCGCCTGATAGTACGGAATTTGAGATCTCGCTATATCAGGCGGTGCCGAAGGGGGGGAGGATGGACCTCGTCGTCGAGAAAGCCACGGAGGTCGGCGTCACGAGCATAGTGCCTCTGCTGACGGAGCGCGGCGTCGTGAACCCGCGCGAGGGCAAGGTTGGACGCTGGCACAGGGTGGCCGAGGCCGCGGCGCGGCAGTCGCGGAGGCTACGAGTACCCGAGGTCGCAGAGCCAGTGCGATTCGCGGACGCCGTCTCGCGGGTGGGGGAGACCGGCGTGCTACTGCACAACGCTCCCAGTCTCAGGCCCGTCGAGGCCGTCGTAGGGTCTCCGGCGAGCCTCTTCGTGGGGCCCGAGGGCGGTTGGAGCGAGGGCGAGCTGCGGCTCGCGGAAAGGGCCGGCATGGCCTTGGGCGGTCTCGGACCGTACAGGCTTCGCAGCGAGACGGCTGGTATCGTCGCGGTGGCGCGGGCACTGGCCGCGGCGGAGAATAGGGTAAAACGTTAGGGGAGTGGAGATCGTGAGCGAGGCCGACTGCATATTCTGTAAGGTAGCGCGGGGAGAGATGGATGCCGAGGTGGTCCACGACGAGGACGATGTGCTGGCCTTCGAAGACATAAACAGTAAGGCCCCAGTCCACGTACTCGTCATCCCCAGGCAACACGTCGCCAACCTGGAGGAGATCGGGGACCTCCCCGATGCCGTGGTCAAGCGCCTCTTCGAGGTGTCCAGCGTCGTGGCCGAGAAACTCGGCGTCACCGAGGGCGGGTACGCCGTCAGGGTAAACAACGGCCGCGACGCCGGGCAAGAAGTCTTCCACCTCCACCTGCACGTTATGGGCGGCAAGAAGCTGGGCATGCCGTGAGCGTAAGTGAGAGGCTGCAGGACGACACCAGGGCCGCCATGAAGCAGCGCGACAAGGCCCGCGTCGGCGCCCTGAGGATGCTGGGCGCCGCGCTGAAAAACGCCGAGATAGAGGCAGGGCGGCCGCTAACCGAGCAGGAAGAGCAGACCATCCTCAGGCGCCAGCTCAAGCAACGCGACGAGTCGGCCGAGGCCTTCCGCAAAGCGGGCCGCCAGGAGCGGGCCGCATCCGAGTCGGCCGAGGCGGAGATCGTCCGCTCCTACCTCCCCGAGCCCCTCTCGCAAGAGAAGCTCGAAGAGATAGTAGACACGGCTATAAACGACACCAACGCCACCGGCATGCGGGACATGGGCACCGTCATGGGCCGCGCCATGGAGCTCTCCGAAGGCCGCGCCGAAGGACGCCAGCTCTCCGCGTTAGTGCGAAACAAGCTACAGTGAAGGCTTCAGGCTACAGGTTTCAGGCATCAGGGGTTGGAGATGGCACCCGACGGAGCGACGATCCACCCGTGCCAGTCCCGAGGAAGGGCCGGCATCCATTCGGCCCCGGTACCCGGCAACCTGTAGGGGCGCTTCGCGAAGCGCCCTCATCGACCGCCAAGCCCTGAACCTGAAAACTAAAAAGGAGGCCACACGGAAACCAGAACCAATAGCCAGGTCGAAGTCAAGCTCGTAATACCGCCGGGGAGGACGCTCGAGGTCTTCGGGGACAGGGACTCTGTGCTCAGGAGGGTCGAGGAGCTCGTCGAGTGCGAGGTTGTCGTGCGGGGGAACGAGATCGTCTTGCGCGGCACAGAGGCGGCTGTGGAGAGGGCAGAGGCCGTCTTCGATGGCCTGGTCGGACTCGCCGAGGAGGGGCACCATCCGACGCCGGAGACCGCTGAGAGGCTCTACAAGATGGCCGACGGTGGCGGTGGGCGGGAGGTGCTTGGCGACGTCATCCTCACCCATCGCGGGCGTCGCGTCGCGCCGAAGACCCGCAACCAGAAGGCTTACACCGATGCCATCCGCCAGAACCAGGTCGTCTTCGGCATCGGTCCGGCCGGGACGGGCAAGACGTACCTGGCCGTAGCCCTCGCCGTCGAGGCGCTGAACAAGGGCGAGGTCTCCAGGATCATCCTGACCAGGCCGGCGGTCGAGGCCGGCGAGTCGCTTGGCTACCTGCCAGGCGACGTGATGGCCAAGGTCGACCCTTACTTCAGGCCGCTCTACGACGCGCTCTACGAGATGGTCGACCCGGCGAAGTTCCAGGCGCACCTGGAGCGCGGTACAATCGAGATAGCCCCCCTGGCATTCATGAGGGGACGTACGCTTAATGATGCGTTTATTATTCTGGATGAGGCCCAGAATACGACCCCGCAGCAGATGAAGATGTTCCTTACGCGCCTCGGCTTCGGCTCCAAGATGGTTATCACGGGCGATATAACGCAGGTGGATCTGCCGAACGGACGCATCAGTGGTCTGCAGGACGCCAGGAGTACGCTTACGGGTGTAGAAGGCGTATCATTCGTAGGGCTGAGGCGCGACGACATCGTTCGCAGCGATCTCGTAATGCGCATAGTCGATGCCTACGAGGGTGCTGGAGAGGGCGGCATGGCCTAGGGCCGGGAGCGACCATGAAAATCGGAAAACCCAGTCCCAAGAAAACCCCGGGCAGGCGGGTCGATGAGTTCCATCGTCCGCCGACACGATTCGAGCGTTTCAGGGCCTGGATCGAGCGCATACCCAAGGTCAGGCTCTACGTCGGGCTCACCACCCTGACGTGGCTCGCCCTCACGGCGCTCATAGGCATCGGGCCAAGGCCCCTGATCGAGAGGGTCATCGCCCAGGGGATCATAGACTCCAGCGACAGGACGCGGCTGGAGTCGCTCGACCTGCTCCGCACGGCCGACCCGTGGATGGCGCTGGTCGGGGTTGGCATAGTGGTGGCGGCCGAGATGTGGATCGCCTGGTACTTTCTGGAGCGCTTCGGGGAGCGCATACTCAAGACGAACTCGGCGATACGGCTCGTGCTGGCCGCCTCGCTCACGATCCTCTTTACCGCGCTCGCCCGCCTGTTCATCGCGCTCGACTTCAACCCCTATCTGACACCCCTGGCAGGCCTCTCCATCATCGGGACTATGCTCTTGGGGCCGAGGCTCATGTTCCTTATGGTCGTGATCACAAGCATCAACGTCGGCATCCTCAGCGGAAACGACTTCCTCCTGACCGCGGCCCTGCTTCTCGGCTCCGGATTTGCGATCTACACGACCGTGCGCGTGGACTCGCGCCAGCGGCTCCTGAAGGCTGGCCTGGTCATAGCTGTGGTGATGGGCGTGGTGACTTTTGCCGTCGGCCTGGTCGGCGGTGGCAGCCCTCAGAAAGCGCTCTGGCTGGGCGTCCTCGGCCTTGGCAACGGTCTCCTCTCGCTGATGCTGGCGATGGTGCTGCTGCCATTCCTGGAGGACGCCTTTAACATCCTCACCCCGATGAAGTTGCTCGAGCTCTCGGACCCCCGCCACCCCCTGCTCGACAAGCTCCTGCGCAACGCTCCTGGTACCTTCTCCCACTCGATGCAGGTCGGACTCCTCGCCGAGAGGGCCGCCGAAAGGGTCGGCGCTGACGCGCTACTTGCCCAGGTAGGGGCCTACTACCACGACATCGGCAAGATCGAGCATCCCGCCTACTTCGTGGAGAACCAGATCGCCCAGATCAACCCGCACGCCGCCCTCTCCCCGACGCTCTCCGCCAAGGTGATTAAACGACACGTCAAGGACGGCCTCGAGATAGGATCAGCCTGGGGTCTGCCGCCGGAGATACTGGACATCATCGCCCAGCATCACGGCTCGACCCGCATCGAGTACTTCTACCGCAAAGCCCTGGAGGGCGCCCCCGACGAGAGCGCGGTCCGTGAGTCGGACTTTCGCTACGCAAGCGGCCTGCCGAAGTCGAAGGAGGCCGGAATCATGATGCTCGCCGACTCCATCGAAGCCACGGTCAAATCCCTGCCGAAGCCGACCCCGAAGCGGATCGAGGACGTGGTCGCAGACACCGTGAGGAGGAAACTCCAGGATGGCCAGTTCGATGAATGCAGCCTGACCATGCACGACATCCACGAAGCCGGGGAGGCCATACGTGAGTCGCTGATAGGCTTCCTCGGGCCGCGCATCGAATACCCCGAACCCTCAGGCGAAGACCGCAACGGGAAGTCGGCTGGCTAGGCTGTGGACGGAGAAGCCACCTGAAGGGCTACCCGTCCATGTCCGTCGCCGTCGTGGACGAGGTGGGCTACGCAGGACTGGGCGAGGAGACCGCCTCCCGCCTCTTCGCAGCCTCTCTCTCCAAAGTGGGCCTCGATGTCGCCCGGATCGGCGAGGTCTCCGTGGCCCTCGTGAGCGCCGAGACCATCCGCAACCTCAACGTGAGGTTCAGAGGTAGAGACGAGCCGACCGACGTGCTCAGCTTCGAGGTGGACGGGCCGTATGGGGAGATGGTGGGGGAGGTCGTGATCTGCCCCTCTTGCGCTGGCCCCGAGGTTGGCGTCGAGGAGCTTGTCGTGCACGGCGCGCTACACTTGGGAGGGATGGACCACGGTGAGGACTTCGAGTCCAGCGAGATGGCCGGGGTGCAGATGGCCGTAATGGAGGAGTTGCGTGGCGAAGAGGGTTAGGCGGCCGGACAAGGTTCAGCAGGGCGTGGCCCGCAGCTTCGAGCACGCCTACCGCGGAATGATCTCCGCGGTCCGCACCCAGCGCAACATGCGCTTCCACGTCGTCGTCGCCGTCGTGGTCCTGGTGGCGAGCCTGTTCGTCGGGGTCAGCAGGATCGAGCTCGCGTTCCTGATCCTGACGATACTTCTGGTCTTCGTCACCGAGCTCTTCAACACGGCCATGGAGTTCGTCGTCGATCTCGCCACGAAGGAGTACCATCCGCTGGCCAAGCTCGCCAAGGACGTCTCGGCCGGGGCCGTACTCGTCTCCAGCGTCGGGGCCGTTCTCGTAGGCTATCTCGTCCTGGCCGACGATCTCGGGCCGCTCTCTCTGGCGACCCTGGAGAGCATAAGGCGGTCGCCGGCCCACCTCACGCTCGTCTCGCTAGGCGTGGCCGTGCTCATCGTCCTTTTCGGCAAGGCCATTACGCACTCCCCGAACACCTTCGCCGGCGGGATGCCTTCCGGCCACGCGGCGGTCGCCTTTGCGGGCTGGGTCGCGGCCAGCTTCATCGCCGTCGATGCCGGCGCCGGGTCGTACGCCGGGCTGGTGTCCGTTATCACGCTTCTCATGGCCCTGCTCGTGTGCCAGAGTCGCGTCGAAAGCGGCCTGCACAGCGTCTACCAGGTGATCGTTGGGGCCGTGATCGGGATCCTGATCACGACCGCCGCCTTTCAACTGTTGTGAGAGGAGAGGGCTTGGACCCGGAAACCGTAATGGAGGCCGCGCGAGCGGCCTCAGAACGAGCCTACGCCCCGTACAGCAACTTCCAGGTCGGCGCGGCGATTCTGACGAGAGGTGGAACGATACACTCAGGCTCGAACGTCGAGAACGCCTCGTACGGGCTCTCGATCTGCGCGGAGGTCAGCGCCGCAACGAAGATGGCCTTCGCCGACCCGGAGGACCGCGACATAGAACTCATCGCCGTCTACAGCCCGAACGCCTCGCCGTGCTTCCCCTGCGGGGCCTGCCGCCAATTCCTGCGCGAGTTCGGTTGCAAAGAGGTCGTCGTCGACGATGGCTCCGAACTACTTCGCTACCCATTCGAGCAGATCCTACCCAACTCCTTCGGACCGGAAGACCTGCATTGAATTGTGAATTAGGAGTTGGGAAAGAGCCACGTGATAAACAATTCACAATTCAATAGCAGCGGCTTTATCGCCGTCGTGGGAAGGCCCAACGTCGGTAAGAGCACGCTGGTCAACAGGCTGGTCGGACAGAAGGTTTCGATCACCTCCTCCCGCCCCCAAACTACGCGCAGCCCGATCCGGGGCGTCCGCAACGGCCCCGGGTACCAGGCGATCTTCGTCGACACCCCTGGCTCCCAGAAGCCGCGTGACACCCTGCGGGCCAGGATGCAGGAGCAGGTCCTCGACAGCCTCTCGGAGTCCGACGTGATCCTGCTCCTCTTCGACGCGCAAGGGGCCAGGGAAGACCTGGGCAGCGGCGACCGCTACATCGCCCGCCTCGTCGCCGAATCGGGTACCCCGGCGATCGCCGCCATCAACAAGACCGACCTCCTGCGTACCCGCGAAGAGGCGCTTCCGATCGTGGCAGAGGTGTCCAAACTCGCGGATTGGATCGAAATCTTCCAGATCAGCGCCTCCACGGGGACGAACGTGGAACCGCTGATGGAGTCCGTCGTCAGACTCCTGCCCCTCGGGCCCCGCTACTTCCCGGAGGGGACGGTGACGGATTACCCCGAGTCCCTGGTCCTCGCCGAGTACGTGCGGGAGAAGGCGCTGGGTGTGCTCAGGGAGGAGGTGCCGCACTCGGTCGCCGTCGAGATCGATGACGTAGAACGAAAAGAGAACGTTACGGTCGTCTACGCAATCATCCACGTCGAGCGCGCAACCCAGCGCATGATCGTGCTCGGCAAGGGCGGGAGGACCATAAAGCAAATAGGCACCGAAGCCCGCCGCGACGTCGAGCGCCTCCTCGGCACGCGTATTTATCTCGACCTCAAGGTAAAGGTTAGCCCGGGATGGAGGAGTGACAAGAAGTTTCTCGAGCGGTTAGGTTTATAATCTCCGTGCGTCGTAGTGTCGAGTGAGAAGAGGGTAGAGTTGGCGATGAGGGTGCGCGAGTTCGCGAAGACGGTGGATCATACCCTCTTGAAGCCGGACGCCACGGAAGGGGACATCGTACGCATCTGCGAGGAGGCGGCCAGCTACCACTTCGCCGCGGTTTGCATCCCGCCCTGCTACGTCCCGCTGGCCGCCAGGGAGTTACGTGGGGCTGACGTGAAGGTGGCGACGGTGGTCTCTTTCCCGTTCGGCAACGACGCAACGGCTGTAAAGATCTTGGCCGTTCGAGAGGCGGTCACCAGGGGCGCCTCGGAGCTGGACGTGGTCATGAACGTCTCCAGGTTCCTCTCTGGGGAGTTCGGATATGTCGCCGACGAGCTAGCCAGCCTCACCCAGGAGGTGAGCGTGGTCGCCATGAACAATGGTCTTAACGACGTCGTCGTGAAGGTCATAATCGAGACGGCGTATCTCTCCGACAAGATGAAGCGGCTGGCGACCCAGATCGTGGCCTCCAGTGGCGCCGACTTCGTCAAGACCTCAACGGGATTCGGTCCCTACGGCGCGACGCCTGAGGACGTGACGCTTCTCAGGGAAGAGGCGCCCGAGGGCCTGGCCGTAAAGGCGTCGGGCGGCATACGCACCTTGGAGGACGCTCTGGATATCCTCAACGCCGGGGCCTCGCGGCTCGGCATGAGCGCGAGCGTCGCCGTGATGAAGGAGGCCGAGGGTGGCGGTCTACAAGAGTAAGGGGATCGTGCTCCGCTCCATCCGCTACGGGGAGGCGGACAGGATCCTGGACCTCTACACCAGGGACGCGGGCCTGATCTCCGCTATTGCCAAGGGCATCAGGCGTACGAAGTCCCGCTTCGGAGCCCGCCTGGAACCGCTCTCCTGCGTGGACTTCGTCGCCTACCACGGCCGTTCGCTCGACACCGTGACCCAGGCGGAGACGCTTCGCAGCTTCCACGGCGTGAGGGAGGACCTCGCCCGCTTCGAGACCGCCGCCGGTATGGTAGGGAGCGTGCGCGCCCTCTCCGGTGGCGACGAGGCCGACCGCCGCGTCTTCAATCTGCTCTACAACGCCCTCGATACGCTGGAAGCCTGCGACTCCGGTTTCGAGTCCGTAGAAGCGGCCCTTGGCCTGAAGCTCTCGGTCCTGGCCGGCTACGCGCCACAGCTCGACACCTGCCTAAGCTGCGGGACCGACCTAAACGAGGCACCCCAGCCGCTCCATTTCGCCCCCGACCACGGGGGCGTCCTGTGCGCAGAGTGCCGGTCGCAGACCGGCGACGCGTTCCCGCTCGCCCCCGGCACACTGGAAAGTGTGCGAGCCTTGATCGAAACCCCCATCCGCGAAGCGCCCGCGCACGCCGGACCAGGAGAGAACGTCCTCAGGGTAGTCCGCTCTCACGTCCTCGCCCACGCCCCGGGAAACGCCCTGCTCGGCCCCCGACTCGCCGGCGCCAGACGCCCGGCATGAGCTCTCGCGGGCAGGGCTCGAGGCCGGTCCCTTCGGCGTGGGCCGTAGTGGGGAGCGCAGGACGCGCGAAGTACGAGCCCCCTGATGGCGTCCGTAACGACTTTCAGCGCGATAGGGACCGCATCATCCACGCCAAGGCCTTTCGGCGGCTCATGCACAAGACGCAAGTTTTTATCTCTCCTGACGGCGATCACTTCAGGACGCGCCTTACGCACACGCTGGAGATGATGCAGATATCGCGCACCATCGCCCGCTCGCTCGGCCTTAACGAAGACCTCGCCGAGGCGATCTCCCTCGGCCACGACCTCGGCCATACCCCCTTCGGGCACACCGGAGAAGAGGCCCTCTCCAACGCCCTCTCCAACCACGGACGCGCCTTCCGCCACAACGAACACTCCCTGCGCGTCGTCGACCACCTCGAGAAGGGAGGGGACGGACTGAACCTCACGTTCGAGGTCAGAGACGGCATACGTAACCATACTGGCGAGGTGTATCCATCTACACGGGAGGGTGAGATAGTGCGCGTCGCAGACCGCATCGCCTACGTCAACCACGACGTTGACGACGCCTTGCGGGCGGCAATGATCTCCCGGCGCGACCTGCCTGGAGGCCCGATCTCGATCCTCGGGGAGCAGATGAGCGTGAGGATCGACACGCTGGTAAGGGATATGATCTCTAATTCTCTAGCGGAGGGTGAGATATCTTTGTCGGATTCGGTATACGCGGCGTTGATGGAGCTCAGAAGCTGGCTCTTCAGGAACGTATACAACCCTGGCTCGCGGGAGAACCAGAAAGCCGCCGGCGTCGTTACGAGCCTCTTCGAATACTATCTGGAGCACCCGGAGGAGAGGGCGGCTAGCGACCCCGACCCCATCACCGAGACGGCGGACTACGTGGCCGGTATGACCGACAGGTACGCGCTTGCGACTTACAGAAGGCTCTACCTACCCAGGGGAGAGATCTTCGATTGAGCGTGCTGGCGAGGGGGCAAGCGTCTCCCAAGAACTCACGAGCGGCGCCACACAGATCATGTGCTCCGCGACGGGAAGTAATCTGGATGTCCCCGGACTACGTACACCATTACGTGAGAGGATCAAGGAGATCACCGACACTGCCCGAAGGCTATCGCCTGGACTTGGCCAGCGACCCGGACGCGCCCGCGCTACGTCGCTCGGACGGCACCGTGGTAGCGCGGTTCGGCGCCGGAGGCATTACCGAGGAGGCCATAGAGCGTGAGGCCTGGGATGACCTGCTCCACAGAAGCGAAGAGTCGCAGCAGGACCGGAACCCCGTAGCCTGGCCTCGGCCTATCTGATCTCGACCTCGGCCTCTATCTCCACAGGCATCCCCAGCGGCAGCTCCGCCATGCCCACCGCCGAGCGGGAGTGGTCCCCCGCTTCGGGACCGAAAACCGAGAGGATCAGGTCGGAGAAGCCGTTTATGACGTTGGGTTGTTTGTCGAACCCTGGTGCGGAGTTCACCATTCCGAAGACACGCAACCAGGCGCTTATCCGGCCCAGATCGCCGAGCTCTCGTTTGAGGCTGGCGAGCATCGCCAGGGCGATCAGGCGCGCCGCCTCGTAGCCTTCCTCTTCGGAGACCTCTGCGCCCACCTTGCCGAGCGGATCGGCCAGGGAGCCGTCTGGGTTGATTGGAACATGCCCCGAGACATAGGCGCGATTACCGCGCACCCGTACCCAGGAGAAGGGCAAGACGAGCCCGGGTGGGGTCTTCATCGGTTCCGGCAGAACGAGCCCCAGCTCTTCCAGCTTCGCTTCGATATCCATTACCTGCACCCCTCTCCGAGTCCCGGTTAAGAACTCCTCGCGGTCCAACGCGTGGTATGGCTCGTCGGGAGCGTTGGGATTGATGTTCCCCAAATACCTCATGCCGAGCTTCTCGATCACACGCAGCGAGGCGCGGTTGGGCGCGTCGGCCCCGGCCATGGCACGTTTTAGCCCCGCCTCCTCGAAGGCGAACCGCAGGCAAGCCAGGGACGCCTCAGTGGCGAGGCCTTTGCCCCAGGCCAGCTGAGTCAGCTCGTAGCCGAGCTCCGGCTCCTCCATACCATCGAGGCGGACGAAGCCGCAGAAACCGAGGAGATCTTCGCTCCCGCGCCTCCGGATGCCGAACAGGCCGATGCCCCCTTCGGAGAACATTCGCACGCTCCGCGCGATGAGGTCCCGGATCGTCGCCTCCTCTACCAGTTCGTCGTCCCAGAGGTAGCGGCGTACGCCTGGCTCATTCGAGATTCGGTGCAAGGCTTTCGCGTCGTTCACCGCGATCGGCCGCAGGACGAGGCGACCCGTTTGGAGCGTGCGTGTGTTGTCCGGGGTCGCTGTGCGGTTCAACGGTGCTCCCTCTGCCTCAGGCATCCCGTATCCTGCTGTCGGGGCCGATCGACAGATCGTCCTGGCCATGAAGAGGCCTTCGGAGCCGACCTCGCCTGCCCCAGACGACATCTTACGCCCTCTTCGTTGCATTTTCCGGATTTCGGTCATGATCCCCGTCGCGAGCGGTTCCCCGTAGCATCTGCCCGCTCGCGAACGATTGTGCCCATTACGCCCCACGGGCGCCGTGCGCGATAGGGGCGCCGTCTCTGTTAGTAGCAGGTTTTCAGCCTCTACCACGCCTGAGAAATGTCACGCCCGCGAAGTACGGCAGGATGAACACTATGAACGGAACGGTCAGGATATAAGCCGTCCACGCCGCTACCGTACTGCCGACTCCGGCCAGGAGTATTCCCGCCGTTACAGCAAGCGCCAGCGCTAGGTTGAGACCAACGAAAACGCTCCCGCCTCCCTTCCTGAGCCAGCCGGCGCTCATCGACGCCGCTCCGAAGGCGGCGGCGGACACGTAGGCCAGCAGCACGAACGCTAGCTGCAACATGTCGCTCCACACGAGCAAGAACTCCATCCAGGACGGCTCTCCTTGCAGACCACGCAAGTACTCGTTGGCGACCCACGCCCGATCCTCGACCGCGGCCTGCGAACCGGCTGCGCCCGAGGCGACCACCGCGTAGCGGAAGACGAGGTTCACCAGCCAGATGGCGGACCCGACCATCAAACCCGCGAGCCCTAGCGCCGGGAGTAGGCGCTGTCCGGCCTCCCAGAGCCTCGCGAAGAGCGCCACGAAGCCGCCGACCAGGATCACTGAGCCCAGCAGGATGGCTGTGGTGTTGAGCAGGTAGTCGCCGGGACGCGCCGCCGTAGGCTCCCCCGAAACAGAAGCCCCCAGCAAGAGCGCAAGCGGACCACAGAAGAGCAGCACGCCGGGCAAGAACGCCGGGTGTTCGCGGGCGCGTCCTACGCTCGACTTCGCCGCGCCGACCTTCCAGATGGCCGCCGCGGTAAGCGCCACGAAGACGGCGTAGCCGCAGATAAGGGCCTCAGCACCCACCAGGTCGCGCAACCGTCCGACAGGGACCGCCAAGAAGAGGGCGATCCAGAGGTAGACGCCACCGAGCCTTCGTACCGTGTCGATCTCCTTTCCGCCAGCCTGAACCTCTCGCCCTCCCGCATTCGGTCCACCAATCATTGCTGGGCCTCTCGTCGGGCCCGGCGGGTCGCGAGCAGCATACGTACCAGGTATAAAGGCGACGGTGGACTCCAGCCGAGCTGCATCGCGGTGCCGAGGTCGTCCCTGTTGGCCCAGTGCTCGATGACCTTGCCGTCTGCTATGCGGAACCAGTGCGTCTGGGTGGTGGCGAACCGTTTGCCGGTAGGCGGGAACGCCTGCGCGGGTCGCGCGTCGGCGTCGTAGCCAACGAAGGTTCGCACGTGGCGCCCTGACATCGTGGCGTACAGCACTACGAGATCGCCATCTGCCACCACGTCATGGATATCCCAGCGAAGGTCAGCGTAGGCGTCACGCAGCCACAGCGCGGTGGCGTAGAAGGCCGAGGGACCGCGGCCGCGGGTGGCGGGGGGTTCGTCCACATCTTCGCGGTTGCGGGCGTCGGGGTGCACGACGGCCTCGAAATCCTCGAATGTGCCGTCGGCCATGATCCGGGTCGCGCGGATGCAGAGTTCCTTTGCGTCGGTGCGGGTGGTGTCCATCATTGTTCCTCTCCGTACTCATCTTCCGGTTCGTATGGCGGGGTCATTCTGGGGCGTTTATGGCCGTGGTGTAGGGTGCCGACCCAGGCGCGGGGACGGCGTCGGCGATGACGCCGAGCTGGCGCATCGCCCCGAGGTCGTCGCGGCCAACCCTGTGCTCCACGGCCTTGCCGTCCTCCAGGCGGTAGATGTGGATCTCGTTGACCTCGATCTTCCTGCCCGTTGGCGGAATACCCATGAAGGGACCCTCGTGTGTGCCGGTTAGTGTGCAGCGCAACACGACCTTGTCGTCCAAGGCAACCACATCTTCTACCTCGTGGCGGTTGTCCGGGAAGGCTGCCGTGACCATCAGGACGGTGCCTTTCATCTCTTCCGGGCCGAATGGCATCGGCAGCAGTCCCGTATCGTAGTTGGTGCCGCCCTCGGCGATGATCTCGTCGGCAACCTCCAGCTTTCTCTCGTTCCACAGCTCGTCGTAGATGCGGCGGATCATCCTCTCGTTCTCTTTGGCTGACATTCGGCTCTCCTCGCTTCCTATTGCGGTTTTCCTTCAGGACAGCTAGAAGGGTAGAGCCAGGGCCGTGGGGCGCACATGGCAAAAACCTGCCATTTCCGTCTCTGAATCTCGTGGGGGTAGCGCCACATTGAACCGTGAGGCCATGGAAAAATAGTCCATTTGCGTGATGCGCCGCCCCTGTTCGCGGGGTACCCTGTGATAGCCAACGGAAGATAGGAAGGTGTACTCACCTTCAGGGGGACCTGGTCTGGGACCATGATCACGACAGAAAACAGGTCGCGCCGAAATGAGCGAACGTTCTCGGAGATAAAGCGCCTCTCCGCGGCCAACCTCGAAGGCCCCGAGCTTCTGCGCCGGACCGCCGAGAGGCTATCTAAATCGGTTCCTTTCGGTGCCTACTGCGCCTCGACGGTAGATCCCGCAAGCCGTCTTATCACCCACGGCATCGCCGAAGGGATGGGAGGGGAAGAAGACGCCGAGTCGGGCAACGTGTATTTCGATCGCATCTACTTCGAGGAAGACCTGCCCGTTATGAACGAGATGCTCCGCGAGCGCCGCACGGTGCAGTTGCTCTCCGAGACCACGGGAGGCGAACTCGAGCGCAGCCTGAGGTACCGGGAGATGCTGAGACCACTGGGCTTCGGCTACGAGCTGGGTGGCGCCTTCGTCGACGGTAGCCTCTGGGGCAGCATGGACCTGATCCGTGAGGAAGGAGACCCTGACTTCACCAACGGAGAGGTCGCCCTCATCAGGCGCATAGCCCCGCACATCGGGGCCGGCCTCAAGGCCGCCGCCCTACGTTCGCGCGCGACCGTGGAGCAGGATTCGCCCGACGTGCCAGGCGTGCTCACCCTCGACCGCTCAGGAAAGATCGTCTCCCATACCCCCTCGGCGGAACACTGGCTCGGAGACCTGGAGGACCTCCATCCTCACTGGCGCGACGAGAATCTACCTATGACCGTCATGATGGTGTCCGGCGCGCTCAAGCACGCGCTCGCGCCCCGCTCGGACAATGACCTCAACCTGATACCAAGGGTGCGCGTAAGGGGCCGCTCCGGGCGCTGGCTCGCACTCTACGGCTCGCTCACCGAACCCTCCGGCGACCGCCCCGGCGAGACGGTGATCGTCATCGGACCCGCCAAACCCGATGAGGTGGCGTGGCTGAACGTCGCAGCCTTCGGCCTCAGTCCACGCGAAGAAGAGGTCGTCGGGCTCCTGGTGCGCGGCTTTACCAACCGCCAGATCTCACAGACCCTATTCATCTCCGAGCACACCGTCCAGCGACACCTCTCCAATACCTTCGAGAAGGTCGGCGTCAGGAGCCGCAAGACCCTCATGAAACGCCTGTTCTTCGAGAACCTCCTGCCCGGCATGATCAGCGATTAGAGGTATAGGCATCAGGCTACAGGCATCAGCAAGGTTCGAAACGACCTGAAGAGCTACCGACCGCAAGCGAACCGCACCTCCGCCCACGAACAACCGCCATCTCACCAATGCAACAAACCGAAAAGCTGAAAGCGAGGCCTAAAAGGCCTTAGCGTTGCTGACAAGCGGAGCCCGCAAGGGCGTAGCGTGCTGAATGCTCAGCCGGTATTCAGCATGCCTGAGGATACGCCCGAGATAGAGAGCAGCAGGGTGTTCAGCGCGCCCTCGCGCTCGGGGGAGTCTTCGGGGAGGGCGCGGAGCCGGCGCAGGAGCGTTACCTGGATGTAGGAGAGAGGGTCCACGTAGGGGTTGCGAAGACGTATGGATCTCTGGAGCACGGGGCTGTCGTCGAGGAGATCTTCGTTCCCCGTTATCAGGAGCAGGGCTTCCACGCAGGCGGCGTGCTCTTCGGAGATTCTGGCCCACAGGCGTTCCCGGATGGCCGGGTCGGAGACCAGCGAGGTGTAATTCTCGCCTATGCGTAGGTCGCTCTTGGCCAACGTCATCTGCATGAAGTCGATGAGCGTCCGGAAGAACGGCCAGCCCTCGTACATCTCGCGGAGTACCTTTAGCTTCTCGGCTTCGGCGGCGTATCCGCCGAGTGCGGTCCCAGCCCCGTACCAGGATGGGAGCAGGAAGCGGTTCTGGGTCCAGGCGAACACCCACGGTATGGCCCTCAAGCTATCGACCGTCGGGTTCTGTACCCGGCGCGCGGGCCTGCTGCCCATGTTGAGGAGGGAGAGCTCCCCAATAGGGGATGACTCGGAGAAGAAAGGCAGAAAGTCCTCGTCCTCGTAGATAAGTGCCCTGTATGTCTCGCGCGCGTTCTTGGAGAGGTCTTCCATCGCATCGACCCAGCCCGGCGCAGGCTCGCGGGGGCTCTCGTCGGCGCTCGCTTCGAGGACGGCGGCGAGCACGGTGTCCAGGTTACGGCGGGCCAGGCCGCCCATGCTGTATTTGAACGAGATCACCTCCCCCTGCTCGGTTATCCGGAGCGCGCCATGCAACGTGCCGGGTGGTTGAGCCCTGATCGCCTGGTAGCTGGGTCCTCCTCCACGTCCGGCGCTGCCGCCCCGGCCGTGGAAGAGCCGCAACCTGACTCCGAACTTTCCGGCGACCGACGAGAGCTGGCGTTGGGCCTTGTACAGGGTCCAGTTGCTCGTGACGTAGCCGGCGTCCTTGCCTGAGTCGCTGTAGCCGAGCATTATCTCCTGCAGGTCGTCGCTCTCCCCGAGCGAGGACCGGTAGAAGGGGTCCTCCAGCAGGTATCCGAGTACCTCCGGTGCCCGCTCCAGGTCGTCGACGGTCTCGAAGAGGGGCGAGATCCTGAGGTAGTTGGCGGTGCACCTGCCGTTCTCGTCCACCTCTAGAAGCCCGGCCCTGCGGGCGAGCAGTTGCACGCTCAGGACGTCGCTCGCGCGGTGGGCCATGCTCAGCACGAACGTCTCTACCGGGGTACCCGAGAATTCTTCCCTCGCGCGTCGGATGCGCGCGAAGGTCTCGAAGACCTTGCGCGAGTCTTCCGAGACGTCCTCCGGTTCGACAAGCACGAGATCGGGGGTCGCGAGAAGCCTGCGCAGAAGGGTGGCACGACCTGCCTCGTCCATTCCAAGGAGGTCCTCTCCCGTTCCGGCGGAGATCAGCTCCGCCGCGGCCCTGACCACCGTCGAGCTCTCCTGGCGGACGTCGAGCTTCGCCAGGTGGAAGCCGAAGACCTCGGCCTGGCGGATGAGGTCCCTCAGTCCGCCCTCGGCGACGCGCACCCCGCCGTTTTGCACCAGGCTCTCGCGAATGGCAGAGAGGTCGTGCAGGAACTCGCTCACGCCGGGATAGGCGGCCGGCGACCCAGGCTCTTCGAAGGCGCGTCTCAGGCGTTCTGCCACGATCAAGAGCTTGCGGCGGTAGACCTCGTTCGGATCCACGCCCCCGTAGCGTTCTGCGAACTCCGGCATGAGCTCTTCGTCCTGCTCGACCGAACGACGTAGCCCTTCCGAGACCGGGATCATCTTCGCCGACTGGCTCATGTGGTCCGCGAGCCACAGCGCAGAGGCGAGGTGCCGCTTGAGGATGACCTCGCGGTGGAGGCCGAGAGCGGCGGTTATCATCTCGGGTTCGACGAACGGGTTGCCGTCCTGGTCGCCCCCGACCCACGAGCCGAACTCCAGCACGCGCCCAAGGGCCGGGGGGCCATCCGGATACTGCCGGGCCAACTCGTCCTCGAACTCCCGATACGCCTCGAGCGTGGCCGAGATCAGGGGGTTCTCGAAGTAGAGCAGCGTCCGCTCGACCTCCTGCCTGACCTCGGGACGGCGGACCCTGAGCTCGTCGGTCTGCCACAGAAGCGTTATCTCCTCGGCCAGGTCCTCCTCCAGTCGCCTCCTTTCTTTCCACGTGAGATTCGGCGACTCCATCGACTCGAGCATCTCCCCGATCCTGACGTGCTTGCGCCTGACGCTCCGCCTCATGGCCTCCGTGGGATGGGCGGTAAGCACGAGACCGACCTCCATCTCTTCGAGAACACCCCGCAACCCCTCCCTCCCCAGACCCTCTTCCTTGAGCCGCGACAGCGCGCTCGCCAAGGAGGCACGCTGTGGAGGGTTGCCGGGCGACGCCTCGTACTGCCGCCTTCGGCGCACCCTGTGGTAGCGCTCAGCGATGTTTACCAGTTGGAAGTACACCGAGAACGCGCGCACTATCCGCCGGAGTTCCCCTACGCTCATGGCGGCTATTCGCCGCCTCAGCCGTTCGTCCAGCCTCGGGTCATAGTCGAACCGCAGGCGCTTGCATAGGAGCCTTATCTCCTCCTCGGTCTCGAAGAGATTCTCGCCCTCCTGCTCGATGAGGACCCTACCAAGCACCCTTCCGAGCAGGTTGATGTCCCCCCTGAGCGGCTCGTCTTTGGCCTCGAATCCGATACCGGGCGGAAGGTCGGCGAACCCGCCTTTCGGCACAGTCTTGGATCTATCGCGGATATCCACCCCGGTAGAGTAACATTAGCCCCGGCCAGCAC
Source organism: uncultured Rubrobacteraceae bacterium (assembly GCA_963840835.1). Taxonomy (GTDB): domain Bacteria; phylum Actinomycetota; class Rubrobacteria; order Rubrobacterales; family Rubrobacteraceae; genus Rubrobacter_D. The sequence goes on along the minus strand of CAWJAM010000009.1, from coordinate 288,556 downwards.
ATCGACGGAACCCGGATTTTTGTCCAGCTGTATAACGGAGGACCGAACGTGAGGATCTCACAAGGCAGCATAGAAGAGGTTCGCGAGACCGCCGACATCGTCGAGGTCACCTCCGAGTTCACGGCCCTCAAACGCCAGGGAGCACGCTTCGCAGGCCTCTGCCCCTACCCAGACCACCAGGAGAAAACCCCCTCCTTCAGCGTCTCCCCCGACCGCGGCTTCTACTACTGTTTCGGTTGCCTCGAAGCCAACGAACGAATCTGGACCTCGAAGGGCCTCATCCCGATAGCCGAGGCAGAACCCGGCGACGAGGTCATAGGCCTTGGTGGACGCCGCGAAACTATTATCGACAAGTGGTTCAAATCCGGTCCCACATTGAGGATCAAAACAGGCGCGGCGAAAGAAGGCATCGAGCTCACGCCGGACCACCACTGCGTCTTCGTGAAGCGGGAGGAGGCCTTGCGCGCTATTCCTCGGGTCCACCAAAGACAGGCGGGCGGTAAGAAACTCCGCTTCTCCAGCAGGCACAACGCGAAGAACGCGCACGTCAGACTATCCGTAGATCACGCCTCAGAGGTTCGAGAAGGGGATTTCTGGCTCTACCCCGTCATCCCCGATGGGGAAAGAGATGATTCGCCCCTACCAGGTCAGCACGTGATCAGGGAGTACACAAAGGGGCCACGCAACGCGCGGATCACGGAGCTGCCCGTCAATCCCAGAACGGCCTGGCTGTACGGCGTCTGGCTCGCCGAGGGATCGCTGTACAGGGGAGGCGTGAAGTGGAGTTTTTCCCTCCATGAGGCAGAGAGTTTGGCCGAGAGGGTAGTCGAAACGCTGGAAACGGAATTCGGCAGACCGAGCACCAGCTTCCTGCGGCCGCACAAGAACTTATGTGAAGTCGCGTGCTCGAGCACTGACCTGTCAACCTTGTTCCACCACTGGTTCGGACGCGACTGTGCGAGTAAGCGGCTGCCGCTTCAAGTGTTGTCCTGGACCACGGAGTGCCAGGCTGCTCTCGTCCAGGGTTACTTTGATGGAGATGGGCACACGAGCGATGGAATAACCTCGGCCGCTTCGGTCTCAGAGGCACTGACCTACGGCATCTTTGCCCTGTGCATCCAGATGGGGAGGGTATGCTCCACATCCGCTAATCCCGAACAGACCAGAAGGGACGGCATAAGGCGCAGGAAAGTACACTACGTCTTCGCCCTCAGCAAGGAGTCGCTGGGAGGCTTTTTCGCTGAGATCGACGGTGCTAACTACTTCTGGTCGATGGTCCAGGAAGTCGAGTCCGCATCCGAAGGACCCACCACGGTCGTGGATATCACCACTACAGGCTCGCACACGTTCCTCACCAAGATGGGCCTTACCCACAACTGCCAGAGGGGCGGCGACGCCATCAAACTCGTTATGGACCTCAAGTCCCTCGACTTCGCCGAAGCGGTCTCCTACCTCGCCGAACGCTCGGGCGTCGACCTGCAGTTCGAGGGTGGGGGAGACCCCGACGCCGCAAAGCAACGAGCCCTCCGTCGACGCGAGATCCACAAGGCCCTCGCCGCCGCCACCGTCTACTATCATAAGTACCTCCTCAAGTCCCAGACCCCCGAAGCAGAGAACGCCCGCCGCTATCTTACAGACCGCCAGATCGAGCGTTCTACTATAGAAGAATTTCGTTTGGGGTACGCACCGCCGTGGGATACGAAGGGCTTTCAGGCTGCGGCGAAGAAGCTGGGCATAGACAGGGGCATACTCGATGCGGCGGGGCTACTTTCGGCGCGTGGGGGGGAGAGGTTCGCGGGTAGGATCACCTTCCCCATCTCGGATAGGCGGGGTAGGATCGTTGGGTTCGGCGCGAGGACGCTAGGGGATGCCCAACCCAAGTACCTCAACACTCCCGAGACGGAGACGTTCAACAAGCGGGACCTGCTCTACGGCTTCCCGCAGGTCTCCGAGGAGATGCGCAGGGAACGCGCCGCGCTCGTCGTCGAGGGCTACACTGACGTGCTCATGCTCTACCAGTCGGGTATCAAGAACGCCGTGGCCACCCTTGGTACGGCGACGACCCCGGGCCATCTGAGAACGCTCAGCGGCTACGCGGACAGGATCTACGTCCTCTTCGACCCCGACGCGGCCGGGGAGAAGGCGATACAGCGGGCGGCGGCGACGGCGGCTGACCTGAAGCTGGACCTCCGCGTCCTGCGCCTCCCGGAAGACCCGGCGGATTGGCTGCTCCGGCATCCTCCGGAGGAGTTTACGGAGCTGCTCGACGGCGCGGTTCCCGTCCTGGAGTACGGCATCCGGCGTATCGTTGCCCGAACACGCGGGGCGGATGCCACGGAGCGCTCCAGGGCCGTCCCCGAAGTGAGGGAGATGATCCAGGAGATCCAGGACCCGGTCCTCTATCGTGAGGCCGTGCGCCTGGCCACCGAATCCCTCGGCGTGAGCCCCGATGTTCTGCAGAAGCCACAGGGGCCCACCAGGACAAAGTCATCGCAGCGCGAGCGCCCGTCCGACCCCCACACGGAATCCGGTGACGCCGTGCTTACCCTCGTCCTCATCAGGCCCGACCTGACAGCCCCTCTTCTCAGGGAGGGCCTGCAGACCCCGGCGCTATCAGAGCCGTTGACGCTACGTACCGAGGACTTCAGCGACGAAACCCAGGTGAGGCTCTTCAGCCTCTTGAGGGAACACGCGGGCGAGGACCTCGACGCAGTCCTCGCCGACGCGAGGGCGAGGCCGCTGATGGACCGGATCGGCGCCCTCGCCTCCCAGGGAGAGAGGCTCTACCCGTCCGAAAGCTCCGTCCGCGAAGCCTGGTTGCGCCTGGCGATCCTTAGCCGAGAACGGAGCAAGCGGGAGACGCAGGACTACGACCGGAAGGAACAACTCCAGGCGGAGATCCAAAGCCTCAAGAGGGCCCTGCGTTCCGTCGCCACCGGAGCTTGAAGCGACGAGCCCCGAACCGTATAATCCTCCGTGCAGTATTCCCCTGTAGCTCAATTGGCAGAGCATTCGGCTGTTAACCGAAGGGTTGCTGGTTCGAGTCCAGCCGGGGGAGCCAGGCGGTGCCGCCAGCGTTTCCCGCCGAGGGCCCATAGCTCAGTTGGTTAGAGCATCCGACTCATAATCGGACGGTCCCAGGTTCGAGTCCTGGTGGGCCCACCAGTACCAATGCGTCCCAGCCCCACACGCCAGACTTCCCAACTATTTCGATTCACCCCAACATGTTGCGGTTCATCCCACCTAAGCCCGACATGTTACCCCCAAGGATGAATCCACACCCGCCCCACCAAACCCCCGCGCACCGGCAGAACATGTACTCGAACTAGGGGTCCTTACCCCTGGGGTAGGGGGACAAATCTACCAAAAGGGCGAATTTCGTCTCTATGGGCCCCTGTCTCTGCCGCTCAGATTGCGATTTTTCCGCCCATATGCAAGAATTTCGCTGTCGTGGGTCAAAGTGGAGCGTAGTGGGAGGACACGGCGCTGGCCCTTCTAGGGGAATACGAGCACACGCTGGACGAGAAAGGGCGCATGACCCTACCCTCCCGTCTCCGGCCCTATTTCGAGGGTGGGATCGTGATAACCAAGGGGGTGGACAGGTGCCTGTTCGCCTTTCCGCCTGAGGAGTGGGCGGCGTTCAAGGCCAACATAAAGGCCAACGCCGACCTCTCTGCAAGGGGGCGCCAGCTCTCGCGCATGTTCTTCTCCATGGCCTTCGAGGCGACTCTCGACAGGCAGGGTCGGGTTTTGATCCCGACGAAGCTCGCCCGCTACGCCGGGCTGCAGCGCGACGTGACCATCACGGGCGTGGACGACAGGTTGGAGATCTGGGACACCGAGGAGTGGGACCGCTACGTCTCCGGCGCCGACGACACCTTCTCTGAGATCGTCGAGGAGTTCGCGGGGAGGGATCTCGGCGGGTGATGGCGGCCGGACACCGTCCCGTGATGCTGGAGGAGGCTGTGGACGCCCTGCGCCTGGGTCCTGAGGACTCTGTAGTAGACGCCACCTTCGGAGGCGGCGGCCACTCGCGCCTGATCCTCGACACCCTCGGTCCGGGCGGCAGCCTCATCGGCATAGACAGGGACCCGGAGGCGGCGGGTAGGGCGAAAGAACTGGCCCGGGACCCGCGCTTCAGGTTCGTCTCGGACGACTACGATAGGGCGCTGTGGGCGATGGTGGAGAGGGACGGAGGGGCTGATGCGATACTTTTCGATCTCGGGCTCTCCAGCTTTCAGGTCGACGAGCCAGAACGCGGGTTCTCCTACGTCAACGCTGGTCCTCTGGACATGCGCATGGACCCGACCTCGGGGGTCTCTGCGGCCGAGTACCTGAACACGGTCGAGGTCGGAGAGTTGGCGAGGGTGCTCTCCGAGTACGGGGATGTGCCGCGCCACGAGGGGCGTAGGGTGGCGCGGGAGGTTGTAAAGAGAAGACCGCTCGGCGTTACGACGGACCTTTACGAGGCCGTACGCGCGGCCGTCGGCTGGAAGGAGAGGGGCGGCAATCCCGCCAAGAGGGTCTTCCAGGCCGTGCGGGTCGCGGTCAACGACGAGCTTGGGGGTCTCGCCAGGGCACTCCAGGCCGCGGAACGGCTCCTTGTTTCGGGCGGTAGGCTCGTGGTCATAACGTTCCATTCGGGGGAGGATCGCCTCGTCAAGCGCTTCATCTCCGAGCGCGAGGGGCGGTGCGTGTGCCCGCCCGAACTGCCGGTGTGTGTCTGCGGCGCGCGGCCCGTCTTCCGGCGCGGTGTCGTCCTGAGGCCTTCGGCGCGTGAGGTTGGGGAGAACCCGCGCAGCGCCTCGGCCCGGCTGCGGGCGGCGACCAGGACGGCCGAACCTCCGGGGGATGGTGGCTGATGGGCGCCTCGCGGCGCAGGTACCGGGCCACGCTCCCTACGGAACCGGCGTGGCCCGTAGAAAAGCGCGCGCCGGACCGCGCGGCGGACCGCTCGCCGGAGCGTGCGCTGCGTCGGAAGGCTGCGGGCCGGCGTCGCCGGTTTGCGATGATCGTCGTAATACCGGTGTTGCTGATGCTGGGGAGCGTCTATCTACACTCGGTCGCCGCGGGGCTCGATTCCAGGGCCGCCGAAGTACGGGCGAAGCTTGGCAGGGCCGAGGACGAGGGGAAGAGACTCGAGGTCCGTGTCACAGAACTATCGGGCTCGGCGAGGATCCGAGAGCTCGCGGGAAAGCTGGGCATGAAACAGCCCGGTAGCGATGTCTTGAGGGTCTACGGAAACGAAGCGGAGGATGGGACACACGATGGGACTCGACAGGAAGGGGGGGAGCCGCGACAGCGTTGACCGGCCCAGACGCCGTAACGCGAAGCGTGGCAAGGCTACCCCCCCTCGTACAAAAACTCCGGTACGTAAGGCATCGGGCGGCAAGGTCATCTCGCTCGCCGGGCAGAGGCGCCGGGGAAAGAGAAACAAAGCCCCTCGCGTGTCCCCTGCCGCCGGCAAGGCGAGAACCGTCGGCCACAAGCGGCTGTGGACCGTCGCCGCGGTGTTCATCATGAGCGGCCTCCTCCTGGGTGGGAGGGCGGTGCACATCAGCCTCACGGAGGACGAGGACTACAGGGCCTTCGCCGCCGAACAGAGTTGGGATGCTGCCCAGTCCGTCCCACCGACTCGCGGCAGCATCGTCAGCGCCGACGGCAGGGACCTCGCGACGAGCCTCGAGGTCGCCCGCGTCATCGCGACCCCGTACCAGATCGAAGACCCCAGAAGAACGTCCAGGGAGCTGCGGGCCGTGATCGGCCCCGAGATGAACCGCAGTGTGGGAGAGATACGGGCCTCGCTTACCCAGCGCGATTCGCAGGGCCAGCTCACGGGATACAGCGTCGTGGCCACCGGCATAAAGCCCGAGACCGCAGCCAGGGTGCAGGACGAGGGCCTCGTGGGGATCACCACGGCACCCGACACTGAGAGGATCTACCCGAACGGGTCGCTCGCAAGCCAGCTCGTAGGACACGCAGGTACTTATGGCGAGGCTTTCGGCGGGGTCGAGGCCCGCTTCGACGAAACGCTGAAGAGAGGTAAGGATGTAGAGCTTACGATCGACTCAGCGGTTCAGCAAGAGCTGCAAAAAGCCCTCGGGACCGCCGTCGAGAAGAGCAAGGCCAGGAGCGCCGTCGGGGTGGTCATGCGTGTTGACGACGGGTCCATCGTCGCGCTCGCCAACACGCCCTCCTACGACAACAACGACTTCGACGAGGTTCCCGCAGAGGATCAGCGAGACCGCGTGCTCACCGACCCCTACGAGCCCGGCTCCACCTTCAAGGCCTTCACCGTGGCTTCGGCGTTAGAAAGCGGCGCGGTCACGCCGTCCGAGAAGTTCGTCGTTCCGGATCACATGGTCGTGGCAGGCCACGTGATCAACGACTCCAAGCCCCACCCGACCGAGGTATTGACCCCTGGAGGCGTGCTCGAGCACTCCAGCAACGTCGGCGCCACGAAGGTCGCCCAGGAGATGGGCGGAAGGAAGCTCTACGATTACATCCGCGCGTTCGGCTTCGGCAGTCCGACGGGCGTTGACCTGTGGGGTGAGAACCCGGGAGACGTACCCGCCTACGAGGACTGGAGCGGCGTCTCGATCGGGAACATACCCTTTGGTCAGGGCTTTACCGTTACGCCCCTGCAGCTCGTCTCCGGCTACGCCACCCTCGTCAACGGCGGGTACAGGGTGACGCCGCACGTCGCGGAGCAGAACGGTCGGGCCGAACGTGGCCCCCGGGTGATAAGCGAGAGGACCTCGGCTATAGTACGCGAGATGTTGCAGGGCGTCGTCGACGACGGGTCGGGCCACTTCGCCCAAATCTCCGGTTACACCGTGGCCGGCAAGACGGGGACCTCGCAGAAAGTCGACCCGAGGACAGGAACCTACGGCGCCGACTACGTGGCCTCCTTTATGGGTTTCGCCCCGGCCACCGACCCGGAGTACGTGATGCTGGTTGCGGTCGATGAACCAAGGACCTCGTACTGGGGAGAGGTGGTCGCCGTACCGGCGTTCCGCGAGGTAATGTCTTTTACTCTGGGGTACTTCAACGTGCCGCCTGACCGAAGAGGCTTCGTGGCCGAGGAACCCCTCTGGTGAGGCCGGCTACCCTCGCAGAGGCGGCGCTGGCCATGGGCGCGGATCTTCCCCGCTCGCGGGCGAACGCGCTGATCGGCGGGGCCGCGACCGACTCCAGGAAGGTGCGCGGGGGCGACCTTTTCTTCGCCCTGCGCGGCCGGACCGACGGCGCGGACTTCGCCCCCGAGGCGCACCTGCGCGGCGCGGTGGCGACCGTCGCCACCCGCCAACTAGACGTGCCGACCCTCGTCGTGGACGACCCCGTAAAGGCGCTCCAGGAGTTCGCGCGGTGGACTCTCGTTCGCCCGGACGCCGCTTCGCCCAACGTAATAGCCATCACAGGTACGGTCGGAAAGACCACGACGAAGGACGCCCTCGCGACCATCCTCAGGCACTCGGGAAATCGCGTCTCGGCCACCGCCGGAAACCTGAACAACGAGATCGGGCTCCCGCTCACCGTCCTCTCGGCCGACCCCCGCACCGAGGTGCTCGTCCTCGAGATGGGCGCCACCCACGCCGGGGATATAGAGCACCTGTGCGCCATAGCCCCGCCCGGGATAGGGGTTCTCACCGCCATCTCGCCCGTGCATCTCGACTCCTTCGGTACGCTAGAAGACCTCGCAGCCGCCAAGGGCGAGCTCGCCCTCGCCCTCCCCGAATCGGGGGCCCTGATCTCCCCTGCCGCCGCGCCCGAGGCGGCGACCGGATCGGGCCGTGAGCTAGGGCGACGCATCACCTTCGCCCGCGAGGGCGGCGATGCAGACCTCGTCGCGTCAGGGATCGAAGGCAGGGACGAGGGACTCCGCTTCGTCGCCAGCATCGGTGAGGACTCGGCGGAGGTGCGTTCCCCCGTCTTCGGGACGCACCTGGTGGAGTCGCTGCTCGCCTCCATAGGGGGCGCCCTCGCCCTCGGGCTCGACCTCGAAGACGCCGCCCGTGGTCTCGCTCGCCTGCGGCGTACGGGCCTCCGCGGCGACGTGTACAGGCTCAGGGAAGATATCGTGGTCTACGACGACTCCTACAACGCTTCCCCCGCTGCCGTCGCCGCCGTACTGAGGTACGGTGCGGAGCAGGCTTCAAGACAAAGTCGACGGCTAGTCGTCGTCCTTGGCGGGATGTTCGAGTTGGGACCTTGCGCCCGTGAGTACCACAGGGAAGCTGGCAAACTGGCCGGCGAAGTCGGCGTTGACCTGCTCGCCTGCGTCGGTGATGAGGCCAGGTGGTACGCCGAGACCTTTTCGGGGAAGACCCTCTTCTATGACGATGCCGCTACGGCCGCCGAAACTTTGGGCCAGCAACTGCATCCCGGGGACTACCTGATCGTCAAGGGTTCGCGCGGGGTCGGGCTAGAAGATCTGACCCGCAAGTTGAGGGAGAGTTTAGCTCTTGTTTAGCGTTGTACTCGCGGCGGCGGTGGCGTTCCTCGTAACCGTGCTGCTCGGCGCGAAGTTCATCGAGTTCTTGCAGTCGCGCAAGTTCGGGCAGTTCGTGCGCGAAGAGGGACCGCAGACGCACCTGATCAAAGCCGGCACCCCGACGATGGGTGGGATAGTCATGCTGACGGGGCTTCTGGGGGCGCTCGTGGTCGTGGCGCGGCCGAACGTTGCCACGCTCACGACGATGTTGTTGGTCGCCGTCGTCGCCGGCATCGGGCTCTACGACGACTGGCAGAAGATCTCCAAGAAACGGCCAGAAGGCTTGAGCGCCCGCTACAAGTTCCTGCTCCTGACCCTGGCGGTCGTCCTTGCCGACGTTCTCGCCGTGCGTTACGTGGGCGTCACCCAGACCGTGCTCGTACCCTACTTCGACCGGAGTCTCGTGTTGGGACCAGGGGTCGTCGGGATCGCGCTCTTCAGCGTATTCTTGCTCCTGGTGATCGCCGGTACCACCAACGCCGTGAACCTGACCGACGGGCTCGACGGGCTCGCGGCGGGGGCCGGCGCCATAGCGCTGCTGGCCTACACGGCCATAGCGTTCCTCGAGCGCCAGTACGACGTGGCCGTGATCTGCGGCGCGATGGTGGGGGCTATCGTCGGGTTCCTCTGGTACAACTCCCACCCGGCCCAGATCTTCATGGGGGACACGGGCGCGCTTGCGATTGGCGGCGTCCTCGCCGCGGCTGCGGTGCTGACCAAGACGGAGCTCCTCCTTCCCATCGTCGGCGGCCTCTTCGTGATCGAGGCGCTCTCCGTTATCGTGCAGGTCCTCGTCTTCAAGCTCACGGGGCGAAGGGTCTTCAAGATGGCCCCGATCCACCACCACTTCGAGTTTCTGGGGTGGGATGAGAACAAGGTCGTGGTCCGGTTCTGGATCGCCCAAGCCGCCTTCTCCTCCGTCGGGTTCTTCCTGTACTACATCTTCCTCTACAACGCGGCCGGGTGAGCGCGTGAAGACGCTGGTATACGGGCTCGGTGACTCGGGCGTAGCGGCGGCGAGGGTACTCGCCGGGCGCGGCGATGAGGTCCTCGTGGCCGATAACGGAGACGACCTGCGACTGCGCGAGACCCTTGCCGCCCTAAACGTTCCCGGTGTCCTTGGCGCGGGCCCCGAGGTCCTTGATGGCATTGACAGGGTTATAGCGAGCCCAGGCATCAGCCCCCGTAATACCGTACTCGGGGCCGCCGAGGCGCGGGACGTTCCCATCATCTCCGAGGTCGGGCTTGGGCTGGAGTTGCTAGGGGGCGACGTGCGGGTGGCCGCGGTCACGGGAACGAACGGGAAGACGACCGTTGTGGACATGATCCACCACATGCTCGAGGCCTCAGGCGTGCCCCACGCCGTCGCCGGCAACTCCTGGCGAACCCTGACAGGATGCCTCGATGAGGCGCGCAGCACCGGGCTCCTCGTCCTCGAGATCTCCTCCTTCCAACTCCACTATCTTCAGAGCCCTGGTTTCGAGGTCGCGGTGCTACTAAACATAAGATCCGACCACCTGAACTGGCACGAGTCCTTCGAGGAGTACGTTGACGACAAGCTGCGTATCTTCGAAGGGCAGCGGGCAAACGACCTCGCCCTCGTGGACACCGAAGACCAGGCGAGATGCTGCGCCGAAAACAGCCTCGCTGCCGAGGTGCTCGTCGTTGGGCGAGGCGACACGGCCGTCAGGGACGGGCGCCTGTACCTCCGCGGCTCGTATCTGGCCGAAGCCTCCGAGTTGCGCTTCGCGGGGGCGCACAACCACGAGAACGCGCTCTTCGCGGCGGCTGTGGCGGAGAGGCTGGGCGTGGGGCTAGGTGGGATCAGGGAGTCCCTGCTGGGTTATGAGCCCATGCCACACCGCATGCAGGTCGCGGAACAGGCCGCGGGCGTCACCTACGTGGATGATTCGAAGGCTACGAACCCCGCCGCGGTCGCTGCCGCCCTTGCGAGCTTCGAGGTGCCCGTGGTGCTCATCCTCGGTGGGTCCGAGAAGGGTACGGACTTCGCGGAGGTACTGCCAGGTCTGCAAGCGTGCAGGGCGGTGGTGTGCCAGGGCGAGGCCGGCCCGCGCATCGCGGCGTACCTCGAAGACGCGGGTTGGCAAGACGTGGTCCACAAGGCCTATGACCTCGAAGAGGCCGTTCAGAGAGCCGCGGCGCTGGCAAGGGCCGGGGACGTCGTCCTGCTCTCGCCGGGGTGCGCGAGCTTCGACCAGTTCCCGGGCTATGCCGAGAGGGGCGACGCGTTCGCCAGGTTCGCGCTTGAGGTCACGCGGCAATGGGGACCGGTCGGAAGATGAGTAGGGGACCGGTCGGAAGATGAGTAGCCTCAGGGCAAACCTGTTCCTCGTGGCGCTTGGCCTCTCTTTGTTGGGGCTCGTCATGGTCTACTCGGCGGCTGGGACCGGTTCCCTGTTCGAGCGCATCGTGCACATGGTACTCGGGGTGGCCGTCTTCCTCGTGGCGAGCCGCATCAGGTACACGGCGTGGCGCAAGTACGCCCCTGCCCTGTACGTAATCGTCCTGATCGGGCTCATACTAGTACTCATCCCGGGGGTCGGGAGCCGGATCAACGGCGCGCGGAGGTGGCTCGACCTCGGTCTCATGACCGTGCAGCCCGCGGAGTTCGCCAAGCTCGCCGCCGTGCTTCTACTCAGTTGCGCCGTCGCCCGACTGCCCTCGGGTTCCAGGCTCCCCTTCAAGCCCCTCGCGATGGTCGGGGTGCTCTTCGCGCTCGTCTTCATCGAGCCCGACTTCGGCACCTCCGTCATCGTGCTCTCCGGCGCCGCAGGCGTCCTTTGGGCCTCCGAGATCAGGACTCGGGATCTGGTACTCTCGGGGCTCGTGGGACTGGTCGCCGTCGCCGGGATGATGATGCTCGAGCCCTACCGGCGTGAGCGGTTCACGACGTTCCTGAACCCGTGGGCTGCGACGGACGGCTCGGGCTACCAGATAGTCCAGTCGATGGTTGCCATTAAGGCCGGGGGTCTCTTCGGGTCGGGCGCGGGGTCTGGCGGACAGGGACCTTACGTGCCCGAGGTCGGTACGGATATGATCTTCGCGCTGATCGGGGAGGAACTCGGCCTGCTCGGAATGGTGGCGGTGATCGCCGCCTTCGGGTTTATCGCGCAGGCAGGCCTGAGGATAGCAATCGGCGCGCCCACGGTGATGGCCAGGTGCGTCGCGGCCGGCCTGACCACGATGCTGACCGTCCAGGCCATCTTCAACATCGGGGCCGTAATGGTGGTCCTCCCGCTCGCCGGCATGACACTCCCCTTCGTGAGCGACGGCGGGTCGAGCCTGCTGGTATGCTTCGCCGCCGTGGGCATCCTCTACAGGATATCGGAGGACAGTGAACGAGCCAGAGAGACCAAACCCCGCGCAAACAAGAATCCTCATAGCCGGAGGCGGCACGGGGGGGCACGCTATCCCCGCGCTGTGCGTGGCGGCTGAGTTGAAGGAGCGGGGTGCCGTGGTCGAGTTCGTTGGATCCGAGTCCGGTATAGAGAAGGCTCTCGTCCCCAGCGAGGGCTACACCCTCCACGCCCTGCCCCTCGCCGGTTTCGCCGGAAACCCCATGGCCCAGGCCCGCGCAGGCCTCCTCTCCCTAAAGGCAGTCGCGACCTGTACACGCATAATACAACGACTGAGGCCGCGGGCCGTTCTCGGGGTTGGGGGGTACGCGAGCGCGCCGGCCGTGGCCTCGGCGCGGATGTTGGGGCTACCGACGTTCTTGCACGAGCAGAACTCCGTTCCGGGACGCCACAATCGCCTCGCGAGCCGGTTTACGACGCAGACTCTGGTTGCTTTCCCCGGGGCCGAAGCCGGCTTCAGGCGTTCCGCGTGGGTCGGGATGCCGACCAGGGCTGAGAACTTTGGTGCCTCCCGAAAGGAGTCGCTCGGCGAGCTCGGCCTCGAGCCTCCCGTCGTCCTCGTCTTCGGGGGGAGTGGGGGTGCGCTCAGGGTCAACCTCGCGGCGGTGGAGGCGTTCCGGGGCACGACGCCTTACTCGGTCGTCCAGATCTCTGGGCACAGGGACTTCGGGCGGCTCCAGGCCGAAAACCCGAGGCACCGCATCCTCGAGTACGTGGACGATATCTGGCGGTACCTGGCCGCCGCTGACGTGGTCGTGAGCCGGGCCGGTGCGGGCTCGCTCTTCGACATCGCCGCGGCCGGGAGGGCGGCGATACTCATACCGTTCCCCTACGCGACGGGCGACCACCAGCTCCACAACGCCAGGTACTTTACGGAGAAGGGAGCTGCCGAGCTGATGCCAGACTCGGAGGTCGGCGCGGGGTCGCTGCGCGAGCGAGTCGAGGCCTTGCTCGAGGACGACGAGCGTCGGGAGAGGCTGGCGGGACGCATGGCCGGGCTGGCCACCCCGGGGGCTGCCGGCGAGGTGGCCGAGAGACTATTACGTGCGCGAGACGAGGAGTGGGGCCCATGAAGATACACATGATCGGCATCGGCGGGGCCGGGATGAGCGGTATTGCGGAGGTCCTCGCCAGAGGGGGCCACGAAGTCACCGGCTCGGACCTCAAGGAGTCCCCCTACACCAGGAGGCTGCGCGGGGCCGGCGTCAGCGTCTACATCGGGCACGCCTCCGAACGGGTGGGGAACGCCGACCAGGTGGTGATCTCCACCGCCATACCAAGCACGAACCCCGAGCTCCTGGAGGCCAGGCGGAGGTCCATCCCCGTCATACCGCGGGCCGCAGCCCTGGCCTGGATCCTGGAGGGCAACCGCAGCGTCGCCATCGCGGGGACGCACGGCAAGACGACGACGACCAGCATGACGGCGCACGTACTGAAGGCCCTGGGCGAAAACCCGACGGCCCTCGTTGGCGGTGAGCTGAACGATATCGGGAGCAACGTAGCCTTCGGCCGGTCCGACCTCGTCGTCGCCGAGGCGGACGAGAGCGACCGCTCCCTCCTCTACCTCAGGCCGCAGGCCGCCGTCGTCACGAACGTCGAGTTCGACCACCCCGACTTCTACTCGTCCCTCGACGACGTGGTGGGAACCTTCGAGCAATTCGTCCGCTCTCTACCCGCGGACGGATGCCTGATCACCTGCTCCGACGACCCGTCCTGTCTCGGGGTAGCCTTGGAGGCCCAATGCCCCCTGACGACCTACGGTATCGACTCCGGGGACCTCCGGGCGGAGATCCTGGGGCCCAACAGCTACGTGCTGCTGGAAGGCGAAACTAGACGTGGCGAGGTCGTGCTCGGCGTCTATGGCCGCCACAATGTACTTAACTCCCTGGCCGCGGCCGGGGTCGCGCGCTGGCTCGGTCACGACACCTACGAGGCAGCCCTTACCCTGAAGAACTTCGGGGGTGTGCGCCGCCGGTTTCAACTCAAGGGAGAGCGTGCCGACGTTCGCGTCGTCGACGACTACGCCCACCACCCCACGGAGCTCACGGCGACGCTGGCGGCGGCCCGTTCCACCATGCCCACGGACGGGCGGGTCATCGCGGTCTTTCAGCCGCACCGTTACTCGCGAACCCGCGCGCTCTACAGAGAGTTCGGCGACTCGTTCGCCTCGGCCGACGCCGTGCTCATCACCGAGGTCTACGGCGCAGGCGAGATGCCCCAGCCCGGCGTCAACGGGAAGCTCATAGTGGACGCCATCTGCGAGACGCGCCCACACCCCGACGTCTACTACGTACCCCAGCAAGAGGCCATACCGGGGGTCCTCAAACATATCTCAGAGAGGGGAGACCTCGTGCTCACCCTCGGTGCCGGAGATATCTCGCAGGTGGGCGAGAACCTGCTCCACATACTGGAGGACCAGGCATCCTGACCGGCTCCCTGCGCGCGATCCTGATCTCGGCGGCCGTGGCCGTCGCTACTACCCTCACCGTCCTCCTCATTACCTACCTCAGCTTCCCCGTTACAGGCGTCAGGGTCGAAGGCGCCCGTATGTACGACGCATCCGAGGCCGCCGACGCAGTCCCGGATCACGCCAGCCTCCTTACCCTCAATGATGAGCTGTTGAAAGATAAAGTGGAGTCTAACGTCTGGGTTCAGGGTGCAAGGGTGAACGAGAACTGGAAGTCCGGTATAGTTACCGTTCAGGTTGAGGAGCGTCGTCCGGTGCTCCATGCCGAGGTTGATGGGCGAGAGCTCGTCCTGTCCTCTGATGGCAAGGAGCTTCCCGGACTCGGGGGAGTTAGCCTCGACCGGGTGGAGTTGGATCTCGACCAGGTAGGGGAGATCTTGGAGTTCGCGAGGACGTTGCACGAAAACGGGGTGGGGCTCGACTCGGTCGATGGGGCTGGGGCTGAGGGCATCAGGACCACGGTTCGGGGTCGCCCGGTTATCTTCTCCGGGGACGTCGACGACGGCCAGGCCATGGCCTTGAAGAGCATCATCTCCCATCATCCGGACGCTGGGTTCTTCGACCTGCGTTCGCCGGACAGGGTAGTTGTCGGCGCCCCGATTCAGGGGACAACGAACAGCGATCCCAGGGGTTAGCGAACCGTGTCAGGGTCACTGGTGTACGGGATAGACGTGGGCACGACCAAGGTCGTCGCGCTCGCCGGCCGCGTAGACCCGCGCCGGGGCTGGGTGGAGGTGCTCTCCATGGGGGAGGCGCCGAGTGAGGGCCTCAAGCGCGGCGTCGTCGTAGACCGCAGGGCGGCCGCCGACTCGATAGCCGAGGCAGTGGAGGATTGTGGCGTCCGCGGCGGTAGGGTGACCGTCGGTATCGCGGGCAGCCACATCTCGTCCTTCAACAAGGAGGTCACCCTCCTGAACCGTGGCAGGGACCTGATGGTCACGGACCGGTTCGTTCGCAGGCTGGAGCAGGAGGCCAGGCAGCTCGACCTCGACGAGGACGAGCGGATGATACACGTCGTACCCCGCGGCTACGTCCTCGACGGATCCGAGGGCGTCAAGAACCCCGCGGGCCTCGCAGCCCGCAAGGTGACCATGAGGGCCCACGTCGTCAGCGGGGCACTCTCCAGCATCCAGAACCTCCTGCGCGCCGTCGAGGACTGCGGCGTCAGGGTCTCCAACGTCGTGCTCGAGCCGCTGGCCTCAGCCGAGGCCTGCCTCCTTGAGGCGGACCGCGAGACGGGGGTAGTCCTGATCGACGTGGGCGGCGGCACCACCGATATCGCGACCTTCTACAGGGGTGCCCTCACCCATACCGCCGTTATACCCATCGGCGGCGAGAGCTTTACCTCCGACGTGGCCTACGGCCTGAAGGTGCCGCAACACACGGCGGAGGAGCTTAAAGTTCGCTACGGCACGACCCTCTCCAGCACCATCGACTCCGTGGCCCCCGTTAAGCTCGGCGACCGTCACTACAACGCCAACTTTATCAGCCAGATCCTGGAGTACCGTGCCCGCGAACTCTTCGATTACGTGCGCGACTCCCTCGAAGGGACGGGGATGAAGGACCTGGTCCCCGGCGGCGTCGTCCTGACCGGTGGCGGCTCCTTGCTCGACGGCATGACCGAGCTCGCCGAAGATACCCTGGGTATGCGCGCAAGAACCGTGGTCCCCCGCATGGTCAAGGGCGGGATTAAACCTGTACAGCAACCTCAGTATGCAACATCCGTAGGTCTGCTATACTTCTCGGCCAGAAACGATGACCCTAGACCAAAGGGTAAAGGTGCAGGGGCGGGCAGTTTTGGTAGCATAGTGGAGGCGGTCAAGGGCTGGTTCCGGAGAAAGTAGACGGGCGGGCCCCCAAAGAGCGGGTGATGGAGGGTTAGGAAGGCATGTTGGACGCGGCGACTAATTACTTGGCGGTCATAAAGGTTGTCGGCATAGGCGGAGGGGGAACCAACGCCGTGAACCGCATGATCAACTCTGGTTTGCAGGGGGTTGAGTTCATAGCGGTGAACACGGACGCGCAGGCCCTCCAGATGTGCGACGCCGACCAGAAGATACACATAGGGGAGAAGATCACGCGCGGACTCGGCGCCGGCGCGGACCCGAAGATCGGGATGGAGGCCGCCGAAGAGAACAAGGCCGAGATCGAGGAGGCCCTGCGCGGGGCTGACATGGTCTTCGTCACCGCCGGCAAGGGCGGCGGTACCGGCACGGGCGCCGCCCCGGTCGTCGCCAAGATTGCCAGGGACTCGGGGGCGCTGACCGTCGGGGTCGTCACGCGGCCCTTCGCCTTCGAGGGGCGCAGGCGCTCGACCTACGCCGAGGAGGGCATCAAGCGTCTCAAGGAGAACGTGGACTCCCTCATCATCATCCCCAACGACAGGCTCTTGCAGGTCGCCGAGAAGCGGACCAGCATGATGGACGCCTTCAAGATGGCCGACGATATTCTGAGGAAGGGCGTCCAGGGGATCACGGACCTCATCACAGTACCTGGCCTCATCAACTTGGACTTCGCCGACGTACGCACCATCATGCACGACTCCGGCTCGGCCCTCATGGGCATCGGCGAGTCGAGCAGCGAGACCAGGGGACCCGAGGCCGCCAGGACCGCGATATCGAGCCCGCTTCTGGAGGCCAGCATCGAGGGTGCTACCGGGATCATCTTGAACATCACCGGCGGGCCTGACCTCGGTCTCTTCGAGGTCAACGAGGCAGCCGAGATCGTGCACAACGCCGCGCACCAGGACGCTAACCTGATCTTCGGCGCCGTTATCGACGATAACAACGGCGATAGGGTGAGCGTGACGGTGATCGCCACGGGTTTCGACCAGCGGCTCGCCAACCAGCGCCGCTCCGACCGTAGCGCCGCCACCGAACCTTCCCAACAGCAGCAGCAGGAGGAGGAGTCCGCTTCCTCGCCGGAGACGGGAGACGTACTGGATATCCCAGCCTTCCTCCGGCGCCGGTAGGCCTTCGCCTGGGCGTGCGCGAGGCTCATTTGCAAACCGAAGACGGCGCCCCCGCCGCGATCCACACCGCGAGAGGGGGCGCCGTCTTCTTTGCTCCTGACCCTGAACCAGAGGGGGCCTCTATCTACTTTTTCACCCGCCGCGGCGGCGTCTCGAAGCCTCCATACGACTCCCTGAACGTGTCGAAGAAGGTCGGCGACGGTCCCGACGCGGTCGATGAGAACCTCTCCATAATCCGGAGGGCGATGGACGGCAGGCCTGCGGCCTGGGTGCGGCAGGTCGCGGGCGACGCCGTAGTGCGTGTCTCCCGGCCGGGCCTCGCCGGTGAGGCCGACGCGCTTTTTACCACGGAGCCCGACCTCTGCCTCTCGGTTGCCGTGGCCGACTGCGTTCCCGTCGCGCTCGTCGGGGAGCTGGAGGTCGGGATGGTTCATTCCGGGTGGCGGGGTACCCTGGCCGGCGTCTCGGGGAAGGCGGTGCGGGAACTCGGAGGTTCCGGGGTGCGCGCCTACATCGGGCCTTCCATTCGTGGGTGCTGCTACGAGGTGTCGGAGGATCTCGCCGGGGAGTTCGCCGCCGAGTTCGGGGACGGGGTGGTCTCGGGACGCTACCTCTCGCTGCAGAGATCCATCCGGATCGACCTCCAGCGGGCCGGGGCGGAGGTGCACGATCTCGGACTCTGTAGCGGGTGCAGGCCCGACCTCTTCTATTCCCACCGCAAAGGGGGGCCGCTAACGGGCCGCAACCTCGCTTCGATCGTGAGGGAGGGCCGGTGAACCCGGGGGCGACGGACATCAGGGAGAGGCTGGCCGTCGTGCGCGAGAACATTCAGGGGGCTCTTGAGCGCGGTGGGAGGGCGGACGAGCGAGTCCGCGTGCTCGTCGCCACCAAGTACTACGCGCCAGGGCAGCTCGCGGACCTCGCCGGGGCCGACGTTGACCTCGTTGGCGAGAACCGGGCCGAGGACCTCGTCGAAAAACAGGATCGCTTCAAAGATCGCTTCGAGTGGCACTTCATCGGGCACCTGCAGCGACGCAAGGCCAAGGTGGTCGTGCCGAGGGTAGGTCTCATACATTCCGTGGACTCCGTTCGTTTGATCGAGGAGATCTCCAACAGGGCCCCGGACGTCGGCATCGACATCCTCCTGCAGGTAAACGTCGCCGAAGAGGAGTCCAAGTATGGCGTCTCCGAGGGCGAGGTCGAAACGCTACTCGAGGTGGCCGCGGAGACCGGTGGGAGAGTTCGGGTTAGGGGGTTCATGACGCTCGCTCCGCTGGTCGAAAACCCCGAGGAAGTGCGCTATGTTTTCGCGAAACTTCGTGCGATCCGTGATAGGCTACGAGAAAGTTGGAGTCCGCACTTCGATCTCTCGGAACTCTCCATGGGCATGAGTAGTGACTATGGGGTGGCGGTCGAGGAGGGAGCGACCGTGGTCAGGATCGGGCGGATGCTAATAGAGGAGGATGGGCCCGTAAGGAGGCAAGATGGCAGTTAGGGACCGTCTGGACCGGATCGCGGCCTGGTTCGGGTTCGGTGTCGATGACGAGGAATACTACGAAGACGAAGAGGAAGAGGATCGCCGTTATGAAAACGAGGAATACGTGAACGGCTCCCGTAGCGCCGAGCCGGGGCCGACAGTGAGGCGCCTCGGTCGCACGGAGCGTTCCTCGGCCTTCGGAACTTCCCTCGGGGACCTCTTCGGTAGCGAGTCATCGGCCAGGGGTGAGCGTTACGCCGGCAACCAGAACCCGCCGGCACACCTGCGGCCCGTCCCCGACCAGCGAACGACGCGGGTCAGCGTCCTCGAGCCAGCGAGCTTCAACGACGCCCAGAACCTGGCGGACCGTTTCAAGCGCCAGCAACCCGTGATCCTCAACCTCCAGAGCGTGGACGGAGACCTATCCAGGAGGATGGTGGACTTCTGCTCGGGCCTGACCTACGCGCTCGATGGCAACATCCAGTCGGTCGCCAACAGGGTCTTCCTGCTCACGCCGCGCGACGTCGAGGTGAGCGCCGAAGAGCGCAAGCGCATCGCCGAGCGGGCGTTCTTCAACCAGCTCTAGGAGCCTCCGAGGGGGACTTTGAAGAAGGTCGGGATAATTGGGGCGGGCAAGATCGGGGGTTCTCTGCTCCAAAGGCTCTCAGAGTCTGGCGGCTTCGACCTCGGCGTAAGCGACATCCATCCCGAACAACTGAGCCTATACAGAGAGAGCGGCATTCGCACCACCTCCTCCAACCGCGGGCTCGCCGACGCGAGCGACCTCCTTATAGTCGCCGTGAAGCCCTGGGACGTCACGCAGGTGATGGAGGAGGTCTCACCCGCTTTCGAGGGCACCGATAAGGCCGTCACGAGCGTCGCCGCCGGCGTCTCCATCGACCGTATCTCCGAATACCTGCCCCCCGGGACCGCGATCCTGCGCGTGATGCCGAACGTGTGCGCTTCGGTGGGGCTCGGCTCCGCCGTTGTCACCGCGAACGAGGCGGGCCGGGCCGCGCTGCCGACGGTCATGGACATCTTCCGCCACGTCGGCGACGTGCAGGAGTTGCCAGAACGCCTCTTCGACGCAGCGACGGCCCTGCACGGTTCGGGGCCGGCCTACGTCGCGCTCTTCGCCGACGCCCTCATACAGGCCGGCGTCAGGGAAGGCATTCCGCGCGACGTCGCACGCAGGCTGGTGATAGGCACGATAGGCGGCACTTCGGTGCTGTTGAAAGAACGCAGCGCCCACCAGGTACGCGACGAGGTGATGACGCCTGGCGGCACGACGGCCGCCGCCTTCGTCGCAATGGAGAAGGCGGGCTTCGTGGCGGCGGTCTACGACGGGGTAGAGGCGGCGACAGAGAAGGCGAGGGGGCTCGGCGCATGACCGCGGCCCTCCTGCAGCAGTTCGGGTTCTCCGTGGCTGGTCTTCTGGCCGGGGCGGTCACCTACACTTACTACATCCTGTTCGGGTTCATCATCGCATCCATCCTATTCTCCTGGTTCCCCGGCTACCCTTCGAGCAGCTTAATGCAGGCGGTCTACGACGCCGTGAGGGCCGTGGCCAACCCGATTCTGATGCCCATAAGGAGCCGCGTGCCAATGCTGCAGCTCGGGGGCTTCGGGATAGACCTCTCGCCGATCATCGCGATCCTGGGTCTCTCCATAGCAAGGACCTTGCTGCTTATCATCATTGAACAGTTCATACAACCTGTGACGGGGTGAATAGAGATGCCTATACGACCGATAGATATAAGGCGTAAGGAGTTCAAGAGCGGCTTCCGCGGCTACGACGCGAACCAGGTCGACGACTTCCTCGACGCCGTGGCCGACGAGTTCGAGCGCGACTACACCGAGAACCAGCGGATGCGCGAGGAGGTGTCGAGCCTGCGCGACCGGCTGCAGCAGTTCGAGGATCTCGAAGGCTCCATCCGGGCCGCCCTCGTCCACGCCGAGCAAGCCTCCAACGACCTCAGGCGCGCCGCGACCCGTGAGGCCGAGGGCATGCGCCAGAGTGCCCAGAGGGAGGCAGACTTCACGATCAGGGAGGCGCAGACGCGCTCCCACCAGATGCTCGCCGACTCCTCCTCGCGCATAGAGCGTGTCAAGGACTCCTACGAGGCGCTGCAGGAGGCGAAGAAGAGCTTCACCAACGACTTCCGCCACCTCCTGAAGACCTACACGGACATGATGGAAAACATGGAGTTGGCCTCGGCCAGAGAGATAGAGGCTACCCTGCGCGAGCGCCTCGATACCGAGTCCATCGCCGTGGTGCGCGAGGCCGCAGGGGCCAGCAGCCCACCGGAGTCTTCGGACGCGGCGCCCTCAGACGTGCCTGACGGCGAGCTTACGGACCCTGGCCTTACCGTCTCGGACTACGAGATCGCGAGCTCAGAGGAGGTTAGCGTCACGGCCGAGACGGACGAAGCGGTCCCCGGCTCCACCCGGCTCATAGAACGGGAATACGTTGCGGAGGAGCCCGTGAGCGCGGAAGAGCTGGCGGCAGCGGACGTCGTTCCCGAGCACTCCGAGGCCCAGGATGAGCAGCCGACGCAGGTCCTTCGCGCACGAGACATGGGACCCCTTGCAGGCGAACCGGGGGCCGATGAGGCGCCCGCGGGGGAGCCCGAGGTCGCGGAGCCTGAGGTCGAGCCGTCCACGGTGCGGGACGAGACGTGGCAGGTCGACGAACCCCCCGTCTCCGAGCCCGAGGCGGCGGGGGAGGTGGAGCGGGAGGAGCCGGCGCTGGCCGAGGAGACCAGCTCGCAGGAGTTCTTCGACAGGGACGAAGAGGAGCAGGCAGACAGCCGCATCTTCAGGGCCAGCCGCTTCCTGCGCCGGCGCGAGTAGGGGCTTCGGGGCGTCTACCGCAGCGGGTTGCAGTCCCACAGCTTTAGGGTAGATCCCCAGGAGGCCGGGACGCGTCTCGACCGGCTCGCCGCCAGTCGTCTCGGGATGAGCCGGAGTTGGGTGCAGCGCTTGATCTCACAGAATCTTCTGCTCGTCGATGGGGAGGAGGCCCCATCTTCCTACAAGGTGAGGGACGGGCAACTCATCGAGGCGAGCGTTCCCGAGGAGGGACTCTCGCCGGAGGAGATACCAGTCCCCACGGTCTTCGAGGACGAGTATGTTCTGGTGGTGGACAAGCCGGCCGGCCTCGTCGTCCATCCCGGCGCGGGAAACCGGTCGGGAACGCTGGTAAACGCGCTCCTCGGCAGGGGCATATCCGGGGGGGATGACCCCTACAGGCCGGGCGTCGTCCATCGCCTCGACCGCGACACGTCAGGCCTCATGGTGTTGGCCAAGGGTGAGCCCGCGTACTCCCGGCTCGTGAAGATGATGTCGGCCCGGCGGGTTGGACGGGTCTACAGGGCGGTCGCGGCTGGCGAAGGCCTGCCACGGGCGGGAACCATCGACTCACCCGTTGGCCGGGATCCCGATAACCCAACGCTCATGGCCGCTGGGGTAGGGAGGCCCGCGATCACGCACTTCGAAGTACTCGCAGAGGCCGCAGGACACACCATGATCCGGGTACGGCTCGAGACGGGGAGGACGCACCAGATCCGGGTGCACCTCTCGGCGATCGGCCATCCACTCTACGGCGACCCACTCTACGGAGAACCCGTCCCCGGCCGCCGTCTCTGGCTGCACGCCGAGCGCCTCTCCTTCGAGCATCCCGTGAGCGGGAAGGCGCTGGAGTTTCGCTCGGAGATCCCCGAAGACTTGAGGGACGCCGCCTTGGGGCTTGACGGCTCCTTCGCCCTCTGGTAGCTTGACGCTCGGCAACCGATCCTTTAACGGCGTCCCGTGAGACGCGAAGGAGGCAGGTCATGGGCCGATCAAGCGTCTACGAACGTGCCCACTCGCAGGTACTTTCCCCGGACGGAGTAAACCGTTCGCTGCGCCGCATCTCGCACGAAATACTAGAACGCAACGCCTCTCGCCTCGACGACCTCGCCCTCGTCGGGGTGCTTACGCGTGGAGTACCGCTGGCGCGCAGGATCTCCGCCAACGTTCACCAGTTCGAGGGCCTGGATCTCCCGGTCGGCTCCCTCGACATAACGCTCCACCGCGACGACCTGGAGCAGGATGATCCGGAGGTGCGTGGAAGCAGCGTGCCCTTCGACGTGACGGGCAAGACGGTCGTACTCGTCGATGACGTGCTCTATACGGGCAGGACGGCGCGCGCGGCGATGGACGCGTTGCTGGAGCTGGGGAGGCCGGCCGCGGTTCGGCTGGCTATCCTGGTCGACCGAGGCCACAGGGAGCTGCCGATAAGGGCTGATCACGTCGGGAAGAACGTGCCCACCGCGCGTGGTCAGAGGGTGCTTGTCAACCTGGAGGAGACCGATGGGGAGGACGGGGTGATCGTCGTTGGAGGCTAGAAGCTTGCTTACCCTGGAAGACGCGGGCCGCGGGGAGCTGCGTGAGATCCTCGACCTCGCCGCCGCGTTCGCCGAAGGGCGCGTGCGGGACGCGCTCGCGGACAAGACCGTTTGCCTGGCCTTCTTCGAGGCATCTACCAGGACGGCGGTCTCCTTCGAGCTCGCGGCGAGGCGGTCGGGGGCGTACGTGATCTCACTCTCCGAAGAGGGCTCGGCCATCGCCAAGGGCGAGTCCCTGGTCGACACCGTCGTCACCCTCGACCGCCTGGGGGCAGACGCGATCGTACTCCGCCACCCGGCCGCAGGAGCGGCAGCCCTCGCTTCGCGGCACACGTCAGCGCCCGTGATCAACGCCGGCGACGGCTGCGGCCAGCACCCGACCCAGGCGCTGCTCGACCTCTACGCCCTGAGCGATGCGCTAGGTGGCTTCGACGAACTGGCCGGACGCCGCATCGCCATCGTGGGGGACATCTTGCACAGCCGCGTGGCCCGCAGCATCATACCCGGGTTCGCGCGGTCAGGGATGGAGGTCTCCCTCGTCGCCCCTCGCACACTACTTCCGCCCGACGCTGGAGCGTGGGGGCTGCCCGTGCTCTCCTCGGTAGATGAGGCTACAGAGTGGGGAGCAGATGTCCTCTACATGTTGCGACTGCAGAAGGAGAGGATGACAGGGGCGCGAATACCCTCCGTCGCCGAGTACGCGCGCTTCTACGGCGTGGCGCGACGCCACCTGGAGGGTGGGGCGCTGGTGATGCACCCTGGTCCCGTCAACAGGGGCGTGGAGATCTCCGGCGACGTCGTCCTCGGCGCCTCGTCCCTTATTCCCGACCAGGTCGCCGCCGGCGTCTGCGTCCGGTCCGCCGTCCTTGCCCTCGCTACGGGCGCGGCCCAGAGGGTAGCCGCGTGATCCAGGACCCAGGCGCCACCCCGGAACTGGTCATACGCCGGGCCCACGTGTTCGACCCGTCCACGGGCCTCGACGGTATCAGGGACGTGCGCCTCTCGTCGGGCAGGATCTCTGAGGTCGGCGAGGGACTCCGCGGGACGCGAGAACTCGACGCGGAAGGCCTGCACCTCTTCCCCGGCTTCGTCGACGTGCACGCCCACTGGCGCACGCCTGGCCGCGAGGACGAGGAGGACATAGAGAGCGGCTCGGCCGCAGCCGCCGCGGGCGGCTTCACCGGTGTCGTCATGATGCCAAACACGGACCCGATCGTGGATCGCCCCGTTGTTGTAAGCGGCCTGGCGCGCCGCGTCGAGCTGGAGTCGAGGGTAAGGGCGCGCATATCGGCGGCCCTCCACGTCGGGCTCGCCGGCGAGCGCCTCACGGAGATGCGCCTGCTGAAGGAAGCGGGAGCCTTCTGCGTCTCGGACGACGGGCTCGGAACGGCATCGGCTGGCGTGCTCAGGAACGGCATGCTGTATGCGCGCTCGGCGGGGCTGCCCGTGATCCTGCACTGCGAAGACCACACGCTCGCCACCGGCGTCGTGCACGACGGGGCCGCAGCCTCCCTGGCCGGGCTCCCCGGCTCCCCCGCCAGCGCGGAGGACACAGCGACGGCAACAGCCCTCGTTCTCGCAGCCGAAACGGGCGCGAAGGTGCACATAACCCACGTCTCCACGGCCCTCTCGGCGGCGCTGGTCAGCTTCTTCAAGGGCAGAGCCTACGTGACAGCGGATACCACGCCCCACCACCTCACGTTGACAGACGATCTCATCTCCACCCTGGACGGTCTCTACAGGGTCAACCCTCCACTGCGTCCCGACGGCGACCGTGGCGGCGTCGAGGAAGCATTGCGGGAAGGCATCCTCGATTTCGTGGCGACGGACCACGCGCCGCACGCATCAGAGGAGAAGGAGCTCCCACTAGAGGAGGCCGCCCCTGGATTCCTCGGCCACGAGACCGCGTTCGCCGCGCTCTACACGGAGCTCGTCCTTGACGGCAGGCTCTCGCTCGAGCGACTCGTAGGGGCGATGAGCTCGGCGCCCGGGCGGTGGGTCGGGGAGGGGGGGAGCCTCGCGGTCGGCACGGTGGCGGACCTGACGCTCGTGGATCTCTCGGAGGACTGGATGGTGGATCGCAGCGCCCTGATCAGCCACTCTTCCAACTCTCCATTTCTCGGGCGGACCCTGACGGGCAGGGTCGTGGGTACTATAGTTGGCGGAGGTCTGGTACACGACAGGACTGGAGCGAGGTTTGGAGTACGTGCGTAGCGTAGGGCGAAGCCAGGCGACCTTGGTCCTCGAGGACGGGGCCGCCTTCGAGGGCTGGAGCTTCGCCGGCTCAGGCGAGGTCGCCGGCGAGGTCGTCTTCACGACGAGCATGGTCGGTTACCAGGAGACCATCACCGACCCCTCTTACCGCGGTCAGATCCTGCTCTTTACCTACCCGCTTATAGGGAACTACGGTGTAATCCCCGGCGACGCCGAGTCCACGAGGGTCCAGGCCGCCGCCATTCTCGTCCGCGAGTACACGCCTCACCCGAGCAACTGGGCGAGCGACCGTTCCCTGGCAGACCTCCTCGACGAGAGCGGGGTCCTCGGGATCGAAGGCCTGGACACCCGCGCCCTCACCCGTCACCTCAGGGACAAGGGCGCGATGCGCGGTGTGATCTCGACGTCTGAGTTTGATCGTAACGTCCTGCGCGACAAGGCCACGGCCCACCCCTCGATGCTTGGCCTCGACCTCGCCTCCACCAGCTCGGAGCTCTCGGAGCCGACCCTGCTCCCCGCCTTCGGAGAAGAACGTTGCCGCGTCGTCGCCCTGGACTACGGGGTGAAGGGCTCGATCTACCGGGAACTCCGCAGCCGCGGCGCCTCCGTCCTCGCGATGCCAGGCTCCACCAGCCCCGACGACATTCTCGCCGCCGATCCAGACGGCTTGTTCCTCTCCAACGGCCCAGGCGACCCGGCGGCCCTCGGGGAGGTGGTCGATACCCTGCGTCCGCTCCTCGGCGAGATCCCGACCTTCGGAATCTGCCTCGGTCACCAGCTCCTCGGGTTGGCCCTTGGTTGCGAGACTTACAAGATGCCCTTCGGCCACCACGGGGCGAACCATCCCGTTAGGAACCTGAAGACCAATCAAATAGAGATAACGAGCCAGAATCACGGGTTCGCCGTCAGCGAGGAATCTCTCCGGGGCGGCGTCGAGTTGACCCACCGCAACCTCTACGACGGCACGGTCGAGGGCATAGCGAGCCCCGAGCTCAGGGCCTGGAGCGTTCAGTACCATCCCGAATCCAGCCCCGGTCCCAGGGACTCAGCATACCTCTTCGAGGACTTCGTCGATGGTCTATCCGATAAGGCGCGGGCCTAGCGTGCCGCGGCGCGACGACATCACGAGCGTCCTGATCATCGGCTCGGGCCCGATAGTGATCGGGCAGGCCGCCGAGTTCGACTACTCGGGCACCCAGGCCTGCCGCGCCCTGCGCGACGAGGGCTACCGCGTGGTCCTCGTAAACTCCAACCCAGCCACGATAATGACCGACCCCGAGGTCGCGGACGCCACCTACGTCGAGCCACTGATCGCCGAAACCGTCGCCGAGATTCTGCGCCGCGAACGCCCCGACGCCCTGCTGCCCACCCTCGGCGGCCAGACCGCCCTCAACCTCGCCGTCGAACTCCACGAAACAGGCATCCTCGACGAGCTGGACGTGGAGCTCCTCGGCGCCTCGATACCCTCGATCCGTAAGGCCGAAGACCGCCAACTGTTCTCCGAGGCAATGCAGCGTATCGGCCTGAAGGTCCCGGCGAGCCGCACGGTCCGAAACTTCGCGGAAGCCGAGGAGCTGGCCCAGGAGATAGGCTACCCCCTCATCATCCGCCCCAGCTTCACCCTGGGCGGCAAGGGAGGGGCCACGGCCCGCGACCCCGGCGAACTCCGCCGCGCCGTCATCGACGGACTCGACGCCAGCCCCGTCAACTCGGCCCTCGTCGAGCAGAGCGTCGCAGGCTGGAAGGAGTTCGAGCTTGAGGTCATGCGCGACCTCGCCGATAACGTCGTCGTGATCTGCTCCATCGAGAACGTCGACCCCATGGGCGTCCATACCGGCGACTCTATAACTGTAGCCCCAGCCCAGACCCTCTCAGACCGCCAGTACCAATCCCTCCGTACCGCCTCTTTACGCATAATACGCGAGATTGGGGTATCGACGGGAGGATCGAACATCCAGTTTGCGGTAGATCCGGAGAGTGATGCGTACTACGTGATCGAGATGAACCCTCGGGTGAGTCGGTCGAGCGCGCTCGCGAGCAAGGCGACGGGGTTTCCGATCGCGAAGATAGCGGCCAAGCTCGCGGTCGGGTACTTGCTCGATGAGATCCCCAACGACATAACCCGCGCGACCCCGGCCTCTTTCGAGCCTGCCCTCGACTACGTCGTGACCAAGGTGCCGCGGTTCGCGTTCGAGAAGTTCCCTGGTGCGGAGCCGAGGTTGACCACCAGGATGCACTCCGTTGGCGAGGTCATGGCGATAGGGAGGACGTTCACGGAGAGCCTGATGAAGGCTATGGCTTCGCTCGAGGTCGACGCCCAGGACGTGCACGGTGGCCTCGAAGAACCCAGCCCTTACCGCGTCTTCGCCATCTTCGACGCGTTGCGCGCAGGGATGGACATACCCGAGATCTTCGATCGCACCTCCATAGACCGTTTCTTCATCGCGTCCATAGCCAGGATCGTGGCCGCCGAAACGTCCGTCTCGGAGCCGTTCGGCGCCGAGAACCTGCGCGAGCTGAAGAGGATAGGACTCTCCGACGAGACCATCGCCGCGGCCTCGGGCAGCCTTGTAGAGGTCGTGCGGGGCGTCAGGCGCGCCCTCGGCGTCTCGCCTACGTACAAGTCCGTCGACACCTGCGCGGGGGAGTTCCCCGCCCGCACGCCATACTATTACTCGACCTACGAGCAGGAGGACGAGGTCAGGCGCGGGGAGAACGATTCGGTCGTCGTGCTCGGGAGCGGTCCGAACCGCATCGGTCAGGGCATCGAGTTCGACTACGCCTGCGTCCACGCCAGCTACGCCCTCGTGGAGAGCGGCTTTGACGCGGTCATGGTCAACTCCAACCCTGAGACCGTCTCTACGGACTACGACACCTCCACGCGCCTATACTTCGAGCCGCTAACGGCCGAGCACGTGCTCGAGGTCATCCGCCGCGAGGAGCCGCGCGGGGTGATCCTGCAGTTCGGCGGACAGAGCCCATTGAAGCTCGCCCACGAGCTTCAGCGGGCCGGCGCCCGCATCCTCGGCACCTCCCCCGACGCGATAGACCTCGCCGAAGACCGCTCCCGCTTTGGGCGGCTCCTCGAAGAGCTAGGCATCCCGCACCCCAAATTCGGGGCGGCGTCCACCGCCGAGGAGGCCAGAAAGGTGGCGCGCGAGATCGGGTACCCGGTCGTCGTAAGGCCCTCCTACGTTCTCGGCGGGCGGAGGATGGAGATCGTCTACAACGACGAGGACCTCGACCTCTACCTCAGGACCAGCGCGGGTGCGAGCCCGGGGCATCCGACCCTCGTCGACAAGTTCATGGAGGACTACACCGAGGTCGACGTGGACGCCGTCTCGGACGGGGAAGACGTCTACGTCGGCGGCATCATGGAGCACGTCGAGGAGGCCGGTGTACATTCGGGCGACTCCTCGTGCGTGACGCCCCCGATCACGATCCACAGAGCGCTACTGAGGCGGATCGAAGACTACACCAGGCGGCTCGCCCTCTCTGTTGGCGTCGTCGGCCTGATGAACGTGCAATTCGTGGTGCGGGGCGACGACGTGCTCGTGATCGAGTGCAACCCCCGTGCCTCGCGCACCGTCCCGTTCATCTCCAAAGCGACGGGCGTGCCGCTGGCCAAGGTCGCCACGCGAGTCCTTCTCGGAGAGAAGCTAAGGGACATGCGGCTCAGGGCCTCCACCAGCGGACACTTCTCCGTCAAGGCGCCGGTCTTCCCCTTCGACAGGTTCGCAGACGTGGACCCGCTTCTCGGTCCCGAGATGCGCTCGACGGGGGAGGCCATGGGGATAGACCGCACGTTCGGCGGCGCCTTCGCCAAGGCGCTCACAGCGGCGGGGCAGGAGCTTCCCGTCGCGGGAAGGGTCTACATCTCCGTCTCCAACAGGGAGAAGCGGGCCGTCGTGCTCATAGCGCGGGCCTTCGCTGACCTGGGCTTCGAGATCTCCGCCAGCGAGGGTACAGCGGAAGTACTGAAAAACAACGGGCTGCCCGTCATGGTAGTGCCCAAGATCGGGGAGCTCGGCGAGGACGTGCTCGGCCTCATAGAGGCCGGTGGTGTGGACCTGATCGTCAACACCCCATGGGGCCGCGGCCCGCGTACGGACGGATACCTGATACGGCGCCGGGCCCTGATGCACGGCGTCCCCTGCATAACCACCCTCGCTGGTGCCGCGGCCGCCGTGCAGGGCATCGAAGCCAGGGTGCGCGGCGGGACCAGACGCGTGAACTCGCTCCAGGGCCTCTACGCTGCGAAAACGTGAAGTTCCACAAAGCAAAGGTCGAAGAGCGCGAGGAGCTGGGCAGCTACACCCTGCTCCGCTACCGTTGGAAAGACGCGCCCATAGAACCGGGACAGTTCACGATGGCCAGGGCCGCGGGCTATCCCGTTACCCTCGATCCGTTTCTGGCCAGGCCTCTCTCGTTCTACGATTACGACGGGGAGGTGGCCAGCCTGCTCCTTGAGGTACGTGGCCGCGGCACCGCGCTCCTGGATCAGGCATCCACCATAGAAGTGACGGCCCCCCTGGGTAAAGGGTTCAGGTTCGAACCCGGACTTGGCCGCGCCGCGCTACTCGGCGGCGGCATTGGCGTCGCGCCGCTCAAGGTCCTCAGCCGCCGCCTCGACGCGATGGGCATCCCCCACGACGTGTTCCTCGGGTTCGCTGACGCAGGGTCGGCGGCCGTCGCCAGGGAGTTCCCCAACGCGAACGTGGCGACGATGGACGGGTCCGTCGGCACCCACGGGACCGTCCTCGATGCCGCAGGTACCCTCCAGGACTACGGGGCCATCTACTCGTGCGGGCCCAACCCCATGCTCGCCGCCGTCAAGCTCGCCGCCGGCGATGCCGTCTTCTGCCAGCTCTCCGTGGAGGAGAGGATGGGGTGCGGGAACGGCTCGTGCAACGGCTGCGTCGTCCCCGTGCGCGGAGGCGGCTACGTCAGGTCATGCGTCGAGGGACCGGTTTTCGAGGCGGAGGTGTTGGCGTGGTAGCGTCCGACTCCGGCGTCGACCTCTCGGTCGAGCTCTGCGGGATACCGCTACGGACGCCCCTGATGCCCGCCTCGGGAACGCTCTCGAAAGAGGCTCTGGGCGAGGTCGAAGGCGTCTACGGGGCCCTGTTGCCCAAGACGACGACGCCCGTCGCCAGGGCGGGTAATCCGCCGCCCCGCATCGCCGAGACGCCCGCAGGGATGGTCAACTCCATCGGCCTCCAGAACCCAGGCATCGAGATTTTCTTGCGGGACCTCGACGCGTTCGACCTCGGGGTCCCCATCTTCGTCTCGGTGGCCGGCGATACCGTCGCCGGGTTCGCCGCCCTCTGCGAGCGTCTCTCCGGCGACGAACGAGTCTTTGCCGTCGAACTGAACCTCTCGTGCCCCAACGTGGAGTGTGGGGGCCTGATGTTCTGCGCTGAGCCTGCCTCCGTCGAAGAGGTGGTGGCCGCTTGCCGCTCGGCCCTTCCAAACAAGCCTATCCTGGCGAAGCTCACATACGAGGGCGTCGTGGAAAACGCCCGCGCTGCCGAGGCCGTAGGCGTAGACGGGCTTACGGTGATGAACACCATTCCGGCGCTCACCATCGACGCCAGGGCGCAGAAGGTGCTGGTGCAGGGTGGACTGTCAGGGCCTGCGATAAAGCCCGTCGCGCTCCGCGCAGTCTACGACGTAGCAGGCGCGGTGAGCGTGCCGGTAGTGGGGAGCGGGGGGGTGGTGAGCGGGACGGATGTGGCCGAGTTCATGCTCGCGGGCGCGTCGGCGGTGCAGGTCGGTACGACGAGTTTCGTCAGGGACCCGCAGGAGATCCTCGTCGAGTTTACGGCCTATCTGAGCGAAAACGGTCTGGGCGCCGCCGAACTGATCGGAGCCCTACGCGGCGTTCGCCCCGTGCTAACGGGAGGCGAGGATGTATAGTCTCGTACTGGTCCTTCTTGGACGTGCGGTTGTAGCCGACATTATGATGCGCGGGGCTCGCCCAGGAAGCCTTCCTGCTCGAATCGCCGGTCGAAGGCGAGGGCAACCGAGGTCCGGCTGATAGCTGCGTGCTTGCAAGGGGTCCGGCCACTGTATACTAGCCGCTCTCGCAGAGGCGCAATGATATACTAATCTGCCGATGTTGAGGCGGGCACCACAACGGACGGCCGACGAGCGCAGGGACGCGCTGGAGGAGGCCAACAGGGTACGCTTTGCGAGGGCCGCCACCAAGAGGGATCTCAAAAGCGGACACCTGGCGATCTACGACCTGCTCATGGACCCTTCCGAGGAGCTGAAGGGCGCCAAGGTCGAGGAGATGCTCCTCGCCGTAAAAGGCATGGGGCGCATCAAGGTAACGCGGGTCATGAGGGAGGCGGGCATCAGCCGCTCCAAGACCCTCGTTGGCCTCACGCACGGGCAGAGGGACCGTCTGATCAGGGTTCTAGGGTGCGAGGAAGGCTGATCGTCGTCTCCGGGCCCTCCGGAGCAGGCAAGTCTACCCTGATAAAGGCCTCGCTGGAGTCCGTTCCAGAGCTGGCCTACTCCGTCTCGGCGACCACGAGAGATCCCCGCCCCGGCGAAGTAGACGGCAAGGACTACATCTTCCTCTCCCGCGAGAAGTTCGAGCGTTGGATCGAGGAGGGCCGCTTCCTGGAATGGGCCGAGTACTCTGGTAACCTCTATGGGACGCCCGAGCAGAAGGTCGAGGAGCTCCTGGAAGATGGGAAGTCCGTGATCCTGGAGATAGAGCTCCAGGGCGCGAGGCTCGTACGGAACAAACGCCCCGACGCGGTCATGGTCTTCGTCAGGGCACCGTCGCTGGAGGAGACCCGCCGCAGGCTCGCGGGCAGGGCGACAGAGACCGAGGAGGCCCTCGAAAGTCGTCTCGCGACCGCCGTAGGAGAGGTCGCGGCCAGCGCCGAGTTCGACCACGAGGTCGTAAACGAGGACCGCGAACGGGCCCGCAACGACATAGTCGAGAAGATGGAATCCATAGTAAGAGGAGGCAAGAGTGTTGCACGACCTTAAGGTAGACGATCTGTTGGACAAGGTAGATTCGCGCTACGGCCTCGCCGTGGCCAGCGCCAAGAGGGCGCGCCAGATCAACGAGTACACCTCGACCCTCGGCCTGAATGACGCCCTCGGCATCCCTGGCCCGCAGGTACACACCCGCTCCCAGCATCCCCTGACCATCGCCATCGAGGAGCTGCGCCAGGACAAGCTGACTGTCTCTTTCAGGCACCCAGTGGACGCGATAGAGGAAGAGGTCGGGGCGGCGGATGCCGACGACTTCATCAGCCCTCCCAGCGGTGGCGGCGTCCCTCAGGAGTCAGACGTCGACTCGGGCGCCCCGGGCGACGAGGGCGCAGCGTAAGGGCACAGCCCAGGGGCGCAGTGGAAAAACGCGGTTCTAAGACTCCTTGATTCTGATCTCCGTCGGAGCTTCTCAGGGGGCCTTGGTGGTCCCCGCCGTGGCCTGCGAGCTCGACGAAGCCGGTCACCGGGTGGAGGTTATCCTCGGGCAGGAGGCCCGTAGATTTGTGGGGCCAGCGGCCTTCGGCGCCGCTACCCTGGTCGACGAACCTTCACAGAAGCCACGGGCCGTGCTCTACGCCCCCGCGACCGCGGACGTTCTCGCCAGGCTCGCCCGCGGCATCGAAGGTCGGCCCGCCGCGGGCACCACCGTTACCCCTGACCTCGACGCCGGCACCGCCAGTCATGGCGCCGTGCGCGAGAACCTGAGGCTGCTCCGAGAAGACGGATTCCGCGTGGTCGAAGGTCAGGAAGGCGCCATGGCGGGCGCGGAAGAGATCGTCGCGCGGGTGCTCGGCGGCCTCGGCGGGCCCATGAGCGGGCTACGGTTGCTGGTGACGGCCGGCGGCACCAGGGAGCCAATCGACAGCGTGCGTTTCATCGGGAACCACTCTTCGGGGAAGATGGGGCTCGCTGTGGCCCGCGAGGCGGTCCGGCTTGGCGCGGATGTCATCGTGGTGGCCGCCAACATCGAGAGGCCCGAGCCAGGGACGGAGAACCACCCGGTACAGGCGGTGGAGGAGCTGAGGGAGGCGGTAATGGACCTCGCCGGGCGTGCGGACGCGCTCGTCATGGCCGCCGCAGTCTCGGACTTCATGCCGGCCTCGCCGGTCGGGGAGAAGATACGGCGTCGCGAGGGGACGACCAGCCTCGAGCTCGTCCCCACGGCCGACGTACTTGGGGCCGTCACCGGGCGGTACCCCGACCTCTTTGTGGTAGGATTCGCGGCGACGCACGGGGACCCCGTAGCCGACGCCCGCGAGAAACTCGGGAGTAAGGGGGCCGATCTCGTTGTCGGCAACGACATCTCGGGTGAGGGGGTGGGGTTCGGCTCGGACGAGAACGAGGTCTACGTCGTCGGCCGGGAGGACGAGCGTTTCGTCCCAAGGACCTCCAAGCAGGAGGTTGCCCGCGTCATCCTGGACACCTTGATCGTCGAGATGGAGAGGAAGAGATAGAGATGGTGGACAGAGCGGCCGGCCCGACCACCTACAATGCGGCGGACGACCAGCGCCTGAGAACCTCGCACCTCTTCACCTCGGAGTCCGTCACCGAGGGCCACCCCGACAAGATAGCCGACCAGATCTCCGACACCATCCTCGACGCCGCGCTAAAGGACGATCCCCTGAGCCGGGTAGCCTGCGAGACGCTCGTCACCACCGGTCTCGTCGTGGTGGCTGGCGAGATTACGACCTCGACCTACGTGGATATTCCCACCCTGGTGCGCGGGAAGGTCATGGAGATCGGCTACACGAGGGCCAAGTTCGGCTTCGACGCCGAGACCTGTGGCGTGATCGTCTCCATAGATCCCCAGTCCGACGACATCGCCCTTGGCGTGGACCGCGCGCCTGAGAACCTCGACGAGATAGGGGCCGGAGACCAGGGCATGATGTTCGGCTACGCCTGCGAGGAGACGGAGGAACTGATGCCGCTCCCGATAACCCTCGCCCACGCCCTGACCCGCCGACTCTCCGACGTGCGCAGGACCAACCTCCTTGATTACCTGAGGCCTGACGGCAAGAGCCAGGTGACCGTGCGCTACGAGGGGGACACCCCCGTCGCGGTCGAGAAGGTCCTGATCTCCGCCCAGCACCGCGAGGGAGCCGAGGCGTACATAAGGGAGGACCTGCTTGAGACGGTCATCCGTCCCGTCATGCCAGGAGACCTCTTCGACCCTGGCACGGCCGAGATCCTGGTGAACCCAACGGGCCGGTTCGTGACTGGGGGCCCCCAGGGCGACACCGGCCTGACGGGACGCAAGATCATCGTAGATACCTACGGCGGTTCGGCCCCGCACGGCGGAGGCGCCTTCTCCGGGAAGGACGCGACGAAGGTCGACCGTTCGGCCTCCTACGCCGCGAGGTGGGTGGCGAAGAACCTCGTCGCGGCCGGACTCGCCGGAAGGTGCCTCGTCCAGGTCGCGTACGCCATCGGCGTGGCCCACCCCGTGAGCGTGATGGTGGAGACGTTCGGTACCGCAAGGGTGGACCCCGCGACCCTCGGCGCGCTGGTGCAGGAGCATTTCGACCTGAGGCCCGGGGCCATCATCCGCGACCTGGGCCTGCGCAGTCCCATCTTCGCCAGGACCGCGGCGTACGGCCACTTCGGCCGCCGCGAGCCGGGGTTCGCCTGGGAGGAGACCCCGCGGGCCGATGACCTCCGCCGTGCCGCCGGCTTCTAGTTGGTAGCGAGATCTGGCCAGACGGCCTCCCACGCCACGCGACTGCCGCACGCGGTAAGGGTCAGCCTGCTTATTGCCACGCACGCCCTGCCCCCGCTTAGCTACAGGATACCCGAGCTTCTGCGCCCGGAGGTTCGGGTCGGCGCCGCCGTCGTCGCGCCCCTCTCGGGACGGCAGCGTCTCGGTGTCGTAGTCGGTATCGACCGGGAGGGCGGCCGCGCTCGCGAGGACGTACTCTCCGTGGTACCTGACCTCTCGATCCAGCCCGAGCTCGTGGAAGTCTGCCACCGCATCTCCGAGAACGCCGCCGTTCCCCTGCCGGCCGTGTTGAGGGCCGCCCTTCCGCCCGGCATCGAGACCGGGCGCTACCGGCCGTCGAAGCCCCTCCCTGGCTCGAATCCGGACACCAGCGTCACGCGCGCGACGCTCAGGCGTGCCCTCGGGCGCGATGGCCTGCGGGCGGCGGAGGCGGAGGGGCGATTCATGCTCGTCCCTGCGGCGCCGCGACCCAAGATGGTGGAGTGGGCCGAGATCCGGGCCGCGGCCGACCCCGACCTGGCCCGCGCCCCGCGCCAGCGCGAGCTTTTCGTCGCCCTGAAAGAGCGTGGGGGAGCCGGCGCGACCTCAGCGTTGCTCGCCGGGACCGGGGCCAGCCGGAGCGCGCTGCGTGAGCTCGTCCGCAGGGGGGCCGTGAGGTTGGTTCGCCGCCCCGAGCCCGCGCCGCTCCTTCCCACCTGCGGTGACGGCGCCGCGCAGGGACACCCGTTCTCGCGGACCGCGCGCAGCGCCCTGAAGAGCGGCGGCGCTTTCCTGTGGAGGACGGCCAGCAGCGAGGAGCAGGACGCGGTTGCGGCCGTCGTGGGGGCCACGCTTGGGGACGGTGGCCAGGCCCTGGTTCTCGCCCCCGAAGTAAGGTCGGTCGAGCGGATGGTGGATCATCTGCGCCGGGTGTTGCCCGCCGGGTTCACCGTTGCCCCTTACCACGGCGGCCTGGGCCGCTGCAGGGCAGCCGTTCATGAGGCCGCCCGCAGGGGAGCCGTCGACGTCGTGGTCGGTACCAGGACGGCGGCGTTGCTCGGATTGGAGCGGCCTGGCTCTATCTGCGTCGTTGACGAACCGAACAGCGCGCACAGGGCGAAGCCCGGCCACGAGGGTATCCCGGTGCACACGCGGGACGTGGCGCTGGTGCGCGCCCGCCTGCAGCGGACGGCGGTGTTCTTCCTCTCACCTTGCCCCTCGCTCAAACTGTACGCTCCGGAGGTCCGCAGGAGAGAGCGCATAAGGGAGCTTCCCCCGAGCCGGCCAAGGCGCTGGCCCGCCGTACGTATAGTGGATATGCGGGGTTCTGGCGCGGCGCTCAGCTCGACTCTGCTCGAGGCCTGCCGCCAGCGCGCGGAAATGGGGGAGAGGACCAGCGTCTTGCTCAGTCGTCTCGGTTACGCGACCGCCGTCTCTTGTACCCACTGCGGGACCATAAAGCGCTGCCCGCACTGCGACGTGCCGTTGGTCTTGCACGGACGCAAAGGGCCTCTCGTTTGCACCCGCTGCGGGTACAGGGAGAAGATGGGCCCGTGCGCGCGGTGCGGGTCCGACCGCGTGAGGCCGGCCGGCCTCGGTGTCGAGCGGGTGCGCGACGACCTCTCTGACGTCCTCGGCGTGCGGGTCGGTCTCATCACCGCCGACGAGCGGGACCACGCGGACGCACCCGTCGTAGTCGGTACCGCCCCCCGCATCCTGGACGACAGGTGGGACGCGGTGATGCTACCCGACGCCGACGCGTTTCTCGCGGCGGGCGGGTTCGGTGCCGCGGAGAGGTCGGTGAGGCTCTTCTACCGCGCGGCTGAGGCGGCCCGAGAACTGCTCCTCCTCCAGACCCGCCTCCCAGAACACCACGCGCTGCGCGCGGGGGTGCGTGGCGACTACGAGTCGTTCGCCGCCGCCGAGCTCCCCAGGATGCGCTCCCTGGGCTACCCACCCTTCGGACACGTCGCGTCCCTCGCCTTCGAAGGTTCCGCAGCGGCGGTCTCCGGTGCGGTAGAATCCCGCTTGCGGCCGGCCCTCGAGCCCGGGGTCGAGATGTCCCCCCCCATCCCGGTCGGACGCGCCGGAACCGCCGCGTGGCGGGTCCTGCTCCGGTCCAGGAGGCTCTCCGCCGTGGCCCGCGCGGCGACCCTCGCCGCCAGGGAGGTAGCCAGGACGAACGGGCTCGCGGTTCGCGTTGAAGTGGATCCCGAGGAGGTATAAGAGATGGCACTAGATATCAGGACGTTCGGAGACCCTGTGCTCAAAACCCGCGCGGCGCCCGTGGAGAACTTCGACGAGGCGCTCGAGCGCCTCACGGAGGAAATGCTCGACACGATGCGCGAGAAGGACGGGGTTGGCCTCGCCGCCAACCAGGTCGGGCGCCTCAAGCGGGTGCTGGTCGCCTCCGTGGAGGACGAGGATTTCGTCATAGTCAATCCCGTACTGACCGACCACTCCGATGCCACCGAGCGGGGCCAGGAAGGATGCCTCTCCATCCCTGGCATCCAGGTAGAGGTGGAGCGTCCGACCGCCGTAACGGTCACGGGCCAGGATGCCTCCGGCGAATCCCTGCGCATCGAGGCCACAGATATGCTGGCCAGGGTCCTGCAGCACGAGGTCGATCATCTCGACGGCGTCCTGATCCTCGACCGCACCGATAGGGCGTCGCGCAAGGCCGCCATGCGCGAGTGGAGGGAACACCTCCTCGCCCAGCACGGCTGACACCAAGCCCTTGAAGATCGCGTTCGCCGGTACCCCAGAATTCGCGGCGACCATCCTCACAGCCCTGATCTCCTCCCCCCACGACGTAGGCCTAATCGTCTCACAACCCAACCCTCGGAAGGGGCGCGGACGCAAGACGACCCCTACCCCAGTAGCCGAACTCGCCAGATCCCACGCTCTCCCCCTCGAACAACCTTCCCGTATCTCCGAGCTCAGCGCCAGACTGACCGCCTTTGATGCCCTCATCGTCGCCGCCTACGGCCAGATACTGCGCCCCGATACCCTCTACGCCCCCAAGCGGGGAGCCTATAACGTGCACGCCTCACTCCTGCCGAAATACCGCGGCGCAGCACCCATCGAACGCGCGATCATGAACGGCGAGACCGAGACCGGCGTGACCATTATGCGCATGGACGAAGGCCTGGACACGGGCCCGACAGCACTCCAGCGTACCGTCGCAATACCACCAGAAGCCAACGCCGGCGAACTTGCTGGCCTTCTCGCCAACGCTGGAGCTAAAGCTATCGTCGAGGGTTTGGATCTGCTCCAGGAAAACAGGCTAACCCTCTCGGAGCAGGATAATCGTAATGCTACATATGCCACTAAGATTACGGACGAGGACAAGGTTATTAGGTGGGATCGGGGGGCTAGAGTGGTGCACGATTTGATCCGGGCCCTCGCTCCTCGCATTGGCGCAAGGACCTACCATCCTGACGTTGCCGGGCCCATCAAGCTCTGGCGCTCCAGAGTCGTGGAAGAGAGGCTTGTCTCCACCGAGATAGGCCGTATAGGGGCCGAAAACGGGCGAATCGTGGTGTACTGCGGGTCCGGCGCCATCGAGGTTCTGGAGCTCCAGCGGCCCGGCGGCAGGCGTCTCCCGGCACGCGAGTTTCTGCGCGGCAACCCACTCCAAGGCTCGTTCGGCTAGCAAAGTTGCCCTTCAGGCGGAGCCGACCTGTGCGACCAGGCCCCTGATGCCCGTAAAAGAGCAATATGCCAGCAACGATGATAAACTGCCCGGGGTGTCCGGAGTGATCCCTGTCGGGAGGAGAGGGAGATAAGAGAGCCCGAAACTACTGCCAACATGCCTGAACCTGAAGTTCAGGTACAGCGACTAAGCCTCGACGAAGAGATGAGGGTAGTCGTCGTGGGTGCTGGTGGCTACGGAAGGGTCGCGCTGGACGTGCTGCTGGCTTGCGAGTTAGGAGATCGGGTCCTCGGGTTCTATGACGACGCCCACGCGGCGATCGCTGAGAGAGTTCGGGGGTATCAGGTTCTCGGGGACATCGAGATGCTCAAGAGCATGCTCTCCATCGAGCCGGTGCACGTTATCGTGGCGATCACGGACAACGACGCCAGGCTGCGGGTGGCCAACTCCTTGAGGGGCCTCGGGGGGGAATTTTTCACGGCTATTCATCCACTCTCCTACCTCTCCGGCGTGGCCACCATTGGGGGCGGTTGCGTCGTCGGTGCCGGGGCTGTGGTTCATCCTGATGCCACAGTTGGGAGCCACTGTTACCTGGGTCCTGGTTCTGTTGTGGACCGCGACGCGGAGGTGGGGGCGGGGTCTTGGATCTCGGCCGGTGCGGTGGTAGGTGCTGGGGCTGGGATCGGTGCCAGGGTCGTCCTCGGGGCCAACTCCAGCGTCGAGCGCAAGGCCTCTGTGGGGACTGATGCGGTGGTGGGCACGCTCAGGCACGTCGCCAGGGAGGGACGTTGATCGCGCCGGGCATGCGGGGGTCTTTCGGTCTGGTCGGGGGCTAAGCAAGATGGGGCGTTTCCGGCGGTTGGGGGGGGCGCGGACCATCGGAATCGACATAGACCGCGGGTCCATCAAGGCCGTCCAGCTCTCCGGCTCCGGTGGGGGCTACGTCCTGCAGCACGTCGGATATCATAGGCTGCCGCCCGGGATCATCGTCGATGGGGAGGTGGCTGACCACAATCTGTTGGCCTCCGAGATCAGGGAGTTCTGGGGCTCGCATTCGTTCAAGGGTCGTTCGGTCACGGTGGGGGTCTCGAACCAGAAGGTTGTAGTAAGGCTGCTGGACTTTCCCCACATGAAGCCAGAGGATTTGCAGGGTGCCATTAGCTTCGAGGCGCAGGACCACATCCCGATGCCGCTCGATGAGGCCGTCCTCGACTACGTCGTGCTCGGGCCCAGGGAGGAGCGTTCGGACCTCGACAGGGTTCTCGTCGTCGCCGCCCAGAGGGAGATGATCTCGCGCTACACCTCGGCGGTGAGGGCCGGTGGGCTCAGGCCCGACGGCGTGGACGTCAAGGCACTCTCGCTGACCCGCTCCACCCTCCCCGATCCCTTCTTCGGCGAGGACGGGGCCGTGCTCCTCCTCGACGTCGGGGCGGAGATCACCAACCTCGTGGTTGCCGACAGGGGCAACCCGGTGCTCACCCGCTTCGTGCCCGTCGGCCTCGGCGACTTCGTGGCCGCCGTGGTCGAGCTCGCCGACCTCTCCGAGGATGAGGCCGAGAGGCAGGTGCTCGGCCCGCAGGTCGGGCTTGGCAATGGGCAAGGAGAGGCGGATGAGCCGGAGGAGGGTGAGGACTTCGACCCCGCGCTCGTCTACGACGTGAGGAGGGGACTAGAGGGCGCCGCGCAGACCCTCGCCGACGAGGTGCAGCGTTCCATCGAGCACCACCGCTCCCAGGAAGCCGCCCGCGAGGTCACCAGGGTCCTTCTCTCCGGGGAGGCGGCCCTGATCCCAGGCCTCGACGTCTACCTCGGGGAGCTGCTCGGGGTGACGACCAGTCGCGGAAAGCCTGTGGAAAAGCTCTCCGCCAACCGCTCCAACATCGAAGACGCCCAGCTCAGGGCCATGGAGCCTGTGCTCGCCGTCGCTTTCGGCCTCGCCATGGAGGAAGCATGAGGCCCATAAACCTCCTGCCCCCCGACGAGCGGGGCCGCTCCGCCGAGCGGTTTGGCGGGGGAGTCCTCGGCATACTGCTCATCGCGGGCGCCTTCGCTGTCATCGTGATGGTCGGCGTGTACCTGTTGGTGCTATTGAGGTTGAACGATCTCGAAGATCAGGTCGCAAAACTGGACGATGAGATCGCGCGTCAGAACGCGCA
Source organism: uncultured Rubrobacteraceae bacterium (assembly GCA_963840835.1). Classification (GTDB taxonomy): domain Bacteria; phylum Actinomycetota; class Rubrobacteria; order Rubrobacterales; family Rubrobacteraceae; genus Rubrobacter_D. The sequence continues at coordinate 247,645 of CAWJAM010000009.1, read as the reverse complement.
CCTGGCCGAGTTGAGCCCGTACAGGGATCTCCAGGCGCGGCTCGAAGACAAGAAGCCCATCGCCGACGGCATCTACCGCACCCGCCTGGCCTGGGACCAGTTCTTGCAAGGCCTCGCCTTCGTCGTGCCAGAGGCCACGGCGCTCGACACCCTGACCGCCGAGGCCGCGCAGACCGACATCGACGCGCCGGTCGAGCAGCCGCTGGAGCCGTCTGGCACGGTGATATTCACAGGTGTCGCGCTTCCCCGCTACGAGAACGTCGCCGACTTCGTCGTGCGCATGGACAACCTCCAGTACCTCGCCAACGCGGAGTTGGACCAGGCGGCGCTGAAGACGTTCACGCAGAAGGCCGTAAGCTTCGAGGTTGCCTCGGAGCTCGTCACCATCGTTGGCGAGAACGGCACCGAGGTGAGGCTCGAAGAGGGGTCGCAAGACGAACTCGCGGGTTCGCTAGAGACGCGCGAGATCGCCAACCTGAGGGTGCCAGACGGCGTGGGAGACGGGCACAGGTGACCAACCGCAACATACTCATCCTCGGGGCGCTCGCTATAGTAGTGCTGATCATCGGCTACTACTTCCTCCTTCTAAGCCCGCTTCTGGGAAGGCTCGACGCGCAGGCCCAGGCGCGAGATGCCAAGCAGGACCAGCTCACGCAGGTCCAGCAAGAGGTAAACGAGCTCGAGGAGGTCAGGAGCAACTCGCCCGAGATACAACGCCAGATACTGGAACTGAGCAAACGAATCCCGGCGCAACCGCAGATCCCCACGCTCGTCGTCCAGGTCCAGGAAGTCGCCGACGCCTCCGGAGTGACCCAGCTCTCGGTCGACCCCGAACCCGCGGCCCCGCCCCCAGGCGGTGGCGACTACCAGGTGGTACCGGTTACAATGCAGTTCAAGGGGACCTACGACGAGATGCAGGATTTTCTCTTGCGAACGCGCAACCTGACCAGGCTGGTGACGGTGACAGACGTGAGCTACTGCCGCGTCCCTCTACTCGACTCCGAGCACGCGTGCCCCGTCCAGCCGCCCGAGCCCGTGGAAGAGGCCACGACGCTTGATCCGTCCGTGGAGACCATCCTCCTGGTGGAGATAAACGCGGACGTCTACTACCAGCCGACAGGGGCAACCTCGGGCGAGTCGACGACCACCGTCACGGAGACGACTACCCCGGAGCAGCCAGCGGAGACGACCAGTGGCGGCTAGGTTGCGGTCGGCCGGACGCCGCCTGGCAGACCTCGGAACGGGGTTCGTGGACACCTTCCTGCGCGACAACAGGGTGCTCCCGCCGGTCCTCGCCGTGCTCGCGCTGTTCGTCGTCGCCTGGATCCTCGCGGGCGCGTTGGTGGGGGAGCCGGACCAGGAGCCCGTCGCCCACAAAGCCGACCTCGCCCAGGCAAACAACGATCCCGGTCCCGACCCCCGCGCCCCCGGCGTCGAGAACCGCGACGTCGATTCCTACGCAGCCTACCGCAGCAAGGACCCCTTCAGGGAGGTACTCGCCCCCGACGAGACGACCCTGTCGACCCCGCCCCCAGCAGACCGGACCACAAGGGAAGACACGACCCGCAGAAGCGAAACACCCGGTGATCGCGCCCGCGACGATAGAAGAGGCGGCGCCAGCGATACGGACGGCGACGCCCTCCCCGACCGCAGGGAGAGGACCGTTGGCACCGACCCGAACAACCCGGACACCGACGGCGACGGCCTCCCCGATGGCGCCGACGACGCCGACGGCGACGGACGTCCAGACGGCCTTCCCGACACCGGTGGGGCGGGCTCCCGGAACGGCGCCGGCGACGACCTGCTCAACAGCGGCGGAACACTCCCCGCACCGTAAGCACGCTACGGCTCCGCCTCCGCGTGCAGCACGCCTGCTTCGCAGGCTTGTCAGCACGCTTCGCTTGTCAGCACGCTCAGGCTAACGCCTTCGCTTGTCAGCCCGGCGCCTTCGGCTTCGCCTTGGGCGCCTTGTCAGGAAGTCGTCTTGGGGCGTCGCCTTGAGCGTAGAACCCTATCGCCGTGGGCAGCACTTCGTTTCATGCCGCAACGCGTGGCCTAAACCAAAAGGCTGAAAGCGAGCCCGGAGGGCGAAGCGTGCTGACAAGCTGCTGAAGGCAGCGTGCTGACCGGCCGAAGCGTGCTAAATTAGGCTGGTTGTCGATGGTAGAGGCTTGGAGGCGTTTGTGAGGTTCGGTTTTTCGACGGCGGGGGAGTCCCACGGTCCCGCCGAGGTCGCCCTGGTGCACGGGGTTCCGGCTGGTCTCGGGCTCCTCGCCTCTGACGTGAACATAGACCTTGCCCGCAGGCAGAAGGGCTACGGGCGCGGCGGGCGCCAGAAGATCGAGAAGGACGAGGTCGAGTTTCTTGGCGGGGTCAGGCACGGGTATACCCTTGGCTCGCCGGTCGCCATGCTGATCCGCAACAACGACTACGCCAACTGGGAACATCGGATGACCCCGGACCCGGTCGAGGATCCACCGGAGAAGATCACGCTCCCCCGTCCCGGCCACGCCGACCTCGCGGGGATGCAGAAGTACGACTTCGACGACCTGCGCAACGTCCTCGAACGCTCCAGCGCCCGCGAGACGACCGCCAGGGTCGCCGCCGGCGGCGTCGCCCGCAAGCTCCTCGCCGAATTCGGGGTCAGGATAAGCAGCGCGGTCTACAGGATCGGGGCGGTCGCCTACCCCAAGGAAACCGCCGCGCTCGATGCGGCCGGATCCGACACATCCGAGGTGCGTTGCCCAGACCCCGAGGTCTCGGAGCGGATGAAGGCCGAGATCGACGCCGCCCGCTACGCCCGCGACGCCCTGGGAGGCGAGTTCGTCGTCGTAGCCAGCGGCTGCCCGCCGGGCCTCGGCTCCTACGTCGACTGGCGCGACAAGCTCGACGCCAGGCTCGCCGCGGCCATGATGTCCATAAACGCGATCAAGGGCGTCGAGTTCGGGATGGGCTTCGAACTGGCCGCCCGTCGCTCGAGCGAGGTCCAGGACGAGATCCTCCCGGAGAATGGGCGCCTTGCCCGTAACTCCAACCGACTAGGGGGCCTCGAAGGCGGGATGACCAACGGGGAGCACATCGTGGTATCCGCCGCGATGAAGCCGATCTCGACGATAGCGAAAGCCCTCCGCACGGTCGACCTCGCGACCGGGGAACCAACCCGCGCCTTCAAGGAGCGGGCCGACTCCTGCGCCGTGCCGGCGGCCGCCGTGATCGGGGAGTCTATGGCCGCGATCGTGCTGGCGGAAGCGTTCCTGGAGAAGTTCGGCATGGACAGCATGACCGACATCCGCGGCGCCTACAAGGCCTACACCGACAGGTTGGCGAGGACAGGGGCGAGACGCTGAACCTTGGAAGACTCCGTGGCCATCGTCGGGTACATGGGTAGCGGCAAGACCACCCTCGGCCGACTGCTGGCCCGCGCCCTCGACCGTGAGCTCGTCGACCTCGACAGCGCTATCGTCAAGCGGGCAGGCATGGGCATACCGGAGATCTTCGCCAGGCACGGAGAGAGTGGTTTTAGGGACCTCGAACACGAGGCGCTCCTCGCAGCCCTCAAGGGTGGCGAAACCCCGGGCGTCGTCGCCTGCGGCGGCGGGGTCGTGGTCCGCCCGGAGAACAGGGTCCTGCTGCGGGACGTGACGACGGTCTTCCTGAGGGAAGATACGGAGGTTCTCTTTCGGAGGACCCGCGGTCCAGGCAGGCCCCTGCGCGCCGCCAACCGCGAGGAGTTCGAGTCGCGCTACGAGGAACGCCTGCCCCTCTACAGGGAGGTAGCCGACGTCGAGGTCGAGGTCGATGGGCGTCCGCCCTCGCGGGTGGCCGAGGAGGTGCTGGCATGCCTGTCGAGGCGGTAGAGATCCCCGTCACCGTTCCATACCCCGCCCTCGTCGGAGCGGGTCTCGACCTCGGCCGGGTCGTCCAGGATGCCCTGCAACCGGGTCCATGCGCGATCTTTACCGACTCGAAGGTAGGCCCACTCTACGCTGCGCGCCTCCGTAGGGAGCTCGAAAGTGCCGGCTGGATGGTCGTGGGGACGATCGAGGTGCCCTCGGGCGAGTCCTCGAAGAGCATAGCGACCTACGCAGACGCCGTCGGACGCCTCGCCCGCATGGGGCTGACCCGCGACGGCACCATCTTCGCCCTCGGCGGCGGGGTGGTAGGGGACCTCGGTGGCTTCGTCGCCGGGACCTACATGCGGGGAATAGACCTGGTCATGCTCCCGACCTCCCTCCTCGCTATGGTCGACAGCGCGGTCGGGGGCAAGGTTGGAGTCGACCTGCCAGAGGGCAAGAACCTCCTCGGCTCCTTCGTCAGGCCCCGGCTGGTGGCTGCCAACCTCGACTGGCTCGGCACGCTGCCCGCCGCCGAAGTCTCCAACGGCCTCGCCGAGACGATCAAGATGGGCCTCCTCTGTGGCGGCGACTACTTCGATGACCTCGCCCTGATCCCGGCCGCGCGTGCGGGAGACCTCGATGCCATGCAGACCCTCGTCCTCCACTCCATCCGCTTCAAGGCGCGCGTGGTCGCCGAAGACGAGCACGAAGGTGGCCTGCGCGCGATCCTGAACTACGGCCACACCATCGGCCACGCCCTCGAAGCCGCGGCGGGCTACAGCCTCCCGCACGGCACGGCCGTCTCCGCCGGAATGCTCGCCGCCGCAACCCTCGCCCGAGATCGCTTCGGGCGAGACCTTACAGTCGCGCACGCGGATCTGATCGACGCGGCAGGCCTGCCCCGCAGCGTCCCCGCCCTCGACGTCGAGAAGGTCCTCATAGCCATGGGCCGCGACAAGAAACGCACATCCACCGACGGCCCCGCAGGACACAGGTTCGTGCTCCTCGAAGACATCGGCAGACCCGTCACCGGCGTGCCCGTAACCGAAGAAGAAGCCCGCGAGGCGATCGGAGCCCTCCTTGCCTAGTGTCTTCGTCCTCAACGGCGTGAACCTCGGCACTCTCGGCACCCGCCGCCCCGAGGTCTACGGAACCATGACCCTCGACGACATTGAGAGGCTCGTCAGGGCGGAGTTCCCGGACCTGGACTTCGAGTTCAGACAGACGGACTTCGAGGGCGAGATGGTTGGTTTCATAAGGGAAGCGGCAGACTCCGCCGGGCTCGTCGTGAACGCCGGCGCCTGGACGCACTACTCTTACGCCCTACACGACGCTCTGGAGACGCTCGATATACCGAAAGTGGAGGTCCATATCTCCAACGTGCACAGGAGGGAGCAGTGGCGCCGCCACTCGGTGATCTCGCCCTCCGTAGACGCCGTGATAGCCGGCATGGGCGTCTACGGTTACATTGCCGCGGTCAGGTTCGTAGTAGAGAGGTCCGGGGATTAGGACGGGTCGTCTCGATGGGTCAGGACCGCTGCCCGTCGGGCGGCTGACAGGCAACAAAACTGTGCGATAATAGCCCGGCATCCGCGCCGGGTTTGCGCCGCGTAGGATCGCTCTGCGAAGGTCGGGCGCCATGAAGGGGAGCATTCGAGCATGATATCGACCAACCAGTTCAGGAACGGGTCGGCCATCAGGGTCGATGGCAAGCGGTTCACGATCCTGTTTTTCCAGCACGTGAAGCCAGGGAAGGGCGGCGCTTTCGTGAGGACGCGCCTGAGGAACATCGACAGCGGGGCGGTCGTCGAGAAGACCTTCCGTGCCGGGGAGAAGCTGGAGAACGTGAGGACCGAATCGAGGCAGATGACGTACCTCTACCGCGACGGGGACCTGCTCTACTTTATGGACTCAGACACCTACGAGCAGGTGCCCGTGCCCCTCGACGTCGTCGGCGAGACAACAGGTTACGTCGTCGAGGGCTCTACGGTCACCGTTCTCTCGGCTGATGGCGAGGTCGTCAGTGTGGAGCCGCCGCCGCACGTCGACCTCGGGGTCACGGAGACCGATCCCGGCCTCAAGGGAGACACGGCAACGGGTGGCAACAAGCCGGCCACCCTGGAGACGGGGCTCGTCGTGCAGGTGCCGCTCTTCGTCAACGTCGGCGACCGGGTACGCGTGGACACGCGCTCCAACGAGTACCTGACAAGGGTCTGAAGTCTGTGAACCGGAGAGACCCCACACCCTATTCCCTCCACACGGATTCGGCATGAGTCGCAGGACGGCCCGCAAGCAGGCGTTCTTGAACCTGTACCAGAGCGACGTCAACGAGAATTCGCTCGGCGCCACCATAGAGCGCTGGCGGGAGTACAGGGGGGATCTTGAGGATTACGCCCTCAGGCTAGCGCGCGGCGTCGAGGAAGAGCAAGGACAGCTCGACGCCGTGCTGACGGAGGTCTCCGTCGGGTGGCCCGTGCACCGCATGAGCGCCGTGGACCGCACCATATTGCGCCTCGCCCTCTACGAGATGCTCTACGTGGACGACGTCCCGCCCGACGTCGCCGTGAACGAGGCCGTCGAGCTGGCCAGAGGGTTCTCCAGCGAAGAGGCTCCGGCGTTCGTGGGTGGAGTGTTGCGGGGCGCCGGGCTACGGTCGCCGGGCAAGGTGGAGCATGGCGAGCGGGGCTAGCGGGACCGGGAGCCAGCTCAGGTGGGACGCGCACAGGCGCGTCTTCGAAGAGTACCTGTACGGACTCAGGTTTACCAAAGAGTCGCGGCTCGGGGGGCTGGAGGAGGCCATGAGGTACTCCATGCTCGCCGGCGGCAAACGAGTGCGGCCGACCCTGTGCATGGAGGTGGCCTGGATCTTCGGGGCCGAACCCTCCCACGTGCTCCCTTCAGCGGCGGCCATAGAGCTGATCCATACTTACTCTCTCATCCACGACGACCTGCCCGCGATGGACGACGACGACTACAGACGCGGAAGGCCGACGGCCCACAAGAAGTTCGGCGAGGCGATGGCCATACTCGCCGGCGATGCCTTCTTCGGCGAGGCGCTCACCCTTATTACGGTCCAACAGGACGGGAGATGCGAGGAGGTACTTGACGTCGTGAGGGAGCTGGCCGATTCCACGGGCGTCAACGGGATGGTCGGGGGTCAGGTCTTGGATATGGACCAGACCGGCTCAGGTGAAGAGACCGAGCCCGAGACCCTGTATATGATCCACAGGTACAAGACGGGAGCCCTGATCAAATCCTCAGCCCGCATCGGCGCGATCCTGGCCGGGGCCACCACGGAAGAGCAGGCCGCCGTCTCTGAGTACGCCTCGGAGCTCGGGCTCTGCTTCCAGATAGTAGATGACGTCCTGAACGCCACCTCGACGCGAGAGGAACTCGGCAAGAGCGCCGGCTCCGACGCCGAGCAGGGCAAGGCCACCTTCGTAGGTGTCTTTGGCCTCGAAGGGGCCACAAAGGAGGCCGACGGGGCCGCGAAGAGGGCCCTTGGTGCGCTCTCGACCCTGGACGGGGACACCTCGGGCCTGCAGGAGCTTGCGTACTTCGTGCGCAACAGGGAGAGCTAGCCGTCCGGCATGAAAAGTAGCCCGAGAGGGAGCCAGCATGGGGGCCGCATGCGGCTCGACGCCCTGCTGGTCGAACGGGGTCTCGCCGAGAGCAGGAGCCGTGCGGAGGCTTTGATCCTCTCCGGCAGCGTGCGCGTGCGCGACCGCCTGGTGACGAAGGCGGGCTCGCGCGTGGCCCCTGGCGAACCCCTCTCCGTGGAGAGGAGCGAACGCTTCGTGTCGCGCGCCGGCGAGAAGCTGGAAGCCGCCCTTGGCGAGTTCGGCGTTAGGGTTCGGGGGCGTCCGTGCCTCGATGCCGGGGCGTCGACCGGCGGGTTTACCGACGTTCTCCTGCAAAGAGGGGCCGAGCGGGTACTCGCCGTCGACGTCGGCTACGGCCAGTTCGCCTGGTCGCTGCGCAACGATCCGCGCGTTACCGTGATGGAGCGGACCAACGTACGAAGATTGACGGGAGGGGACCTCCCCTTCGAGCCCGACCTGTTGGTGGCCGACCTCTCGTTCATCTCGCTCTCGGTCGCCCTGGCGGGTCTCTTCGAGAGTACACCGTCGCTGGGGGAGGCCGTGTTGCTCGTCAAACCCCAGTTCGAGGCAGGGCCCGAGGCCGTCGGCCGCGGGGGCCTCGTAAACGACAGGGGGGTGCACGCCGCCGTGATCCTCAGCGTCGCCGAGTCCTTCGGCACCCTCGGCTTCGGCGCCGTCGGCGTGGCGCGTGGCGCCGTCGCGGGAAGGAAGTCGGGAAACGTGGAGTACCCGATGCACTTGCTAAGGGGCGTTGGGCAGACCCTGGACGAAGCCCGCATCGAGGAGGTGGTCGGGGTTGGCTGAGGTCGTAGAGCCGGGCGGTATTCGGCGCGTTGGCATCGTCGCCAACCCCAGGGTGGCCGAGGGCTACGTCGACCGTCTGGTGGCGGTCCTCGGGAAGAAAGGGGTGGAAGTCTCGCAGGTAAGAGACGACGATCAACCCGATGGCGACGCCGACATGGACCTCGTGTTCGTGCTCGGCGGCGACGGAACGATGCTAAGGGCGTCCAGGATGTACCCGGGGCGGGTACTCCTCGGGGTCAACCTCGGCAAGGTCGGTTTCATGTCGGGGATGCTCCCGGAGGAGCTGGAGACCGGAGTCGAGAAGGTGCTCGGTGACGGGTTGGAGGTCCAGGAGTACAGGATGCTCGACGTGCGGGTCGGTGACGAGGAGCCGAACCTGGCCGCCAACGACGCCGTGCTCATCAAGAAGCGCCCCCATCATCTCATCTCGATCGACGTCTCCATTGGTGGCGAGGAGCTGTTCGCCTTCAGGTGTGACGGCTTTATCGCGGCGACGCCTCTGGGTTCGACGGCCTACGCGCTCTCGGCGGGGGGGCCGATCATCTCGGGCGACGCGGGTTGCTACGTGCTCGTTCCTATAGCGCCGCACGCGCTCGTAAGCCGGCCCCTCGTGATGGGCGTTGATCAGGTTGCCCGCCTCGAGCTCGCCGAGCGGGAGGCGATGCTCTCGCTCGATGGGGCCGAGCCGCGCGAGATCGCCGCTGGCGGGCAGGTCGAGATTCGGCTCTCTAAGGAGAGCGTGAGAATAGGCAGGACCGACGGCTGGAGCTGGTGGCGTGCGGTCAGGAGGACGTTCCTGTAGTGCTCATCGAGCTCTCCGTCGAGAACGTGGCCCTGATCGAAGAGGCCACCCTTGAGCTCTCCCCGGGCCTGAATGTGATCACCGGCGAGACCGGAGCGGGCAAGACGCTCCTTGCGACCGCCCTCCAGCTCCTCCTCGGCGCCCGCTCTCGGTCGGAGACGGTCCGCTCCGGCGCCGACAGGGCGACCGTGGAAGGCACCTTCGTCCTCCCCGAAGAGACGGGGCCCCGCATCCTGTCCGACACCCTCGGAGACCTCGCCGAGGAGGTGGAGATGGAAGACGGGCTCGTCCTTAGGCGAACCCTGACAGGGGAGGGCCGCTCCCGCTGCTACGTCGGCGGGGTCTCAGTCCCCGTGAGGGCGCTCGCCTCGCTCGGGCAGCGGCTCGTCTCTTACCACGGCCAGCGCGAGCAGACCCGCCTGACAGAGCCCGCAGAACAGCTCGCCATCCTGGACGATTTCCTCGACGCTGAAGCCGCCGCGGCGAAGAGGGAGCATGAGTCACTCTGGCGCGCGGTGGAGCGTGACAGGGGGGAGCTCGAGGAGATAAAGGCCTCCTCAGAGGCGCGGCTCAGGGAGGTAGATTTCCTGCACTACCAGGTCTCGGAGCTGGAGTCGGCGGGCTACGACACGCGGGAGCTCACCGAGTTAGCCCGCGAACGCGACCGCCTGAGAAACGTCACGGATCTCCTCCAGACCACGGCCGCCGCGGCCGGCGCCCTCGCATCCGAGGAAAGCTCGGGGGCCATCGACGCTGTAGCCCGCGCCTCCTCCGAGCTCGAGGCCGCCGCGGGACACGACGACAGCCTGAGAAGTCTACTAGAGCGCCTGGATGGGCTCTCCGCGGAGCTCGAGGACGTACTCTACGAGCTCAGGTCCTACATCGACGAGCTGGAGGCCGACCCGAGCCGTCTGGAGGCCGTGGAGGACAGGCTCGCCTCCATGCGCGCCCTGGAGCGCAAGTACGGGGATGTGGAGGGTTATCTGGAGGAGTCCCGCGCGCGCCTCTCGCGGCTCGAGAACCTGGACGAGGAGACCGCCGAGCTCGAGGCGAGGCTCTCAGAAGGCGAGCGGCGCCTCGGGGAGCTGGCGGCGAAGGTGAGCGCGGGCAGGGAGGCTGCTTCGGGAGAGTTGTCGGGGAAGGTGCAGGAGAACCTCGGGGATCTGAACCTCGGGAAGACGACCTTCCAGGCCGAACTGGTGAGCGCGGAGACCGGGCCCTCCGGAGCGGAGAGGGTAGAGTTCGCGATCCAACCCAACCCCGGAGAGCCGGAGCTGCCGGTCAGGCGCTACGCCTCGGGCGGGGAGCTGTCGAGGATCATGCTCGCCATCAGGCTCGCCCAGGAGCGGGTCGAGCCAGGCGCTACCTACGTATTCGACGAGGTCGACGCCGGCATAGGCGGCGAGACGGCGACGGCTGTCGGCGCGAAGCTCAGGGAGCTGGGCAACCGCAACCAGGTCCTGACCATAACTCACCTGCCGCAGATAGCCTCCGAAGCCGGAACGCACGTCGTCGTCGAAAAAGAAGAGTCGGGCGGGCGCACGATTACGCGCATACAGTGCATCGAGGGCGAGGAGCGTCGCAGGGAGCTCGCCCGCATGCTCTCCGGACGCATAGACGAGGCCTCCCTCGCCCACGCCTCCGAGCTCCTCATCGGTGGACGGTAGTGGATTTGCGGTCGTCGCTTGAGGGCGGCGGCGACTTGCCGTAACCTTTCGGGGCCGGGACCCGAGGGACGAGGTGGCCACGATGGCGGGTGAGGATCTCAAGCGGGTCGTGCGCCGATACTACGACGAGGTGTTCGTGCGGCGGAACCCCGCCGTCCTCGACGACATGCGCCGCGACTCAACGCGCCCGCCAAGACTACCATCGCGCCCACCACCAGTCCGAGCACGACGCTTATGAGCAACTCTCCACGTTCCCCCTCCCCCGGTATCTCGGAGTCGAAGTAGGGCACGACGGCGAAGAGCGCCGCTCCCACAAAGAAAGTGATGAGGCTCCGGGTCCGCATGCTACCATTATGGCGTATTCAACGTACATTGGGGAAGGGTTTTCCTCGGAACTACACCGATAGGAGCCGTGCAGGAAGGAGGCCTACGTGTGGCGCGAAGTTAACCGCGGGCCTTCCCTCCGTCGCCCCCGGAGTCGCCACCTTCGGCATCGGTCCCTTCACTTTCGCCCTCGTCGTCGTACTGGGCGAAGGTGTGGCGGGGTTGGGAGAACAAGCCGAGGGGTCCCCGACCCCTCACACGCCCCCTGATATACTTCGCGGTGAACACGATGAACACAACCGCCAGGACTACCAAGAAGACATCCAACTTCCTTTCGCTCACCACAATGATGCCACCCGAACAAGCAAGGTGCACCTTTCGCAAGCCCCTATTCCCCAGGACCCGAGCCAGCAGGTTAGCGGATCATTCCGGCTTTTCGGAATGGTTGCGTCTCTGTCATAATTTCACAGCTTTCTCGAATCTCCGTTTCAGTACGTGTCGCGAACTTCTATGAGAAGGCCGATGAGACGACGTTCGCCCTCTCGTATACCTCTAAAGCTAGCAGCGGATATCCTTGGGGCCGTTACATACGCGGAAGTTCTCGTGTACGGTGCGCTCGTGGTCCTTGCATAAGTTGCGTGCTTCTCCCGAACTCGTCAATGTGATCGCGCCGGAACAGGCGGCGCCGTGTGGGCTAGATTGCTCGTCTCGTCCTCACGCGGCGCAGGGAGACCGGAGATTGGGCGTGCGGGGCTGTTTAATTTCCGCGCCAAACGTCGTATGATAAAGATCCATGCAGGTGCGCCGGCGTAGACGATTGCGGGAAGCCATGATCCCGCGCCTCACTGCAGCCGGGTTCTCTACCCCGATCCGTCCGGTAGGTCGGGGCGTCCTGATGGTTCCTTTCTGGGGGTGTAGATGAGCGAGACCAAGTATATCTTCGTGACCGGGGGCGTCGTGTCTTCGATCGGCAAGGGCACGAGCGCGGCGGCCCTTGGCATGCTCCTCAAGAGCCGCGGCTTTCGGGTCGTGCTCCAGAAGTTCGACCCCTACATCAACGTGGACCCGGGAACCATGAACCCTTACCAGCACGGCGAGGTCTTCGTGACGGAGGACGGGGCCGAGACGGACCTCGACCTCGGCCACTATGAAAGGTTCCTCGACGAGAACCTGGGCCGGCTCTCCAACGTGACGACGGGGAGCGTTTACTGGGAGGTCATAACCCGCGAGAGGCGGGGGGATTACCTCGGGGCGACCGTGCAGGTCATCCCGCACATAACCAACGAGATCAAGAACCGCATAGGGCGCCTGGGGCAGGACAAGGACGTCGTCATCACCGAGATCGGGGGCACAGTAGGCGACATCGAGAGCCTGCCCTTTCTGGAAGCCATAAGGCAGTTCCGCAATGACGTGGGGCGCAAGAACGTTCTCTACGTTCACGTCTCCTACGTGCCCTACATCGAGGCCGCCGGCGAGCTGAAGACCAAGCCGACCCAGCACTCGGCGCAGCGCCTGCGCGAGATCGGCATTAGCCCCGACGTGCTTATCTGCCGCGCCGACAGGCCCATAAGCGACGAGATAAGGAAGAAGATCGCGCTCTTCGCCGACACCGAGCTCGACTCCGTTATAGCGGCCGAGGACGCCCCCAACCTGTACGCTATCCCCCTGAGCCTGCACGACGAGGGCCTCGACGAGTTGGTTGTCGATAAACTTGGCCTGAGCGCTCCCCCCACCGACCTCGGGGAGTGGCGCCTTCTCGTCTCACGCATGCTTGAGGCTCGCCACAAAGTCAGGGTGGCGATCATCGGTAAGTACATCAAGCTGCAGGACGCCTACCTCTCCGTGGTGGAGGCCCTGGCCCACGCCGGCGGCGCCCACGGCCTGAAGGTGGAGCTCGACTGGGTTGACTCCGAGCAACTCGTGGACCGGGCCTCTACGGAGGAGCGGCTCGCCGGCGTGGACGGCGTGCTCGTGCTCCCAGGCTTCGGGCACAGGGGCGCGGAGGGCAAGATCGAGGCAGCCCGCTACGCCAGGGAGACGGGGACGCCCTACCTCGGGCTCTGCCTCGGGATGCAGATAGAGGTCATCGAGTTCGCCCGCAACGTCGCGGGTCTGGAGATGGCGAACTCCACCGAGTTCGAGCAGGACACGCCGCACCCCGTCATAGACATCATGCCAGACCAAGTCGGCGTCGAGATGGGCGGCACGATGCGCCTGGGGCACTGGCCCTGCGAGATCTCGCCAGGAACCCTGGCCGAGCAGATCTACGGGGCCAAACTAGTCGGCGAACGCCACCGCCACCGCTTCGAGGTGAACAACGCCTACAGGGACGCCCTTGAGGATGCCGGGATGGTCTTCTCAGGCACCTCGCCAGATGGCAGGCTGGTGGAGATCGCCGAGATAGCAGACCACCCGTTCTACATCGGGAGCCAGTTCCACCCCGAGTTCAAGAGCCGCCCCCTGAGGCCCCACCCGCTGTTCTTCGGCTTCGTCAAAGCCTGCGCAGTCGCCCTAGAAGCGCCCGGCGAAGCGGCTAGGCCGGAAGAGCGGGCGGCCCGCTGAGACAGAAGGGGGCAACGCGCAGCCTCCTCAGGGCCGAAACGCGGCCGGCGGTCGTGCGCCTGACGGGGGATCCCGCCGGGACCCTGGCGACCCGCTCCTCGGGCCTGATCGAGTTCTCGGCGACGCTCTCCTTCAGGCATCCAGAAGACGTGCCAGAGGCGCCGACGCTTCCAGCCCCGCCAGTGGCGGCGCGCTGCTCCGTGGTCGAGACCGAAGACGCCGCGGGGGGCCGGCGCGAGATGCTGGGCGAGATCCTGGCCCTCTCCGAGACCGACCTCGGCTGTGCCCTGGAGGCCGTCTTGCGCTCGCTCGCGATCGCCGCGGCGCTCTCCGACGCTGTCCTACAGACCAGGGCCGCCCGCGTCAGGCCCGTGCGCCCGGCCCCCGCGGCGGCCCTGCAAGCCCTTGCCCTCGACCTCCGCGACGCGGGCTTTCGCGTCCGGTTCGCCCCGACGTGGACGCCGGTCGCCGAAGGCGAGATCGGCCTCGGGATCCTCGGGGCCGAGAAGGAACTGGAGAGCTTCTTGCTGGCACACCCATCGTGGAGGACGGCCTGAAAGTAGTTGCGGGAATACGCGCGAGGACCGCGAGCGTGGGGTTGGATCGCGGATGATTTCCAGGGTACCCTTTAGGGTCATGAGACCGCGGTGCCCGCACGAAGGCGATCCGGCACTCACGCGTTGGGGGGTAAGACGATGAGGATCGGGGTGCTCAAGGAGAGGACGCCGGGTGAGAGCAGGGTCGCGCTGGCCCCGCACGCCGTCTACGAGCTGACCCGGGCGGGGCACAGGGTGTTCGTCGAGGCGGGAGCCGGGGAGGCCTCCAGCATCGCCGACGTCGCCTACGAGGAGGCCGGCGGACGCCTCGTAGGCGAGGCGGCGAAGGTGTACGCCGATGCGGAGATCGTCGTCAAGGTCTACGGGCCCGTACAGGAGGAGTACGAGCATCTGAGGGAGGGGTTGATCCTCCTCTCTTTCCTCTCCTTGCCGGTGAACCCGAGCCTGATGGAGGCCCTCCTCGACTCCCGGTGCGTCGCCTTCGCCATGGAGGCAATACGCGACGGACGGGGAGGTCTGCCCATCCTCACGCCGATGAGCGAGATCGCCGGCCGTCTCACCCCGCAGATAGGCGCCCACTACCTGCAGCGCCCCTTCGGGGGCCGCGGCATCCTGCTCGGCGGCGCCGCAGGCGTCAGGCCTGGACGCGTGGTCATCCTGGGTTGCGGCATCGTCGGGGCCGGCGCGGCGAGGACGGCGAGCGGCATGGGGGCCTCGGTCGTGGTCATAGATCGGGACCTCGACCGGCTCAGGCGCCTGGAGGGGGCCAACCTCTCCGACGTGACGACGCTGGCGGCGAGCAGCCTCGGGATCAGGGACGCCGTCCTGCGCTCTGATCTCCTCATAGGGGCGATTCACGTGGTTGGCACCCGCACGCCCGCCCTCGTCGACCGCGAGACCGTCTCCCAGATGAAGGAGGGGAGCGTGATCGTGGACGTGGACGTGGACTACGGGGGTTGCGTCGAGACCTCCCGCCCGACCACGCTGGCCGACCCAACCTTCGTCGAGTACGGCGTGACCCACTACTGCGTCAAGAACGTGCCAGCATCGGTGCCCGTCACGGCCACCAGAGCCCTGAGTAACGCTCTCTTGTCGCCCATGCGCCGTCTGGCCGGCGTCGGCCTACCTGACGCGCTCGGGTCCGACGAGGGGCTCGCGAGGGGCGTCGTCGTCGCCGAAGGGCGGGTCGTTGACCCAGTGCTCGCCCGCGCCACGGGCTTGGAGCACAATCAGCTCTCCTCCGTCCTGCCCATCCACTCGGAGGCCAGATGACCTTCGAGTCCCAAGGGCGCTCGCTCTCGGACTTCACCGTCGAGCTCGACGTCTACTCGGGGCCCTACGAGTGGCTGCTCGCCCTGATCCTGAAGGACGAGTTGGAGATCTTCGAGGTCCCCCTGCGCGAGCTCGTCGAGTCGTATTTTGGATCGAGAGACCCTGGGGCCGAAGGCGGCCTGGAACGCGACACCGACTTCGCCGGCTCGGCCGCAGCCCTGATCCTGCTCAAAAGCCGCACGCTCACCCCCGAGCTCGATCCCGAGGCTGAGGTAGACGATGGCGAGATGCTCTCGCCCGAAGAGCTCGCCGAGAGACTCGTGGAATACTTGAAGATCCAGCGCGCGGCCGAGCGACTGCGTGAAATCTTCGCCTCTAATGCGGGGCATTACCCGTCCGCCCACTCAGTACCCCCGAGACCAGGCCGGCTGCGCATAAAGCCAGACCGCGTCTCCCTCGCCGCGCGGCAGGCGTTCTCGAGGCTTATCGAGCCCCCGGTGGGGCACCTCGGCCCGATCACCATCACCCTCCAGGAGCTCGCGGGTGTGATCCGCGCGGCCCTCGCGAACGGACCAATCTCCTACGAGAGGCTCACCGAGGGCATGGACCGGCTGAACAGGGCCGTCGCCTTCGCCGCCGCGCTCTCGCTCGCCCAGGAGGGGAACCTTACGCTCGAGCAGACAGAACCCTTGGGCCCCCTGACCCTGAAGCCGTCGGCATGAGAGAGCAAACGTCCGTCCATCCCCTGCCCGAGCATCTAATCGAAGCGGTCCTGCTGGTAAGTACAGGCCCCATCAGCCCCCCCGACCTGAGCTCGGCGACTGGTCTGAGTAAACGCGAGACCGAGACCGCTCTGGCCAACTTGATGGAGCGTTACGTGCCCGAGGGTTCAGGCATCGTGCTGAGGAACGTCGCGGGGGGTTACCTGCTCTCCACGAACCCGAGTTGCTCGGTCGCCGTCGAGCGCTTCAGGGAGGAGGCGCGTCCGGCGCCGCTCTCCGGCGCGGCCCACGAGGTGCTGGCGTGCGCCCTCTATCTCGGACCGCTGACGCGCGGCGGCGTCTCGCGGGTGCGCGGCGTCAATTCCGACGCGGTGGTACGGTCCCTGATCGATCGCAACCTCCTCGTGGAGGTCGGTACCGACCAGGACGCCCCTGGCTCACCCGCCCTCCTCAGCGTGACAGACGAGTTCCTCGTAGCCACAGGCGCCTCCTCCCCTGACGACTTCCCGCCAGTGAGCTCGCTCGTTACGCAAGAGGAACTCTCCCGCGTGCGCGAACGACTGGCGTCTCATCCCGTCCCCCCGGACGCCGGCAGCAGCGAGCCCTCATAGTGCGCCTGCAGGCGTTCCTCGCCCGCGCCGGGGCGGCCCCCTCTCGCCGCAAGGCCGAATCACCGATACTGGCCGGCCGCGTCACCGTCAACGGCGAGAGGGCGACCCTCGGAACCTCTGTAACAGAAGAAGACGAGATAGCTCTCGACGGCATCCGGGTCCGCCTCCCCGACACCCTGGTCTATCTGGCTCTGAACAAACCGGCGGGCTACCTGACCACCATGAAAGACGAGCGCGGCCGCAAGAAGGTCGCCGACCTGATGCCCGATGTGCCTGGTCTCGTGCCCGCGGGGCGCCTGGACGCGGACACGACGGGCCTGCTCATCCTCACCAACGACGGTAGACTCGCCCACCGCATCACCCACCCCTCCTCGCGGGTCGAGAAACAATACCGCCTCACCCTCGAAAACCCCGTCCCCGAAGACGCCCTCGCCGCCCTCGCCGCTGGCCCGACCCTCGAAGACGGCAAGATGCATCCCCCGCTCCTGGCCAACATCAGACCATCCCAGCCCCACACGACCCTCAACCTCACCGTCCATGAGGGCCGTAACCGCATAATACGTAGAGCCTGTGCGGCCGTGGGATTGGGTTTGATCTCCCTGCAGAGGACTCGCGTCGGCCCGGTAAGACTTGGCGAGCTTCCCGAGGGGGAGTACAGGGCCCTCACGACCGGCGAGCTCGAGGTGCTGCGGTGAGCCGCGTCGCCGGCGTGCCAGGCGTGGATTTCACTGTCGAAGACGTGCGGGGTGATTTTCCCGAGGAGTTCGAGATCATCCCCCTCGACGGTCCGCCTGACGCGACCGTGCCGGTCCCGGGTTCCAAGAGCGTTACCAACCGCGCGCTCCTCCTCGCCGCCCTCGCCGACGGGCCTTCCAGGATAGAAAACCCCCTCTTCTCGGATGATCCCTACTGGCTGATGAGCGCCCTCGTCGAACTCGGCTTCGACCTCGACGTCGACGAGAAAGTGGTCCGCGTTGGGGGCCTGGGGGGGGTGATCCCCACGCGCGACCTCGACCTCTTCGTCGGCAACGCCGGAACGGTGGCCCGCTTCCTTCCGCCCGCGTTGGCGCTGGGGAAGGGACCTTACACTGTGGACGGGGTCCCAAGGATGCGCGAGCGACCGGTCTCCGACCTGGTAGACGGGATGCGCCAGCTAGGGGCCGCGGTAGATTACGCCAGGGAAGACGGGCGATTCCCCCTCAAGGTGCTCGGCGGCGGCATCGGGGGAGGAACGGCCGAGATTTCCGTGACCAGGAGCAGCCAGTTCGCGAGTGGCCTGCTGATGGCCGCGCCCTACGCCCGCGCTCCCGTTACGCTTCGGGTCGCCGGCAGGGAGGAGTGGCCCTACGTCGGCATCACCCTCGCCGTGATGCGGGCCTTCGGCGTGGACGTTGAGGTGGCCAGAGACCGTTTCGCCGTCGAGCCCTCCATCTACACGGCGTGCGACTACGAAGTAGAGCCCGACGCCTCCGCCGCCTCCTACTTCATGGCCGCCGCTGCCGTTACCGGCGGGCGGGTAAGGATCCCCGGCCTCAGCTCCACCTCAGCGCAGGGTGACCTCCGCTTCGCCGAAGTACTGCGCGAAATGGGCTGCAAGGTCGAACTCGCCCCCGACTCCGTCGAGATCAAGGGCCCCAACCGCCTGCGCGGTGTCGACGTAGATATGAACTCCTTCTCCGACACCATGATGACCCTCGCCGCCATCGCACCCTTCGCAGACGGCCCAACTACCATCCGTAACGTCGGCCATACCCGCCTGCAGGAGACCGACCGCCTCTCTGCCGTCGCCACCGAACTCCACCGCCTCGGCCTCACAACCCAACAAACCTCCACCTCTATCCGCATAATACCAGGAAAGGTACGTCCTGCGTTGGTCGAGACCTATGGCGACCACAGGATGGCGATGGCGTTTGCGGTAACGGGGCTAGTGGCGTCGGGGATCGTGATCCGCGACCCTGGGTGTGTGACGAAGACTTTCCCCGGGTTCTTCGGGAGGCTCGGGGCCCTGCGGTGAAGCGCGGGCTTTCGGCTATACTCCCAGTACCGATGGGAGGAATCCTCATAGCCATAGACGGGCCCGCCGGGAGCGGGAAGAGCTCGGTGGCGCGGGCCGTTGCTGGGCGCCTCGGGGTCGTTAACCTCAACACGGGCGCCGCCTACAGGGCGGCGGCGCTTCTGGCCCTGCGCGAGAGCGTTGACCTCGCGGACGGCCCCGGGCTCGCGTCCCTCGCAGGGCGGGTGGGGCTTGATCCTCAGGGGGCGAGCATCGACGGGGAGAGGGTCTCTGAGACGGACCTCAGGACGCCAGAAGTCTCTGCCGCCGCCTCCAGAGTCTCCGCCCACGCCAGGCTCAGGGAGGTGTTGCTGCCCGTCCAGCGGGCTGCGGCCCAGAAGGCCAGGGAGCAGGGGGGCGCCGTTGTCGAGGGCAGGGATATCGGCACCGTCGTCCTTCCTGACGCTGAGCTAAAGGTTTACCTGTCTGCGGCTCCCGATGAGCGGGCACGCAGGCGGGCGTACCAGACGGGCAGGGAGGGGGAATTGGAGCGCATCAAGGCGGCCATAGCGAGGCGGGATCGCCAGGACTCCGAGCGCAAGGTCTCCCCTCTCAGGACCGCCGAGGACGCCGTCGTCCTCGACACCACCTCGCTCAGCCTGGAGGAGGTCATCTCGCGCGTTCTCGGGCTCGCAGACGGTCTCGGGGAGGAGGGCTGATGGCCTCCGTCGAGCCATTCGAGGGTCGCAGTACGCCGCGCAAGATGTCAAGGAGGTACGACCTCTTCCGGCGGTTCCTGATCGTGTTGTGTCGGATACTGTTCGGGTTGAGCATCCATGGAATGGAGCGGGTACCGAGGGAGGGGCCTCTGATCGTGGCCTCGAATCACAGCCAGTATCCCGACCCGGTGCTGGTGTGCATGGCGGTGCCCCGTCGCATGCAGTGGATGGCCAAAAAGCAACTCTTCGTCTTCCCGTTCACGTGGTTCTTCCGGTTCATCGGGTCCTTCCCGGTCGACCGGGAAGGTGGGGGCAGGGGCGCAATACGCGCCTCCCTCGCGTTTCTGGCCGAAGGGTGGGCGCTCGGGATCTTCCCCGAGGGCACGCACCACGGGGCGGAGGGTTCCAGGGAGGCCAAGACCGGGGCCGTGGTGCTCGCGGTTCGCGGCGGCGCCCCCATCTTGCCCGTGTACGTCGGGACCGTACCTGGGCCCCTGTCCCGTCTGCGGGGTCATCGGCTCCACATTATCGTGGGCGACCCGATTCGATTAGACGCCACGCTGCGCGGTGGCCCGGCCTATCGGGCGGCGGCCGATGAGATCATGAACACCATCTACTCCCTTCCCGAACAGCAGCTACCGAAGTCGGGGTCGCTTTGAGGCGGCTTCCCGTCGTCGCCGTCGTCGGGGCGCCGAACGTGGGAAAGAGCTCGCTCGTCAACAGGATCATGCGCCGCCGCCGCGCCGTGGTCTCCGAGCAACCAGGCACCACGCGCGACAGGGCCTACGACCGGGCCGAGTGGGCGGGTAGGGAGTTCACCCTGGTCGACACCGGCGGGATGGAGCCGATGGCCAGGGTTGGCCTCCAGGCACTCGTGACGCTGCAGGCGAGGGTTGCGGTCGAGGAGGCCGACGTTGTGGTTCATCTCGTCGACGCCCGCCTCGGGCCGACGGAGGCCGACGGCGCCATCGCCCGCGAGCTCAGGCGGGCGAAGGGCAGGGCCGTGCTCGCCGTAAACAAGCTGGACAACCCTGCGGACGATACCGAGCGCCACAGGTTTTACTCTTTGGGTGAAGGCGAGCCGTACGCGATCTCCGCCATACACGGGCTCGGCGTCGGCGATCTCCTCGACGTCATCGTCTCCCTGCTTCCCGAGTACGAGCCGGATGAGGAAGAGCGGTTGCCGAGGCTCGCCATCGTCGGCAGGCCGAACGTCGGCAAGAGCACGCTCCTGAACCGCCTGCTCGGGGCGGAGCGGGCCGTCGTCTCGGAGACGGCTGGCACCACCACAGACGCTGTCGCCGGTGAGGTCGAGATCGAAGCAGACGGCGAGCCGGAGCGCTACCTTCTGCTCGACACAGCGGGGGTGAGTAAGGGCGCAAGGAAGGCTCAGGGCGTGCCATACTACTCATCTTTGCGGACTTCTGAGGCCATAAGGCGCTCCGACGTCTCTCTGCTCCTGGTTGACCCGGTCGAAGGCATCGTGGCGGGGGACCTCAGGATCGCGCGCGAGATAGAGGAGGCCGGCTCCTCTTGCGGGGTCGTCCTCAACAAGCGCGACCTGGTCCCGGCCGAACGCCTGCGCGAGATAGAGGACCTCGTCTCGGCCCGCCTCACCGACCTCAAGCCGCGCGCCGTCCGCATCTCCGCGCTGACGGGCGCCGGGGTAGACGGCGTCTTGCCCTTCGCGGCCCGCCTGGGGCGGTCCTACCGGCTGCGGCTGCCCACGCACGAGGTCGCCGAGTTCGTCGGCGACGTGGTAGGACGCATCGCCCCCCCGAAGGGCGTCAAAATCCGGTACGCTACCCAGACCGGCAGCGCCCCACCGAGATTTACCCTCTTCGCGAATAGGCCAAAAGACCTCCCCGAGAGCTACCTGCGCTATATCGAGAACTCGCTCAGGGAACGCTACGACCTCTGGGGCGTCAGCGTAAGGATACGGGTCAAGAGCAGCCGGTAGTTGTCAGCACCTTAGCCTTAGCACGTGTAAACTCTTGCTGCCAAGCTGACAAGCGAAGGCCTAAAGGGCCGGAGCGTGCTGACAAACAGGGAGAGAATATGTTCGACGTGACCCGGGGGCACGGTCCCCCGTTACCGAATCCGGCAGATCACTACGAGGAGCCGGCCCTCGGGGGCGCGAAGGCTCCAGAGCCAGGGGTTCTGTCCCATCCCCGACTCCCGACTCCCGACTCCCTACTCCCCGGAGCGAAGCGAAGCGGAGCGACCCGATGAAGGCCGTCATCATGGCCGGCGGGCAGGGCACCCGACTCAGGCCGCTTACGAGCGACCAGCCCAAGCCGATGATCCCCATAGTGAACGCCCCGTGCATGGAGCACATCGTCGGCCTCCTGAAGCGCCACGGCTTTACGGAGATCGCCGTCACGCTGCAGTTCTTGCCGGACGAGATAAGAGACTACTTTGGGGACGGCTCGGACTGGGGCGTCAACATGAGCTACTCGGTCGAGGACGCGCCCGCAGGTACGGCGGGCTCCGTGAAGATGGCCGAGCAGCAACTCGGCCTCGAGGGCGAGAGGTTGCTCATCATAAGCGGCGACGCCCTGACTGACGCCGACCTCAGCCGCCTCGTCGAGTTCCACGAGGAGAAGGGCTCCGAGGCCACCATGGTCTTGAAGAGCGTCGAGAACCCACTAGATTTCGGCATCGTCATAACCGAGGAGGACGGCCGCATCTCGCGTTTTCTGGAGAAGCCGGCCTGGGGGCAGGTCTTCTCGGATACGGTAAACACGGGCATCTATCTCTTGGAACCTTCGGCCACGGCGGAGATCCCCGACCCCGAAGACGGCGAGTACGACTTCTCCAAAGAGCTCTTTCCGAAGTTACTCGATGAAGGTCGTCCACTCTACGGCTACGTTACGGACGACTACTGGGAGGACATCGGCACCCTGGAGCAGTTCGCCGGGGCGCAGCGCGACGTGCTCGACGGCAAGGTCAAGGGGGTCAGGCCTCCGGGCACGCGCCTCAGGGAGAACATCTACGTGGGCCGCAGGGCGCAGGTAGGCGACGACGAGCTCGAAGGACCCGTGGTAATAGGGGAGAACGTCCGCATCGACGCGGGGGCGAGGGTCAGCCCCTACTCCGTCGTCGCCGACAACGTCGTGATCTCCGCCGGTGCCACCGTGGAGCGCAGCGTCATCGCCGAGGGCACCTACATAGGCGAGGGGGCCGAGCTCATAGATACGCTCATCGGCCGCAACTCCTACGTCCAGGCCAGGGCCCGCATCCTGGAGCGCAGCGCCCTCGGTGACGACGTCATCGTCGGCGAGGGCGCCACCATAGCCCCCGACGTAAAGGTCTACCCGCACAAGACCGTAGAGAGCGGGGCCAACGTCACCCAGTCCCTGATCTACGAGACCATGGGACTGCGTACCGTGTTCAGGCGCGGCGTCGTGAGCGGCAAGTTCAACGTCGACCTCACCCCGGAGTTCTTCACCCGCCTCGCCTCCTCCTTCGGCACGACCCTCGACTCCGGGGCCGTCCTCACCCTGGGTCGTGACTCCTCGGCCTCGGCCCAGGTCGCCAAGCGCGCGATGACGGCGGCCCTCTTGGGCACCGGGATCAACATCAGGGACCTGAGGGCCGCCCACGCCGGGGTGGTACGCCACGACGTGCTGGCCGGCAAGTCTTCCGCGGGGGCCCACGTCCGCGCCGGCGGCGACCCCGACGACGTGGAGATCCTCTTCTTCTCCGCCGACGCGACCCCCATAACCGAGGGGGACGAGAGGTCCGTCGAGAAGGCCTTCGTGCGCGAGGAGTACCGTAGGGCCCACGGCGCCGACATAGGGGAGCTGATCTACCCGGGCCGCGTCGTGGAGCAGTTCGTGGAGCGACTCGAACGCGCCGTGGACCGCGAGAAGACCTCGGGCGCCACCATCGTCGTGGATTTCTGCGGGGGCGTCGCAGGCCTCGTGGCCAGCAGCGTCTTCTCCCGCCTGGGCGTGAGCGCCGTCGTGATGGAGGGCTTCGCCAACGCCAACACCGTAGGAGAAGCAGGGAGGATGGACCTGGACGAGGCCATCGAACGCGTCGCCCGTATCGTGCCGACCGTAGACGCGGCCTTCGGGGCCGTAGTCAGCCCTGAGGCGGAGTACGTCCAGTTCGTCGACGACACGGGTGAGTTGGTGCCGCCCGACGTCATGCTCGCCTGCCTCGCGGAGAGGATGCGCCCAAAGAGAGCCATCTTCCCGATCAACCTCAGCCGCGGATACGAGAGACTCGTAGAAGAGGGCGGCGGCAAGGTCGAGATGAGCCGCACCGGCCTCGGCAACGTCGCCATAAGGGCGGCCAGAGCCGGGGCCGACCTCGCGTCCCTCGCAGACGGCCGCTACATCTTCCCCGCCTTCCTGCCGGCCCCCGATTGCTTTATGACGCTCGCCTCCGCCCTCGAGGTTTTCCGCGAGACGCAGCTCTCGGAGGTGCGCCGGAGGTTCGGGGATTCCTTCGGCCACGTCGTGCGAGTGATGATAGAGTGCCCGTGGTCGGCCAAGGGACGCGTGATGCGCGGCCTCGCCGAGAGGTTCGGTACAGACCCTGACGCAATCCTCGCCGAAGGCGTCCTGCTAGGCGTCGAGGGCGGCTGGGTCCTCATGCTCCCCGACCCCGACAGCCCCGAGTTCTACGTCTACGCGGAGTCCGAAGTGGCCGACGTGAGGCCCCAAGAGATCATGCAGGAGTACGTAGACCTCGTGAAGTCTCTGATAGAAGATCAGGCGATGCTCTCAAGCTAAGATTGCACTTGAGGTTCAGGGCGCGTTATACTCCGTCTATGGACGATTCACGAGAACCCTTGGGCTTCGACTGGGAGGAGGCCCTTGATATCACGGTCCTCTCGCATGAGGACCTGCTGCGCACACTCAAGGCCCTCTCTGATGAGGAGAAGGCCTTGAGTTACAGGCGTCGCATCCTGCAAGGGAGGATGGACCTTATCCGCGCCGAGCTAGTAGAGCGTGGTGTGGCCGCACTTCCTCCGGAAGACCTTGCCAGAATCTTGTTGGGCGAACCCGGTGAGCGTCCGTGAGGGCGTGTCCTGAGTGCGGCGCCGAGGTTAGCCCGGCGATGAAGTTCTGCGCTGAGTGCGGCACCCAGCTGGAGGCTGGACAGAGCACCGTCTCCTACGCGCCGAGCTTCGGCGAGGAGGTGGGGGGTGGCGTGACCGGTGCCGAAGGGGCCGCCTTGATTGAGATGGATCAGGTAGAGGGCACGGCGGGGCGCCGGATGCACGATTTGGGCGACGAGGTCGTCACGGTCGGCCGCGGGCAGGAGAGCAGCATCTTCTTGGACGACGTCACCGTCTCTAGAAAACACGCGGAGATCATGCACGGGGAGGGCGGGTACAGGATACGCGACGTCGGTAGCCTGAACGGGACCTACGTCAATCGCGTCAGGGTGGACGCGGTCGACCTGCGCAACGGCGACGAGATACAGGTCGGCAAGTACCGCTTCAGGTTCGTGTTCTCCTAGAGAGGGCAGGCACTGCAGTCGAGAGGATGGGAGCGAACACGGTGGAGAACTCCAGCAGCATCGAAAAGGAGACGAACGGGGCCAACGAGGACCTGGCAAGGGGCCACGAACCCGCCGAGGAGCGCTACAGCGCGACCAAGGACAGTTTCACCATCGGCGAGGTCGTCGAGCGTCTGAGGCCCGAGTTCCCGACGCTCTCGGTCAGCAAGATCCGCTACCTCGAGCGCAGGCGTTTGATCAACCTGACCCGCACGCGCGGCGGGTACAGGCTGTTCTCCTCCCAGGACATAGAGCTTTTGAGGTACATCCTGACGTTGCAGGACAAGGAATACCTCCCGCTCAAGGTAATAAAGAAGCGCATCGAGGGCGGCGGCGCCTTCGCCGCCGGTGACTCCGCGGGCGACCTCTCGCGCGTCCTCGAAGACAGGACCTACACCCGCGAGGAGCTCGCGGACACCCTTGAGTCGGAGATGCGCTTCATCGAAGAGCTTATAAGCGTCGGCGTGATCGGGCGCAGCGGTGAGTTGACGCAGAGGGACGCCGAGATAGCCCGCATGGCCCTCGAGATGGCACAGTACTCTATCCAACCCCGCCACCTCCGCGGCATCATGGCCGCCGTGGACCGCGAGGCGGCCCTGTTCAAGCAGGTCGTCAACCCGGAACTGCGTAGCGGTGACGAAGGGCGCGTGGCCGAGGCCATGAACAAGGCCCGCCACCTCGCCACCGTGGACTCACGCATGAAAGAGCTGATGATGGCGAACGTGATCGATACCTTCGTCCCGTGAGGGGCCGAGCGAGCGCAGACGAGATCGAGAGCCTCATCCGCACCGTCCCCGACTTCCCGCGCCCCGGCGTCTCCTTCAAGGACATAACCCCCCTTATCGAGGACGGCCATGCCCTCCACACCGCCGTCGACGCCCTCGCAGAGGCCGCGGAAGGCATCGTTTACGACCGCATCCTCTCAGCCGAGGCCCGCGGCTTCGTCTTCGGCACGGCACTGGCCTACCGCGCCAAGAAAGGCCTGATCCTCGCCCGCAAGCCGAACAAGCTGCCGCGCGAGATCATCTCCGCCACCTATGAGCTTGAATACGGAACAGACGCCCTCGAAGCCCACTCCGACTCCATCCCCGAAGGCACCCGCGTCCTCGTGGCAGATGACCTGCTCGCCACGGGAGGCACCGCCGTCGCTATGTGCCAGCTCGTCGAGAACGCCGGCGGCACCGTGGCCGGCGTCGCCTTCCTTATCGAACTCCGATACCTCGGCGGCCGCGACAAACTGAAACCCTACGACGTCGTCTCCCTGATAACCTACGATGACCCGCAAGACTGAGCTCCCCGTACCGCTCGAAGATGCAACCCCCGCGCCGCAAACCCTCCCCCCAGAGACACGACGCCTCGTCGCCGTCTACCTGCGTACCCTCTCCAGCCCCCAGACCATAAAAACCTATAATACAGAGCTAACGATGTTCATCTCCTATATGGAGCGAGAGATAGGGAAGGGGCTTGGGGAGTTGACGGCGGAGGACATCTCGCTGTATCGGGAGTACTTGATCGGGACGTACGCGGCTGCGACGGCGGCGAAGAAGCTTGCGGTGCTCAGGCGGTTCTTGGTCTTCACGTTCATGGCTGGCGCGACGACCGTGAACCCGGAGTCGTTGCGCTATTTCGCGAAGAGCCCGCGCGTGCGCCAGGACCCCGCCTACAACGTGCTCACCGAAGAGGAACTCTCGCGCATGCTCAGCGCCGCCCGCGCCTCCAATTACAGGGACTACGTCTTGCTCGCGGTCATGGCCGGCTGCGGCTTGCGGGAGGCCGAGGTGGTCGGGATCAAGATCGGCGACTTCCGTGAGGGGGCGCAAGAGCAGGTCCTGCTTCGCGTTCTCGGTAAGGGCGATAAAGTCCGAAACGTGCCGATCTCACCCGACCTCTGGCGCCTGATCCAGCGCTACGTCCTGTTGACAGAACGCAGCTTCACCTCCCACCCCGACTCCCGCAAACCGCTTCTCACCTCCAGGGTCGGCAAGGACAAACCCCTCACCACCCGCTCGGTACAGAACATAGTGAAGAAATACGTCCTCGCCGCCGGCATCACCAAAGCCATCTCGCCCCACTCCATCCGCCACACCGTCGGCACTAACATGGCCGTAAACGAGGCGCCCCTGCTCGTCATCCAGCAGTTCCTCGGCCACTCCGACCCCAAGACCACCATGCGCTACATCCGCCGCGCCGAAGAGCTCGCCACCCGCGCGTATCAATATAATACCCTACCGTTTTAGCTCGCAGTCGATCAGGCCAAGGAGGCCGTCCGTGGCCGCACGGGGTTATACCGAGTTCGCTAGATGAAGACCGCGTTCGGGCGGCAGGCACGCATAGGTGCCCCACGAATTAGCCGGGCATCATGATAAATGTATAATACCCTCAAGTCTTAGCGGCATTCTGATGCAAGCAGAGCCTGGCAGCGCAGGTTGGATCTAACGGGTATCCCAAGTATCAGGGCTGGGAGGACTAAGATGTTATTAGGGAGGACAAGGGAAGCGGGATACGCAGTGCCCGACGTATCCGGCGTATCCTGTGCCATGGTACAGAGGCTCGCAACTAATCGGTCGCCGGGTGGTTGATGACTCTCTGTGGTCACAGGAGACGATGAACTTCGCATAACGGGGATTCTCGGAAGTTCATTTTTGAGAGCTCGCAGGGAGGCACGCAGAGAGTTTAGACGGTCGGAATCGACAGGGAGTAGCGGAGGAAGATCTCGCCCCCGGCGAGATGGATGGACGTGAGGCTCAAGTCTTTGGGCGCCGGGATGCTGCCTTCTATCATCGTCTTTATCTGGTCGGGGGTGCCGCCAAGCAGCTTCGGGGCGATGGTCAGGAACAGCTCGTCGAGGAGGCAGCGGGATATCAGGGTCCGGTTCAGCTGGGAGCCGCCCTCCACCAACAGGCGCTCTACGAGATATTCTTGTTTCAGCGTTTGCAGAGCCAGAACGAGGTCTGGGTAGTCGTCCCGTTCGGAGGGCACACTCAGCACGCTAGCAATGCCCGAAAGTTGCTCCGTGAGGGCCTCCGCCTTCGCTTCCGCGGAGATCACGAGCACTTCCTGGCCTTCATGCGCGATGAGGTTCTTCCGCACGGGAACCTCGCCGCTCGCAGCCACGATGACCGCGAGGGGTTGTTGCGAACCTGCGGGAGTCGCATCTAGCCCAAGTGAGAGCTTCTCCGCACGTAAAGTGCCCGCGCCAACCATAACCGCATCCACCCCCGCCCTGAGATTGCGCATCGCAACCCGGTCCACAGCACTCCCGATCCCACCAGCCTTACCTTCCACAGAGATTCTGCCGTCTATCGATGCAACCGTGTTTGAGATCGTGTAAGGGCGTGTCTGGAGATCTCCCCCGCTGTGGGGTATTATCTGTAGATCACTGTGGATCTTGGTTGGATCGATAGAGAGCGTTGGGAGTGGATAGAGCCGGAGGGCTTTATCGGGCAACTCGGGGCGGCTATGGTCGGGTTTGTTTATAAGCGGTGTAGCGTGATGAGGCTGAGCGCGGGAGGCTGACGTCCATCCAGACGCCGGCTTGGGTGTTCTCCTGGGCGTGGATCTCGGCGAGGCCGTAGAGGTGGCTCGCTGCGGCGTATTCGGAGTGAGGGATCAATACCGTCATCCGCACTCTGTTTGAGGCTATGGAGGCGTAGATCTCGGCCAGGAGAGCTTCGCAGCCAGCCGGAGCGCTTATCATCACGGCATTCGGAAACTGCCCGCGCAATTTTCGAGTTCGCTCTTCGCCGAGGAGGTCGACCTTGTTCAGGCACAGGATGGTCGTGGGGGCCTCGGACCCGTTGTGCGCACCTGACGTCTCAGAGAGCGCCTCTGTGACGGTCGAGATCTCCTCTGCGAGATCCTCGCTTGCGGCATCGGCGCAGAGTACCCTGATGTCGGCTTCGTGGGCAAACTCTAGCGTGGAGGCGAACGAGTGGACCAGCTGGGTAGGAAGCTTCCTTATGAAGCCAACCGTATCGGTAACGACGAAGTCGGGACGAGCACCCCCGCTTTTCCCGTCAGCAGCACTTCCTTCGACCAGGCGCGTAGTGGTCTCGAGGGTCTCGAAGAGCCTGTCCTTGGTCGACCTTGACGCCCCACTGAGGGCGTTGAGGATGGTCGTCTTTCCCGCGTTGGTGTACCCCACCAGCGCGACGGTAGGCGGTCCTGTCTCCTTTAGGCGCGCCCCCCGAACGGCCCTTCCGGCCTTCTCCTCTTTCATCTTGCGGTTTATGGTAGCAATGCGCTCGCGGATGACGCGCCTGTCGTACTCCAGCTGCTGCTCGCCGGGACCCCTCGTCGTGACCCCTCCACCCCCGAGGCGGCTGAGCTCGGGGTTCTTGCCCTTGACCCTCGGCAAGCGGTACTCCAGGTCGGCGAGCTCGACCTCGAGGCGGCTCGCGGCGTCTCTCGCATGCGCCTCGAAGATGCGGATGATCAACTCCGTCCTGTCCACCACCGAGACCCCGCACGCCCTCTCCAGGACCCTGGCCTGAGACGCCGTCAACTCGTCGTCGGCGACCACGAAGCGAGCCCCGACTTCTTCTGCCAGATCCCGCAACTCCTCGCGCTTGCCGCGCCCGAGGTAGCCCGTGCCGTCCCTGCGGTTCTGCTCCAGTACGCCGGAGACCTCGATCCCTAGCGTCCCCGCAAGCCGCCCCAATTCCCCCATGTGACGCGTCTCCCCCGCGCCGACCAATACCGCTCTCTCTTCGTTCATGACGAGATTATATCATGCATAGAATGCAATGTATCGAGATCTGCCCTCTCGCGCAATACGGTTATCCTGGCGCGGCCCTCGAGGGTTTTCGTAAGCTTATCGAACCACCGCATCTGACGCCTGGCGAACCGCCGGGTGCGTACGGCGATGATCTCTTGGGCCTGCTCTATCGAGAGCGTCCCCGAAAGATAGTTGGTGAGCTCGCGAACTCCCACGGAGTCCATGACCGAGGGGCTTAGGTTCTCTCCCCGCGCGAGCATGTCGTTCAGTGCTCGCGCTTCCCCAAGGCCTTCGCGGGCAATCTTCCTGGAGCGCCTGGCGATGGCTGCGTCGAGCTCGGACCGGTCTGGCCTCAGGTAGACGACGGCGGTATCGTAGCGGAGGTCTCCCTGCCAGACCGAACCGCGAGCGTCCGCCCCGGCGAGATCCAACTCCCTCTCCCGCGCGGCCCTGCGGGGATTCAAAGCGTCCACGGTGGTTTCCTCGGCCCGTCGGCGTAAGCCGGAGGGCACCTTCGGGGCAAGTGGGAAATCCAAAAGCAGCGCGTTCAGGTACATTCCCGTTCCCGCGTCGAGGACGAAGCGCGCCTCTTTGGCGATGATCTCCTCTGCCCGAGATCTGTGCCTGGCCACGCTCCACTCCTCGGTGACGGAGACGATACCCACAAGCTCCGCCGCGCGCCCGCGCGCCTGGTTGGTTATCGTCGGCAATTCCCTGTAAACCTGCATGGAATCCACGACGACCGTGGGCACGTGGCAGTCGTGCAACTCCGTCAGCCCCTCGGCCAGGGCGTCG
Source organism: uncultured Rubrobacteraceae bacterium (assembly GCA_963840835.1). GTDB lineage: Bacteria > Actinomycetota > Rubrobacteria > Rubrobacterales > Rubrobacteraceae > Rubrobacter_D. The sequence goes on along the minus strand of CAWJAM010000009.1, from coordinate 217,145 downwards.
GAGAGGTCGCTCTTCCCGCTCGCCGTCGGCCCGCAAACTACGTAAGAATTAGGAATTATGAGTTTCGAATTGGGAAGTGGCTCCATAGCGAACAATTCCTAATTCGAAATTCCTAGTTCTCAATTCTTCCATAAAGCACGTGGGGTCCCGCAGATTCTATGGTGGCCCTCACGTAGCTCCCGGCCGCCGCGTCCGTGTTGACGTGGACGGCGTGGCCGCTCCACGTCTCCCCGATGGCCTTGCCGCCCTCGGTGTTGCCGTGGCGGATGTAGATCTCCTCCAGGCTCCCGACCTTGCGTTGGTTTCTGTCGAATGCGTTCTTCTCGACCTGCCTCAAGACCTCCAGGAAGCGGCGCTGGACGACGTTGTCCGGCACGCTGCCGGGAAGTTCGGCGGCTTCGGTTCCCCTCCTCGGGGAGAACTTGAAGATGTAGGCTGAGTCGAAGGCGCAGTCCTCGACGAGCTTCAGGGTCTGCTCGTGGTCCTCCTCAGTCTCGCCGGGGTGGCCTACGATGATGTCGGTGCTCAGGGTGCCATCGGGCGTGGCCTCCCTGAACACCTCGATCTTGCGCCTGTACCTCTCCGCCTTGTATCCGCGGTGCATTACCTTGAGCATCCTGTCGGAGCCGGACTGAACTGGCAGGTGAAGCCGCTTGACGATAGTATCCCTCTCGCCGATCGCCCTGAGCGTGCGGTCTTCCATGTTGGAAGGGTGGCTCGTCGTAAACCACACGCGCGGCGCAACCTCCGAGACAGCCTCAAGCAGATCGCAGAACCGCCTGCCCTCGTGCCTCCAGGCGTCCACGGTCTGCCCCAGGAGCGTCACGTACCCGGTGCCGCTCTCAACCAGCCTCTCGACTTCCCCTATGACGCTCTGCATAGGGCGGCAGGTCATGCGCCCCCTCACCGTCGGTACTATGCAGTAGCTGCACTGGTAGTTGCACCCGGTCATTATCGTGACGAACGCGCTGTGCCCCCCCTCCGTCCCCGGCAGCTCCGGCGTGTACGTCTCTCGCATCGTCGGTAGCCCCACGAACTCAGCCAACTCGTATGTATTATGGGTACCCAGAATTAGGTCTATACCGTAGGTCTTCTGCAGGCTCTCGGATTCTTCGGCGGCGCCGATACAGCCGGTGAGGGCCACCTTCTTTACGCGGCCCTCGCGCCGAAGGCGGTTCAGTTCGCCGAGGTGACCCCTGACGCGGTCGACGGCGTTCTCCCGGACGTAGCAGGTGTTGAGGATCACGAGGTCGGCGTCCTCGTAGCGCTCGACCTCAGCGTAGCCTGCGTCCTGGATCATGCGCCTGATGCGGTCCGAGTCGTGCACGTTCATCTGGCACCCGAAGGTCCTTATGCAGGCAGTCCGACCCTCGGGGGCACCCCGTAGGGCGACCTTCTTCCGAGAGAGCGGTATCGGCGTCGTCTCTGTCGTGCTACTCATACTCATCCTCCGGCTCGTAGACGCGGGCCCTGACGGAGATCTCCCCCGGACGGCTCTCGAACCTCAGGTCATCGACCTCTAGATACCCGGCCCGCGCCGCCCGCCTGAGTATATCCGCTATACCGGCACTTTCCTCTTCCCCCAGCGAGAGCACGGCCCCCCCATCACCAGTCCCCCTAAACCTCCGGCTCCTCACCGCCCCAACCCCCGGGATTCCCTCAACGGCCTCAACGGGCCGCACCTCTCCGCGTATGATCCTCTGCACACTCCTCCTGGATACCCCGAGCCCAAGCCGGCTAGCCGCCTCTCGCAGATGCGCGCTCTCCCCTCTCGGGTGTATTATGCGGCAATGTAGGAGGGTAGCCAGGATGCGGTTGGGGGGGCCGTAATAGGCTTCTAGGTTGGGTGCCTCACGGCGGGCATTCGTTTCCTGGACGAAGCGTTGCAGGGTGGCCCTGAGGTTGGTTTTGGAGGGTCGGGAGGTGGACTGCAGGGCGCGTTCGGGGAGAGTCTTCGTATCAAAGGTTGATTGTATCGCTGTTGGTGATGATGCGGAGAGGATCCTGGTGGAAAGGGATCTGGCATTAATGTGGTAGAGGGAGAGGCCAGCGCCGTGGGGGGATGATGGGTCTTCCGGGTTCGTGGTGGGGTTCAGGTGGCGGGTGGTCACGCCGGGCTGTAGGATCAGGTCCCTGTGTGAGTCGGGGATGCCGTGGCCGTCGTCGATTACGGTGAGGGTCCTGTAGCGTCGGTCTTTAAGGGTGGAGGCGACGTAGATGCGCCCTGCGCCGGCGTCGGCTGCGTTGCGCAGAAGCTCGAAGAGGGCGTCTTCGAGGTGGGTGATGCGGGAGGGCGTGCGGCGGGCGCCCTCGACGCCCATCAGGCGGGCGAAGCCCGAGCCGAGGTCCCTGTAGGGGCCTTCCATCCCTACCTGGCGACCTCGCTCACGCGGCTCTCGCGGATGACGGTTACCTTGATCTGGCCCGGGTACTCGAGGTCGGTCTCTATCTGCTTGGAGATATCGTAGGCCAGCTTGGCGGCGATGCGGTCGTCCACCTCGGAGGGCTGGACCATGACCCGGATCTCGCGCCCGGCCTGTATCGCGTAGGCCTTGTCGACCCCGCGGTGGCCCAAGGCGATGTCCTCCAGAGAGCGCAGACGCTCGATGTAGGTCTCCGTGGTCTCGCGGCGGGCGCCGGGGCGGGCCGCCGAGACCGCGTCTGCGGTGGCGACGAGAACGTCTTCGACGGTCTCCATCTCGATCTCGTGGTGGTGGGCGCTGATGGCGCGCACGACGTCGTCTGACTCGCCGCTCTTCTTCGCGAAGCGGCCCCCGATCAGGGCGTGGGTTCCCTCCACCTCGTGGTCTATGGCCTTCCCGACGTCATGAAGTAGCGCGGCCCTGCGGGCGATCTTCGCGTTCGCGCCGAGCTCCTGGGCCATCATGCCGCAGAGGTTAGCCACCTCGACCGAGTGGGCGAGCACGTTCTGGCCGTAGGAGGTGCGGTACTTCAGGGCGCCTAGGAGCCGGATCAGGTCGTTGTGCATGCCGCCTGAGATCCTGGCGTCGTAGAGGGCCTGGCGGCCCGCGCTCTTCATCTCCTTCTCGACGTCTTTTTTGGCCTTGGCCACGATCTGCTCGATACGCCCGGGGTGGATGCGCCCGTCCTGCACCAGCCTTCCCATCGAGACCCGCGCCACCTCGCGCCTGACGGGGTCGAAGCTGGAGATGACGACGGTCTCTGGGGTATCGTCGATTATGACGTCTACGCCAGTCGTGGCCTCGAAGGCCCTGATGTTTCTCCCCTCGCGGCCTATCACCCGGCCCTTCATGTCGTCGGAGGGCAACGAAACGGCCTTGACGGTCGACTCAGAGGTTAGATCCGAGGCGAGGCGCTCCATGGTGGCGGAGATGAGGCGCCGCGCCTCGGCGTCAGCCCGCTCCTCGGCCTCGAGCGTCCTGTCGCGCACCATCTTCCCGAGGCGGCTCTCCATCTCCGACTCCAGGTCGGAGATCAGCCTGCTCTCGGCCTCGGTCCGGGTGAGACCGGAGATCTCCTCCAACACTTTGAGGTGCTCGGCCTGCCTCTCCCTGAGCGCTTCTTGCTTTCGCCGAATGTCGTCTTCGGTCTCCGTCAGGCGGCGCCTGCGCTCGTCGAGCTCGCCCTCGCGTCTCTCAAGGGCCGTGTCCCTGTTGTCCAGCCGCTCCTCGACGCGCGCTATCTCGGCCCTACGGGTGCGTACCTCGGCCTCGGCGGCGTCTTTGATCTTGAGCGCCGACTCCTTGGCCACGAGATCGGCCTCCCGGCGTTTGGTCTCGGCTTCGCGACCAGCGTCCTCCAAGATGGAGCCCGCGTCGGCCCTGGCCTGGGCCTGGCGAGCGTCGGCGCGCGACTTGAAAATCAAGTATCCCAGGGCCGCGCCGACGGCTGCGCCGGCGACCAGTCCCAGGACCAGTAGCAAAATACTCACAGGTTGTCCTTCCAGCGGGTCCGCCTGCGGCGGCCCGGCATCGAGCTAGCTCCTCCACCTTCAGGCTTCCGGAGGCTCCCGGAACTCCCGGGCGACCTTGGCACAGACCTCCGCCGAGTAACCCCGACGGACCAGAAAGCCGTAGACCCTCCGCGCCTCCGCGTCGGACCCACGCCCATTATACCGCCGCGCGGCGGCGGATCGAGCCTCCCCCACCTCGGAGCGGCCGGCGAACTCCTCCTCGACGACCTCCCTGGCCAACTCCTCCCCCACCCCGCTCTTCCTCAACTCCACTGAGACCCGCCGCGGCCCGTACCTTCGCGCCTTCTCACGCGCTTTGAGCCGCGCAAACTCCTCGTCGTCGAGGTAACCCAACTCCCGGAGCCGAACGACCACCACCTCGATCGTCCCCCCGGCATAACCGTAGCGCCCAAGCCTCGCCCGAACCTCGGCCTCAGAGCGCGCCCTGTACCCGAGCAAATTGAGCGCCCGCCCCATCGCGAGCGGCCTCTCCCCCACCACCCGCACGCCCTCCAACTCCTCCGACGAAAAAACGCTCCCCTCACGGAGGCCACACTCGAGGGCCACCCCAGCGTCGACCTCAGCCCAAAACTCCCCGTCGACGAAGACGCTGGCCTTACCCCGACGTTCCCGCATACCGGTTATCTCAGGCATCGACACTCCCAGACCAGAAGGGTTGAGCGTGCCGACAAGCGCAGGCCAAAGGCCGAAGGCGCTAGCCTGAGCGTGCTGACAAGCCTGCGAAGCAGGCGTGCCCTAAAGCACCTGGCTTGCGGGCTCCTCGGCTACCTCCTCCGCTGGTTCGTCCGGCTCGTTGAACCCGAGCCTGTCGTAGATGTCCAGGAGGATACGCTCGCGCACGTCGTAGTTCTCCTTGAGGAACTGCTTGGCGTTCTCGCGGCCCTGCCCGAGGCGCTCGTCTCCGTAGGCGAACCAGGCGCCGCTCTTCTGGACCACGTCGTGCTCGATGCCGATGTCCAGCAGGCTCCCCTCGCGCGAGATGCCCTCCCCGTACATCACGTCGAACTCGACGGTCTTGAACGGTGGCGCCACCTTGTTCTTAACGACCTTGACCCTGGTCTGGTTGCCCACCGCGTCAGCGCCGACCTTTAGCGCCCCGATGCGCCTGATGTCCAGACGCACGCTGGAGTAGAACTTCAGAGCCCTCCCCCCAGGCGTCGTCTCCGGAGAGCCGAACATGACCCCAATCTTCTCCCTGAGCTGGTTGATGAAGATGGCCGTCGTCCCCGAACGGTTGAGCGACCCGGAAAGCTTGCGCAAGGCCTGGCTCATCAGCCGGGCCTGAAGTCCCACGTGAGAGTCGCCCATCTCACCTTCGATCTCAGCCCTGGGCACCAGGGCTGCTACGGAGTCGATAACGACGACGTCGAGGGCGCCGCTCCTGACGAGGGTATCCGCTATCTCCAGGGCCTGCTCCCCATTGTCCGGCTGGGAGAAGTACAGGTTCTCGAGGTCTACGCCGATGGCCTGGGCGTAGGTCGGGTCGAGGGCGTGCTCGGCATCGATGAAGGCAGCGAGGCCCCCGGCCTTCTGGGCCTCGGCGATGATGTGCAGGGCGAGGGTCGTCTTCCCGCTGGACTCCGGGCCGAAGATCTCCACGATGCGCCCCCTGGGGACGCCGCCCACGCCGAGGGCGAGGTCGAGGGCCAGGGCGCCGGTCGGAATGATGGCGACCCTCTGGCGCTCTTCGTCGCCCATCCGCATGATCGAACCCTTCCCGAACTGCCGCTCTATCTGGGAGACGGCGGCGTCTATGGCTTTGCTCTTATCCAATGCATCCTCCAAAAAGCGTATGTACCGACAGCTTATGTAATCGGCATCTTCTGCGCCCGATTATACTGTAGGGCCCCACGGCTCCCAAGTGGCTTAAGTGCCGACAAGCCGAATCGCTGACAAGCGAAGCCCGAAGGGCTGAGCGTGCTGATTAGCTGGATCTCTTCAGGGTGTAGTTCTTCTCGGCGATGGTGTACGCGGGCCCGAGAGTACCAGCATCCTGGCCGTTGATCTCCACTCTCACGGCCCCCGCGTCCCCGCTCTTGATGTACAGTCGCCTGTCGGCCTCGAAGGTCTCTGAGAACCCAGGCTGGGCCACCTGCTCATAAGCGGTGGTCCCGTCCGTCTGGATCAACAGCCACGAGGGACGGTCTTGCACGTTGATCAGGACCTGCAACGTGTTTGGAGGGACGGGTCGGGGCGCTTCGCCGGCCGTCTCTTGGTCTCTGCTCCCGGCCGCGTCTTGCTCCTCGGGCCGCCCGGCTTCAGGGGCTCTCGCGGCACCGGCCGCCTGCTCCTCGTCCTTGCGGGGCGGTTTCTCGGGGGACGCTGGCGAAGGATTGTCCCCTCCCGGGCGCGAGGCCTGCACGCCGCGTCCCACGAAGTACAGGGACCCGATGACAACGGCCAGAACGAGCATGGCCACGAGAAGCGTAAAGATGGCCGAGGTCGGAACGTTGCGCTTGTGCGTGCCTTGCAGGCCGCGGGGTGATATCAGGGGCTCTTCGAAGCGGCCCTCGGTATTGGTGTCGTAGTCGATACCGCGCTCGCGCCGCGGTTTCCTGCGGCTCTTGAGTTGCCGGGAGAGGGCCTCCCCGTCGAGGCCCAAATAGTTGGCGTAGGTCTTCAAGAAACCCTGCGCGTAGACCGCGTCGGGCAGCACCGCGTAGTCTTCGCGCTCGAGGCCAGACAGGTAGCGCTTGCGAATCTTCGTCGCCTGCTCGACCTCCTCGAGGGAGAGGCCCCTCTCCTTGCGCTTCTGCTCCAGGTAACGGCCGATCTTGGCCTCGCCGTTGGCCCCGCCGTTCGATTCGCCCGGCTCCCCGCCCGGCGCCAGGTTGTGAGTGTACGGCCCGTCTTCCATGGCGCCTAAGAGCCTACCATAAAAGCTACCAACCCTCGGCCAGATCGGCCTTCCCTCCAGCGTTAGTACTCGGGTCTTCTCGGTCGTCGCCGAACATGGTCTCGAGGTCGACCTGGGAGGCCACCACGGCGCGGCTCTTGGAACCCTCGTAGGGACCGACGACCCCCTTGCGCTCCAGGGCGTCGATGATTCTGCCGGCCCGCGAGTAGCCGACCCTGAACCGCCTCTGCACGGCGCTCACGGAGGCCTGCCGCGTGCTGACCACGAAGCTAGCCGCCTCCGGCAACAGGTCATCGTCGGGCTCGTCGTTCTCCTCCTTGACGCTCCTCGCCTGAGTCACCTCCTCGACGAAGCGGGCCTCCGCGCGTCCCGAGGCCGCCTCAGCAGTCGCCGAGACGACCCTCTCTACCTCGGCCTCGGAGATGAAGGCGCCCTGCACGCGCGAGGGCCGCGCGGCCGAGACGGGTTTGTAGAGCATGTCGCCCATCCCGAGCAAGGCCTCCGCGCCTGGGGTGTCCATGATCACCCGGCTGTCCACCTGGCTGGAGACAGCGAACGCGATGCGGCTCGGCACGTTGGCCTTGATCATGCCCGTGATAACGTCAACGCTTGGCCTCTGCGTGGCCACGACGAGGTGTATGCCGACGGCGCGCGCCTTCTGGGCGAGCCTGATGATGGCATCCTCGACCTTGGCCCCGGCCTGCATCATGAGGTCGGCGAGCTCGTCTATGACGACGACGACGTAGGGCATCTGGACCTCGGCCTTGTCGTTGTAACCCTCGAGCGAACGCACCCCCATCCTCTCTAAAACCTCGTAGCGGCGCTCCATCTCGGCGACGCCCCAGGTCAGCGCGTTGGCAGCCTTCTTGACGTCAGTCACCACCGGCGTGATGAGGTGCGGCACCCGCCCGTACTGCGAGAGCTCGACCCGCTTGGGATCGATGAGCACCATCTTGACCTGCCGCGGGTCGGTGGTGAGCAAGAGCGAGGTCAACAGCCCGTTGAGCATGACGCTCTTCCCGCTGCCCGTGGTCCCCGCAACCAGTAGATGGGGCATCTCCGAGAGGTCGAAGAAGACAGCCCGCCCCGAGATGTCCTTGCCCAGGCCAACGGGCAGCGTCCAGTCGTTGGCGTCGGGGTAGGACTGGAAGACGTCCCCTAAGGTCACCTTGGCTGGCCTGGTGTTCGGTACCTCGACCCCGACCGCGCTCTTTCCGGGGATGGGGGCAAGGATCCTGACCTCGGTCGCCGCTAGCGCGTACGCGATGTCCTGCTGCAAATTCCTGACCTTGCCCACCTTGATCCCACTCCCTAGACGCAGCTCGTAGCGGGTGACCCGCGGCCCGACCACGGCCCGCACCACGTGGGCCTCGACCCCGAGATCCGCCAGCGCCCGCGTGAGCCTCTGGCTGGTGCCCTCGGCGTCGTGCTCCGGGTCCCCGTGCCCCAGGCCGAGCATGGAGAAAGGCGGCGGCGTGTACTCCCCAGGGGCCAACTCCCGCTGCTCCGAGAAGGCCTCTGCGGGGCGGCGCTCGGGCAACACGACCTCGAACTCCCTGGTCGGCACATCCTCTTGCCTCTCTGCCCGAACCTCGGCAGGCGGCTCCTCCGGCACCTCTACGTGCAAATCCCTTGCGCCAGCACCACCCACGTCGTCCTCTGTGCGAGGCTTTGCGGCCCGCTTCTCCTTCCTCTCGCGCAACCGACCCAGAAGCGCGTGGCCAAGGCCGGCCAACCCCACGCCTACCTTCTTGAGCGCGCCGAGCCCGGCGGCGAAGCTTACGCCGGTCAGCAACGACAGGCCGACGGCGTACAGTAGCCCGATCACCAGCGCGGCCCCGATGGCGCCCCCCGCCCAATGGACCGCCCAGTAGAGCGCGCTGCCCAAAACGCCCCCGGCCTCGGGGTAGCGCCCAGAGGAGAAGAGCAGCCCGCGCGGAAGGGTCGCCGCGAAGGTGGCCGCACAGGCGAGCATCAGAAGGGCCGCTCCCCCTGCGAACCGTCCCCTCAGGCGGCCGACCAACAGCAGCAACCCGCAGACCGCCGCTACAGGGGCGAGCGCGAGCCCCGGTAGCCCGAGCAACCCCATGACGACAAATGCTCCCGCATCCCCCAGGAACGCGCCGCGCCCGCTCACGAACGCGGCACTGAAGAACAAACCAAGGGCGAGAAGCACAATCCCAACGGCCTCGCCGCTAAAGGCCCCAGCAAGCCCATCCCGAAGCCCCGGCGAAGCCCCCTTACGGGTCGCCTTGCCGGAGCCCTTGCCGGAAGAGCCCTTCTTCGTCGTCTTCTTCGGCGCGCGCTTGCGGGTAGCCACGCTCCTAGTCTAGCCCATAAGCCTCTATTCCACCGTCAACCGCAAGGTGTAGTACAGGGTTAGATCTAAACCTCAACTATTAGCGGCAGGATGATCGGGCGCTTCCCGGTACGGTCGGAGAGGAAGCGGGAAAGGTCTTGACGGATGGCCTTCTTCAGTTCGCCCCAGTCGGTGACGCGCTGGCTCGCGGTGCGTTGTAGGGTCTTGGTGACCACCTCGATGGACTGATCCACTAGGCCGTTGGCGCTCTGCGGGCTGACGAAGCCGCGCGAGATCACATCGGGGGGTCCGAGCAGTTGGCCGTTCTGGACGTTGATGCGGGCCACGACGATGAACATGCCGTCTTCGGAGAGCTGTTGGCGCTCGCGCATCACGCCCGCGGAGCTCTCGGCTATCGCGCCGGCGTCCACCAGGAACATACCGGCGGCGACGTTCTCAGCCCTACCCGCCTCCCCGTTCTTGAACTCCAGGCAGGCGCCGTTCTCCAGGATGAAGATGTTCTCTTCCGGGATGCCGAGGCTGATCGCGGTGTCCGCGTGGTGCCTGAGCATCCTGAATTCACCGTGCACGGGCACGAGAAATTTGGGCTTGAGTAGCGAGAGGATTAGCTTCTGCTCTTCCTGGGCCGCGTGGCCAGAGACGTGCACGTTGCGAAGGGGGCTGTAGTAGACCTCAGCGCCGCGCTTCATCAGGTTGTTTATGGTGCGCGAGACGCCCCGCTCGTTGCCGGGGATCGGGTGGGCTGCTATCACGACGGTGTCGCCGGGGCCTGCCTCTATGGTGCGGTGGGTCCCGTTGGCAACCCGGCTCAAGGCGGCGAGCGGCTCGCCCTGGGAACCAGTCATAAGAACGGCGATGTCCGAGTCGGGAACCCTATTGATGTCCCTCTGCTCCACGAGCATCGAGGAAGGGAGATCGAGGTATCCGAGCTCGCGCGCGATCTGGACGTTGCGGATCATGGAGCGTCCGGCCACACCGACGAGCCTGTTGTGCTTCTTCGCCGCCTCGACGACCTGGCTGACGCGGTGGATGTGAGAAGCGAAGGAGGCGACGATGATCCTGCCCTCGGCCTTGTCGAAGACGTCCTGGAAGGTCGCCTCGACGGTCTTCTCGGAGGCCACGTAGCCGGCTCTCTCGGAGTTGGTCGAGTCGCCGAAGTATGCGAGGACCCCCTCCTTGCCAAGCTCGGCCAACCTCCCGAGGTCTATCGGCTCGCCCTCGATGGGTGTCAGGTCCACCTTGTAATCACCGGAGAACACGATCACGCCAGCGCTGGTGCGGATCGCTATGGCCACGGCGTCAGGGATGGAGTGGTTTACGTTGATGAACTCAAGGCCGAAACCCCCGAGGTTCTGGGTGCCGCCGGCCTTTATCTCGCGCAGGTCGCCCTTCTTGATCCCAAACTCCTGCAGCTTGCTGCGCACTAGCCCTAGAGTCAGCTTGGTCGCGTACACGGGTACGTTGAACTCGCGCAACAGATAAGGCAGCGCCCCAACGTGGTCCTCGTGACCGTGCGTGAGCACTATTCCCTTCAATTCGTCCGCGTGTTCCCGCAGGTAAGTAAAGTCAGGCAGAACGAGGTCGATGCCAGGCATCTCCTCATCAGGGAACGACATCCCGGCGTCCACCAGTATGATTCCGCTCGCCTGGCGCACGGCGGTCATGTTCTTGCCGATCTCCCCCAGTCCGCCAAGGGGCACGACCTGCAAGGTATTGTTATCTAACAACGGTTCGTATTACCTCCTCCGTCGGAGGCTTCAGGTTTCAGGCCTCAGCTTTTTCCTGATGCCTGATGCCTAATCCAGATAACTCCCCAGGTCGAGCTCCTTCGGCCCGACGGCGGAGAGGTACATATTGTCAGTTCTCAGGTGCTGCTTCGCGAGGCGCGAGATGTCCTCGGGTCTCACGGCCTCTATGCGGGCGGAGATCTCCTCCGGCGTGAGCAGTTCGGCGCCGGTTATGACGCTCCGGCCGACGCGGTTCATCCTGGCCGAGGTGCTCTCCAGGGCCAGGAGGGTCGAGCTCTTGAGCTGCTGCTTGGTCCGCTCGAGCTCCTCGTCCTCGACGGGCTCCTCCATGACCCTTCCTAGTTGCCCGACGATCACCTTGACCGCTTCCTCCACGTTGCCCGTGGTGGACCCGACGTAGGTCTTGATCGCGCCCGCGTCCGAATACCCCTGGTGGTAGGAGAAGACGGCGTAGGCGAGCCCGCGCTTCTCGCGAACCTCCTGGAAGAGACGGCTGCTCATGCCGCCACCGAGGACGTTGTTTAGTGCAGCCATCGCGTACCGGTCCTCGCTCTTGGCCGGGATCCCCGGAGAGCCCATGGAGACGTGGTACTGCTCCGTCTCCTTGAACCTGAAGTAGAAGCGGCTCTCAGGAGGCGTCGGACGCGCCTCCCTGACGAACGGCTCCCCTTCAGGGAGGCCGGAGAGCTTCTCCTCGACCTTCCGCTCCACGTCGTCGGGGTCGAGCTTGCCAGCGGCGACGACGAAGACGTTCGGGGCCGTGTAGGTGCCGTGATGGAAACTTCTCAGGGTATCGTACTCGACGCCGCGGACCGTCTCGGCCGACCCGATTATGGGGCGTCCCAGAGGATCCTCGTTGAAGATGAGCGAGGAGAGGTACTCGTCGGCCAGCTGGTCAGGCCTGTCCTCGTACATCTTGATCTCCTCGACGATCACCTCGCGCTCCCTTTCGAGATCGACGAGGGTCGGCCTCAAGACCATGTCGCTCATCACGTCGAGGGCGCGCCCCAGGTGCTCGGGCAAGAAACGGGCGTAGAGCACAGTGTACTCCTCGCCGGTCGCGGCGTTCTCCTGGGCCCCTATGCCCTCGAAGGCCTGCGCGATGCCAAGGGCGTCCATGTCGGGGGTGCCCTTGAAGAGCATGTGCTCCATCAGGTGGCTGATGCCCGCGACCTCGTCCCTCTCGTCGCGAGAGCCCGCCCGAATCCAGACCCCCAACGAGACACTCGTCGCCTCGGCGAGGGGCTCGGTGAAGACCCGCAAGCCCCCCGGAAGATCCTTCCGCCTTATGTTCGAGTCGGCCACTAGCCCTCCAGCTTCTCGAGGCTGATGCGGTTCTGCTTGTCTATCTCCAGGACGCGCACCTTTATGCGGTCGCCCTCACTCACCACATCCTCGACCCGCTCGACGCGCTGCTTGCCAGGCGCGAGGCGCGAGATGTGCACGAGCCCGTCGCGGCCAGGCGTGAGCTCGACGAAGGCGCCAAAGTTCGTCGTCTTGACGACCTTGCCGGTGTAGATCTCGCCCGCCTCCACGTCTTTCATCATCGCGTTGATGGCGCCCGCGGCGTCCCTTGAGACGCTGCCCTCGCCGGCGACGAAGACCGTGCCGTCGTCCTCGACGGAGATGTTCACGCCGAACTGCTCCTGCAGCGCGTTGATGGTCTTGCCACCGGGGCCTATGAGCATCCCGATCTTGTCCTTAGGAATCTTGATTACCTCGACCCTGGGGGCGTAGTCAGAGACCTCGGACCTCGGCTCGGGGATGGCCCCGCGCAGGATCTCTAGTATCTGCAAACGCCCTGCTCGCGCCTGCTCAAGGGCTTCCTGCAACAGTTCGGCCGAGACGCCGGTGATCTTCATGTCCATCTGAAGCGCGGTTATGCCGTCCGCTGTGCCGGCGACCTTGAAGTCCATATCCCCCATGTGGTCCTCGAGGCCCTGAATGTCTGAGAGGATAACGTAGTCATCGCCCTCCTTGACGAGCCCCATCGCCACGCCCGCTACGGGGGCCTTGATCGGCACGCCGCCGTCCATGAGCGCCAGCGTGGAACCGCACACGCTCGCCATCGAAGACGAACCGTTCGACTCAAGCACCTCGGATATTATGCGTAGAGCATAGGGGAACTCGTCCTCGGAGGGGATTACGGGGACCAGCGCGCGCTCGGCGAGGGCGCCGTGCCCTATCTCCCGCCGCCTCGGGGTCCCGAGCCGCCCCGTCTCGCCCGTGGAGTAGGGCGGGAAATTGTAGTGGTGCATGTAGCGCTTGCCCGTCTGCGGCTCTATGGTGTCGAGCCTCTGGGCGAGGCCCAGGTCGGCCAGCGCCAGCGAGCTCAAGACCTGCGTCTCGCCGCGGGTGAAGAGGCCCGTGCCGTGCACGCGCGGGAGTACCGCAACCTCAGCCGAAGTCGGCCTGATCTCGTCCAGCCCCCGCAGATCCGTCCGCTTGCGGTCCTTGATGTAGAGCTCGCGGAAGGCCTCCTTCTCGACGACCGAGAGGGCGGCCTTGATCTCGGATATCTCCTCCTCCTCGCGGCCCTCGGTCATCTCGTCCCTGATCTCGCCGAGTACCTCGCTGCGCACCCTGCGGTCGGTCTGGACGATGCCCTCTTTTACCCGGTCGAAGTACCGCTCGCGCGCGAAGGCGACGAACGGGTTCTCCTCGGGATCCTCGATCTGCTGCTTCTCTTTGCCGTACTCGCGGGCCCACTCCTCTATCGCCTCGGCCTGGGCCTTTACGGTCTCTTGGGCGAGCTGCAGGGCCTCCACCATCACGGTCTCGGGGACCTCGTTCGCCCCAGCCTCGACCATGGTGATGGCCTCCTTCGTTCCCGCAACCACGAGGTCGAGGTCGCTCTCGGAGATCTGGTCGTAGGTAGGGTTCAGGATGAACTCGCCATCAAGCGACCGCCCCACTCGCACGGCCCCTATGGGACCATCGAAGGGCAGATCCGAGAGCGCGAGCGCCGCGGAGGCCCCGACCATGCTTACGGTATCGTAAGGCGTATCCTGGTCAGCGACGAGAACGGTGCCTATGACCTGTATCTCGTAGTGGTAGTTTTTGGGGAAGAGTGGCCTTAGCGGCCTGTCGGTGAGGCGTGAGGTCAGAATAGCCCGCTCCGAGGGCCTCCCCTCGCGCTTTATAAAGCCGCCGGGAATCTTGCCGGCCGCGGACATGCGCTCCTCGATGTCCACGCTCAAGGGCAAGAACGTCGCGCCGGGGCGCGGATTCTGCGAGCGCGTCGCTGTCGAAAGTATTGTCGTGTCGCCGAAGCTGGCCGAAACCGCGCCACCGGCCTGCCTGGCCAGCTTCCCGGTTTCGAGCACGACCGAGCGATCGCCTACTGGTATCTCTAGACGCATATTTTGTTCTCCTCTTGTTTCTCTTGGTACCCGGACTACCGGCGTAGGCCGAGCTTGGCGATGAGCGCGCGGTAGCGCTCGACGTCTTTCTTTTGCAGATATTTGAGCAGCCTGCGGCGCCTGCCGACCATCTTCAGCAGCCCGCGCCGCGAGTGGTAGTCGTGCTTGTGCTCGCGCAAGTGTTCCGTGAGGTGCGCGATGCGCCGCGTGAGCACCGCGACCTGCACCTCGGGCGACCCCGTGTCGCCCTCGTGCGTCCGATGCTCCCTGATGGTCTTATCTTTGAGTTCAGCTACAGCCAACTTCCTCTTTCTCCTCTTTGTTCACTTCTTTGACGTTTAATCCATTCGACTCCATATGCTACCACATGCATCAATTAGTATTGGCGGTTGTAACCCTAGAGAACGACCCTGGTCATGGTTCGCCCCGGGAGGACTCGGGGGCCGTCGGCACGAAGCCGGGACGCCTGCGTCTGAACCAGAAGGCTCCCAGGACTAGACCGGGGATCAACCACCAGCCGAAGACGAGCGTCGAGAGGACGGCGGCGGCCAGCGTCTGCAGGACGGTGAGCGAGGCGCTCCACGCCCTGGCCACTATCAGGCCGGGGTCCCAGGCCGGCGGCGGCTTCGGGGGGCTGGCGAGGGGACGGATGCTCAGGGAGATCTGGGCCGAGTCGCTGCTCTGCTTGAGGTATTGCAACCTGCCCTGGACCTGTTCGATCTCCCCCCGAACGCCGGTCAGTTCGCGCTGTATGGCGAGCGCATCCTGCACGTCAGCGGCCCTGTCGTAGAGACCAAGCAGCGTTTGTTCGGTGGCAAGGAGGTTCCGCTCCCTCGACTGCAGGTCCACGTACTCCTCCGTAACGTCCTGCCCGGAGACGGTATCGGTCGTGACCTCCTCGCCGAGCCCTCTCAGCTCGTCTAGAGCGTCTTCGAACCTATCCGAGGGAACGGAGAGGATAAGGTCAGCGTAGACGGCGTTGTCCGCGCGGTAGGTCTGGGAGCTGACGATCATCCCTCCGAAGCGCGCCGCGACCTGCTGGGCCCTGGCAGCGCCGCCACGAACGTCCCCCGAGCTTATGCCGAGGTCGGCCGTTTTGACGATCTTGCGGCCGAAATCGTCCTGCGGGACCACGGCACCGGAGAAAGAGTCTCCGGCAGCGGCATCCCCCACACCGGCGAACTTGGCGTCGGGCTCGCCGCCCTCTACTGCCTCGTTCTTGACGGGTGTTCCTCCCACCGACTTCGACCCTTCTTCGCCACCCGAGCAAGCCGGGAGCGCAAGGGCCAGGAGCAACATCAAGATCGTCATCCTGCTCCACTTGCCAGTCCGTATGCAGGACACCTCGCCTCCAAGCGTTTGGAATACGTCTACCCCTTATACACGCGACGATCTGCAAGGGTTCCCTGCTAGTTGACCGAGCTTCGTTCCGCGGGACAGCGTCGTATCCTTCGAAGTTCGAGGAGTCTCGGGACTGCAGGTCGCTCTCAGTCGAAGCTGCTGTGACAGCGGAGCGTCCGGGAGCTGGAGATCGATGGCAGGCGGACCATCCCGACGGGTTCTCTCCTGTTACGTCAGGCTCTCGTTAATGAGCCGGGCTTCCTCGACGTCGTGTTGGATCTGAGCCTTCAGCTCCTCCACCCCGGAGAACTTCTTCTCCCCTCGTATCCTACTGGTGAAGCCCACGTCGACGATGCGCCCGTACAGGTCGCCGTCGAAATCCAGCAGGTACGCCTCGACGCGGCTCTCGGCCCGCCCGAAGGTTGGTGCGACGCCGACGTTGGTGCAAGCGGCATACTTTTCGTCCCCGACCAGAACGAACCCGGCGTAGACGCCACGCGCCGGAACGACGGCCTCCGCATCGGGAAGTACGTTCGCAGTAGGGAAGCCTATGGACCTTCCACGCCTGTCCCCGAGCACCACTTCCCCCCTGAGCACGTAAGGACGGCCGAGGAGACCCGCCGCCTCGGCCACTTCGCCTTCGGAGATGAGAGCGCGAATCCTGGTGGAGCTGATCCCCGCTCCCTTACCAACTCCACGCACTTCTACGGCTACGGCATCGCCACCCTCCTCCCGCATGAGCCTCCTGAGGTCCCCCACGTCCCCCGCAGCCCTGTATCCAAACCGAAAGTTCTCGCCAACCACGACTACCCCGGCCCCTATCTCCCCCACCAACACGTCCCGCACGAACTCCTCGGGGCTCTTCCTGGAGAGTTCGAGATCGAACGGTATCTCCACAACCTCATCGACCCCGCACCGCAAGAGCGTCTCACGCCGTAGCCCCAAAGGCGTTAGCAGCATGGGGGGATCACCCGCCCCCAACACTGCCCGCGGATGCGGGTGGAAGGTGGCCGCGACGACCCTCATGCCCCTCAGCTCCCCTTCTTCGACCGCCCGCCTCAAGACCTCCTTGTGCCCGAGGTGCACGCCGTCGAAGTTCCCGAGCGCAACGACTACCCCGCGCAAAGCACCACCTCGGCCCGCCCCTCTTCCTCGTCGTCCCTGTACACCGCCAATAACTCATCCCCACATATCACCCTGTAACTGCCGTCTAGCCCTCGCCTCTCCAGAGGCCTCCCGTGGCAAACAGAGTCACGCCCCTCCTCCGGTACCGCCACCCCAGGTAAATGCCCAACTACCCGAAAAGGAGGTATTATGTGGTTATGTAGGGTTTTGGGGTTGAGATCCTGGGGCTGTAGGGCGTCTTTGACGGTGAGGTGACCGACGCTCTTGCGCTGGAGGGTGGTGAGGTAGGCGCCTGAGTCGAGGTGTGAGGCGAGGTCTGCCAGGAGGGTCCTTACGTAGGTTCCGCTGGTGCATGAGACCTCGAAGGTGGCCGTCTCTGCGGCCGGGTTTCGGCCGGTGAGGCGGAAGTCGTAAACCTTGACGGGGCGGGGTTTTCGTTCGACGGTGATGCCTTTGCGGTGGAGGTCGTAGAGTCTCGTGCCCCCGCGTTTCAGGGCCGAGGCCATCGGAGGGACCTGGAGGAGGTCGCCGGTAAAGACGGGTAACGCATCGCGGATGGCGTTCTCTGACGGGAGGGGCGCGTCGAGGATTGTGATGTCGCCTTCCGCGTCGAGGGTGTCGGAGACGGCGCCGAAGCGGGCCGTGGCGGTGTAGGTCTTGTCGAGATCCGTTACGTAGCGCGAGAGACGGGTGGAGCGACCGATCAGGAGCACGAGAAGGCCAGAGGCCAGGGGATCGAGGGTTCCCGTGTGCCCGATTTTCGTCTTCTTGGGGAGGAGGCGTTTGACCCTGGAGACCGCCCCTGCGCTCGTTATGCCTGGCGGCTTATCCAGGAGGAGGCCGCCCGATAGGGACCCCTCGGTTATCGCCCGCCCCCGAGGTCAACGGCGCCTTCGAGGACTCCGAGAAGCTCCTCTCTGGCCTCGTTCGGGCGGCGCGGCGTGGTGTAGCCGGCGGCCAGCCTGTGGCCCCCGCCACCGAAGTGGCGCGCTATCTCCCCGACGTCGACGGTCTCCGAGCGGAGGGAGCCCTTCGTGCCCTGGGGCACCTCGCGCAGGTGGGCGACCACGTCGACGCCGGCGACGGTGCGCAGCTGGTCTATTGACTCTTTGGACTCGATCTCGTTCGCGCCCGTCCGCTCGTAGTCGGCTTTCTCGACCGTGGAGATCAGAGCTTCGCCGTACTGCACGGCGTTGGCCAGGGAGACGCCGACGATCCTGAGCTGCTCGATGCTGCCCCTGCGGTTGATGCGCTCGTTGACCTCGGCGGGCACGACGCCGGCCCGGAGCAAATCGGCGACGAGCTCGTGGGCCCGCGGGGAGATGTTGCGGAAGTTGAACCCCCCTGTGTCGGTCTTGATGCCGACGTAGAGGGCCTCGGCGGCCGGCCCGTCGATGGGCACGCCGAGCTCCGCGTAGAGGTCGGCGACGATCTCGGCCGTGGCCGCCGCCCTTGGATTCACCAGGTTGAACTCCGCGTAGAAGGGGTTGTCTTCGTGGTGGTCCAAGTTTAAGCGGGCGCCTGCCTCGGGTACGGGCACTCCAGCCCTGTCCGAGCGGGAAGTGTCGGCAACGAGCAGGTCGTATCCGGGTGGAAGCTCACTCAGTGCATCGTCTGGCAACAGCCAGCTCAAGTATTCGGGCACTGCCTCGGCGTGGCAGAACACCGCTTCTGCCCCTAATTGGCGCATCAGGCGCACCAGGGCGGCCGAGGCGCCGATCGCGTCCCCGTCGGCCCCAACGTGCGTAGTTACGGCGACCCTGTCCAGGGTCCTCAGGAACTCCGCTACCTCTCTGGATCGTATTATTAGTTGTACGCGTCGTCATCGGTCCTTACCTCCCTAAGAGCGGCTTCTATCCTCGTTGCGTTCTCCACGACCGGGTCAGGCTCGAAGTGCAGCCTGGGCGTGCGCTTCAGGCGCGTCTGTGCCCCCACGGCGCTCTGGATGCGCCCGGCCGCGCTCTGCAGGCCCTCATGGGCCGCCTCGGCGTCCTCCCCGGCCAGGACGCTGTAGAAGATCGTCGCGTGCGCCAGGTCGGGGCTCACCCTGACCCCGGTAATCGTTACGAGTCCCTGGATGCGCGGGTCTGAGAGCGAGGCGACCTCTTCGCCGGTGATCTCCTTCAGCTGCGACTCTACCTTGCGGGTGCGTTCGCTCATAGCTTCACGAACTCCTCGCGCCAGTCGAGGACCTGACAGTTCCTCGTAGTTCAGGAGCGTCCGGCGAAGCTCCTCACGCTTCTCCTCGGCGGCGCCGCGGGAGACCGCCGCGAGGGCGATCTCCACCGTGGCGCGCTGCCAGTGGTCCTGGTTCTCCGACTCCACCACGGAGACGTTCTTGCGCCGCAGACGGTCCTTGAGCGAGCGCAACGTCTGGCGTTTGTCCTTCAGGCTCGAGGAGAAGGGTAGCTCCAGTTCCAGCCTTACCGCGCAGAACAAAGGCTACCTCTACCTCGGGACCTCTACGGTCTCGAAGAACTCGAGCACATCTCCGTCTTTGACGTCGTTGAAGTTCTCGACGCCGATGCCGCACTCGAAACTCTCGCGCACGGAGCGGACGTCGTCCCTGAAGCGCTTGAGGGAGGCTATATTGCCCTCGTAGACTACGGTGCCGTCTCGAACGACCCGGACGCGGTTGTTGCGGAAGATCTCACCGCTGGTGACGTAACAGCCGGCGACGACGCCGACGTTCGGAACGCGGAAGGTCTGACGCACCTCGGCGGAGCCGGTCTCGCGCTCCTGGATCTCGGGGGCTAGCATCCCGCGCATGGCGGCTTCGATCTCCTCCAGCGCCTTGTAGATCACGTCGTAGGTCCGGATCTCCACACCTTCGCGCTCTGCGACCTGCTTGGCCGTGCTGGTCGGCCTGACGTTGAAGCCGAGCAGTATGCCATCGGAGGCGCTCGCGAGCATGACATCTGAGTCGGTCAGGGCCCCGACCCCGCTGCGGACTATATTCACGCGCACCTCGTCCGTAGTGAGCCTGGCGAGCGCCTCCTTCAACGCCTCCACGGAACCAGCGACGTCCGCCTTGACGACGAGGTTGAGGTCCTGGGTGCCGCCCTCGCCGAGGAGCTCCTCAAGCGTGCGGCGCGAACCGCCCTGGGCGAGCTCCTGCCTGCGCAACCTCTCCTCGGCCTGCTGGGCGCGGTCGCGCGCTATCCGCTCGTGTTCGACCACCTCGAAGCGGGTCCCCGCCGCGGGGACGCCGGAGAGGCCCAAAATCTCGACCGGCGTGCCCGGCCCAGCCTCCCTTACGCGTTTGCCCGTGTAGTCGAGCATCGCCCTGACCCTGCCGTAGGCGGTACCCGCGAGCACGGCATTACCCTTCTGAAGCGTCCCGCGGCTAAGGAGGAGGGTCGCCACAGGGCCGCGGCCAGGGTCGCGTTCGCCCTCGACCACGTACCCGCTGGCCGGCGCCTTGGGGTTCGCCTTCAGGTCCTCCAGCTCAGCGACGATGAGGATGTTCTCGAGGAGTTCGTCGATGCCCTCGCCGGTCTTGGCCGAGACGGGCACGGTGACGGTATCCCCGCCGTAGGCCTCGGGCACGAGCTCCCGCTCGGAGAGCTCACCCAGGACGCGATCCCTGTTCGCGTTCGGCACGTCTATCTTGTTGAGGGCGACGACCATTGGAACGCCGGCGGCCCTGGCGTGCTCTATCGCCTCCACAGTCTGCGGCATGATGCCGTCGTCAGCGGCGACGACGAGCACGACCACGTCGGTCACGCGGGCCCCGCGGGCCCGCATCTCCGTGAACGCCTCGTGACCAGGGGTGTCGATAAACGTCACTTTCCTGCCGTCGGACTCCACCTGGTAGGCCCCGATGTGCTGGGTGATGCCCCCGGCCTCCCCGGACTGGACGTTGGCGCGCCGGATCCTATCCAGAAGGCTCGTCTTTCCGTGGTCGACGTGGCCCATGACCGTCACCACCGGCGGCTTCTCGACCAGGTCCTCCGGGTCGTCGTCGGGCGCGACCTCGACCAGCTCAGGCTCCTCGACCGTACCTATCTCGACCTGCACGCCGAGTTCATCGGCGACCAGCTCTATCTCTTCGGTCGAGAGGGTCTGGGTGAGCGTCTTCATCTCTCCTAGGCCCATCAGGACCTTTATGATCTGGGTCGGCGGGACGCCAAGGGCGTCGCCGAGGTCCTTGACCGTGGCGCCAGGTTCGACCCGCACCCCCCCCTCAGGCTCCTTCTCTTCCACAGGGGCCCGCTCGGGCTCCCTCGGCGCGGCCGGAGTGGTGGGGCGCGCCGCCCCGCGGTTCCTCGCGCTCGCGTCGATCACGACGCGGCGGCGCTTCTTCTGCGGACGGCCCTGCTGCCGCACCGAGACCGGCTCCTTGGCCGGCGCGTCCGCCATGGTAGCGCCGTGCCCCGAGTGCTCAGCCTCCGCGCGGCCTTGCGGCGTCTCGCCGTTTGGCGTCTCGCCGAAGACCCTCTCGTAGACGTTCTCCTCCACGGAGGAGGAGTGGCTCTTCACGTCGACGCCGGCGTCCCTCAGGCGCCGTATAACCTCTTTGCTCTCGAGCGATTGCTCGCGGGCTATCTCGTATACGCGCTTACTCATCCGATCCCCTACCCTCTACCATGCCCTCGAACTCGGCGGCCTGCGCCTGGTGCGACGGAATCCCGCAGAAGAGCGAACCCGCAAGCGCCATGTTGGCGCACCTGCGGCCGTTGGAGAGGACCGCCCTGCAGCGGTGCATCGTCGAGTCCTCGTCGGGCTCCCAGTCCTCTTCCTCTTCCTCGTACTCCGTCGCCTGGCTCTCGGGCTTTATGTCTATCTTCCAGTCCGTCAGTTTCACGGCGAGGCGGGCGTTCTGGCCCTCGCGACCGATGGCCAGCGAGAGCTGGTCGTCGGGCACGATCACCTCAGCCTGCCTCTCGTCCTCGTCCAGGTAGACCTCCCGCACCCGCGCCGGGCTCAGTGCCTTAGCAATAAAGCGCGCGGGCTCGGGGTCCCACTGGATGATGTCTATCTTCTCGTTCCTGAGCTCGGAGACGACCGCCCTCACGCGGCTCCCGCGCGGGCCGACGCAGGCCCCGACGGGATCGACGCCCGCCTCCTTGGACCACACGGCCACCTTCGAGCGCAGACCGGCCTCCCTTGCCACGGCCCTGATCTCCACGAGGCCGTCGTAGATCTCCGGCACCTCGAGCTCGAAGAGGTTCCTCAACAGCCCCTCGTGACGGCGGCTCACGGTCAGGCTGGGACCGCGACCTCCCTCCCTGATCTCCAACAGGTAGACCTTGAGGCGCTGGCCGTTCTCGTAACGTTCGTTGGGCACCTGCTCGCTCGCCGGCAGTATAGCCTCGACCTTCCCGAGGTCCACGAGCGTCATGCGCCTGTGCGCCTGCTGGACGATGCCGGTTACGACGTCGCCCATGCGCTCGCCGTACTCGTCCAGGAGCTGCTCGTTGTGCACCTCGTTGAGGCGCTGGTAGAACGTCTGGCGCATGACCTGGGCCGCTATGCGCGTGAAGTCGTGCGGCGTTATGTCCTCGCCGTCCTTCATCACTCTGAGATCGCCAGTCTCTTCGTCGAGGACGACCCTGGCGTCTTCGTCCGCCCCCTCGCGGCCCTCGTAGGCCGCGAGCAGCGACTCTTCGAGCACGCCCTTCACCGTCTCGAAGGGGATGCCTTTGCCCGTCTCTATCTCGTGCAGCGCCGATAGCAATGCCGTATTCACTTGTATATGTCCTCCTTGAGGTTCGCGCGGGACACGGAACCGAACGTCAGTTCCACCTCCGCTCCCTCGGAGAGTTTTAGTACGAAAGCGTCTTCGCCCGTCCTGTCTATGACACCCGTAAAGTTCCGGCGCCCGCCCATGGGTTCAGACGTGCGGACCCTGGCCTCGTGGCCGACGAAGCGCCGGAAGTGCTCCGGCCTCGTCAGCGGGCGCTCGATGCCGGGCGACGAGACCTCGATGGGGCCTTCATGGCCCTCGGCCTCTACCGCCGGCGCAACCAGGGAAGCGATCCGCGAGCAGAACTCGTGATCCACCGGCCCGTCCTCCCGGTCCAAAAGCAGGGAAAGCAAAGCCCCCCCCGAGAACCTGGCCTCGACCAGTTCGGTTCCCTCGGGGAGCACGCCCTCGACCACCTCTGTCAGCCGCTCTAACGTCGCCGTCTCTCTCACCTTCTCCAAACGATAAAAAAAGCAACGGGCCCGAAGACCCCTTGCTCACTTACAGCATGCCAGATTATATCTCAGAGTATGTAGGTTACAAGGCACCCAGGGCCTACCCGAGACCTCTGTGGTCGGCCCTGACCCGGGCTGTGCGCGCCCAGGCAGCCTGGCCGCGCACAGCCCGGTTGCGCGTCTGGTGCCGACCGCCGGGGTCGTCTCGCTCCCCTACATCTCCCGACCGACGTGGGGATCGACCTGGTGCTCCGACTCGGAAGGCCCGTAGCCCTCGACGTAGCGCATGTGATCTTTGACAGTCGCCTCCGTGCCCGAGACCTCGACCGAGATGCTCTTCGGTTCGAAATGCTGCCCGTCATGTGATCTTCCAGTCCCCCGTAGCCATGCCAGGCGAACTCGCCCATGTTGATCTCCAGGTCGGGGGCGGTATGGTCCCATCGAAGACCGGGCGTGTCATCCCCGAAGCGTGCCAGGCAAACTCTAGCCCCTCTCCCCAGCTTACCATTACCTTGGGACCTAATTGAGACGTTCGATGGGTTACCTGGCAGTGGCCGTCAAGGCGCGAAATAGAGCGCAGGCAGGTACAAGAACGCCACAAAGAAGCTGATCACGCAGACTAAACCGTAGAAGAGTGCCTTGTTCGTCCACTCTCCACGCTCGGCGTCGTCCGCAGGATTTTTCCTGAACTCTGTCCACGTGATTGCGCCGGAGGACACCGCTACGAGCGACAAGGAGATGCCGGTCGCCAACGACGAGGCTGTCCCGACGGCCCCGGTAATGGAGTAAAGCGCCATCAGAGCCACGAAGATCAGGGCGGCAACCCAGAACAACGCCGTAAACACAAGAAGCGCCACGTCTATGTACCCGCGCCGCTCCGGACGACGTACGCTCCGCTCTTGCCGTTCGCCTCGCCGCGGATGGTACATACTTGCTCCCGCGATCACCGCTCTTTGAATGCCACCAATGCATCATACTACTGTCGGGACACGAAAGCGACCTCCGAGCGCGACCCACGGATACCGGAGGAGATCCCCGAAAACCAAGCGATCAGCCAAGAGCTGAAAGCTGATGGCTGACAGCTTACAAAAGGGCCGGGGTCCCGTAGGACCTCGGCCCGGTGCTAAAGGGTGTTCGCTAGGTTAGAGCGTGATCACCTTGTTGGGCAGCGACTCACAGAACTTCTTCAGGTTGAAGGGGCTCTTGGTTATGAATGGGTCTACCGCCTCGCATACCTTCCTGGGTGCCACGGGCTCGTCGAAGGCATCAGGGAACGGCACCTTACCGTTCAGCAGCCGCAGGTAGGAGGCGTGACGCGCCTCCACGGTGGCGATCGTCGCACTGGCGGTCTGCAAACCAGGCCTGTGGATGTAAGCGATGGCCCCATCGTAGGCCGACACCCCGGTGTCCTCCAAGACCTGTGCCGTGGCCACGAAGTCAGCCACGTTCTTGACGCCGAAGTCGTATTCGGAATCGCCCACTGGCTTGCCCCCGAGGCTCTTTATGACCTTTTTGAGGGTCTCCACGTGGGTCTCCTCATGGTTGCGGATGCGCACCAAGTTCTGGTAGATCTTGCCGCGAACCTTGTTGCCAAACCCGTCGAAGATGGCAGCACCTTCGATCTGGCGCTCGCTGAACCTATTGAGGTAGCGCCGGTAGAACTCGTACTCCAGGCGCTCCAGAACCAGGGCGTAGTTGAGGATGTCGACGTCTGAGACTCGACCGGGCTTCTTGCCATCATCGTCGCCGTTGCCCTTGGCCAATGCCGTGCCAGGGACCGCCATCAGGGCGCCGCCGGCGAGAGCCGCCGCCGAGCCGGCCAGGAACTTCCGCCGTGAAGTCTGCGCGCTTTCGTTGAGGTATATACCCTCGCTCATGTACTCGATCTCCCTTACTTCGGAGGCCAGATGTCTGGCCAGTCTTGTTAGTCGCCGTTACGTGTTCGATCCGTCTTGTGGTATCCCCCCCTTCTCCGCTCCACGCGAAACGAACTATTGGCCGCCCGGGATCAACGAGGACCCTCTGGTAGTCGCTTGCGCCAACGGCTCCGCCCCTGGACGCCCATCTGCCGTGGACCGGGTGCTAGTTTTCGATACACCAGTGGTTACGAGAGTGGGACGCGTCCTGGATCACCGCTCACTCTCGTCCGCGAAAATCCGGCCCCATCCGCACCAAGGACAGCAGACGCCAAAAGCGATGAGCAGAGGTCATTGACCTCTGCTCATCGTGCACTTCAGCATTTCAGCTAGTCAGCACTTCAGCAAGAACAAGGGCTGACTTGCTGAAATGCTGACCGGCTGAAATGCTTGCCATGGGGTTCAATCCCATTGCAAGCCGCTGTCAGGCCTCGCTCCTAGCTTTGTGGCACGCAGAGACTCGAATTGTGACCCGCGGGCCGGCGTGTTCCGGAGCGGGGGGTCAAATCAGCCGATAATTACGTCCTCGCAGTCCCTCGACACGGAGTCTCTTCTGTTCGCGTACACGGTATCGTAACCGTTCCCGCAACCTACGAGGTCGGCCCTCTCCCCCTTCGGTTGGTCGACACGTATAGTGTCGTTCCCGCTCCCGCCGTTTACCCTGTCGGACCCCCGCTGGCCGAAGATCACGTCACGCCCCCCGCGACCGAGGAGTAGATCAGCGCCTCCCATGCCCCTCAAGTGGTCACCCCCTGGACCGCCGTCCAGCGTGTCGCCTGATTCATACCCGCGCAGTCCGTCGTCCCCCGCAAGGCCGTATATCGAGTCGGACCTGGGTGTCCCATTGAGCCTGTTGTCGTCACCGTTGGTGCCTCTGATCACGGCGGCATAGGCCACCCCGCTAGCCAAGAGCATGGCCAGGACCACCGAAGCCAACAGCAGAATGCCCCTTCTCATAGTCGAGTCCCCTTTTTCGTGGCCGACACTGCTGGCCGCCGGGCCTACACGCCTGCGACGCCCTTAGCACGATAACATACCAGACGAGCAACGCGCATCTGCAATCGCCAGAGCTTCTTCTCGATTGATGCTCTCGGGCCTCTGCGCTATTTCCTGTCGTCCTTCGCTATCTCCTCGAAGAGGGCGTCATAGATCTCATCCCGTCCGACCTTCCGCAGGGGCTGACCCCTGGAGAAGATCACACCGTCGTCTTTGCCGCCCGCGACGCCGTAGTCGGCGTCGCGGGCCTCGCCGGGGCCGTTGACTACGCAGCCCATGACGGCGACCGTGAAGTGGTCCTCGAAGTGCTTGAGGCCCTCCTCGACTCTCGCCGCCATTCCGATCACGTCGAAGCCCAGGGTGCGGGCGCAGCTCGGGCAGGCGATGACATTCGGGCCGCGGTGCCTGAGGTCGAGGGCGGAGAGGATGTGGTATGCGACCGGTATCTCCTCGACCGGGTCCTCGGCGAGCGAGATGCGGATGGTGTCGCCGATCCCGTAGGGCAGGAGCTGTCCGAGGGCGGCCGCGCTCTTTATGGCTCCTGGCAGCTTCGTGCCTGCCTCGGTGACGCCGAGATGCAGCGGCGCGTCGGAGTACCGCCGGAATATCTTGTTCGCCTCGACCATCTCGGGGACGTGGCTCGCCTTGAGGGAGACCTTGAAGTCGAAATAGTCCATCTCCTCGGCGATCTCCACCTTGTGCAGGGCGCTGGCCACGAGCGCCTCGTGTTTGGGAAGGTCCCAGAACCGCTTCTCGACGGAGCCGGAGTTGACCCCGATGCGCATAGCGGCGCCGGACTCCTGGCACTTCTCGATGACTCGACGGTAGCGGTCGTCGCTCCCAACGTTGCCCGGGTTGATGCGAACGCACGCCGCGCCCGCGTCGGCCGCCCCAAGCGCCATGCGGTAGTCGAAGTGGATGTCGGCGATCAGGGGCACCGGCGAGCGCCACACGACCTCCCTGAAACCATTGAGCGCCCTCGAACCGTTTACTGAGACACGCACGAGGTCGGCGCCTGCGGCGTTCAGGTCGTAGACCTGCTGCACCGTCGCCTCCACGTCGTAGGTCATGGTGTTGGTCATCGACTGCACGGCCACCTGGGCCCCGCCGCCTATGGGCACGTCGCCCACCATTATCTGCCGGCTCGTGACCGGTCGTTCGCGAACTGCCGCCTCTGTCATCTCACTCCCATGCGTCTACTACGTCCCTATCTTAATCCGGGATAAACGGCTGTCCAGTGAAGAGTTTACTCAGGTCAGCGTAGGTGGCGAACAGGAACAGGGCGAGAACCAGGATCAGGCCGAAGGCGGCGACCTTACCCATCGTCTGCTCGCTGACTGGCCTGCCTATTATCTTCTCGGCGGCGATGAAGAAGAGGTGCCCGCCGTCGAGCGGCAGAATCGGCAGCAAATTGAACAGAGCCAGATTCAAACTGATCAGGGCCAGAAGCGGCAAGAAGAAGCCCCCCTGGACCGCCGTGCTCCCGACCGAGGCGATTCCGACGGGACCGGTAACATTCTTGTAGAGGTCCTTCTCGCCGGTTACCAGCTGCCCGACGAAAGTCCCGAGTCTGACCGTGATCTCGGCGCACTTCTGCACCGCGAGGCCGAAGGACTCCACGGGACCGTAGGTCGTCGTCTCGACCTCAGGCCTTACTCCGAGGAGCGCCTGGTCTTTGTCTTCGGGATTCGCGCCCAATTTCCCCTCGAAGGTCTGCCGCGAACCGTCGCGCACCACGCTCACGCTTACCTTTTCCCCCGGCTTCCGGCCCCCTATCTGGCTCTCGAAGCCTCTCCAGCTTTCGATCCGGCTGCCGTCCAGCCCAACGATCCGGTCCCCGGATTTAATGCCAACGTCCTCGGCCATGGAGGCCCTCTCCACCTCGCTCACGACCGGCTTTATTTCGGTGACGACGCCCTGGAACATGTATACGAAGGCGAGTATTACGACCGCCGCCACGGCGTTGGCCATGGGCCCGGCTAGTATGATGAGCGCCCGCCGCCACGCCGCCTTGGCATAGTAGGTATCGGGGCCCTCCTCGCCGTCACCCATCCCTGCCATCTTGGCGAACCCACCGAGCAAGATTATGCGGAAGGAGTAGACAGTCTCGCCGAATTTCTTCTTGATGAGCGCCGGTCCGAAGCCGACGGCGAACTCAGGCACCCTGACACCCATGGCCTTGGCCGTGAGCATGTGACCCAACTCGTGTATGACTATGAGGAAGATGAGGCCGAGCACGGCCACGAGGACAGTCATCGCGCCTCCGCCCTCTCGCGCGCCGCATCTCGCGCCCACCAGTCCACGGCCTCTATGGCCTCCATGCTCTGCATCTTCCCGAAGTCGGGCAAGGTCTCGAGAACCTCCTCGATCAGATCCGCTATCCGAAGGAATGTTATCCCGCCGTCAAGGAAAGCCCCGACTGCGACCTCGTTTGCCGCGTTGAGCGCGACCGGGTAAGCCCCCCCGGCACGCCCAGCTTCGACCGCGAGCGGCAGGCACCTGAAAACGTCGTCGCGCGGCTCCTCGAAGCTCCAGGTGACCCCGTCGAAGGGCACAGACTCGGCACCAACGTCGACCCTCTCTGGATAGAGAATACCGAAGGCTATGGGCAGCCTCATGTCGGGCAGCGCAGCGTGCAACACTACCGAGCCGTCCTCGAAGCGCGCCCCCCCGTGCACCACCGACTGGCGGTGCACGACGACCCGCACGTCGTCGTAAGCGACGCCGAAGAGGTGGTGGGCCTCGATCACCTCGAGCCCCTTGTTCATCATCGTGGCCGAGTCTATGGTGATCTTGCGCCCCATCCGCCACGTCGGATGCTTGAGCGCGTCCTCAGGCCCGACCCCAACAAGCCGCGCCTTCTCCAGACCGAAGAAGGGTCCCCCCGACGCCGTAACCAGAATCTCCCGTATCTCCGACCCTCCTCTCCCCTCCAGACACTGGAAAATCGCCGAGTGCTCAGAGTCCACTGGTATTATGCGGGTATCATTCGCCAGGGCCATAACCCACTCGCCGCCGGCGACGAGGGATTCTTTGTTGGCGAGGGCGACGCGGTTTCCCGCCCTCAAGGCGGCCACGGTTGCGGCGAGGCCAGCGAAGCCGACTATACCGTTCAGGACGACGTCGGATGGCGCTTGCGCGAGCTGGACTGCGGAGCCAGGCCCGGAGAGGACTTCGGCCGCGAGGTCCGTGAGCGGTTCAGTGGCTTCCAGGGCGACGTACTCGGGTGCGAACTCGGCGGCCTGGCGGGAGAGCGTCTCTGCGTCGCGAGATGCGGAGAGTCCGACGACCTCGAATCGGTCGGGGTATCTGCGGACGACGTCGAGGGCTTGACTGCCGATGCTGCCGGTCGAGCCGAGGACGGTGAGGCGGCGTCTCATAGGGGTTTTGACTCCAATCTCATACGAGCAGGGAGATGTAGTATACCGCCGGGGCCGTAAAGAGCAGGCTGTCTATGCGGTCGAGGACCCCCCCGTGGCCTGGGAGGAAGGTGCCGAGATCCTTCACGTCGAGTATGCGCTTCAGGGACGATTCGAAGAGGTCCCCGCATTGGCTGGAGACTGAGACGACTGCCCCGATTATCAGGGCCTTCGCGGGGGTGTAGTCGAGGAGGAGGTAAGCGATGGGGCCGACTATCAGCACGGTCAAGAGGAGGCCACCGGCGCCGCCCTCGACGGTCTTCTTCGGGCTCAGGCTCGGGAACAGCATCCGACGGCCGAAGAAGCGCCCGGCAAAATACGCCCCGGAGTCGGAGATCCAGGGCCCCACAACGGCTATGAGGATGAGGACGACGCCGTATCTAGTATCGGGAAACAGGCCGAGATGCGCCAGCGGCGTGCCGACCCAGAGCGACATCAGCAAGACGGCGAGTACTGCGCGCAGCGTCCGCGTCTCCGGCCTGCCGGCGAGCCAGAACAGCGCCCACGGCAGGCCGGCAACAGCCCCCGCGAGGACGCCGGTCTCACGGTAAGGGATCGAGAGGAGGAGCGGGAGGGCCCCGGCCCCGAACGCGGCCAGGAAGGGCAGGGGCTCGAGGGCGCGCGAGAGCTCGTAGGCCGCCCCCGCTATCACCACGAGGAGGACGGCGAGGATGGCCCACTTCCCTATCACGATGGCGGCGAGCGTGATAGGGGCGAGCACCAGGGCGGTTACTGTCCTCCAACGGAGCACGGGTTCCTAGACGCCGCCCCGGCGCCTCGTCCGGGACGCGAAAGACTCGATGGCCTGCAGAAACTCCGCGGCGGAGAAGTCCGGCCAGAGCGTGTCCGTAACGTAGAACTCCGCGTAGGCTATCTGCCAGAGCAGAAAGTTAGAGACGCGCAACTCACCGCTGGTCCGGATCACGAGGTCGACCTCGGGTACGTCGGGGGCGTAGAGGTAGCTGGCGAAGGTCCTCTCGTCCACATCCTCGGGAGAGAGGCCGTCGGCGACGATCCGGCGGGTGGCGTCCACGATCTCCGCCCGCCCGCCATAATTGAGCGCGATGTAGACGTCGAGGCTGTCGTTGTCCGCCGTCAACGCCTCGGCCTCCTGGAGTGCTTCGAGGACCGAGTCAGGTAGCCCCTCGCGCCTCCCGAGGAAGCGGAGCCTGGCCCCGCGCTCGTTCAGTTCGGGCACCTTCTCGCGGGCCGTCTGCAGGAACAGCTTCATGAGGGTCTTCACCTCCCGCTCCGGACGCGCCCAGTTCTCCGTCGAGAACGCGTAGAGGGTGAGGGTCTTTACCCCCGCATGGCCCGCGGTCTCCAGCAAGGGTGTCAGCACCGAGATGCCGGCCCTGTGGCCGGCGGCGCGGGGGAGCCAGCGCCGCTTCGCCCAGCGTCCGTTGCCGTCCATGATGATGGCGACGTGGTGCGGGGTCAGCGCGGGGTCGAGGACAGGCGCCTCGGGGGCGCCGGTGGGGAGTCGTTTCTCGGCGGGCTCCAGCAGTTAGACCTCCGAGAGCTCGGCTTCCTTGTCGGCAAGGGCAGCCTCGACCCTCTGTACGTAGCCGTCGGTGAGCTTCTGCAGCTCCTCCTCGGCCCTGTGCTCGTCGTCCTGGGAGATCTCGCCCTCCTTGCGTAGCTCGTGGAGGTCCCTCATCTCGTCGCGGCGCACGTTCCTGACCGAGACCCGCCCCTCCTCGGCCATGCTACGGGCCATGCGAATCAGTTCGCGGCGCCGCTCCTCCGTCAGCTCGGGTATGGGGAGCCTCAGGATCTTGCCGTCGTTCTGGGGGTTGAGGCCGATGTCAGCGTCCCTTATGGCCCGCTCGATATCTTTCAGGGAGTTGGGGTCGAAGGGAGTAACGGTGAGGAGCCGCGCCTCGGGCACGCCGACGTTGGCGACGCTCCTCAGGCCCATCCTACTCCCGTAGACGTCTACCTCTATCCTGTCCAGGAGCGAGGGGTTCGCCCTACCCGTGCGTATCGTCGCGAAATTGCTCTTCACCGACTCGACGGCCCCGCCCATCCTTCGCTCGGCAGCCGTGAGATCTATAACGTCAGACATGCTAGCCTCCTCCACCACCGTTCGCCGTGCCCCACACCAGCGACCCCACCTCTTCCCCTTTGAGGATGCGGCGCAGATTTCCCTCCTTGAGTATATCGAAAACTACTATGGGCAAGTTCTCGCCGCTGCAGAGCGTGGCCGCCGTGTGGTCCATGACGGAGAGGTTGTTGGAGAGGAGGTCCATGTAAGTCAGGCGCCGAAGACGCGCCGCGTCGGGGTAGCGCCTCGGGTCCCTGTCGTAGACCCCGTCGACGCGGTTCTTTGCCATGAGCAGGGCGTCGGCGTTGATCTCTAGCGCCCTGAGCGCGGCGCCCGTGTCGGTCGTGAAGAAGGGGTTGCCAGTCCCCGAGGCGAAGATGACCACGCGGCCCTTCTGGAGGTGCCGGATCGCACGCCTGCGTATGTAGGGCTCAGCGACCTCCTGGATCACTATGGCGGACTGGACCCTGGTCGGGACGCCGCGCCCTTCGAGGGCGGCCTGCAGGGCCATGGCGTTTATGACGGTGCCTAGCATGGCCATGTAGTCGGCCGTTGCACCCTCGATCCCGAGCTCGTCGGCAACTTGCGAGCCACGGAAGATGTTGCCGCCGCCTACGACTACGGCCAGCTCGGCCCCTCCCTCGACGGCCTCGAGGACGCCCTGGGCCGTCGAATCGAGGCTCGCGGGGTCGATGCCGTAGCCGCTGTCGCCCGCGAGGCTCTCGCCCGAGAGCTTCAGGACGACACGCTTTACGGGGCCGAGCTCAGATGGCCCGGCCCCGTCGAACGCGCCCGTAAGTCTGGCGGACTCGTCCAAGCTCACTACTACAGCTCGTAGTGCACGAAGCGCCGTATCACGACGTTCTCGCCGACCCTCTGGATGGTCTCCTGCAGGAGATCCCCAACCGTCTTGTCCGTCTCCTTGACGTAGGGCTGAGTGGTGAGGGCCTGCTCGGCGACCCACTTCCTCATCCTGCCTTCGACGATCTGGTTCGCAACGTGGTCGGGTTTGCCCATCTCGGCGACCTGCTTCTCGACGACCTGGCGCTCTTCCTCGAGCGCGCCGGCCGGGATGTCCTCGGGCGCCACGCACATCGGGCGCATGGAGGCCACGTGCATGGCCACGTTGCGGGCGAACTCCTTGAACTCTGGTGTGCGCGCCACGAAGTCGGTCTCGCAGTTGACCTCGACGAGCACTCCGATCCGCCCGTTGAAGTGTACGTAGGCCTCTATGAGACCCTCGGTTGCCGCCCGCCCGCTCTTCTTCTGGGCCAGGGCCTGGCCCTTCTCCCTCAAGACCTTCCTCGCGCCTTCGACGTCGCCGTCGGACTCCTCCAGCGCTCGCTTCACGTCCATCATTCCGGCCGCAGTCTCCTCCCGGAGCTGCTTGATCTTCTCGATAGTACTAGCCAATGTTCCTAGTTCTCCTCGGTATCTTCGCTTTGCCGCGCCTCATCCTCTACGCTCTCTTCTGTCTCGGGCTCAGCGGCGACCTCAGGCTCGACCACCTCTTCCTCGACCTCCGTCGTTGTCTCGACCACTGCCGCCTCGACCTCCGTCGCCTCGGGCTCGACCACGACCTCAGACTCGACCACGACTACTTCGGGCTCCGCCGTGGCTTCCGTCTCGGGCACAGCCTCAGGAACGACCGTGGCCCCGTTCTCCGGTTCGGCCGGCTCGGCGGGCGGCGCATCGGTGGTTCCGTTCGTCGCGGAGACCTCCTGGCCCTCCGCCTCCACGGTGGCGTCTTCTATCACCGGCGGCACGGGACGTTCGTCAGGTTGCGACTCCTCGCCCCTACCCTGGATGATCGCGTCAGCGACGAGCCTGGAGATCAAGCTGATCGAACGTATAGCGTCGTCGTTGCCGGGGATGACGTAGTCTACGACCTCGGGGTCGCAGTTGGTATCGGTCAACGCGAGGACGGGGATCTTGAGCCTGTTTGCCTCCTTGACCAGCAGCTCCTCGCGCTTGGGGTCTATGACGAAGACCGCGCCGGGTAGGCGCTCCATCTCTGTTATGCCGGCGAAGTTGCGCCTGAGCTTCTGGTACTCCCTGTTCAGGGCGAACCAATCCTTGCCCGTCCTGTCCTCCTCAGGGGTTTCATCGACCCTGACCGCCAGGTCCTTGAAGTACTGGATTCGGGGCATGATGGTCTGGAAGTTGGTAAGCATCCCGCCGATGTAGCGCTCCGCGACGAAGGGCTGCCCGCTCCTTAAAGCCTCCTCGGCGAGCGGGATCTGGGCCTGCTTCTTCGTCCCCACGAAGAGGACCTCGCGGTTCGCCTCGGCGACGCCGCGGACGAAGTCGAGGGCCTGCCCCAGAAGCGTCAGCGTCTGGTCCAGATCGATGATGTGGACCCCGGCCCGCTGGGCGAAGACGTAGCGCTTCATCTTGGGGTTCCAGCGCTTGGCCTGGTGCCCGAAGTGGACGCCGGCCTCTAGCAACTCTCGAATTCCTACGCGCTCGGTCGTGCTCTGCAAAATCTCTACCTCTCTCTTCAGGTGGTTGGTATCCTCCGCCCGCGCCTCGCAATCCGCCTCCTGAGTTCTCGACGGACCACCACCCGGGTCCGAAGAACCCTACGGCGGGCGTGCGTAGTTTTGGACGAGACCGTGACGCACTAGGCCACGTCCGACCAAAGATCTTAGCACACGGAGATGGATGCTTCTAGCGGTCGCAAGCGGCCTGCTCGGAGAGGCTGTGCCTGAGCCGGGCGAGAGCCGTGTGTAGTATCTGGGAGATGCGGCCTTCTGTGAGGTCGAGGACCCTTCCTATCTCCCTGAGCGTAAGGCCCTCGAAGTAATAGAAGGTAGTGACCACACGCTCCTTCTCACCGAGCGACCCTATGGCCCGGACCAGCCGCGCCCTGACCTCCGCCATCTCCGCCGCCGAGGCGGGGTCGGTCGCCGAGTGGTCCCCGATCAGGTCGTGCAACCCGCCAACCGGTCCTTCCTGCCACGCTTCGAGCGACCTCACGTGCGCCCTGGCGTACTGGTCGAGGAACGCCCGGTGCTCGGTGACGCTGGTGCCAAGACACCTGACGAGCTCGGACTCCGTCGGCGCGCGGCCGAGCTTCTGCACCAGCTCGTCCCTGGCCCTCTCGGTCTGGTGGGCCCTCAGGCGGGTACGGCGAGACAGGGGATCCACCTTCCTCAACTCGTCGAGCATGGACCAACGGATCTTGGAGATCGCGTACGACTCGAACTTGCTGCGGCGCCCTGGATCGTAGGTCTCGACGGCGCCAAGGAGTCCGACGAGCCCCGACGAGATGAGGTCCTCCTGGTCGAGGGGCCCGGCCAGGCGTCCCGAGACCCTGCCAGCGACGTACCTGACGAGCGGGGAGTAGTTGACGACTAGCCTGTCCCTGAGCCCCCTGGCCTCTCGCTCCGCCGACCGTAGCTTTACGCAGGAGAGGCCGCCCGCGGCGATGCGGTTCCGGACTTGGAAGTAGCGAGACCAGAGCGCGCCGATGGTTCGCCTCGTCACGGGGCAGCCCTCCTCACGTAAGCGCCGACACTGTCGCGGCTCACGAAGCCCTTGAGCTCGAGCAAAGCGAGCGCGGGCAGAACGCCGGGCATCTCCACCCCGCTTCGCCTCGCTACGGCATCTACCCCCCGTGGCTCGAACCCGACCCCCGAGAGCACGGCTGCCTCGGTCTCTGGCAGGCCGGCGGGTACCGCTAGGTCGGGGGCGTCAGTCGAGGCCGTCGCGCCGCGGGGCGGCGCGACGGCCTCGACGAACTCGGGGATATCCCAAAGCACGCCCGAGCCGTCGGCGAGCAGCCCGTTCGATCCCCTGCACTCGCGAACGCCGGGGGGACCAGGCACGGCCCACACGTCCCTTCCCGCGTCGAGCGCGTGGCTGGCCGTTATGAGGGCGCCGCTGTGTTCGGGTGCCTCGACGACGACCACCGTCGATGCCAGCCCGGCGATAATTCTATTCCTGGCAGGGAAGCGCCAGGCGAGCGGCGCCTCACCGAGGTAATACTCAGAGACGAGCGCGCCGTGGCGCCTGACCGAGTCGAAGAGACCCCTGTTGCTCCTCGGGTAGACTATATCGATGCCGCAGCCGAGCACGCCCACCGTCGTCCCGGCGGCCTCGACGGCCCCCTCGTGCGCGGCGGCGTCTACCCCCAGCGCGAGCCCGCTCACCACGCATACACCCCGCTCACAGAGCGCCCGCCCGAGGGCCCTCGCGGTCTCGGTACCCGTCGCAGAAGCCTTGCGCGAGCCGACGAGTGCGACGCAGACCGACTCGGGTACCGCTCCGTCAACGTAGAGGGCGGGCGGTGGGTCGGGGACATCTCTGAGCAACCTGGGGTAAGCGTCGTCCGCCAGGGTGACTATTTTTATCCCCCTTGAAGCCAGGCGGGCTTCTACGGCGTGAGGGTCGAAGCCCCGCTGCAGCTCGTCGAAGGCGCGCGTAGCCTTCTCGGATGTCCTCGTCCAATCGGCCAGCTCGGAGAACGGCGTCTCCAGCACGGCCTCGGGGGCCAGGTTGCCGAGCCTCGAGACCAGGCTGCCGCCGACCCTGGCCTGAAGGAGGGAGAGGAACAGGTACTTGGCGCGATCTTTTTCGCGGTCGCTATCTTCCAACGAGGTGGGACCTCCTGTAGTTGAGCGCCTCCGCCACGTGCTCGGCGGAAATCTCGTCTTGCTGGGCGAGGTCGGCGACGGTCCGCGCAACGCGCAATACCCTGTCGTGCCCCCTGCCGGAGAGCCCCATCCTGTCCACCGCCCGCGAGAAGAGCATCTCTGCATCGCCCCGCAACGCGCATACCTGCCGCAGCAGGCGCCCGGAGAGTATGGAATTGGGAGACCCCTGACGCCTGGTCTGGACACCACGCGCCCGGCCTACCCGCTCCCTGATGAACGCTGATGCTTCCGCCAGCCGCTCGTCGCGCAGTTCCTGGCGCGTGAGACGCGGGACATCGACGAAGATGTCCATGCGGTCGAGCAAAGGCCCCGAGATACGCCCCTGGTAACGTTCGATCTGTCCAGCCGTACACCGGCAGGCCCTCCTCCTGTCGCCGGCGTGCCCGCAGGGACACGGGTTCATGGAACAAAGTAGTGTGACCCGCGCGGGGTAGCTTAGCGTCGCCGCCACCCGCGAGATAGTCACGTGGCCGTCCTCCAGAGGCTGACGCAAGGCCTCCAGCGCGGTGCGGCCGAACTCGGGCAACTCATCCAGGAAGAGCACCCCGTGGTGCGCGAGCGACACCTCGCCCGGCCGAGGATTGCTCCCGCCGCCGGCGAGCCCGGAGGTCGAGACAGTGTGGTGCGGCGCCCTGAACGGCCTCCGCGTGACGAGCGTCCCATTGCCCTCTCCGCTGGCACTGTGGACCTTCGTCACCTCGATGCGTTCCTCCATCGTGAGCGGCGGAAGTATGCCAGGCATCCTGCGCGCCAGCATGGTCTTCCCCGACCCGGGCGGTCCGCTCATCACGACGTTGTGTCCCCCAGCAGCCGCCACCTCCAGGGCGCGCTTGGCGTACCGCTGCCCCGCCACGTCGGCGAAGTCTTCCTTCCCTCCTGGATCGCCTCCGTCCTCGGGCGCGGGCTCGGCAGGCGCGAAGGGCCTGGGATCCGCGAGAAAATCCACGGATTCTCGGAGGTTCCTCATCCCGAACACCTCGACACCACCGATCACCGCGGCCTCCGGCGCGTCCCGCTCCGGAAGCACGAGGCGCGCCAACCCCTCTCTCCTTGCGCCCTCGGCCATTGATAGAGCCCCCTTTATGCCCCTGACACCGCCGTCAAGCGACAGCTCCCCAACGACGCCAGCCCGCTCCAATCCCCCCGGATCGAGGGCGCCCGAGGCAGCGAGGATGCCAAGCGCTATGGGGAGGTCGAAGGCGGGACCTTCTTTCCTGAGGTTGGCCGGGGCGAGGTTGACGATCACACGCTTCGTCGGAAACTTGTATCCGCTGTTGGAGATCGCAACCCTCACCCTCTCCCGCGCCTCCTGCACAGCCGCATCCGGCAGACCCACGATCGAAAACCCCGGCAGTCCAGGACTCACATCTACCTCCACCTCAACGGGCAACGCGTCTATCCCGAAGAGACTCAGGCTCCTCGCCCGGCATACACTCAAAAGCGATCTTCCCCACAAGCCGCCACTACACCCCCCGCTCTTCTCCTCCTACCATGTTGTCCCTCCATAGAGCACGGCCACTATACTAGATTCTCGTCTCTAATACTATACTAATGTATAAAATATTATACAAGCACCGGAGTCTGTAGCAAACAAGTCGTCAAGAACCGCATACCGCCACCCGAGCCGGGAGGGTTGTACGCTCGTGGCCGCGCCCCAAGACGACTTGCTGACAAGGCGCCGACGGAGGGAGGCGCCGGGCTGACAAGCGAAGGCGTCAGCCTGAGCGTGCTGACAAGTGGAAGCCGAAGGCGGAACGTGCTGACAAGCCTGCGAAGCAGGCGTGCTAGAACGCGTCTTGGATGTGATCTATGCGTAGCCCTTCGCGGCTTGCGAGGATTCCGACCACGTCGAACCGCACGGTGTCGAAGTCTGGTTCGCGGACGGCGAGGTACCGTTCGGCGAGGTAGCGCAGGGTGGCTTGTTTACGTGGCGTTACGGCTTCGAGTGGGTCGCCGAATCCGGTTCCCCGGCGCAGCTTCACTTCGACGAAGACTAGGGTACCTTCTTTGCGTAGGATCAAGTCGATCTCCCCGCGACGCGTCCTGTAGTTTCGTTCGACGAGCCTGTAGCCGTGTTTGATCAGGTAGCGAAGTGCGAGATCCTCGCCCCACGCTCCCACGGATCTACCCTTCAGGGGCCACCCCTGAGTAGGTGAGACGGTGCACCCGGCAAGGCCCAAGCTCCGCCAGCGCGCCCCGGTGCTCCGCCGTCCCGTAGCCCCGGTTGCGTTCGAACCCGTAGCCTGGGTAGGCTTCGGAGAGGGCGCGCATCGCGTCGTCGCGCACGACCTTGGCGACCACGCTGGCCGCCGCGACCGCCGCGCTCTTCGCGTCGGCCTTGGGGAGGCACTCCACGTCAGGGCCAAGCGCCAGGTTGCCGTCGGCGAGCCGGCACCCTGCGTGCGCTTCGAGCGAAGAGAGAGCACCGGCCAGGGCCTCGCGGTTCGCCCGGCCTACGCCGTGGCTGTCGATCCACCAGGCCGGGAAGGATATGACGGCGACGGCCGTGGCGCGGCGCAGCAGAGATTCAATGACCTTCTCCCTGAGATCTGGGGACAGCGCCTTGGAGTCGTTTATACCAAGAACCTCGCGTTCGCCGAGGACGACGGCGGCCGCGACGAGCGGGCCAGCCAGGGCGCCGCGGCCCGCCTCATCGGCCCCGGCAAGCGGCCCGCGGCGGCCAAAAACCCAGGCAGCGTCGAAGGCGTAGAGAGGACTCTCCCCGGCTGGAGAGGTTCCCGGCAACTCTCGGGCTTACTTCGCCTTCTTCACCCTGGCCTTCTTGCCCACCTTGTCGCGGATGTAGTAGAGCTTCGCGCGCCGAACGGCGCCGCGGGAGGCGACTTCTATCTTGGCGATCTTCGGTGACTGGAGCGGGAAGATCCTCTCCACGTTCACCCCGAAGGAGTTCTTCCTGACGGTGAACGTCTCGTTGATGCCACCGCCTTTGCGCGCGATACACAGGCCCTCGAAGACCTGTACCCGCTCTCGGCTGCCCTCGATGACCCTGTAGTGCACCCGCACCGTGTCGCCTGGCTTGAACGCGACGTCCCGCTGCTGCAAATTCTCGCTAGTTATCATGTACATCTCCTCTCGTGGTGGATGATCTTGGGGCTAAGGAGACATTCCCGACCTCGCCGCGTTCCCGCTTGGGAAACGCACGAATCTCCTTGATCGCCCGATAATAGCACGCCAGGCACCACCTCTCCATGACGCTCACCGCTCTTGCCCTCGTCTTGTAGAAATAGTAGCATTCTGACGAAACTCCATCGACGAGAGAGCCCGATCATGGCCCAGGAATCGTCCGCAGGGAAGAAGCGAAACGGTGAGGATGGCGTCGTAGAGTTGCGTCCACCCGTGCGGATCGAGTCAACCGCCTCTATCCAAGCCGGACAGGAAGCCCTGGGGCGGGGAGCGTGGGAGGAGGCGCGCTCCGCGTTGGAGCAGGCCCTGCGGGCGGACGACTCACCCGAGGTCTTGTTCGGACTGGGAGAAGCACTGTGGTGGCTTGGTGAGATCCTGGAGTCGGCGCGCTGCTGGGAACGGGCATACGTGGCGTTTCGCCGTCTCCCCGACCCGGTCGGGGCGGCCAACGTTGCCCTTCAGCTCACTTTCCTCTACCAGGACAACCTCGGTAACCATGCCGCCGCTGCTGGATGGGCGGCCCACGCCGCACGACTCATCGACGAGTTCGACCTCGAACCTATGCGGGGCTGGGTATTTCTCACGAGGGCGTGTGGCAGCCAGGACCCCGGCCAGAGCGAGACCCTGGCCCGCGATGCGCGCCGGTTGGCCGCCGAGGTTGGGGACCGCGACCTCGAGCTATGCGCCCTGAGCGAGATCGGATACGCGCTGGTCGAGCAGGGCAGGGTCGCCGAAGGCGTGCCCCTTATTGACGAGGCGATGGCAGGGGCGCTCGCCGGCGAAGGGCGGCTCGACACCGTGGTCTTCACCAGCTGCCAGATGATCCACGCCTGCAATCGCTGTGCCGACTTCGAGCGGGTCGTGCAGTGGGTACGGGCGGCGGACCGGTTCATCGAACGCTATGGTTGCCCTTACCTCAACGCCACCTGCCGCGCCCACTACGGAGGCGTCCTTGTCGCCACAGGGAACTGGCACGATGCCGAGGAGGAGCTGATAGCGGCGCTGGAGCTGTCGGAGGACGCACTGCCCGCGGTGCGCGGCGAGGCCCTGACTAGGCTGGCAGAGCTGAGACTGGCCCAGGGCCGCCTGGAGGAAGCCGAACGGCTGCTGGCCGGGTTCGAAGACCACGAAGCAGCCGCGCCCGTGCATGCGAGGATCCTACTTCTGCGGGGCAACCTCTCCCTGGCCGCAGCGACGGCCCGGCGCAGGCTCGGCGTAGTCGGCGAGAACCGGCTGGAGAGCGCTTTGCTACTAGAGTTGCTCGGAGAGGTGGAGATCGGCCAGGGCCAGGTCGAGGTGGCCGCCGAGCGGGGCCGCAAGCTCGCCGAGCTGGGCGGCACCCTCGATTGCAGGGTCATGCTCGCGCGCGGCGAGCGCCTGCGGGGCCACGCTCTTTCCGACGGCGGGGACGCTGAGGCGAAGGGTCACCTCGAAGCGGCTCTGTCCGAGTTCGCCCGACTAGGGATGCCGTTCGAGACGGCGCGAACGCGACTTCTGATCGCGCAAGCCCTGCGCGATCTCGACCCCGAGGTTGCCAGAACGGAGGCCCGCGCCGCGCTCGCCGTTTTCGAGAACCTTGGCGCGAACGCCGGCGCCACAGCCACACTGCTGCGTGAAATAGAGACCGGCGATACATCCAACCTGGCCGGCATGTCACAAAGGGAGTTGGAAGTCCTCCGTCTGGTGGCGCATGGGATGAGCAACCAGGACATCGCCGACCGGCTAGTTCTCAGTAAACACACCATCCATCGTCACGTCTCGAGCATACTCACGAAGTTGGACCTCCCCTCCCGGGCAGCCGCCGCGGCGTACGCCGCCAGGCACGACCTCATCTCGTAGCATCGCGGTTCGCTTGGCCCGTAGCCCACATTGGCTATATCCCTCGCTCAGAAAAATAGCCCATCCTGGCGAAGTTGGAAGAGTAGCCGCCTTGCTATCGTGCAGGCCAGGAATCGGTAGGGCAACGAGAAGGGAGACTGTACATGAGCACCGAAGAGAACAAGGCCGTGGTGCGCCGGGAGTTCGAGGAGATGTTCAACAGTGGGGGAAACCTAGGCGCGGCCGAGGACTTCTACGCTCCCGACTACGTCGGCCACGAGCCCACGGCCGGAGACGTACGAGGCATAGAAGGCGCCAGGCAGTTCGCCGCCAACTACCGGGCAGCGTTCCCCGACCTCGAGGCCACCATTGAGGACCAGTTGGCCGAAGGAGACAAGGTGGTGACCCGCTTCAGTGTTCGCGGTACCCACCAAGGCGAGATAGAGGACCTTGGCCCCGCCACAGGCAAGCGAATGGAGGTTATGGGCATCACCATCGAACGGTTCGCCCAAGGCAAGATCGTCGAAGACTGGAGCACCTTCGATGCACTCGGCATGATGCAGCAGCTCGGCCTCGTCC
Source organism: uncultured Rubrobacteraceae bacterium (assembly GCA_963840835.1). GTDB lineage: Bacteria > Actinomycetota > Rubrobacteria > Rubrobacterales > Rubrobacteraceae > Rubrobacter_D. The sequence goes on along the minus strand of CAWJAM010000009.1, from coordinate 175,716 downwards.
CCGAACCGGGGCACGCAGAAGTATAGTTCCGCATGGGTCAACCGCTCACCACATAGGAGCGATTTGCATTGGGATTCAACACCATTGCACGCATTTCAGCGCTACTTCTTGCTGAATTGAGCGATTAGCAGAGGTCAAGACCTCTGCTAATCGCTCAAAAGGTTACTGTTGGCTGCCCTCGATCTTGCCTTGTCTTGCCGCCAGGCGTTGATGCGCGCGTGGTTTCCGGATAAGAGCACGTCAGGTACCGTGGTACCTTCCCAATCGGCGGGCCTGGTGTACTGTGGAGGTCCGGTCACACCCCGTTCCGCGAACGATTCCCCAATAAGGCTCTCGCTGTTGCCGACAACGCCTTCCAATCGCCTAATCGTCGCGTCGGCGAGCGCGGAGGCAACGATCTCCCCCCCGGACAACACGAAGCCGCCGAGGGAGACCACCTCAGTCGCGAGATCCGTCGCAACCCGCTCGTCCACGCCGCCGTAGCGCCCACAGATGATGGTGAGGTCGGGACCGCCAGCGACCTCGTTGACGTATGCCTGGTCTATGGGACGCCCCCAGGCCTCCGTGAGCACGACCCTGCGCCTCTGCTTGACTTCCCTGGCAGGTACGCCGTAGACCGCCTCCAGCGCCCGCGCCACCACGTCGACACGGACCACCATCCCGGCACCGCCCCCGAAAGGCATCTCGTCGATGCGCCCGCCAGGAGCATACTCCCTCAGATCGAAGCTCCGGTAACCGACGGCACCCCGCTCGATAGCCCTTCCAACGACCCCGACCCGCAGTACGGCGTCGACCACTGACGGAAAGACGCAGAACACGTCAATATCTCTCAAATGATCAACCCTCCGGGGGCCTGATTGTCAACCGGCGTGCAGGGAGTTCTATCTCAGGCACGTGCTCCAAAGTGAATGGAACGTAGAGGTCTTGGCCATCATTCTCACGCACGACGAGGACTTCGTGCGCCGCGGTCTCGAAAGTATCATCGACGGTACCGAGAACCTCACCCGCGTCGTCTACCGCAGTCAATCCGACGAGGTCGGCCACGTAGAACTCCCCCTCCGCTGTAGCGTCGAGCGCTTCACGGTCTAGCAAGAGCTCTTCGCCCCTCAAGGAGTCCGCATCAGCCCTGCTCCCTATGCCTTCCACATCCACCAGAAACCCCTTGGGGGTCTGCCTGACGGAGGAGACACGGTATCTCGCGCCGCCGATAACGGGCTCGAAGTTCTTCCTGAGGTGTTTGCCCGATCCGAAGGCGCGGACCCTCAAGGTACCACGCACCCCGTGCGGCGCGACCACGACACCAATCGCCACCGGGTCGGAGAGCCGGGAAGCCGCGAAGCGGCCTTTCAGTCAGGAACCTCCACGGTGACCCGCTTACCGAGCTTGACTGAGGCAGCCTTCACGACTGTGCGTATCGCCCGGATCGTCCGTCCCTGCCGGCCGATGACCCGTCCCATGTCGCCGTCCGCCACACTGAGCTCGAGGTCGACCCGCGAGTCAGTCTCGGTTCCCGATACCTCGACCTTCTCCGGTTCGTCTACCAGCGAGCGGGCGAGGACGAGCAGCAGATTTTCCAGGGTCGCCATGGCCGGTTAGAGGACCCCGGAGATCTTCAGCAAATTGCGCACCTGTTCCGTCGGCTGCGCCCCCTTGCCGAGCCACTCCCTGGCCTTCTCCTCATCTACCTTGATATCCGAAGGCTCCTGCTGCGGGTCGTAGGTCCCTATCCTGTCGATAAACTTGCCGTCGCGCGGGCTGCGCGAGTCGGCCACGACTATCCTGTAGAAGGGATTGCCCTTGGAACCGTGCCTCGCGAGCCTTATCTTTACCGCCATATTATCTCCTCTCGAACTCTACCTGCGCCCGGACAGGCCGGGGATACGCGGCATCCCGCCGCCCTTGCCCATCTGGCGCATCATCTTCTGCATCTCGTTGAACTGCTTGACGAGCTTCTGGACGTCCTGCTGGGTCGCGCCGGCGCCCCGCGCAATCCTACGCGCCCGGCTCGGGTTCTGCAACAACTTGGGGTTGCGCCGCTCCTTGAGGGTCATGGAGGTGATCATGGCCTCCACCCTGCCGAGCTGCCTGTCGTCTATCTCGACGTCTTTGAGCTGTTTGCCCAGTCCGGGGACCATTCCCAGAAGCCCCGAGAGCGGGCCCATCTTCTTGAGCATCTGCATCTGCTGCAAGAAATCCTCGAAGGTGAACTTGCCGCTCATGAGCTTCTTACCCTGGGCTTCTGCCTCGGTGCGGTCCATCTGCTGCTCGGCCTTCTCGATGAGCGTGAGCACGTCGCCCATACCGAGGATTCGACCGGCCATCCTGTCGGGATAGAAGTAGTCGAACTCGCCCATCTTCTCGCCCTCGGAGGCGAACTTGATCGGACGCCCCGTCACCGAGACTACCGAGAGCGCCGCCCCGCCCCTGGCGTCGCCGTCGAGCTTGGTCAGGACCATCCCATCGAAATCCGCATACTCCTGAAACGCCTGGGCGACCTCGACCGCGTTCTGACCCGTCACGACGTCCAGCACCAGCAGGACGGAGTGAGGCCTCGATTCCTTCCTGACGCGGCGGATCTCCTCCATCATCCCCACGTCGACGACCTGACGGCCCGCCGTATCCACGATAACGAAGTCGTAGCCCCCGTCCCTGGCCTCCTTGATCCCGCGCTCGGCGATCTCCTCGGGCTTCGGCCCCGTGCCCTCGGTATACACAGGCACCGAGAGCTCCCGCCCGATCTGCTGCAGCTGGTCGATCGCCGCCGGCCTGTACGTGTCGCAAGCGACGAGATAGGGATTCTTGCCGAGTTTCCGAACGAACAAAGCTAGCTTCCCGGCCGTCGTCGTCTTGCCGTGTCCGTTGAGGCCGGCGAGCATGACGACCGTTGGCGGTCTCGACGCAAACGAGAGCTTGTGGGCCGAGCCGCCCATCAGGTTCGCAAGCTCCTCGTCCACTATCTTGACTACCTGCTGCCCGGGGCTGAGCGCCTTGGAGACCTCGGCCCCCGTGGCCCGCTCGCGCACGTTGGAGACGAACTCCTTGACGACCGCGTAGTTGACGTCGGCCTCGAGGAGGGCCAGCCGTATCTCGCGCGTAACCTTCTTTACCTGGTCCTCCGTGAGGTTGCCGCTGCCGCGGACCCCATCAAGGGCCTTGTTGAGCCTCTCGCCTAAAGAATCGAACATCTACAAATCTCCAAACAATGCTTCTGCGAACTCGCGGGCGTCGAACGGGTGGAGGTCCTCGACCTTCTCCCCTACCGAGATGAGCTTGATCGGCACCCCGACCTCGTTGGCTATGGCGAGCGCGATGCCGCCCTTGGCGGTCCCATCGAGCTTGGTCAATATGATCCCGGTAAGGCCGGCGACCTCCTTGAACATCTGGGCCTGCCTGAGCCCGTTCTGGCCCGTGGTCGCGTCGACCGTCATGAGCACCTCGTGCGGCGCCCCGGGAAGCTGGCGTCGTACGACCCTCTGCACCTTGTCCAGCTCGGCCATCAGGTTGACCTTGGTGTGCAGCCTGCCGGCCGTGTCGATGAGCAGCACGTCAGTCTCCTCACGCCTCGCGGCCTGGATCGCTTCGTGGGCAACGGCCGCCGCATCGGCGCCGCGCTCGCGCGCTATGACGGGCGTATCCGTCCGCTCTCCCCACTGCTGTAACTGCTCGATGGCCGCGGCCCTGAAGGTGTCCCCTGCCGCGAACATGGTCGTCCCTGGCAAGAAACGCGAGAGCTTGCCGATGGTCGTCGTCTTGCCGGTCCCGTTGACGCCGACCATCAGGATGACCGTCGGCGTGTGCGAGACGTCGAGCTCTACTGGCCCCTCGAGCATTCGCGTGGCGTGCTCTATCATTAGTTCCCGCAACTCGGCGCCGCTGGTGATGTTCCTCTCCAGCGCCTCCTGCTCCAGCTCGGCGACGAGCTTCGCCGTGGTCTGCACCCCGACGTCGGAGGAGACCATGATCTCCTCCACCCTCTCCCAGAACTCCTCGTCCTCGACGTCCCTGAACTCGGCGACGGCAGCATTCAGCTGACCGACGAACGAAGCTCGACTGCGGCTGAGCCCCTGCCTGAGCCTCCCAAACCATCCCGACGACTCCTGCGCCTCGGCAACCGCGTCCGCGTCGGCCGCCTCCTCTATCGCCGTCGGCTCCGGTAACGACTCCTCGACCTCGCCAGAGACCGGCTCCTCGACCTCCCACACGTCCGCGGGGGCAGGCTCATCTCTCTGCGCCTGAACCTCCTCTGCCGTAGGCACGTCTTCTACTAGAGATTCCACTTCGGCAGCTTCCCGCACGGGTGCCTCTACCTCGGCCGTCTCCAGGTCCGCGGAGTGGTGGCCATTGCCGGTTTCGGTCGAAGGCTCGGGCTCACTAGCTACCGCCTGGCCCTGAGGATTCTCTTCGTCTGTGCCTCGTCTGAAAAAGTTACGCCACGAACGCGCCATAGGCGACTTCTTACTCTCCCTGCAAACGCTTCGACACAACAGTGGTGGCCCCGGAGGCGTCTTGAACCACCCCGTAGAGCACGTCCGCCGCGGCCATCGTTCGTTTCTGGTGGGTGACCAGCAGATACTGGCCGTTTGCCCTGTGAGAGTCTACCACAGAGAGAAAACGGGCCAGGTTGAGATCGTCGAGCGCCGCCTCGGCCTCATCTAGCACGCAGAACGCTCCCGAGCTGCCCCCTGGCCGGCTGAGGAAGACGCTGAACAGGAAAGAGAGTGCGAGCAGCGCCCGCTCCCCCCCCGACAACACGCGCAATGGCCGCCAGCCCTTCCTCCCAAGCCGGAGCCCGATCTCCACCCCCTCCTCGGAGAGCTCAAGGACCCCAGAAGACCCCGCCATCATCCGCGGCACCATCTCCCCGAAAGCCTGCCGAACTCGCCCAAACGTCTCCGAGAAACGCGACTCTATCTCCCCATCTACTGACTGTATTATGCGGTTGAGTTCGAAGGCGGCGGCCTCGGCGTCTGCCCTCTGCGACGAGACGAACTGGTGGCGTTCGCGCAGGCCTTCTTCCTGGGAGACTGCGAGGAGGTTTACGTCCCCGAAGCGCTTGAGTTTGCGGACGAGGGCGTGGCGTTCTCTATCCATATTTTCCGGGTGCTTGCGGGCTGCGAGGCCGGCCGCTTCCAGGGTGGCGCCCCACTCGGAGTGTATCTCCGCGCCGGCATCGGCGGCTGAGGTCTCTGCCCTGGATACTTCCTCGGCGATGCGCTCGGCCTGCGCGCGGGCGGTGGCCAGTTCGCCTGCGAGGTCGACGGCCCTGCGCGAGAGGGAGCTCCGCTCGTTGGAGATCTCGCGCCGCGCGTCGGCAGCCCTGCCCCTCGCCCTTCGCAAGCCGTTGCTCCTCTCCCTGACTCCCGCGACGAGATCCCCGCAGGCTCCAGAGGCGCGGGCCGCGACGGACTCCGTCAGGTCGCCTTCGAAGGTGGCGACGTGCTCCAGGCGGCGGGAGATCTCCGCTTGCCGCTTCCTGCCGGCGGCGAGGGTCGCTCGCAGCTCCGACATCCGACGGTCCGAGTCGGCCGTTGCCGCGCGGGCCGCGTCGGCGGCGGATGTAGTCGAGTTCAGGTCCTCGTTCGCGCGCCGGGCGGTCTCGGCGGCGGCGGCCAGCGCTCGTTCCGTCCCGGAAGCCTCACGCGAGAGGTCCAGAGACCTCCGCTCGCGCTCCAGAAAATCTTTGCGCGAGGTCTCCGCGGCGGCTCTGCGGCGTGTGGCCCCGCGGGAGATCAGAGCGTGTGCGCGGGCGACGCGGCCCGCGAGGGCGGAGAGGTCATGGACGCCTGCGGTCAGCGAGTCAAGGCGGGCCGACACGTCCAGGACGGTCTCCCTGACGTCGTAGAGGAGGCCACCGGGACCATTCTTCAGCCCTTCCAGGTATTCCATCCAGGCGGCGAGCCGCGCCTCGCGGGCGAAGTTGCCGGAGCCGGGCCTGAGGCTCACACCCGTCCGCGTGAGGCGGAAGCCGTCCCGCGTGACGGCCACGTACCCGTTCGCGTTCGCGCCGTCGTCGGGGCGCTCCACGACGTAGATGCCCGTGAGGAGGCGCTCTACAGCCTCCGTGTAGCGCGCGTCCATCACGTCGACGCATTCGATCAGGGGCTTACCCGGTACCGCCCCGTTCGCCGCCATGGCCCTGGCGTCCAGACGCACGGCCACGGGCTCGGCATGCGAGAGGAGCTTCATACCCTCGTCCAGGTTCTCGGCCAGAACCCCTGCGCCGTACTCTCCGAGCGCGGCCTCGACGGCGATCTCGTAGCCGGGGCGGGCCCGTATCAGCTCGTAGAGCCGCGTGCCCGATCCTGCGGACGCGGTCTCCCTGAGCGCGCGCACCCTCGACTCTGCCCTCCCGACGGCAGCGGCCAGTGCGCCGCGGCGGCGGTTGATCTCCTCGGAGAACCCATCTACCCGCGGGAGCGCGTCACCTACCTCGTCCCTCATCCCGCGAACTCTGGCCGCCGTCTTCCGGTCGTCGGTCTGTTCGAGGTCCGAAATCACTGCCCCAAGCCGCCCGAGATCCTCCACCGACATCACGTTGGTTAGCTCATCTTGGGCTAACCCGGCGATGCGGGCGCGCGACCTCTCCAGCTCCCGCGACAGCTTCGTCCGCTCGCGGTCGGCAGATACACTCCCGTCCCGAGCTCGTGCGAGGCTCTTCTGCAGCCGGTCAAATTCTTCGCGCTTTTCGGCACGCTCGGCGTCGAGCTCGTCGGACCTGCCTTGCAGGTTCTTCACGGTGCGTGAAACCCTGGCAAGCTCGTCTTCCAGACGCAAGACGGCGAGCCGCCTCTCCCCTTCGCGTCCCCGGCCCGCCTCGATACGCAAGACGGTTCTGTCAGAACGCAGGGCCTCGGTGCGCAGGTCTTCGGCGCCGTCCTCCAGGGCCTCGAGCCGAATTTCCGTTTGCTTGAGGTCGTCTTCGAGGTTTCGCAGCTGCAGTTCGACCCTCCGCTCCTCTTCGCGGATATCCCGCTCGCGAGCGGCCAACGTGGCTACCTGCCTATTCGACTCTTCGTACTTCCGTCTCAGGCCGTCGAGTTCCCGCGTTGCGATCCTGAAGAGGTGAGCGAGGGAGAGCTCACGGTAGCGGGCTTCGATCTCCCTGTACTCCCGGGCTGCCGCGGCCTCCCGCTCTATCCGGCGAAGCTGGCTCTCCAGTTCCGCCTCGAGCTGGCGACTCCTCTCTAGCTGGACGTCGGCCCTCTCCAGTCGCCGGCTGGCCGAGACGCGCCGCCTTCGGAAGACCCCGAGCCCCGCGGCCTCCTCCAGGGCGAGGCGGCACGCGGCAGCCCCGCCCGCGACTATCGAGTCGACAGCGCCCTGGCGCAGGATGCTGTGGCGCCCCAGACCGATCTCGCCGGCCACAGAACGCACGTCGGCAAGCCGCGCCCGGGAACCGTTGATCCTGTACTCCGTCTCCCCGGCCCGCGAGATGCGGCGCGAGATCGAAACCTCCCTGTATGGGAGCGAGATCCTTCCGTCTTCGTTGTCGAGTACCAGGGTGACTTCGGCCGCGCTCGCGGCTGCGAGCGTCTCCGAACCGGAGAAGATCAACTCCCCCATGGCTCCAGCCCGCAATACCCCAGGACTCTGCTCCCCCAGAGCAAAAAGCACGGCGTCGGTGATGTTGCTCTTGCCCGATCCGTTTGGTCCGACGATCGATGTGATGCCCCCTTGAAGCGGCATCCTGACCGGCCGGGCGAACGTCTTGAAGCCCTTGATATAGATCGCGGACAGCACTAAATTAGCATTTTACGCAACTTTTGCACGAAACGCACGAAGAAAAGCGCAGCAAACCAGCAATCAGCACGCTTCGGCCTACGGCCTCCGCTCGTCAGCACGCTTCGGCTTCGCCTCCGCTTGTCAGCACGCTCGGGCCTTACGGCCCTCGCTTGTCAGCAACGCTTCGAGCCTTCGGCTCTCGCTTTCAGCTTTTGGTTCCGGCCACGCTCTGCGGCGCGAGAGTACCGCCGCCCACTGCGGTAGGGTTGTAAGCTCGTAGCGACGCCCTAAGACGACTTCCTGACAAGTGGAAGCCGAAGCGTGCTGGCGTCAGCCCGCTACGGCCGCCGCGAAGATCAGGGTTATGTTCAAGACCACGAAGGAAAGGGCGAACGCACAGAGCCCGACCAGGTCCCGGCGCTTCGCTAGGTCTTTGTGTCCAGACTCGTAGCCCCTACGCGAAATAATAGCTAGAAGGGCCGCGACAAAGACGTAGGCCATTGCCAGGATGTGGATCTCGTGCACCAACGCTACCTCCTCCTGGGAGCCCAGCATCGCGTCGCTGACTTGCAGGTTTACGACGATGGCAAACAGCGCCGCGGCCAGCAGGGTTATGCGTCCGCTGAAAATCGTCGGCGGCTCCGGTCTCATCAGGAAAGAGAGACACGCGAGCGCGATGGCGGCGTAGACCCCGGAGATCATCTTGAAGAACCCGACCGCGTTTTCTCGTTCGACCTGGAGCGTGACCCGGATATGCTCGTTGGTGCTGCCTCCGGAGGCATCTGGGTCTCCGAAGGTGGTAGCGTACGCTACGGAGCGCTCCTCGATCTCGAAGTCCGTGACGCGCCACCCGTCTGGCGCGATGTCCTCGCCGTAGCCCGATTCGGCTTCGTCCTGACGGTACACAAGCGCGCCCGAATCGGCGAGCCTCAAGTCGATCTGGAGGGACTGGCGATCGAAGGGAAAGTTGCTCAGGTTCCAATCGTGCAGCACGGTCGCCCTGACCTTCTGCCTCGACCATAACCCCTCGCTTCGCCTCGCCGTCCGATCGAGGCGGAGGTCGACCTGCTTGGCGTTTACGAACTCCACGCTCTCCAGAGGGTCCGTCTCGGGCGGGTGTACGCTCCAGATCCAGTAGTCAACCCCGAACGAATCGCCAGCAACGTCGAAGTCGCGCAACGAGGTGAAGTAGACCCCAAGCGTTTGCTCGCTCGGGTCCGCGCGCCCATCCTTCTGCTCATCGAGGAGAGCGTGTGCCGCTTGAGCGGGTAAGATGATACCCAGCAATACGGCGGCGAGCGAACACATGAGCATGGCACGCCGGAGGCCCCACCAACGACCGAGCCCGTTCACCATTACGAAAGTGCGCCTATCAGCGTGACGCACAGGTGAGAACGATCGAGCCCCATTCGCCCGCAACACACGCCTCTTACCGGCAATCAGCGGCCACCAAGCTCATGGCGTTCACGATACACGAAAGACGTCGGAGGCAAGTTAAATCGACGTAAACTCCGCCCGGTGTAGGCCTGGTTCTGCTTGAAGCGCTGTCTCTCTGAGGTCCTTAGCCTGGAACCGGCGCAGCGCGGCTACGCCCCGACGTGCACCTCGACGGTGGAGCGTGGGACGGGACGAATGCCGAGTATCTCGAGCGCGATTCTGGCGGCGGTCTGCTCGCTCTCTTTGATGGAGCTTCCCTCGCCGGTGGCGACTTCCCTTCCTTCTACCGAGACCCTGGAGATAAAGCTAGGCCTGTGGGCCGGTCCCTGCTTGGAGATAACGCGGTAGGTAGGCCTCAGGCCGTCGGCCTGGAGCGTCTCCTGCAAGAGCGTCTTCCAGTCGCGAAGCTCGTCGGTATCGACCTCCGCAGGATTGAAGATCTCATCCAGGGTCCTGAGCACTAACTCCCTGTCTATAAGGTAAGCGGCTCCTATTATGGCCTCGACGGTGTCAGCGATGACCGAGTCGTTTATTACGGAGCTCTCTATGATCTCTCCGATACCCTCGCTCCGGCCGACGGTGGCGAGGAAGGACTTCCTGACCAGGTGGGCCCGGATGCGCGTTAGGTCACCCTCCAACAGCTCCGGGTAGCCGTGGAAGACGAGCTCGGCGACACGGCTGTTCAAGACGGAATCCCCGAGGAACTCCAGCCGGCCGTTCGACTCGTAGGGGTCGGCGACGCTCGGGTGGGTAAGCGAGCGTTGCCTCAAGGGTTCCGGAAGGATAGCTATGAGGTCTCTTATAGACATCTCGTGCTCTATTCTACACTTGTAAACGCGATCACGACATTATGACCGCCGAATCCCATGGAGTTGGAGATGGCCGCCTTGAGGTCGGGCGCTTCGATGGGCTCGCTTCCGACGTAGTTCAATTCTTCGCAGTCGTCGGCCAGGTTCTCGAGGTTGATGGTCGGGGGGACGGTCTTGTGCTTGAGGGCGAGGGCGCACATGATGCCTTCCGTGGCGCCTACGGCCCCGAAGGAGTGGCCAGTCATGGACTTCGTGCCTGAGACCAATGCGTGCGGCACCACCCTCGAAATCGCCCTGGTCTCCGGTCCGTCGCCTGTCGGGGTGGCCGTGGCGTGGGCGTTTACGTGGCCCACATCCTGCGCCGTCAGGCCCGCGTCCTCGAAGGCGGCCACCATCGCGCGTTCGACGCCGCGGCCCTCCTCATCGGGGGCTGTAACGTGGTAGGCGTCGGTAGTGCGGCCGTAGCCTGCGACGGCGGAGATCGGCTCCGCGCCCCGGCGCTCGGCGTGTTCCTCGCTTTCGAGGACCACGGCGCCCGCGCCCTCGCTCATCACGAAGCCGTCGCGACCCTCGTCGAAGGGACGGCTTGCGCGGGCCGGGTCGTCGTTGCGGCGGCTCACGGCGCGTATCGCGCAGAAGCCAGCCATGGAGAGGGGCGTGATCGGGGCCTCGGAAGAGCCGGCGATCACCACGTCGGCGTCTCCGCGCCGGATCAGCTCTAGTCCCTCGGCGATCGCCTCGCCTCCGGTGGCGCAAGCGAGAACTGGGCATTGGCTGGGCCCCCTGGCACCGAGCGCGATCGCGAGCTGCCCAGCCGCCATGTTCGGGACCATCATCGTGATGAGAAACGGGCTCACCCTCCCTGGTCCGCGCTCGCTCAGTACCCTGTACTCGCGCTCCCAGGTCGAGAGCCCCCCGATGCCGCTGCCCATCACTATCGCGACCCGTTCCGGTCTCTCGCGGATAAGGTCGACTATGCCGGCACTCTCGGCGGCCTGTATGCCCGCGGCAATGCCGAGCTGGGCGAAGCGGTCCATCCTGCGGGCCTGCTTCCTGCCTATGAAGTCGCTCGGGTCGAAGTCCGAGCACTCGCCGGCGATCTGCGACGGGTAGGGGGAAGGATCGAAGAGCGTGATCTCCCCGATACCGCTCTTCCCGTGCAGGGCCGCGTCCCAGAAATTCTCCACCCCGGTCCCGAGGGGCGTCACAGCCCCTGACCCCGTTATGAGCGCGCTCCCGTTGCCGGCAGGATCGGTCACGCGGCCTGGTGCTCCATCACGTAGTCGACGGCCTCCTCGACCGTGGTGATCTTCTCGGCCTCCTCGTCGGGTATCTCCATCCCGAACTGCTCCTCGAGCTCCATGATGAGCTCGACCAGGTCGAGGGAATCGGCCTCGAGGTCCTCCCTGAAGGAGGCCTCGGACGTGACGTCACCCTCGTCAACCCCCAGCCTGTCGGCGGTGATCTCCTGTATCCTGCCGAGTACCTCTTCGCGATCCAAACCGTCTCTCCTCTCGAAACCTTGCACTAAGTACTATGAACCAACGATAGCGCGTAGTGTAAACCGAAAACGGCTTAATGCATAGTCATACCGCCGTCTACGGCCACGGTCTGGCCCGTCACGTATCCCGCGCCCTCGCCGGCCAGGAACGCGACGACCTCCGCCACCTCCTCAGCCTCCCCGAATCTGCCGGCGGGTACCTGCTCCCTGATCCGGTCCTTCACCTGCTCAGGCAGACTTCCCGTCAGCTCTGTCTCGACGTACCCCGGCGCGACCACGTTGGCCGTGATGCCGCGCTGCGCTACCTCCCGCGCCACGCTCTTGGTGAAGCCTATGATGCCGGCCTTCGAGGCGGCGTAATTGGCCTGCCCTGCGTTCCCCACGAGCCCGACGACGGATGACACGTTGACGATCCTCCCCCACCTCGCCCGTACCATCGGCCGCAAAGCAGCCCGCGTGCACAGGTAGGTGCCCTTGAGGTTGGTCGCAATTACGTCGTCGAATTCATGCTCTTTCATGCGCATCATGAGGTTGTCTCGCGTGAGGCCGGCGTTGTTGACCAAGATGTCGATACGCCCGAAGGCATCGCTTACGCCCTCGAACAACGCCCGGACGTCATCCGGCGAAGCGACGTCGCCCTTGAAGATCTCACACCGAACCCCCGCGGCCCGCACTTCCTCTGCGGCATTCTCGGCGGCCTCGTCGTTCGAACGGTAAGCGATCGCCACGCTCGCGCCTTCGTTTGCGAGACGTAGGGCTACGGCGCGTCCGATGCCCCTACCGCCTCCGGTGACGACGGCAACGCGACCCTCGGAGGTCACGGGACGTCCTCCCGGTCCGCGAAAGCGAACATGAGCTCGGCCTCGCAGACCCGCTCGTCCCCCACGATAGCCCTGCCCCTGCCCCTTCCGACGCGCCCCTTCAAGCGAACGATCTCTACCTCCATCCTGAGCACGTCGCCAGGCACGACCTGCCTGCGGAACCTGACGCCGTCTATCCCCGCGAAGAGGGCGAGCTTGTCAGCATGGTCCCCGCCAGCCATGACGCCGACGGCCCCCACCTGGGCCATCGCCTCGATGATGAGCACGCCAGGCATGACAGGATAGTCGGGGAAGTGGCCTTCGAAAAAGGGCTCGTTCTGGGTGACGTTCTTTATCCCGACGGCCCGCACCCCGGGCTCGAGCTCTTCGATCCTGTCGACCAGGAGGAAGGGGTAGCGGTGCGGGATGAGGTCCCGGATCTGCGCCGGTCCGAGCGGGGCCTTCACGGGAGCATCTCCCCGGCCACCGTGGCCTCGATGTCTTTTCTTTTGAAGTCCCTAAGCATCCTTGTCAGAGTCCCTTCCTCCCCGGCCTCGATGATCTCACGCACCCCCAACTCCAACAGCCGCTCGACAACGTCAACCCACCGTACGGGAGAGAGCATCTGGTTCCGTAACGCCTCCCTCACCCCGTCGGCCGTCTCCAATAGCGCCCCATCCGTCGCCCCTACCATCGGGATCCGGGGCTCCCGAAACTCCACCCCTTTGAGAAGTACATCCATCTCCCTGGCCGCCTCGGCCATGAGCGGCGAGTGAAAAGCACCAGCCACCTGCAGTTTGACCTTACGTCCGCGCAGGCCCTCCGTGACCTGTTCGAGCGCGTCGATCCGTCCCGAGACCACGGTCTGGCGCGGGGTGTTGAAGTTCGCCGCAACGACGGCACCGCCGGAATCCTCGGCGGCCCTGGCGACTTCATCAGGGTCGGAGCCGATCAAGGCCACCATTCCCCCGGGGTTCTCCCTGGATGCCTCGTTCATCAGGCGATCCCTCTGTGCCACGAGACGCACGCCGTCGTCGAGCCTGAGGCTCCCTGCCGCGTGGGCCGCGGCGTACTCGCCGAGCGAGTGGCCGGCGATCACGTCGGCTTCGATTCCCGCCTCGCGCAATCGGTACAGAAGGTCCACAGAGCTTGCGAAAACGGAGAGCTGGTACGGAACCTCTTTATCGCCAACGTAGTCGAGCACGGCGTCCCGTGCGGCGCCGGAGATCTCACCTCCGACGCTTCCCTGCCCGGGAAAGACCATGGCACGCTCCATCCCGGCCGCCCCTAGATCCTGTACAGGTTCGCGGCCCACGTCAGGCCGAACCCGAAGCCAACGGTTATCACGTACTTCCCTGACTCCAACGTGTCGTAGATGTCGGGGTAGGAGATCGGGATACTCGCCGCCGAGGTGTTACCGAACCTGTCGAGGTTGATCACCACCCGGTCTTCGGGCACCTCCATCTTGCGCATCGCCGACCTTATTATGCGCGCGTTCGCCTGGTGAGGTATGACGTACTGGACCTCCTCGGGCGAGAGTCCATTGCGGGACAGGAGCTTCTCGACCATCTCGGGGAGTATCTTGACGGCGAACTTGAAGACCTCGCGACCGTTCTGGAAGAGCTTCTCATCGTCGCCCGGATGGCCGGCCCGCCCGAGCGGAGCCCCGCTGCCATCGGCCCCGAGGATGTGGTCGACGAAACCGGAGACTCCGTCGCCGGCATCCAGGACGACCGCGCCGGCGCCATCACCAAAGAGGACCGCGGTCGAGCGATCCTTCTGGTCGACGATGGTGCTCATGGCGTCCGACCCGATGAGCAGGACCCTGCCTGCGGCGCCGGAGCGGAGCATGGACGAGGCCACGGAGGCGGCGTAGGAGAACCCCGCGCACGCCGCCGCCACGTCCATCGCGCCGGCACCAGGAGCCCCGATCTCCTCCCCCACCAGGCAGGCGACCGAGGGCATCGACTCGGGCGCCGTAGAGGTACCGCAGACCACGAGTTCTACCGTTCCACCATCGGCGCCAGCGTGTTCGAGCGCCCTCTTCGACGCGTCTATGGCGAGCGTCGCAGCATTCTCTCCCTCACCGACGAAGCGGCGCTCCTTGATCCCGGTTCGCGTCGAGATCCACTCGTCCGTGGTGTCGAGAGCACCCTCGAGGTCGCCGTTGGTGACGACTCTGCTCCCGAGAGCCCTTCCGACACCGACGATCCTGCCGCTCGCGCCGTTCAACCCGACCTGCCCTCGGACACACGTAAATCGGGCGCCGAGAGAGCGCTCTGTAGATCTTCGGTCAGGCCCGCTCCCGTGTGCGAGATGCCGAGGAGCGCGTTCTCTACGCCCCTGGCTTGCGAGTTTCCGTGCCCGATCACAACCGAGCCCCTCACGCCGAGCAGGAAGGAACCACCGTAGTTCTCGGGGTCCACCATGTCCCTAACCCCGAGCAGCCTCGGCCGAAGGAGTCCAGCGGCGACCTTGCTCAGGACGTCGCCGGTCATCGCGGTGCGGACCATGCCGAGGATCTCACGCGCCACCCCCTCGGCCGTCTTGAGTACGATGTTGCCCGTGAAGCCGTCCGTCACGAGCACCTCGGCCACCCCGCTTGCGATGTCCCGGCCCTCCACGTTCCCGACGAAGCGGATCCCTGACTCTCCCATGAGACGGTTCGCTTCTTTGGCGAGGTCGTTGCCCTTGCCGGGCTCCTCGCCGACGTTAAGAAGTCCGACTCGGGCCTCCCCGTCAAGCCTGAAATACCGTTTGGCGAGCACACCACCAAGAATAGCGAAATTCAGGAGATCCTGCGCCCTGCAGGAGACGGTGGCCCCGGCATCGAGCAGCAACACGGGAGAAGGGAAAGGAAGCATCGTGGCAATGGCCGGCCTGCGGCACCCTTCGAGGCGTCCCATCCTTAGCAGCGCCGCGGCAACCGTCGCGCCGGTGTTCCCCGCCGAGAAGAACGCTTCGGCCTCCCCGTCGCGGACCATCCTGGCCGCCACGGCGACGCTGGCGTCGGGATTGGCCCTGAGCGTAGCGGAGGGCTCCTCGTCCATCCCGACGGCCTCACCCGAGGCCCACAGCGAGACGTTCGAAGGGGGATTATTACCAACCTCACGCTCTATCGTTTCAGGCTTCCCGACGAGCATCAGTTCGTCGTGCGACAGGCCTCTGGCGGCGGAGATGGTGCCGGCGACGACCTCCCGCGGGGCGTAGTCTCCGCCGAGGGCGTCTACCGCGATACGCACTGGCGGGCCCTATCTCGAACCCGGTTAGACGTCTTCCACGGCGACTGCGGTGCGGCCCTTATAGTAGCCGCACTCGCGGCAGACCCTGTGCGGGACGTGCGGCTCGCCACAGTTGGGACAGGCGACGAGTCCAGGGCCCGAGATAGCGTGGTGCGCCCGGCGCTGGTTTCTGCGCGCCCGCGACGTCTTTTTCTTCGGTACGGCCATAAAAATACCTTCCTCTTGTTACCGACTTACGACTTAGAATCCCGAGACGAAGAGGCCGTCGAGGCCACGCCACCGCGGGTCGACTTCGCCCGTGTCACCCTCAAGCTCGACGGGCTCGGTACCCGGCGAGAAGACCTGCATCGGAACCTCGTTCGGCAGGGCGCGCCCGGCGTAGCGCGCCAGGTCGAGCGTCCAGTCCTGAACGGCGAGCTCGGGGTCGTCAGGCCCGGAGAGCAGCTCCGAGTCGCCGAACTCGAATTCGAGCTCGGTGGGCTCGAGCGTGCGGTCGCAGGTCGTCAGAACCGTGGCCCTGACGAGCACATCCAGGTGCAGGCCCTCGGAGAGGCGGGTCACACCAACGTCGCCGACGGCCTTCGTGACCTCGTGGTGGCGCCCGTAGAGGTCGAAGGGATCCACGGGGAACTCGGCACGAGCCTCGTGCCTGTCTCCGACCTCCGCGCCGGGTCGCCTGAGGGGAACTAGGTGGTTCATGGGGTGAGTTTACCGCGAGTTACTGCTCCTGGACGCCCTGCAGCTTTGTGCGGCCCCGCTGCACGGCCTCCAAAAGCTTTCCGAGGTTGTCTTCCAGGTTCGCGAGAACCTCGTCGGCGTAGTCCTCGGCACCGAGGCGTATCTCGCGCTCGCGGCGGCGGGCGTCTTCCATGATCTCCGCGCTCCGCTTCTCCGCCCTCTTCAGGACCTCCTCCTCGGAGGTGATCTTCTCGGCCTCGTCCTGGGCGCTGCGGATGATGCGGTCGCTCTCGCTGCGCGCCTCGTCGAGCATCGCCTGGCGCTCCTTCACGATCCAACGCGCCTGCTTGAGCTCCTCGGGTATCGTCTGGCGCATCTGGTCTATGATGTCGAAGGCGGCGTCCCGGTCGACCATCGCCGTGTTGCCGAAACCGGGGAAGCTCCGCGCGTCCTCGACGAGTTCTTCCAACCTGTCTATTAGTACCAGTACGTCCATCTTCTACTACCTATCCTTTGCCTACGATCCCTGTATCTTATCGTCCTTACCGGAATATATCTGCCTCACAGTCTCAAGTATGCCGTCGGGCACGAGCCCACGCACATCCCCTCCAAGCGAGGCAATCTCCCTGACCGCGCTCGAAGAGAGGAAACTGTGCTCCGCCGATGCCATTATGAAGACTGTCTCCAGCTCGGGGAACATAGTCCGGTTGAGCTGCGCCTGCTCGAACTCCGACTCGAAGTCCGAGACCGCCCGAAGGCCCTTGACGATCGCCCGCGCGCCTTGCTCCCTGGCGAAATCCACGAGCAGACCGTCCATCACCTCGACGGAGACGTTGTCGAAGTCTGAGGTGACCTTCTCGATGAGCCGAGCCCGCTCGACCGCGGGCAGCCGAGACGACTTGCGCCGGTTCGCCCCGACAGCCACGACGACGTGGTCGAAGATCTCAGACGCCCTTCGTATCACGTCGAGGTGCCCCGTGGTTACGGGGTCGAAGCTACCGGGACACACAGCCACGATCATTGTCAGCTCTGACCGCCCAAGTATAGTTATGAACGTGCCGCCATAGCGGCGCGTTACCCCTTTCTTGCCTCCCGCGACCTCAACCGGAGCCTCGCCGCTCTCTACTATCACCCTTCCTCCGGGCGCGAGCAGAGAGCGTAGCCGGTACGAGATTCCCCCGACCTCCGCCGCAGCGATTCTATATGGTGGGTCCGCGAAGATCAAATCGAACGCCTCCTCTCGCCCTTCGAGCCGCCCGAGCACGGCCTCGACCTCGCCCCCTATCACCTCAGCCCTGTCAACGAAACGGGTCCTCCGCAAATTCTTTAGGATCACCGCCCGCGCTTTCCTGTCCCGCTCGACGAACACGGCCCGGTCGATGCCACGGCTCAAGGCCTCTATCCCGAGCGCCCCCGTCCCCGCGTACAGATCAAGGACAGCCCCGCCGTCGAAGAACTGCCCGAGAGAATTGAACAGGCTCTCCCGCACCCGGTCTGCGGTAGGCCGCACGCCCTTCGGAACGGGCGCCAAATTGGTGCCGCCGGCCGATCCCGCTATCACCCTCAAGGTCGCTTCACTCCCTGAAGAGCCATTCGACGTCGGCGCCGAGGAGTTCGCGGATCTCGCGCCGGAGCGGCCTGTGGTCTGGGCGCTTGAGGGTGGGATCCTCGGCCACGAGCGCGAAGGCCTCGCGCCTGGCCTCGACTAGAAGTTCAACGTCGCGCAGGAGCTTGGCGACCTTGAGGTCGGGCATCCCGCTCTGGCGGCTCCCGAAGAGGGTTCCTTCGCCCCTGATCGCCAGGTCTACCTCGGAGAGCTTGAAGCCGTCCTGGTGCTCGGCGAGGGCTTCGAGGCGCCGCTCGGAGTCATCGGTCTTCGGGGCGCCGACGAGGAAACACTTCGGGGAATGGAGCCCCCGGCACACGCGGCCCCTTAGCTGGTGGAGCTGGGAGAGGCCGAAGCGCTCTGAGCCTTCGATCACGATCGCGCTCGCGTTGGGCACGTCGACGCCGACCTCCACCACGACGGTCGCGACGAGAACTTCGATCTCTCCGGCCCGGAAAAGGGCCATGACATCCCTTTTGTCCTGCGCCTTCATCCTGCCGTGCAGAAGCCCGACCCGCCTCTCGGGAAAGATCTCTTCCGCAAGCTCCTCTTTGAGCTCTTCGGCGGCCCGCACGTCTTCGAGTGCCTCGGATTCCTCGATGAGGGGGCAGATCACGTACGCTTGCCGCCCGTCTTCCAGCTCTCGCCTTACCTCCTCATAGGCCCCCAACCGCTCCGCGGGATCGACTATCGTCGTCTCGACGGGCTTTCTTCCCGGCGGCAGTTCGTCGATGAGGGAGACCTCCAGGTCGCCGTAGAGCGTGAGGGAGAGCGTCCTGGGTATTGGGGTGGCGGTCATGACGAGGGTATCCGGGGTCGTCCCTTTCTCGCGGAACACCATCCTCTGGCCGACCCCGAAGCGGTGTTGCTCGTCCACGACGACGAGCGAGAGGTACCTGAAGTCCACGCCCTTCTGTATGAGGGCATGCGTTCCGACGACTACGTGCGCCTCGCCGGCGGATATCCGCTCGAGTGCCGCGCGCCTCTGGGGCACCCCCAGCGAGCCCGTGAGCAAGACTACGTTCACGGGAAGGTCTGCGAGCGCCGCGGAGATCGACAGGTAGTGTTGCTCGGCGAGGACCTCGGTCGGGGCCATGATGGCGCCCTGTCCCCCGGCCTCGACGGCGGTGAGAAGCGCGGCGACGGCGACCACGGTCTTGCCGCTCCCGACGTCCCCCTGCAGAAGACGGCGCATCGGCTTCTCCTTACGCATGTCGTCGAGGACTTCCCCAACGACCCGCTCCTGCGCGCCGGTCAGGCCGAAGGCGAGGCCCTTCAGAAACGGGTTGAGGAGGCTGCCGTCGCCCCTGTGCCTGCCCCCGACCTCGGTCCTCTCCATCCGCGCCTTGCGGGCGGCGAGGCCGGCCTGGATCAGGAAGAGCTCGTGGAAGATCAAACGCCGCATCGCCGCCCCGAGTCGGGCCCGCTCCGTCGGGAAATGGACCTCGTGTATGGCGTCGTGCAGCTCCGGCAGGTGGTGGCGCACGAGCAACTCGGCTGGCAGTGGGTCGAGGATGCGCCCCGCCGCGTCGAGAGCCCGGTGGATGAGGGTCCTCATCCTGCGGGCCTGTATGTTCTTGTTGACGGGGTAAATTGGAACGAAGCGTCCGGCGTGCGGTCCTTCGTCGCCCCCACCATCCTCTACGACCTCGATACTCTTGGCGGCTAGCTGGATGCCGTAGCGGCTCTGTATCTCGCCCGAGACGACGACACGCACCTCGGGTAACAACTGGTTGAGCAGCCAGCTTCGGCCCCACACGGTTACCGGGATGTATCCCGTTCCGTCGTAGAGTTGGACGGAGAAGCCGGGCGAGCGTCCCCTTACCGGCTTGCCGACGGGGCGGGTAGAGACGACCGTTCCGAAGATGGTAGCCCGTTCTCCGACGCGCAGGTCGGAGATCCTCTTGACGTTGGAGAGGTCCTCGTGGCGCGAGGGGTAGTGCGAGACCATGTCGGCCAGCGAGGCGATGCCGAGGTCGCCGAGGGCCGATCCGATCCGTGGGCCGACGCCGGGAAGCTCGGTTACGGGCCTCGAACGAAGGTCTGTCAGGGTCGTGCGCGCGGGGAGCAGAACCCCTGGCGCGTCGCCGGCCCTAGAGGTGGGCCACGCCATAGGCCCCCAGGCCGACGTGGGACCCGACGACGCCGCCGATCTCGGCGACGAGCCTCTCCTCGACCCCGAGGTTCTCCGCGAGCTCCGAGACGAGTTCGGGAGCGGCGATGTGCCCGAAGTAGAGCGGGCGCCCGGCCTCGACGGCCGGCCCGACCTCCTCGACGATGGCGGCCATCTGCCGCTTGCGTCCGCGGGTGCGCTTGAAGGGCGCCACCTCTCCGCCCGTTATCTTCAGCACGGGCCTGACGTCGAGCGCCGTACCGAGCAGGCGCTGGGCCCTTCCGATGCGCCCACTCCTGGCCAGGTACTCGAGCGTGCCCACGGCGAAGAGCACGTTCGCCCCCCCGATGGCCCGCTCGCTGACGCGCCTGACCTCGTCGAAGTCTCCGCCCTCGTCGATACACCGAAGTGCCTCTAGCAGGATCAAACCCGACCCCATCTCGGCACTCCTGGTGTCAAGCACGTGGACGGGCCGTTCGACCATCCCAGCCGCCTGCAAGGCAGATTCAAAGGTGCCGCTGAACTCGCTGGAGAGCGTGAGCACCAGGATGTCGTCGTAGTCGGAGAGCGCCTCGTAGGCCTTGACGAAGGCGCCTGGGGCCGGCTGCGCCGTGGTCGGAAAGACGTCCGAGTCGCGCAACCGCTCGTAGAACTCGGCGTTGGACATGTCTACCTTGTCCGTGTACGTCTCCTCCGGGCCGAAATGGAACGTGAGCGGGACCATCCTGAGGTCGGGCCGCTCCAGGGCGCCGGGGGCCAGGCTCGTGGTCGAATCGGTGACGATGGCCGTGGTCACTCGGCCACCATCTGCAACGGATACAGCGGCTGCCCGCCGTCTCTAACCTCGACCTCGAGGTCTTCGTCGAGGAGTTCTATCCCTTCGAGTACCGCTTCGAGGTCCTCCTCCTCGAGGTCTTCGCCCTTCAAGAGCGTCAGAAGATCGGCACCCTCCCCGACCATCTTCCTGGCGAGTACGAGCGCGGACCCGCGAGCGGTCTCCTCGACGGCTATGAGCTCACCCGAGAGAAACCCCATGTACGCCCCTTCAGGGACCTCGCGGTCCCCGATGCGCGCGTTCCGCACGGAGCGGGTGACCTCGGCGGCGCGCAGGGAGGCGGCGATCTCCCCCATCTCCTCGACCACCTCTTCCGGGTCGCCTTCGGCATCGTAGCCGACCATGACGGCGAGGCCCGCGACTATGCTCGTCGTCGGCACGACGTGCGTCTTTGCCTCGACCAACTCGCCGACCTGCTCGGCGGTCGGGACGATGTTCTTGTTGTTGGGCAGGAGCACGACGGTGTGCGCTCCCGTCTTCTCTACCGCTCTTGCGAGGTCGGCAGCGCTCGGGTTCTCGCCCTGGCCGCCCGCGATGACGACAGCCCCCATCTGCTCGAAGAAGTCGCGGTTTCCAGCCCCGCGGCTCGCGGCGACGACGCCTAGCCTGGCGGGAGCTACCTCCCCTGACCCCTTACCGCGGGAGCGTACCTGGGCCTCCATATCGTCGACCTTGACCCCGGCGAGGCGGCCGAAGCCGCCGGCGTAGGAGAGGGCCGCCCCCGGATCCTGGGTGTGAAGGTGGACCTTGACCACGTCATCGTCGTCGACCACGAAGACGCTCCTGCCCGAATCGTAGATGCGCTCCTCGAACTCGGCAGCGTCGCCGTCGAAGCCGTCGACCAGGAACTCCGTGCAGTACCCCCAGGCCTCTTCTTGGGCGTGGATCGCCTCGAGGTCGGGCGTAACGCCGCGGTCATCCGGAACCTCTATTTCCTGCCCTGTAACGCAGGCGTAGAGGCCGTCGAGGATTACGGCCACGCCAAGCCCCCCCGCGTCCACGACCCCGGCCTCGCGCAATACCGGGAGCAATTCGGGGGTGCGCCGCACCGAATCGTGGGCCTCCTGCCTCGCCGCCCCGACCACGGCCCTCAGGTCCGCGTCCCCGGCTTCGATGGCCCCGCCGGCCGCGCGGGCCGCGTCTTTCATCACGGTCAGCATCGTGCCCTCGACCGGTTCTCGGACGGAGGAGTAGGCCCGTTCGCGCGCCCCTTCCAGGCCGGCGGCGAAGGCTTCGGCGTCGAGGGAGGTCCTCTCGGCCAGCGCCTCGCAGGCGCCCCGGATCATCTGCGAAAGGATGACCCCCGAGTTTCCCCTGGCGCCCATCAGGGCGGCCCTCCCAACGGCCTTGCTCGCCACTTCGGGACTATCGTAGGCCTTGCCCGAGGCCTCCTCCAACGCGGACGCGAGGGTGAGCAGCATATTCGTGCCCGTGTCCCCGTCAGGTACCGGGTAGACGTTCAGATCGTTGATCCTCGCGACCTGGGCCTTCACGGCCGCGTGGGCCGCGGCGACCATGGGGGCCACCTCTACCGCCACTGCGAAAAACCTTCCATTGCTCCTCTCATCTGCGGTTTTCGGGATGTTCCTTCCCGAAAACCGCGCTGTCAGCGGTCAGCCAAGAACAGAATAGCTGAAGGCTAGCAAACGGGTCAGGCCCCCTTGCAAACCGTACAAGCTAACGTCGGCAATCTGATACAATCACCGCCCGACGTCCGGAGACGGCTTGCGAGTCGCGTTTTCCGGGGTCCCCAAATTCGACCGGTATCCTAGCACAGGAGAAGTTTCGTGGCGAAAGTTTGTTATTCGTGCGGGAAGAAGCCCGACTTCGGCAACGCGCGCAGCCACTCGCTGAGGGCGACGCGCCGGCGCAGAGACCCGAACCTGCAAAAGGTACGCATCCAGGAAGGCCCTGCCACCCGCCGCGAGTGGGTCTGCACCTCCTGCCTCAAGGCGTTTAAGGTGCAGAAGGCGTCCGTTGGAGCGCGCTCGAGCGCCTAGCGATTCCGGCGCCCTACGAGGCGCGCTCGCGTATCTTACGCATCAAATCGGCCATCTCGATCGCCGAGACGGCGGCTTCGAAGCCTTTGTTGCCCATTTTTGTGCCGGCGCGTTCTATGGCCTGCTCGATGGTCTCTGTCGTGATGACGCCGAAGATCACGGGTATTCCCGTCTCCAGGGCCACCGAGGATATGCCGCTGGCCGCCCCGCTGGCCACATAGTCGAAATGGGCTGTGGCGCCCCGGATCACAGCCCCGAGGCAGACGACGGCGTCGTAGCGGCCCGAGGTCGCCATCTCTCTGGCCGCTACGGGTATCTCGTAGGAACCGGGTACCCACGCCACGTCGACCACACCGCCGCCGTGGCGCCGTATCGCATCGAGCGCCCCTTCTAGCAGCGCCTTTACGACGAAGTCGTTGAAGCGGGAAGCGACTATGGCGAAGGTCCTCCCCTCAGCCGAGAGGCTACCCTCTATGTGGTTGGGTCCGTCCACGCGTGCCTCCTACGGAACTTTTCGGATCGTCAGAGCATCCGGATGGTACACATCGCCCGGCACCCCCACATATGCCTCCAACGCAAACCTGATGCCTGTGGCCTTCTTGTGTACGGGGCGGTTTGCGAACTGACCCTACGCTAGAATTTTTCGAAGACGTGGTTCAGCTTCTCGCGCTTGGTCTTCAAGTAGCGCTCGTTGTGGCCGTTGGGCTCTATCTCAATCGGGACGCGCTCGGTGATCTCAAGCCCGAAGCCCCTGAGTCCAACTACCTTGGTCAGGTTGTTGGTCAGGAGGCGTATGCGCTTGAGGTCGAGGTCCTTGAGGATCTGTGCCCCCACGCCGTAGTCGCGGAGATCCGGCGCGAGGCCTAGCTTCTGGTTGGCCTCGACGGTGTCCATCCCCTCGTCCTGCAGGTGGTATGCCCTCATTTTGTTGAGGAGCCCTATCCCCCGACCCTCCTGCTGCATGTAGGCGATGACGCCCTCGCCCTCGGCTGCGATTATCTCCATGGCCGCCTCCAGTTGCTCGCCGCAATCGCACCGAAGCGAGTGCAGTGCGTCGCCGGTCAGGCAGGCCGAGTGGACGCGGACGAGCACGTCGTCCTTGCCCTCCGGTTCGCCCATGACGAGGGCGACGTGGGTCAGCTCGTCGATCTCGTTCTCGTAAGCGCGAAGCCTGAACTCCCCGAACGGGGTTGGTAGCTTCGTCTCGACGGCACAACGGACCTGCGTCTCGTAGGCGTGGCGGTACTCTATGATCTGGGCTACGGTCACGAGCTTGACGTCGTGCTCCCTGGAGAACTTCTCCAGGTCGGGGACACGCGCCATCGTGCCGTCCTCTTTCATGATCTCGCAGATCACGCCCGCGGGCTTCATGCCGGCGAGCCTCGCGAGGTCGACGGCGGCCTCGGTCTGGCCCGCGCGCTGCAAGACGCCGCCCGGCTTGGCCCTAAGGGGGAAGACGTGACCAGGCATCACGAGGTCCTCGGGGCCGGTCGCCTCGTCCACCGCGACGCGGCAGGTATGGGCCCTGTCGGCGGCGGAGATGCCCGTGGTGATGCCCTCTTTGGCCTCGATGGAGGCCGTGAACGCCGTGCCCATCCTGGAAGCGTTATGGGTGACCATCTCCGGGATATCGAGGCGGTCCACGATCTCGCCCGCCATGGGCAGGCAGATCAAACCTCGCCCGTGGGAGGCCATGAAGTTGATGTCATCGGCCGAGACGAGCTCGGCGGCCATGGTCAGGTCGCCCTCGTTCTCGCGGTCCTCGTCGTCGCAGACGATGACCATCCTGCCCTTCTTGATGTCCTCGATGATCTCCTCTATGGGACTGAACGGCATCTCTTATGCTCCTCTCAAGAAAGCTTACCTAACATGCGCGGCTCCAATAGCCGCTCGACGTACTTGCCTATAACATCGGCTTCGAGGTTTACCCTGTCGCCCTCGCGCAGCACCCCGAGGTTCGTGTTGGCTCGCGTCTGGGGCAGGATCGAGACGGTGAAGGAGCCTTCGCCAACCGTGACTATGGTCAGGCTGATCCCGTCCACGCAGATGCCGCCCTTCTCGACGCAGTAGCGGAGCACCACCTCGGGCGCCCCGAACTCCCAGATCTCCGCCTCGCCCTCGGAGCGTACTCCGAGCACCTTACCCACACCGTCCACGTGCCCCTGCACCATGTGACCACCGAACCTGTCCCCCGAGGCCATAGCCCGCTCCAGGTTGACGGAGCTGCCCTCTCTGAGGGTGCCGAGCGCCGTGCGCCTGAGCGTCTCAGGCATGGCGAAGAACGTCAGCATCCGGCCATCGGCCTCGCCGACTGTCAAGCACGCCCCGTTCACCGAGACGCTGTCGCCCGCTCGCGTATTCTCGGTTACGCGGTCGGCCGAGATATTTAGGCGCAACATCTCGCCCGCCTCGATCGACGAGACCCACCCTACCTCCTCAACAAGCCCGGTGAACACTTTCCCCCTCTCCGGCGACACCGGGATAAAGCGTCACGGCGACGTCCCTCCCGACCCTCTCGACCTCAGAGACCGTGAACTGCAGCGACTCGGCCATCTTCGTGGCCCGAAGCGCGCCGATCATGGGCACGCCCTCGGCGCCGAGGAGCTTCGGCGCGTAGAACAGGGTCATCTTGTCCGCCAGTCCCCTCCCGACGAATCCCGTCGCCGTCTCGCCGCCACCCTCCACCAACAGGCCCTTGATCCCGCGACCGCCGAGTTCCTCGAGAACAAAGTGGAGGTCCATGCCCTCCTCCGAGCGCGGCGCCGCCACGACTTCGACACCCCTATCCTCCAGGACTCTCTCTCGACCGTCGAGCGCGGGGGGCGCGCAGAAGAGTACGACGGGGGCATCCCCCGCGCTCTTCGCAAGCTTGCTCCCTGGGCTCGTCGTCAGATGGGGATCCAGGACCACACGCGTAATGCGAGGCGGCCTGACGGGGAGATCACGGGCCGTTAGCATCGGATCGTCGGTCCGCACGGTGTTCGCGCCGACGAGCACGGCCCCGGCCTCGGCCCTCAGCTCGTGGGCCCGCAACCTCGCGTCCTCGCCCGTCACCCACCTACTGTCGCCGCCCGCGGCGGCGATCCTGCCGTCGAGGGTGGGGGCGAGCTTGACGTGCACGAATGGCCTTCCCGTGCGCATGTGGTGGAGGAACTGTTCGTTTTGCCTCTCGAACACCGGGGCGTCGAGCACCTCGACCTCGATCCCACCCCCGCGCAACAACTCGACGCTTCGACCCCGCATCCTGGGGTCGGGGTCGAGGTGGCCGATGACCACGCGAGAGAGGCCGGCCGTCAAGATGGCATCGACACAAGGAGGTGTCCTGCCGTGGTGGTTGCAGGGCTCCAGCGTGACGTGGAGGGTGGCCCCGCTGGCCGCCTTCCCGGCACCGCCGATGGCCACTACCTCGGCGTGATCCCCCCCCGCCCTCGAGTGCCAGCCCTCGCTTACCACCGCGCCGTGGCGCGAGATCACGGCCCCCACCAGGGGGTTCGGCGCAACCGAATAGCGCCCGCGCTCGGCGAGGCGGCGGGCAAGATCCATCATCGAATCCCGCAGCACGTCTTCCTTTCTCCCATCCGGACTCTGACCGTCGGCGCCGGAATACGGCTCGAAACCGAACCTTCACCGGCTCAACCTCCAAAAGAGGCTCGCGGGCTTCCCGAGCAGGCGTACGACCCGACCCGGGCTCACCGCCGGTGCGGGAATTTCACCCGCCCCCGAAAGTTAGCAACGAGACGCTATCACACAGTCTCGATTTCAACAAGGAAAGGTTTCAGGTTTCAACAACAGGCATCAGGCTACAGGCTTCAGGTTTTGCGGCGGGAGTTTTGGCCGCGTCGTGGATTCCCGCTTTCGCGGGAATGACGGTGAGGGGCTGCGGGAATGTGATGGTGAGGGGCTGCGGGAATGGTGGGTGGCGGACCGCGAGGGTCCTGATACAGAGAGAAGTCCTGTTGCCTAACGCATGGCTCGCTGCCCGGCCTCTATAATTCGCCGCATCTCGATTTCGGGCTCGCCTTTGAAGACGGCGGAGCCGGCGATCAGGATTTGGGCGCCGGCCTCGACCATGAGCGGAGCGGTTTGGGCCGTGATGCCGCCGTCGACTTCGATGGGGACGTCGGTCATCTGTTTGAGGCGTCTGACCTTCTCGACCATCTCTGGGATGAAGGTCTGGCCCCCAAAGCCGGGGTTTACGCTCATGACGTTTATGTAGTCCAAGTATGGAAGGGCCCACTTTATGAGTTCGGGCGGGGTCGTCGGATTCAGGGCCACGCCGGCTTCACAGCCTCCGGCCCGGATCAGCTCGAGCGTGCGGTGCAGGTGCGTGGAGACCTCGGGCTGGACGCAGATGCTCACCACCCCCGCATCTGCGAAAGAGGGGATCAGGCTGTCTGGGTTGGTCATCTGCAGGTGGGCGTCTATGGGGAGGTCTACGGCGGCCGCGAGCGAGGCCGCGACGGCCGGGCCAACGGTCAGGTTGGGGACGAAGTGGTTGTCCATCACGTCGAAGTGGACGAGTTCGGCGCCGCCCCTTTTTGCCCGACGGACCTCCTCGGCGAGGTTCGCGAAATCGGCCGCGAGTATCGAAGGGGCTCCGACCACCCTGTCACCCAGCCGTCCGAAATACGTCAATGGATCTCCCTCCTAAGGCAAAGGTGTAGAGAATAGCATTCTACCGAACGGGTCCATGGCCAGGGATGTATTTCTATCCGGGCAGCTCTCCGAGATCCACGGTGAACAGGTCGTACCTCTCGCTGGGCGTATCCACGGGCTCGAAGGCACGGCCTCGCTCCAACCAGTCGGCGAGCGGCGAACCCTTCTCGACCATCACTTTATCCACCCGGTTGCGGCGCAGGATCTCCGCACGGTGTTCCCCTGTCGTCCTTCCGAAGAAGTCTCGCACGTCGAGGGAGCCCTGGGGCACGTGGATCCGGCCAGACACCCTCTTCTTCAGCTCGGGCAGGACCTTGAGGACCAGGCTGCCCCTGCGGCTGACGACGTTAGCTTCGGCGGAGTAAGCGGGGATGCGGGCGCTCGGGATATCCGAAGCAAGCACGACTACCGGCGAGTGAACCTCGTCGCGAAACCAGGGAAAGATGGGGTCAGAAGGATATGACCCCGACTCGCGACTCTTCTCCCTGTGCGCCGCTATTGACTCCATGCCGGCACGCGCCTGGGGAACGGCGGCGACCGCCAGGACGACTACTAGCAAGACCGGCAATACCCGCCCGAGATAACGTGCAGGCCCGAGGCCTTCCAACCACCCGACAGCGTAGCCGGTCGCGGTCCAGAGGACCCAGCCCAGCGTCAGCATAGCGGCGAGTTGAATCGGCCACGCCAGGCGCCAGATCTGGCCCGGGAGCACGACGTTGTCCCCGAGGAATGTGGCGATCGGGGGCACGTAGACCACAAGCGTCGTAACGTAAAACGTTCCGAAGAGCAGGCGCGACGCGAGGCTCCGCCTCAGGCGCCAGAGCAGGAAGGGAAGCCCGATCAGGAAAGCGGTCGCGATCAGGGGATCGAGGATGAGCGATGGGTGCATCATGTACGAGCCGTCCGCCAGCTCCAGGATGCGGTTCCTCTCCGGGCTTACGAAGATCATGTTCCTTAGCACGTCAGGGTCGCCCGAGTTGATGTCCGAGTCGGCGAGCACGTTCGTGAGCGGTTCGTCGGTGAATAGCGAGACGATGACCGCGGGGACGGCGATGATCGTGACGCCGGCAAGGCCCATCGCCGAGACCCTGGCCCACGCGTCGCGGCTACGCGGCTCTGCCGCGAGGTGCACGACGGCGAAACCGGCCATGGAGATCCCGATGATCGCGAGCCCTATGGGGTGAACGGCCATGACGGCGGAGCACAGAAACGCGAAACCCCAGAAGTACCTCTTCCCCCCGCCTTGAAGGAAGGCGAACGCGAAGGCGAGGGCGAGGGGGAAGAACAGGAACTTGGCGACCAGCTTGTCCTCGGGCAAACGCTGGACGAACTCTCCCCCCCAAGTAATGCGCGACTGGCTCAGGTGAACCAGGAAAAAGAGCGCGTAGAGCGAGCCGGAGAAGAGCGCGGCCCTCTCGCTCTTGAACAAGATGCGCGCCAGCGCGTAGAAGACCAGGAACGCCACGACCGCGAGCGTCGGGTTCAGGTAGGAGAAGACCACGTGGACAGGGTCGACCCCGGAGACCCTGGCGACCGCAGTCTGCTCCAGTATCCAGCCGTTGATCCTGGCGCGAGAGAGCCCAACATCATCCCCGAAGAAGGGTTCTACGGAGGCAAGCATGTTCCCGTCGAGGTACTCCCTGACCCAGGAGAGGTAGATCCAGATGTCGCCGAAGGAGCTTGGGGCGGTGAACCTGGTGATGCAAGCCAGCACCGCGACGAGCGCGACGAAAGGCACCCACATCAGCCCCCCGCGATCCGAGACCGCGAACCCGGTCCCGACCCCGATCGCCCACTCGGGGCGGAGGGCTACGACCGCCGCGGCCAGCAAGGAAACGGCGACGATCGCGCCACAGACCCACAGGTACACGGAGAGGGTGGTCTGCGAGATAAGCACGGGCAGGCCCGAAAGTGCGAAGAGCCCAACGCTCATTACGAAGGCCGCCGGCACGAGCGCGACACCGGAGAAATACTCGCCGAAGAACCAACGCACGAGCAAGATCCCCGGCGTCAGAAACAATGCCAGGGTAGCCAGGAGCAGGACCCCCGGCGCTGCCGCGAACGCGTCCCCGAACGGCCCGACGATGGCGAACGACGCGACCCCCGCGAGCGCGACGGCGGTCTCGAACCATCGGAGGTGGAAGCGGTCTTTACCCATTACGCCTGGTCTACCGGCTTGACCGGATGGGAGGTGCCAAGTGCCCGGCCCGACCCGTCCCTGGCCTTCACCGCGACGTACGGCTCGCTCGTGTTGAGCGCTACGACGGTCTCGAAGCCCTTTCGGGGGGCTGATCCGATAGGCTCCAGTTCTTCGGGGCCGCTACCGGCCAGCACCTGCCAGCTGGCGACCTCTGTAGCGCCGTTCCAACTGGCGTAGAGGGTCACCTCGTCTCCCTGCCCAGACTCGGCGGCTATGGCGGGTGAGTCTTCCGGGAACCCCTTCCACGGGAAGCGGAAGGCCCTGTAAGACTCGACCGCGGAGGGGAAGCCGGCGTCGAAGAGCAGTTCGCCGTCGGGGGCAAACTCGGAGAAAAACGGCTCGCTGCCCCATCCGACGAAGACATTTCCGTTGGGCAGGACCTGCATGTTGCCCTGTGTGGCGGCCAGCGTCTTGGCCGGACGCGTGTACTCGCCGACCAGAGTGGCCCTCATGGCGTCCTCGTCGACCTCGACGACGATGCCGCGGGACTCTACGTCCTTGGTAACTCCACCGTTGTCGAAGATGGTGATAGCGCCGTCGGGGTGGCGGCGGGCATCGTGCTGCCAGTCGGTGCGGGTGCCCGGCCCCATGTCGAAGTCGCTCCTCTCGCCGCCGAGACGCCAGACGACCTCGCCCGTAGTGCGGTCGACCTTGTAGACGGTGGAGGTCCTGCGAGCCGAGATGGTCAGGTATCCATCAGGATAGGGATCTACGGAGTTGATGTGGAAGTAGTCGAACGCCGACTCGAGCTCTGGCGACGGTTGGTAGTAAGACTCTTCGAGGCCAACATGCTCCAGGCTGTGCCACTCGAAGATGACCTCCCCGCTCTCGATGTCTAGCTCCTGCACGATGCCGTCCAGTACTGTCCCATCAACAGGTCCCCCTACCGAGGAGAGGTCCATCCCTACCTTGTTGTAGATCGTTATAAGCGCCGTGTCCTGGGGCGTGATCAAGAACTCGTGGTGGTCGCCCTTTAGGCCGTTGCCAGCCACGAGCCTCTTTAGCTCCCTGTAGGAGCTGTCTGCTATGACGTAGACGCCCTGGCCGTAGCCGGTGTGGTGACCCACCCACCAGGTGAGCACCTTCTCCCCCTTGTAGCTCTGGACCTCGAAGTTGAAGGCGTCGGCCTCCGCATCCTTCAGCGGATGGAACCAGACCGGCTCGCCGTCGCTGTCGACGATCAGGGGCGCGTCCTGGCTGGGGGCCTTCTCTCCGGGGGCCTTCTTGGGGGAGACGAATACGTATCCCGGGCTCGCCCCAGGAGCGTTGGTGTTGACCTTGATGGCAGGCGGGCGGAGATCGGGCCGCGAGCGAAAAGCCCTCGCCAGGCCAGACCCCCGGGGCGCGGCGGCCGCCCGGGTGCGCCCGCTCCGCCCGCAACCAAGGGAGCCGCACAGCGCGATCCAGGCCGTTCCGGCCGAGAGGGCACCGAGGAACCTCCGGCGCGTGATCCCCACTTCCGGCCTTTCGTTACTCGCCCGCCTACCCAAACCCATCCTTTCGTCCGTCGCCAGCGTTGCCATACCCACGGCACGACCCTTCGTCTCCCACACCAAGTGGATTCTCGGACGACCGGTCCGCGCACGTCCCGACGGGCACAAGAGCCTACATGGCGCCACAACCCGACCGCGGATCGGCCAACCCCGATGATCTTCCCCGAAAAGGCGCAGATTTGCAAGGTACAGAGCACGCTCCGGCCTGCGGCCGCAGCGTGCTGACTAGCGCCCTGCTTCCGCCTTCGCCCTGAGAAAGTCGTCGTAGTCGGCGGTGAAGAAGTGGGTCTCGCCGTCGGCCTCGAGGACGTAGTACAGGTAGTCCGTCTGTTCGGGGTTGAGCGCGGCCTTGAGGGACTCGCGGCCGGGGCTGCAGATTGGTCCTGGCGGAAGGCGCTCGTTCTGGTAGGTGTTGTACGGAGAATCTACCTCGAGGTCGGCGAGCGACAGGTTCTCCTTGGGTCTCTCCAGGGCGTACTGGATCGTCGCGTCGATCTGGAGCGGCATGCCTCGCTCGAGGCGGTTGTAGATCACCGACGCCACGAGCGGCTTCTCTTGGGGCGAGGCGGCCTCTTTCTCGACGAGCGAGGCCACGGTGACGAGCTGATGCTCCGTCAGGCCGAGGCGCTCCCTGGCACCGCCGATGTCAAGGGTCTCGGTCTCGAGTAGGTACTGCCCGAGCAGCCTGTCCACGATCTGCGGGGCGCTGACGCCCTTCTCGAAATCGTATCTGGCGGGAAAGAGGTACCCTTCCGAGGTCTGGATGCCGGAATCTTCGAGGAAGGCGTACCCGTAGTCGGTCTTGCGCGCCGCGCTCTCGAACCCTGAGGCAGAGACCGGGCTGTCGGCCGCGACGGTCCTCGCAGTCTCCCGGAGCGTGAGACCCTCGGGGATCGTTACCGTGATCGTGGGCACGGCCTTGCCTGCCGTGAGCTTCCGGAGTATCGTCCCGCTGTCCTGGCCGGGCTCGAAGGTGTAGCGGCCGGTCTGTATCTCTGTCCCGTACCCTTCGTACCGGGCCTGCAGCTCGAAGACGAAGGCGCTGCCTATGACCCCGGCCACTTCGAGGCTGGTGGCGACGTCAGAGAGCGTGTCGCCCTTGACCACCTCGACCTCGACCGGCCGCTTCGCGTCCTGCTCGACCCCCGTCGCCGCGGCGTAAATGAGGTAGACGGCGCCGAGGACGACGAGCACGAGAAGGATGCCAAGGACGGTTGGACCCGCGTTCCAGCGCCGTTTGCGGTGCTTTCTTCGCGGACCGGAGTTCTGGATGGCGTTTAGCCTGGCGTCGAGATCCTCCCGGTCGTGTCGCCTGCCCTTGTCGTAGCGCCTCAAACATCCCTTCCTGCTTCGAGGTACTCCTGCAACATCCTGGCGGCCGCCAGGTGATCAACCCTCACGGCCCGCTTCTTCTTGCCAGCCCCGCGGCCGCCCGACGCGGCGAGGCGGGTCGTAAACCGCTCGTCCCACTCGACGAACCTTACGCCGGGGAACTCCCGCTTCAAGTCGTCTAGTGTAGACAAAATCCTGCGGGCCTGGTAGCCGATCTCCCCACCGAGTGTCTTCGGCACCCCCACGACGATCTCGCCCACGCCCCGCTCGTCCACGAGATGGCGCACGTACCCGGGGAGGTCACCGCTCGGCACGATTTCGAGGGGACTCGCGATGACGCCCCCGGGGTCGGAGAGGGCGACGCCGGTGCGCACCTCCCCGAGGTCGAGAGCGGCGACGCGCCCCGAGTGTGGCAAGGCCTACTCCGCGTCAGCGAGGCGCTGGTCGAGGATCTCGCGCACCCTCGCGAGGGCGTCGGGGATGGCCTCCAGGTTGCCACCTCCGGCCTGGGCCATCGTCGGGCCCCCGCCCCCGCCGCCACCAAGCACGCCCGAGACCTCGCGTACGATCTCCCCAGCCCCAACCCGCTGCGAGACCTCGGGATGGAGGTTGGCGACCAGAACCGCCTTGCCCCCGAGCGCGGCGGCCAGCACCACTGCAGAGGGACCGCCGAGACGGTTCTTGACGTCGTCGGAGATCTGGCGCAGCCCCCTGATGTCCGCGGCGACGACCTGCCCCGTTACCACCCTGGCTCCGTTGACCTGCTGGGCGCCCTCCACGAGGTCCCCAACCTCCTCGAGGCCCTCCTTCAAGGTATGCTCCCTGGCGGCCTCACGCGAGGTCCTTACCTCCTCGCGCAGCCTTCCCACGGCCTCGGGGAGGTCGCCGATCTCGACCTTCAAGGCATCCGAAACCTCCTCGGCCGTCTCGGTCGCGCCGATCAGGTAACCAAGCGCCTCGCGGCCCGTTATGACCTCGATGCGGTAGAGGTCGGCGCCGTGCTTGCGGTTGGAGAGGATCTTGAAGGCCCCGATCTCCGCGCTGCCGCGCACGTGCGTCCCGCCGCAAAGCTCGCGCGAGAAACCGTCGACCTCGACGACCCTGACCAGGTCTGGGTATTTCTCGCCGAAGAGCATTATCGCGCCGAGGTTGCGCGCCTCCCCGAGGGTGGTCGTGAAGTACCGGACGGGCTGGTTCTCGGTGATCTTCTGCAGCGAGACCTCCTGTACGCGCCGGATCTCCTCCTCCGTCACCCTCCCCCCGTAACGGTAGTCGAACCGCAACCGATCCGGCCCAACGTAGCTGCCCGCCTGTACGACATCCTGCCCGAGAACGGCCCTCAGGGCCCAGTGCAGGATGTGTGTGGCCGTGTGGTTTGCCTCTATCTGCTGACGCCGCACCCTGTTTATGGAGGCCCTTACGGCGTCCCCGGCCCCGAACGAACCCCGCTCGACCCTGGCCCTCAGGACCTGGTAGTCGCCGGCTGGGATCGCGTCGAAGACCTCGAGCTGCCCGTCTTCTGAGGAGACCCAACCCTCGTCGGCCACCTGTCCACCGCCCGTCGCGTAGAACGGGTTCTCGGCCAGTACGACGTACACCTCCCCCTGGGCGTCGGGGATGGGTTCGATCGCGACTATCCGCGTCTCGACCTGCTCGCGCTCGTAGCCGACGAAGCGGCTCCGGATCTCCCGGTCCCTGAACGCGGCGACGACCCGCTCGTAGCCCTGCATGGCCTCCCTGGCCCGGTCCCTCTGCGCCTCCATCGCCGCCTCGAAACCCGCCTCATCGAGCGATATACCCCTCTCGACGAGTACCTCCCGCGTCACCTCCACGGGGAACCCGTAAGTGTCGTGCAACGTGAATGCAACGTCGCCGGGGAAGTTCCCGCCGCCCATCCGCCCTATCTCAGAGACCAGGAGCGACATCCCAGACTCGTAGATCTCAACGAACCTCGCCGCCTCGGCAGTGACGACGCGGCGTATCTCCTCCCTCGCCGCATCCAACTCCGCGTAGTAGTCGCCCATGTTATCGACCACGATGCCGGCGAGCCCGGCGAGCTGCTCCGGGCTCATGCCGAGGCGCGAGTGGGCCTGCACCATAGCTCGTCGTATTATGCGGCGAAGCACGTACTCGCGGCGCTGGTTGCCCGGTCTGACGCCGTCGGCGATCAGGAAGGCCATGCTCCTCGCGTGGTCAGCGACGATACGCATGGCGCGGTCGGTAGGCTCGGCGTGGC
This sequence comes from uncultured Rubrobacteraceae bacterium, assembly GCA_963840835.1. Classification (GTDB taxonomy): domain Bacteria; phylum Actinomycetota; class Rubrobacteria; order Rubrobacterales; family Rubrobacteraceae; genus Rubrobacter_D. The sequence continues at coordinate 141,056 of CAWJAM010000009.1, read as the reverse complement.
CCAGCTTTATGTCGGTGTCATCGGTTATCTTCTCGAAGATCGGCGCGTAGACGTCCGTGTCGTAGACGTAGAGGACGTTCTGGACGGCTGCCGCGGTCCGCTCCAGGCCCATGCCGGTGTCGATGCCCGTCTTGGCCAGGGGGGTCAGGCTTCCGTCGTTACGTTGTTCGTACTGGTTGAAGACGAGGTTCCAGATCTCCAAAAAGCGCGGGTCGCCTTCCTCACCACCGGGGCCGTATCTGGGGTCTTCGGTGGGGTCGCCGTACGCGAACTCTTCTCCGTAATCGTAGTAGATCTCCGAGCACGGGCCGCAGGGGCCTGTCTCACCCGGCGGCCCCCACCAGTTCTCGCTCTTGGGGAGGCCGAAGATCTTGTGCTCAGGCACCCCGATGTCCATCCACAACTGCTTCGCTTCCAGATCTTCGGGGGCGTCTTCGTCGCCCTCGAAGATCGTGATCCAGAGCCGCTCCGGTGGAATCCCCAGGTCTTCCGTCAGGAACTCCCAGGCCCAGTCGATGGCCTCCTTCTTGAAGTAGTCCCCGAAGGAGAAGTTCCCGAGCATCTCGAAGAACGTAAGGTGGCTCTCGTCGCCGACCTCCTCGATGTCCTGGGTGCGAAAGCACTTCTGGGCGCTTGTGGCCCGCGGGGTGGGCGGGGTGTCCTGGCCGGTGAAGTAGGTCAGGAACTGCTGCATCCCCGCCGTGGTCAACAGGACCGAGGGGTCTTCGTGCGGAATCAGGGAGGAGCTAGGGTAGGGTCTGTGCCCCCGCTCGATGAAGAAGTCCAGAAACCGGCGCCTGAGCTCGCTACTCTGCACGGGCGCCGTCCGGGGTCAAATCGCCTGCCTCGCGGCCGTTTTCCATGTGTTCCAGCTCCATGCGCAGGTCCTCGATGGCCCGTCTCAGGAGCCTGGAGACGTGCATCTGGCTCACACCTATGCGATCGGCGATCTCGGTCTGCGTCTTGCCCTCGTTGAAGCGGAGCTTGAGTATCTGCTGCTGCTGGCCCTTCAGGCCGTCTATGGCCTCCTGCAGGAGCAACCTGTCCTCCAACCCCTCCGTGAGGGACCTGTCGTCCGCCTGGAGGTCGATGATCGTGTCCCCCTCGGGCTCGTCCTGGCTAACCGGCGCGTCGAGGCTGGCCGTGTTGTAGGCCCTCCCGAGCGTCAGGGCCTCGGCCACCCCCTCAACGTCAGCGTCGAGGGCCTCGGCGAGCTCCTGCAGCGAAGGAGAACGCCCTGTCCTTACCGTCACATCCCTGATGACCTCCTTCGCCGACTGGCGGAGCTCTTGCAGGCCGCGCGGGACCCGCATCGCCCACCCCTTGTCGCGGAAATAGCGCTTGATCTCCCCCAGGATATTCGGGGTCGCGTAGGTCGAGAACTCGATCTTGCGGTCCACGTCGAAGCGGTCGACGGCCTTGATCAGGCCGACGGAGGCTACCTGCACCAGATCGTCGAGTGGCTCTCCGCGGCCGGCGAACTTGCGGGCCAGGAACTCGGCCAGTGGAAGCTGCTCCTGGATCACCCGCTCCCTGGCGCCCTCGTCGCCCCGCTTGTGGTAGCGTACGAGCAGGCGCCGCGTGCGGGCTTTGTCGGGCCGCCTGTAGCGCCGGCTCACGACACCATCTCCACCACGGCGCGCCAGCGCGTCTGTGTGCTGTCCCGCGCAACCGGCTCCTCGACCTCGGCGAGTACTCCGTCGCCGGCCAGAGAGAAGCGAAAGCGGGTCGGGGCGTCGTCGGCGTGGAAGCGCTCGAGGACCTCCACGGCCTCCTCCAACCCCCCGACCCCTACCCTCGCCCGTGCCACCATCCCCGCCAACACGAGGCCGACGCAGGACCTGAACTCTTCGTGGGGCGGGAGCTTGAGGTACGCGTACTCCTGCGGGTGATCTTCGGTCAAGCCAAACCCTCTCTTAGTGTTGCTCCGGTTCTTCCGTAGTCTCGCTGTCCGGGGCCACCTCGGCGACCTCCCCGGCGTCGGGGTCGGGCGGCGCCCCGCGCGCGGTGTGGTGGCCACCGCCGTGTTCTTCGAGGTCATGCAGGATCTCCTCCCTGCGCCGGGCCGAGGCCTCCCTGGCGGCCGATACCGCGCTCTTGTAGCGGCGACGGACGTTGTCGGGGAGGTCCCGCGCGGCCTTGGGAAGGTTCTTGCGGACGTCCTCGTTCGTCGCGTAGATCGTCCCAGCCACCCCGATAACCACGCCGGCGACGACCCTGCGCCAACTCGCCACTACTCCTCGCCTTCGGAACGCTTCTCGCCACCGAGGAAGGTGCTAATCCCGCGCGAGAGGCCGGCCGAAGCGGAGGATACTTTGATCACACCCCCCCTGACGCCGCGCGTTATCACGGCGGTCGTCTGGTCGAGTTCGCCCGTCATCCCGGCCACGTCACCCACGGCGCCGTCGAGCTGCGAGAGCTGGCTGTTTATGTTGTCCAGCGTAACGTGCGTCTTTCCGAGAAGCGGGACGACCTCCTCCGAGACGTCCTTGATCGACTGCTCGGTGGTCGAGAAGATGCTGGCCAGCCTGAGGAACATCCACGCGAGAACGAAAAACGCGACCGCTATGCCCGCGAAGAGCAACCCCTTCATCAACTCTACGAATAGATCCAAACCTTATCGCTCCTCGGTCCTTGACCCTCAAAACCCGGATTATAACTGCGTTCGCGAAAATATACCGCCCTCACGCCCCCCGCGCGCAACGACACCACCCCCGACGACCCGTCGTCCATCCGCAGTGTAGAACACGGCCGACTGTCCTGGCGCGACGCCGACGACAGGCTCGCCGAGATGGGCCACCCACCCGCCGTCGGCGGCCTCGACGGTGCACGGAACGGGCCTGCTGTTGTAGCGGACCTGCACGGACGCGGCCTCCCCGGCGTCCAGAAACCAGTTCAGGTCCCTGACCCCGACCTCGGTCACCTCGAGATCCTGCTTCCTGCCGACGACGACCTGCCCGGAACGGGGACGCACCTCGGTGACGTACAGCGGCGCAGGCGCCGAGACCCCGATCCCACGCCGCTGTCCGACGGTAAAGTCGACGACGCCGGCGTGCCTGCCGAGCACTTGCCCATCGCGGTCGACGACGTCTCCGGGCTCTGCCTTCACCTTCTTGCGGACGAACCCGCGGTAGTTTCCGTCCGGGATAAAGCAGATGTCCTGGCTCTCGGGGGTGTAGGCGACGGCCAGACCTCGCTCCTCAGCGATGGCTCGCACCTCGGTCTTGCGGTACTCGCCGAGGGGGAAGATCGTGCGCGCAAGGAGATCCGGGGGAACCGGCCACAGCACGTAGGTCTGGTCCTTGCTCTCGTCCATGGGCCGCGCGAGCGTCGGGCCTTCCTCGACCCTGGCGTAGTGACCCGTCGCCACGTGATGGTACCCGAGCTCGTCCGCGAGGAAGGCCGAGGCGTGGAACTTGACGTGGGCGTTGCAGGCGACGCAGGGGTTTGGGGTCCTGCCTTCTTTGTAGGAGCCGACGAAGTCCCGCATGACGCGCCTGTCGAAGAGTTCCTTGAGGTTGAGCGTGAAGTGCGGCAGGCCCATCCTGTGAGCCGTGTCGCGGGCGAAGAGCACCGTGTCCGGCGAGCAACACGAGCGGCTCCCCCTCTCCCCGTCGTGCAGTCGAAAGGTGACGGTGGCGACGTCGTAGCCAGCCTCCTTGAGAAGCAGGGCCGTGACCGCGGAGTCGACGCCCCCGCTCATCGCTGCGACGACGCTCCTGCCACCGGTTTTACGCTCTCCCGTATCGTCCAGGAGCATCTCGCCCGCCGCGCGGTTCCAGTGGTCCTCGAAGGCCTTGTGCAGCGCGTCCAGGACGAGCGTAAGCGCGTGCTCCTTCCCAGCGGGAAGGGGCCCGCCAAGGGCGTCTTCGATGTCCGCCTTGGAGACGCTCGCCGCTTCGAGCACGTGCTTGCCATCGACCAGTTCGGAGAGGGCCGAGCCAGCCGCGATGCACGCCACGCAGCCGTAGACCTTGTAGCGAATCTCGTCGACGACGTTACCCGAGATACTGACCGTGAAATGGGCGACATCGCCGCACGCGGCGTCGCCCGACTCGCCCCTGCCGGAGGGGTCAGTGATCTCGCCGGCGTTGCGCGGCCGGACGAGGTGGTCCACGACCTGTGGTGTGTAACTGTCAGACATGGATTCCCTGCCTTTAGCCCGCGTAGAGCGGGGAGAGTTCCCGTAGTTGCGCCACCGCCGTCGAGAAGGCCCCGAGGAAGCCATCGACCTCCTCCGCGGTGTTGTCTTTACCGACCGTGATCCTGACGGACGAAAACGCGTCCCGCTCGGACCGGCCCATCGCGATCAGGACCGGCGACGCCTTGTGCCCGCCTGAAGAGCAGGCCGAGCCGCTCCCGATGGCGTATCCCAGCGCGTCGAGGAAGAGAACCACGCTCTCCGCCTCGACCCCGGAGACCGTGAGGTGAACGTTGTTGGAGAGCCGCCGCCCCCGATGCCCGTTCAGGTGCACGTCGGGTATTCTCTCTACCCCAGCGAGGATGCGGTCGCGCAGCGCCTTTTCGTGCGCCACCCGCTCGCCCATCTCCTCGCGGGCCAGCCTTGCGGCGGTGCCGAAACCGACGATCCCGGCGACGTTCTGGGTGCCGCTCCTTAGACCCTTTTCCTGGCCTCCGCCACAGACGATGGGCTCAGGCCAGACGCCGTTTCGCACGTACAGGGCGCCGATGCCCTGAGGGCCATAGAGCTTGTGCCCGGAGAGGGCCAGCGTCGAGACCGGCGTCCCGCAGACATCGATGGGGACCCTGCCCCCAGCCTGGACGGCGTCGGCGTGAAACGGGATGTCCCTCTCGGCACATGCCTCAGCAAGCTCGAGGACGGGCTCGACGGTGCCGACCTCGTTGTTCGCCCAGATCGCGGCGGCGAGCGCCGTATCGGGGCGCAGCGCGGCGGTGAACTCGTCCGGGTCGATGAGGCCGTCGGAGTCGACCCCGATCCAGGACACCTCGAATCCTTCTTTCTGTAGGCGCCTCGCGTCCTCCCGCACCGCCGCGTGCTCCACGCCCGAGACGACCGCGTGCCGCCTCTCTGGGAGAGCCTGCCGGGCCAGTCCGAGGACGGCCAGGGCGTCGGACTCGGTCCCGCCGCTGGTAAACACGATCTCCTCAGGCGCGGCCCCGACAAGGGAGGCCGCCGAGGCGCGGGCCCATTCCAGGGCGTCACGGGCCGAGGCCCCGAGGGCGTGCAGTGAGGAGGGGTTGCCGCGAGCTCCTTCGAAGTGCGCAAGCATCGACTCCAGAACACGCGGGTCGAGCGGGGTGGTGGCGGCGTTGTCCAGGTAAACCGGGTCAGTCATGATCGCGCCTAGTTTATCCTAACGGGCCGAAATGTCAGCCATTTAGCGGGTAGAGGAGGGCTCCAAGCCCTCCTCTACCCGCGCTGGTCAGCCGGTCAGCACCTCAGCCAGTCAGCTTAATGTTCACTGAAATGCTGAAGTGCTGACAAGTCAGACGGTTATGGTCGAGGCGACCGCGCCGCCAGAGTCGAGGAGTGCTATCTGATCCCCCGGCGCGAGGTCCAGGTTCGTGCCACCCTCGAAGGTTCCGGCCACCGGCTCGCCCCCGTCGTCCACGATATCGGGGTCGCGGCCTATAGAGGCGCTTTCGCCCGGTTCTAGCTTGACATCGCTGTTGACCGTCACACCCGGCGCGCCGGGCGTGACTTGGGCGGTCTCGGGATCGAGGACCCGCAAGGTGAAGCCCTGCAAATTCACGGCCTCGGCGCTCCGGTTGCGCACGCTAAAGTACTCGATGCCGCCCCCCTCATCGGTGGTCTGGACCTGGTCGAGCGTCACGTTTACGTCGCTGGTGTTGTCCTCCACCTGCACCGCCGCGAGGTCGAAGAGCGCCTGGCTGAGCACGGGCTGGGGTACGTACCCCTCGTAGAGGTTGGTGATAACGTACTCATCCCCGCTCGGCGCCAGCATGGCGACGAAGGGCGTGATCCCCACCCCCAACTGCGCCGGGAGCGTGCCGTACTCGCCACTTTGCAGGCTCTCGTCGTCCTTGATCGGCCCCGGGTTGGAGATCTCGTAGCTGAAAAACTCAATGGTCGGGTATCGCGTGCCCAAACGCTCCATGTAGCCGTTGACCTGGCGGTCCACCTCCAGGCCCTGCGGGTAAGAGACCGAGTCTTCGTCCAGCTTGTAGAACTGGACAACGATCCTGGCCCGCCGCCCGTACGCCTCCTCGAAGCCTGGTGGCACGGGTTGGTCCGTGTTGAGCGTGAAAGGCGTGTCCTGCGTGCTCTCCGCCTGACCCGCCCCGACCCCCGTCTCCACGGCGGGGGTAGACGGTTCAGGAGTGGGAACCGGCGTTACGGGGGCCTGGTTCTCGTCGCCCCCGCATCCCGCGAGAGCGAACAGTAGGGCAAAAATGAGCGCTAGATGCACCCAATTCCAGGCGGGTGATCCTCCCTTGCCGTTCCCTCGGATAGCCCTCTCCCCTTGCAGCCCTCCGGAGACTCGGCACGACGACACGGGCCTCCGACTCGATTTGCGCTAAGTTAGCACGGTAGCGAAAACACCGCAACGCGTCGGCCGAAAAACGGAAGGGTCCCGGCACACGCGTTTTTCGGCTAACATTCGTGGACCGGCCCAAAAAGGCTAAATAGAGCAACAGCAAGGAGAACGAAGTTGCACCCTCAGGAGCAGAACAACCCGTACAGGACCAACGCCGCGGGCGGGCTACGCAAGACCAACGTCGGGGAGAACGTCAGGCTCGCGGGCTGGGTGCACAGGCGCAGGGATCACGGGGGTTTGATCTTTATAGACCTGCGCGACCGCTGGGGCATTACGCAGATCACATTCCACCCGGAACGGGCTGAGGTCTTCTCCCAGGCAGAGCACCTGAGGCCGGAGTGGTCGATCTCCGTTGCGGGCGAGGTCGTCCGCCGTCCCGAGGGCAACGAGAACCCCGACCTCCCGACGGGAGCGATAGAGGTGCAGGCCACGGGTCTCGAGGTCCTGAACCCCTCCGAGACCCCTCCGTTCGAGATCGAACGCGACAGGCCCGTGGATGAGACGCTCCGCCTGAAGTACCGCTACCTCGACCTCCGCAGGGAGAGATTGCGGGAGAGGATCCTCCTGCGCCACCGCGTGGTGAAGCACATGCGCGACTACCTGGACACGCGCGGATTCGTTGAGATCGAAACCCCCCTCCTCACCGCCTCGACCCCAGAAGGAGCCCGCGACTACCTTGTCCCGGCCCGCCTGTATCCTGGCCAGTTCTACGCACTGCCCCAGTCCCCCCAGCAGTTCAAGCAGCTCCTGATGGTCGCCGGCTTCGAACGCTACTTCCAGATTGCCCGCGCCCTGCGCGACGAGGACCAGCGCGGCGACAGGCAACCCGAACACACCCAGCTCGACCTCGAGATGAGCTATACGACCCAGGATGAGATCCTCGACCTCGTGGAAGGCCTCTACGCGGAGATAGTCGAGCAACTTACCGAGAAGAAGCTTCTCGCCAAACCATTTCCCCGCCTCACCTACAACGAGGCGATGGACCGTTTCGGCACGGACAAACCGGACATCCGCTTTGGCCTGGAGCTCGGGGACGTATCCGAGATCGCCGCCTCGTCCGAGTTCAAGGTATTCAAGGGGGCCGTCGACTCGGGCGGCTCGGTGCGCGGCATCGCCGTGGGGGACCTCGGAGACCTGACCCGGCGCGAGATCGACGACCTCACCGCGGTCGCGGCCTCGGGCGGCGCCAGGGGCCTCGCGCACTTCCGGGTGCAACCCGACGGCCTGAAGAGCCCCGTCGCGAAGTTCTTCTCCGAGGAGCAGCTCGACGCGCTGAGAGTGGGGCTCGGGGCCGATGAAGGCGACTGGATCTTCTTCGTCGCGGACAAGAACCCGGTCGTGTTCGAGAGTCTGAACAGATTGCGGCTCCATTTCAGGGACCGCCTCGGGCTCGCCGACCCCGACGTACTGGCCATGTGCTGGGTGACGGACTTCCCGCTCTTCGAATGGAACGAGGAGGAGGGCAGGATCGAGCCGATGCACCACATGTTCACCATGCCGCGCGAGGAGGACGTGGGGCTCCTGGACTCGGACCCCTTACGGGTCATCGGCCAGCTCTACGACCTCGTCGCCAACGGCACCGAGCTCGCTTCGGGGAGCATCAGGATCCACCGTCCCGACCTGCAGCAGAAGGTCTTCGACGTGATCGGCATCGGACCCGAGGAGGCCAACAGGAGGTTCGGAACGATCCTGGAGGCCTTTCGGTACGGCGCGCCGCCCCACGGTGGCATCGCGCCAGGGGTGGACCGCCTGCTCATGCTCCTCACCGACCAGCCGAACATCCGCGAGGTGATGGCGTTCCCCAAGACCCAGGCCGCCCGAGACGAGATGATGGACGCCCCCGGCCCCGTCTCCGGGGAGCAGCTCAAGGAGCTGAACATCTCGCTGCGCCGTCGCCCCGAAGGCGAACGTGGTTCCGACCCCGCATCCCAGCCCGGTGAAGGCAACAATTAAGGCCGGACACTGTCCCAACGCCCCCGTGGTGCTCACCTTCGACGACGGGCCAGACCCCAGATGGACCCCGCTCGTGCTCGACGCCCTGGCGCTAGCTAACGCCCGGGCAACGTTCTTCGTCGTCGCGCCGCGGGCGGAGCGTCACCCCTCCCTCCTGGCCCGCATGCGGGACGAAGGGCATGACGTGGCTCTCCACTGCACACGACACGTGCGCCACGACGCCATGACGCCGGAGGAAATAGATGCGGACGTACGGTCGGGGCTTCCAGCACTTGGAGGATCCGTAAGCCACTGGCGGACCCCGTGGGGCATCGTGACGCCGGCGACCGAAGATGTAGCCCGCAAACTCCGGCTGAGGCTCGTCGGCTGGACCGCTGACACCGAGGACTGGCGAGGTGGTCGTCCCGGCGAGATGCTCGACCGCATCGAGGGTTGGATTCTACCGGGGGCAATCGTGCTGATGCACGATGGGGTCGGCCCGGGAGCGACGCGCGAGGGCTGCGTCGGGACCGTCGACCTCGTAAGGCCGCTCGTCTCTCTGGCCCGGTCGCGCTGCCTCGAGCCCATGCCGCTGGACGAACTCCCCCATCCCATGCCTGACAGGAACCCAAACGCTCCGGCCCTGGAAGGCGACGCGGCTCAGTAACGTGTGCGTTCTCCTTGCAAGGGTAAAGTGCTCGGATAGAGTATGCCGACCATGAGCACTCCGCGACTCGACAACAAAGAAAATGCTCTGGTTGGGGATCATGCCTTCCAGGAAATCCTGGAGAAGATCTCCGCCGGCGCGGCAGGTAGGGACTCAGATCCGGCCTTCCCCGAGGACCCTTTACGGCGGCTCGCGCTCGCGGGCGTGCTCGCGATGCCCGTTCCCGACCCCGTAGGCGAACACGGGAGGCGCGCCTCGTTCACAGACGAGTGGCGCGTGCTGCGGGCCGTCGCCCGAGCCGACGGCTCCGTCGGCCGCATCCTGGACGGCCACTTCAACGGCGCGGAGCGCCTCTCGCTGCTCGCGCCAGAGCCGCTACGTTCAGCCGAGTTGGAGGCAGTCGCCGCCGGCGAACTACTCCTCGGTGTGTGGGGCGCGGATCCTATCCCGGGGGAGGGCGACCCGGCTCGACTCGTGCAAGGTAGCGAAGGCACAACGCTCTCCGGCGTCAAGACGTTCTGTTCCGGATCTACAGGTCTGGACCGCGCGCTCGTACTCGCGAGCGGAGACGTCCCTGAACCGCCGCTACTCGCCTACGCTGACCTCTCGAGTGGCGTGCAGATCGACACGGAATGGTTCAAGGGCGCGGGGATGCGCGCCTCCGAGAGCCACCGAGTCGTCTTCGACGGGGCGCCTGTGCTCGCGCTTCTCGGGGAGCCCGGAGAGCTGATCCGGGAGCCCTACTTCAGCCGCGACGCAATCCGCACGGCCGTTACTTGGGCCGGCATCACCGATGCCGCCGTCGATGCGGCGCTCGACGTGCTGGCCGCCAAGGGCGGCGGCAAAGAACCAGACGACGTGGTCTCCCTCGCGGCGGGCAGGATGCTCACGGCCAGGGGTACCATCGATAGTTGGCTGGAGTCGGCGTCGGCGCTCGCCGACGCCGACCCGAAGTCTCTGCCGGGGATCTCGACGCAGTTGCGCCAGGCCGTGGCGAGCGCCTGCCGGGAGATACTTGATGAGGCGGCGAGGACCGTGGGCTCCCACCCCTTCGCCGTGGCCGGCCCGCTCGACCGCGCGAGGCGCGACCTGGAGCTGTTTCTCCTCCAGCACCGCCTGGAACCAGCCCTGGTTCGGCGCGGGAGACTGGCCATATCCGAGAGGCGGCCTTGAACGAGCGGCTCGGACGCGAGTACTTCGAGGAACTCTACGCCGGGTCTGAGGACCCCTGGTCATTCGAGACTAGCGAGTACGAGCGTAACAAGTACGAACGGACCATCTCCGCTCTCGGCGGGCGCAGATTTCATAGAGCCCTGGAGGCTGGCGCTTCCATCGGCGTCTTTACGCGGATGCTCGCGGACCGCTGCGACGAGCTTCTGGCCGTAGACGTCTCGGAGCGGGCCGTCGCGGCGGCAAGCGAGCGGCTCTCGGGGCAGGGGCATGTCAGGGTCGAGCGGCGGACGCTGCCCGAGGAGATGCCAGCCGGCCCGTTCGACCTGATCGTCGCCTCCGAGGTTTTGTACTACTTTCCTGGGGAAGAAATGCTCGCGGTGCTGCGAGGCTTCGAGCGCGAGCTCGCACCGGGCGGCGCCCTGCTGGCCGTCCATTGGCGCAGAGAGACGAAGACATACCCCCTGCAAGGAGACCAGGTGCACGAGCTTCTAGCGCAGAATACGCGACTCCAGAACAAAGACACCATCATCGAGCCGGATTACCGCCTGGATCTCTTCGAGGACAAATCGTGAAACCCGGTGAGCATCTGGTGATCGTCGGCGGAGGCCCCGCGGGCCTGGCGACGGCCCGCGCCTACAGGGAGACAGGCGGAGAAGCCCGCGTTATCCTGCTGACCTCCGAGCCGTACGCCCCCTACAACCGTCCCCCACTGACCAAAGAATACCTCAGGGGAGAATCCTCGCGCGAAGACCTGCCCATAGAGAGCGAAGACTGGTACGAGGAGACCGGCGTCGACCTCAATCCCCTCACAACGGTGGCCGGGCTGGACAGAGAACGGCAGTTCGTGACGACGAACGAGGGCGAGGAGCTGCGGTACGACGCCTGCGTGCTCGCAACGGGCTCCGAGCCCATTCGTCTGCCCATACCCGGCGGCGATGACCCGGAGATCCTGACGATGCGGACCGTCGAAAACTCGACCCGCCTGCAGGAGCGCGTTGGTAGGGGAGACAGGGCCATCGTCGTCGGGAGCGGCTTCATCGGGTGCGAGGCCGCGGCATCTCTCTCGCTGCGCGGAGCCGAGGTCACCCTGATCAGCCTCGAAGAGTCGCCGCAGAGGGAGCGGCTCGGCAGCAAGGTCGGGGAGCGCATCGAAGGTTGGCTGAGGAGCTACGACGTGGACCTCCGCCTGGACTCGAGCCTGAAAGGCATCCAGCGCGTGGACGACGGTTATGAGTTATCCATAGAGAACGGAGACACGATCTCCGCCGGTACCGTGCTTTTCGGGACAGGCATCGCGCCCCGCACCGGGCTCGCCGAAAAGGCGGGTTTGCAGGTAGAAGGAGGGGTCCTCACCGATTCCTCCATGCGGACAAGCGCTCCGGGAATCTTCGCCGTCGGGGACATAGCCCGGGCGTACAACGAGTCCGCCGGGCGCCACCTCAGCGTCGAGCACTGGGGAGATGCGCTGGAGCACGGGCGCATCGCGGGGACGGTGATCTCCGGCGGCGAGGCAGCGTGGAGCATGGCCCCCGGCTTCTGGTCCACGATCGGCGACAAGACGCTCAAGTACTGGGCCTGGGGAGACGGCTGGGACGAACAAATCTTCGAAGACAAAGGCGAGGCCTTCACCGTCTGGTACGGCAAAGCGGGCACGCTCGTCGGCGTTCTCTCCCACGGAACGGACGAAGACTACGACCGGGGCCGCGGACTGATCGAACACGGAGAGCCCCTCTCCCGATGACGCTCCCGCCACCGGAGCCGGCCCTTGAGGCCTGCGTGGTCGTTCCGGCCCGCGACGAGGAGGAGTTGATCGCCGCGTGCCTCCGCGCGCTCGCCGAGCAGACCGGCGTCGGGCCCGAGGAGTACGAGGTCTTGCTCGTCGTCGACGGCTGCATTGACGGGACCGCGGAACGGGCGATGGAAGTGGCCGGCGCGCATCCACGGCTCAGGCTCCATCTCCTGGAAGGTCCGGGGCTGGGGTCGGGCCACGCGCGCCGGACGGGCATGGAGGCCGCCTGCGAGCGACTTGTGGGCATCGGCCGGCCGGCGGGTCTCATAGCTTCGACCGACGCCGACACGGTAGTCGCCGGCGACTGGCTCTCCGCCCAGCTCACCGCCGCCGTGCGCGGCGCGCGGGCGATCGGCGGCCGCATAGAGCTCGCCGGCGGGTCACTACCAAAGACCGTCCTCCGCTGGCACTCCGAGCGAGGAAGATCCAGGCACCAGAAGATCCTCTCCGACCCCGACCGGCTCGGGGCGGCCGAGCACTGGCAGTTCAGCGGCGCGTCGCTGGCGTTGACGGCCGAAACCTACGCCAAGGTTGGCGGGCTCGAACCCAGGGCGACGCTCGAAGACGAACGCCTCGAAGAAGTCCTCCTCGAGCAGCGCATCCCCATCGAGCGCCTGCTCTCCGTCCGTGCGACTACCTCTTCCCGGCTCCAGGGACGCGCCAGCCAGGGCCTCGCCCACGACCTCGCAGCCGCGGCTGCGAGGCTAAATCGGACGAACGGTCAAACTCGCTAATGCAATATCGTCGCCCTCGGCGCAAACTCGGACGCAAATAGCGCATCATATGGCTACAGCGGGGCCTGGCAGGAACATTCCGGGAAAGTCGAGATTGCCACACTGGATCCGAAATGTGCAAGAGTATGCAGGCTGAAGTACACAAAAGTGTGTAGAATTGAGCGATTGCAAGGCCGGGATGCACTCGCAAGAACAGGGAAACGCCTAGATTGCAGGGAAACAGATCAAGATTGATTCGGGGGCCCTACGTCCACGTCCGCCCCGCGGAAAATGACTGAGTACCCGCCGACCAAGGTGCTCCTGGCCGACGATCACACCATGTTCCGGGAGGGACTGGCCCGGCTGCTCGCCACTTACGGGGGCCTCGAGGTAGTTGGGGAGACGGCCAACGGCGAGGAGGCCATCGCTTTGGCCCAAGAGACCAGGCCCGACGTGGTGATAATGCAGGTGCAGATGCCTTTCGAGAAGGCGCAAGAAGCCCTGAGGCGGATGCGTGAAGACACCCCGACGCCGAAAGTCGTCATCGTGACCATGTTCGAGGACCCGCGCATGATGCGCGAGCTGTTGAAGCTCGGGGCCAGCGCCTACGTGCTAAAGAGCAGCTCTTCCAGGCAACTTATTGGCGCGGTCCGCGCGGCGGTCTTCGACCCGCTATCGAATAACGTTGTCGTTGGGATGCCCCTCGAGGCCCTGGAGGAGGCGCAGGAGGGCTCGGGGGGCGTGCTCACCGCCCGCCAACTAGAGATCCTACTCCTGGCCGCCCGCGGTCTCTCCAGCCGCGAGATGGCAGCACGGCTGCACATCGCCCAAGGCACCGTCAGCCGTCACCTGTCCGACGTATACAAGAAGTTGGGGGTCAGGTCGCGGAGCGAAGCCACCAGAAAGGCCCTGCGGGAAGAGTGGATCACCATTACCGACATCACCCAAGAGTCCGACTCATAGCCTGAAAACCAGCCCGCACCTTAAAGACCCTGCTACGCTACTCACTCCGGGATCAGCGTTTCCGCTTCCTTCACGAGCCCAAGCAGGTTCTCTATGCTGATGTCCTCGATCTCCCAGACCTTGCCGTCGAGGCTGACCCTGGCGTTCAAACCGTCGCTGTAGAGCACCTCGATCCAGCACAGGACACCCGTCTGCAAACTCATGTCCGCCCCGTCTGTGTCGTTGCGGATGAGCAGATGAGGGTCGAAGGCTTCCGTCTGACCGTCAAGTTCTCCCAGGGTGCCAATCAGGACCTCGATGTCGGGGCGGTCTTGATGGATTGCCATGGCCAAGGCTTCGCGGTACATGAGCGGCGCCACCGTTATGAGTATTCGCATGTTGCGTCCGTTCCTTTCTCGCGGAACGGCTAACAAACAATCTGTTGAGATAGCTGCTTGGCGAACGTCGCCCACGCATAGCTTTACGGTGCGAGTGTATACCTGCCGCCTGGGGATGTCAGGGGGTTGGCACGGAAGTTGTATGAAAATATGTGTCTCGTGGATAGCCCCGAGCTCCTTGTGGGCGTCGGCGAGGTGGAGCTCGTTGGGTGCATCACCATCGGCGCGACCTTACATACTAATATGTGTCTCTCCTGTACATTTCGGCACAATTTCAAGCGGAGGGGGGCGAATCGCGTTGCGGACGACCGCAGGTAAACTATAGTCTAGCCAACCGGGACGTAACGTCCCGGAACTATTGGGATGGAGCCGACGAGCTTCCGAACTCCTTTCCCTTTCCCACCATTACCCTTCGGACGGTCGGCTCCTCTCGACACAGGTCATACCGAGTCCGGGTGAATAGCAAGGCTACCCCGCACGAGCCTACGTCTTCTACTCCTCGTGGATTCCCGCTTTCGCGGGAATGACGGTGGAGGAGGACCAGGCCCTCACCCATTGACGGAAAGCGAAACCCTCCAGACGGACTTGGTATCACTCACCGCGAAGCGGGTGAGTTGAGATGAAGCCCGACTATCTGCGAGAGTCCTCCTACAGGTAGCGGCGCTCCGCCTTCCTGTTCTCCGCGTACAACTTTCGGGCCGCGACCACGGACTCCGTCTCCGAAACCTCAGCCACGGGCACGTCCCAAAACGACTCGTAGTCTGGCACGCCCGCGTAGCGGTCGACCGCGATGTGGATCACGACGGTCCGGTCCACCGTTTTTGCCTCCCCCAAGGCATCTCGGAGTCCGTCCACCGACGTAGCCCGCAACACGCGCGCGCCCAGGCTCTCGGCGTTGGTCGCGAGGTCGACCGGCAACGTCTCCCCCGGCTCCTCCTCCGAGTCGAGGCCGATCGTACCGTTCTTGCGGTAGCGGTAGTGGGTGCCGAAGCCGTCCGAGCCGACCGAGCGCGAGAGGGCTCCGATGGAGGAGAAACCGGAGTTGTCTACCAGCACGATGGTGAGCTTGTAGCCCTCCTGTACCGAGGTGACGATCTCGGAATTCATCATCAGGTACGAGCCGTCGCCGCACATCACGTAGACCTCGCGGGAGGGATCGGCCATCTTGACGCCCAGGCCCCCGGCGATCTCGTAGCCCATCGTCGAGTAGCCGTACTCGACGTGGTAGCCTTTGGGGTCGCGAGTCCTCCAGAGTTTGTGCAGGTCCCCAGGCATCGATCCTGCCGCGCATACGACCACGTCCTCCGAATCGGAGAACGAGTTGACCGCCCCGATGACCTCGCTCTGGGCCGGGAGCGGACCGTGATCCAGGCCGTACAGCCGCTCGACTTCCCTGTCCCACTCTCCGTTCGCGCGCCCGCTCTGCTCCCTATATTTCCCCTCGACCTCGTAATCCGGCAGGGCCCCGCCGAGGGCCTCCAGGGTGGCGCGGGCGTCGCCAACCAGGGCGAGCCCGGCGTGCTTATGGGCGTCGAAGTCGGCGATGTTTATGTTGACGAAGCGCACGTCGGGGTTCTGGAAGGCGGTCTTCGAGGCCGTCGTGAAGTCGCTCCAGCGCGTGCCAACCCCGATGACGAGGTCCGCCCCGCGGGCCGCGCGGTTGGCGGCGAGGGTCCCTGTGGCGCCCACGGCCCCGAGGGCGAGAGGATGGTCGTAGGGCATGCAGCCCTTGCCGGCCTGCGTCTCGGCGACCGGAATCCCGGTCTGTTCGGCGAGGCGCCCCAGGGCTTCTGTGGCCTCCGAGTAGATCGTGCCCCCGCCACTGACGATTATCGGTCGGCGGGCCCCCCGGACGAGGGCGGCGGCGCGCTCTATCATCTCCGTCTCAGGCCTCGGGCGGCCCACGCGCCACACCCGCTTCTCGAAAAACGCTCCAGGGTAATCGTAGGCTTCCGTCTGTACGTCCTGCGGAAGCGCCAGGGTCACAGCCCCCGTCTCGGCCTGGTTCGTGAGCACACGTATCGCGGCGAGGGTGGTCGGTATCAGCTGCTCGGGCCGCACGACCCTGTCGAAGTACCGCGAGACTGGCCCGAAGCAGTCGTTGACCGAGAGGGTTCCGTCGTGGGGCGCTTCGAGCTGCTGCAGGACGGGGTCGGGCCTGCGCGAGGCGAAAACGTCGCCAGGCAGGAGCAGCACGGGTAGGCGGTTTATCGTGGCTAGGGCCGCGCCCGTGACCATGTTGGTCGCCCCCGGTCCGATGGAGGTGGTGCAGGCGAGGGTCTGGAGGCGGTTCTTCTGGCGGGCGTAGGCCGAGGCGGCGTGAACCATCGCCTGCTCGTTGCGGGCCTGGTAGTAGGGCATGGCGTCGGCGTACTGCTGGAGGGCCTGGCCGACGCCCGCGACGTTGCCGTGGCCGAAGATCCCGAAGCACCCAGCGAAGAGGCGTTGCTCCGTCCCGTCCCGCTCGACGTACTGGTTGGCGAGAAACCGAACCAGCGCCTGGGCCATCGTTAGTCGTACCGTGCTCAATTACCTCACCTCCGGTTCGTCGTGTCGACCATAGCCGCCGCGACGGCGGCCGGCGGGAAAGCTGCCCACCGTCGTCGCAACCCCTTGTCTATCAGGTCGTCTCCCGCCCTCTGTTCTCCTCATCGTGCATCGCGTCGGACTCCTCATGGAAAGCATCAGCGAGGTGGTCACCGCCCGAACCGGCCTCCTCGCGGTCAGTCCGCTCGAACTCGGCAAGCTCTACGGAGAGGTTCTCCATGTCCTCGCCGCCGGCCATCATCGAGGCGACGTCTTCCCTGGTAACCTCAGACTTCTCGAACGTGCCAAGGCTCTGGCCGCGCTTCAGGATGGTGAATCGGTCGGCGACCGGATAGGCGTGGTGGACGTTGTGGGTGATAAAGATCACCCCTATGCCCTGGTCGCGGGTCTGGGCTATGTAACGCAGCACGACCGCCGCCTGCTTTACCCCGAGGGCGCTCGTCGGCTCGTCGAGTATCAGTACCTTCGCACCGAAGTACACGGCCCGTGCTATGGCGACCGATTGCCGCTCGCCGCCCGAGAGCGTCCCTACCGGCTGCGAGGGGTCGCGGATGTCTATGCCCATCCCACCCAGTTGCTCGCGCGTTACCCGGTCGGCGCGGGCCGCGTCGTAGCGCTTCAGGGGGCCCGCCCCCTTCGTCGGCTCGCGGCCCAGGAAGAAGTTGCGCGAGATCCCCATGAGCGGGATCATCGCCAGATCCTGGAACACGGTAGCTATGCCGCGATTCAGGGCGTCGCGCGGCGAGTTGAGCTTCACCTCCTCGCCTTCGATCAGTAGCTTGCCTTCGTCGTGCTGGTGCACGCCGGAGAGCGTCTTTATCAGGGTGGACTTCCCCGCGCCGTTGTCGCCCAGCAGGCACAGGACCTCGCCGGGGCCCACGTGCATGGAGATGTCCTGGAGCGCGATCACGCTCCCGAAATACTTGGAGATACCCTGGACCTCCACCAGAGGGGTGGTCGTCTCCGCCGCTGTCATCTCGCACTCGCTGCTCTGTTGCGGATAAAGTTGTTTACGATCACTGCTATTAGGAGCATCGCCCCGAGGAAGACCTGGAACCAGTCGGTGTTCACCCCGGTGAAGAAGATGCCCTGGCTGACCATCCCGAAGATGAGCGCCCCGAACATCGGCCCGATCACCGACCCGTAGCCGCCGGTCAAAAGGACGCCCCCGATAACCGTGGCGATGATGGCCTGGAACTCGAAGAGCGTCCCCCTCAGCACGTCGGCGGACCCGGCGTCGAGCACCTGGATCACGGCCAGCAGCGTGGAGGCGACGGCGGTCGCCATGAACAGCAGTATCTTGACGCGGTTGACCGGCACCCCGACGTTGCGGGCCGCCACGGGGTCGCCGCCGGTGCCGAAGATCCAGTTCCCGAACGTGGTACGGAGCAAGACGTAGGTTCCCAGGATGCCCAGGCCCACCCACCAGAAGATGGAGGCAGGCACCCCGCCGATCTCGCCCGCGAAGAGGCTCGCCAGAAAACCTTCGTCCTCGAGGCCCGAAACCTGGGTGCGGCCCGTGATCAGGCGCGTGAACCCTATGGTGGCCCCGCGCAGGGCGAAGAGTGACGCCAGCGTCACGATGAAAGAGGGTAGCCCGGTCTTGATCACCATGTACCCGTTCAGGAACCCGACGAGGAGCGCGACCCCGAAGGCCAGGATTAGGGACGCCCACAGCGGCCACCCGAACTCGACCGTCGGGATGGCGAGGATCATACCTGCGGCCCCGATCATGGACCCCACGGAGAGGTCGAACTCCCCGGCGATCATGAGTAGCGCGACCGGGATGACCACGATGCCGAGCTGCGCCGAGACCTCCAGGTAGCTGATGGTTCCGATGCTCGTGAGGAACCCGCGATCCCCGGCCACGATGGCGAAGAACGCGAACACGAGTATCGCCCCGGCTACGGCACCCAATTCAGGACGGTTGAGTAGCTTTCTCAAGATACCGACCCGACGGACCCTCTCGTCCGCGGACCGGGCGGCGGTCGCCATTGTAGATCCTCCTTTCCTGGCGGGGCGACGCCGTGGCGCCGCCCCTCGCGAAACCGTTTAGCGGATGCCCTTCTTGCTGAGGTCGATGACCTGCTCGGCGTTATCCTCTGTAACGAAGGCAGGTCCGGTCAACACCTCCTGGGCGGGCACCACGCCGTACTGGATGTAGTTGGTCAGGTAGACGATCGGCAGGTACCCCTGGAGATACTGCTGCTGATCGATGGCGAAGACCATATCGCCTTGATCGATGGCCTGCAGGACGGAGGGCGCCAGGTCGAAGGTTGCGAGCGTGATGTCCTGCAGCTTGCCCGTTTCCCTGAGGGCCTTGAGAGCAGGCTCAGCCCCGGTCGGGCCGAGCGCAAGCATGCCGTTTATATCAGGGTTCTGCCTGACGACCGTCTCGATCTTGGCTTGCGCTTCGGTCGGGTTGGTCAGGCTCACCGCGACGACCTCGACCTGACCGCCGAGGCCTTCCTCGAAACCGGCGCAACGGTCGTCGAGCGCGACGTTGCCGACCTCCTGGTTGATGCACAGCGCGTTGTCCACACCCTCGTTGGCAAGCCGCTCACCAGCACCCTCGCCGGCTATGAACTCGGTCTGCCCCACGTGCGTCAGAGCGCCGAGCTCTTCGTAGTCGTCGACGCCGGAGTTCAGCGTCACCATCGGGATGCCGGCCTCGTTGGCCTGCTGGATAGACTCCTGCAGGGCGTCGGCGTCGGGGACGGAGACGGCGAGGCCGTCGGGTTCGGAGGCCACGGCGGCGTCGATGAGCTGGCTCATCTTGACCATGTCGAAGGTCTCGGGGGCGCTGTAGTCGACCTCGACGCCCATGTCAGTCGCCGCCTGGTCCACGCCGTTCTTGACGACCGACCAGAACGGGTCGGAGGCCTGTCCGTGGGTGACCACCGCGATCCTGATGTCCTTGCGGGCCACATTTCCCTCCGCCCCAGAACCGCCCCCCTGGTCCTGCCCGCCGCAGCCCACCGCCGCTAGCAGCGCGACGGCTAGCCCGACGACCAGCACCGACAGCCGTCTGCTCGTTCTGTTCATCAATTCGCACCTCCGTTGAGTCGTTCCTCCACAAACGCCAGGCTCTTGCCCACATTCAGTATGGGCCCCTCTCCTTTCTGTGGCTCTGACTCCACCACCGTGTCCTGTTCCAGCACATACCACCCCGAATACCCCGCTCCTTCGAGCGCGTCCAGCAGCAGCCCGACGTCGACGTCGCCCTCGCCCAAGGGCCTGAACGCCCCCATCCGCGCGGCCTCCTTGAAGTCGAGTTCTCTGCTGGCTAGCCTCGCCGCCACCTCCCGGTCTACGTCCTTCAGGTGGACGTGGTTGATCCTGCTGCCCGCAAGTTTCGCTATCTCGACGGGATCGCTGCCGCCGATCACAAGGTGGCCGGTGTCCAGGCATAGCCCCATCTCGGACCCGTCCAAGAAGCGCCGGAGCTGGTCGTCGCGCTCGATCACGGTCCCGTAATGGTGGTGCAGCGAGACCGCGACGCCGTGGAGAGCGCAGATCTCCTCGACCGCCTCAAGCGACTCGAACAGCGCCTTCCACGCGCCCTCGTCCGGGTCGAAGACTTCCTCGTAGCCTGCCGATCCGGCGGAGGCCGCAAGGACCACCACGTCGGCCCCTGCGGCGGCGAGGAACTTCGCGCGCCTTTCGACGAAGGCGAGCTCACTGTCCCGCACTTGCGGCTCGTGCAGCACGGCCGGCACGAACCCCCCCACCAGGCTCAAGCCGTAGCCGGTTAGCATCTCGGACACCTCGGCGGGGTCCCGCGGCAACAGGTCCTCGGGGCCCGCCTCCACCGCCGCGAGGCCGAGCGAGGCCGCCTCGCGTAGCAGCCGGTCGGCAGGCATCTGGAAGCCCCAGTCCGGGACCTCGATGACCCCCCAGGAGACCGGGGCGCCAGCGACGCGCGCGTTCACCGAACAACCTCCGAACCCTCGTTCCTCAATTGCCAGAGCTCGACCATGCGCTCGTACCTCTCGGCCACCGAGGACATGAGCTCTTCGTCGTCGATCTCTCCCGACAGCCACCGACGCGCCGCCTTGCCGTAGATGGAACGCCCGATCGCGAACCCGTTGCAACGCTGCTCTGAGGCAGCGGCGGCGAAGTACTCGGCGAGGTCTCCTTCTTCGAGCGCCTGACCGAGGACCAGAATCCCGGCGCAGTAGGGATCGTGCTCGCGCACCACGTCCCCGATCCTCCTCCACACCCCTGGCTCCTTGTTCGGCGGCACCTTCCACCAGTCGGGCCGCACCCCGATCTCGTAGAACCTTTCGAGCAGCCCGACGATGCTGTTATCGTCGTAGCTCGTGCCCGAGGGAGCCTGAACTTCGAGCAACAAACGCCGCTCGCTCTTGATGCAGGCGTCGTAGAGCTGTAGGACCCTCCCCTCCTGAAGCTCCTTCGTCTGGGCGTCGTCTTGCGGGTGCATGTAGAGGTTGCACTTGACGACGTGCTCCTCGGGCCAGGTCCTGATGGTGGCTGAGGGATTCGGCCCCCCGACGAACTCCACGGGACGGCTCCCGGCGACCTCTGCGGCGCGGGAGACCCAGACCCCGCTCCCGGTGAGCTCCTCGAGCGCCTCGCCCCCGTAAACGTCGTCTATCAGGACACCGGCTGAGGGATCTCCGCCCGCGATCTCCAGGAATGCCCGCGCCAGCAGCACCTTGAGCGCACGCAGGCGCCCGCGGTCCACCCCGAGCTCGTCTGCGACATCCTCTAACTGCCAACGGTGATCTATGGCGAGCACGCGCAGCTCAGAGGGCTCCCGGCGCGTCGTGGTCCTGTGCAGGTGCTCCAGCCACGCGTCGTCGCGCAGCCGGCGCGGCCTCTCGGGCATCTCCAGGAAGTACTCCAGCTCTTGCGGGGTCGGCATGGCCGGAGAGCAGCCGTGGCGCGAGACCACGATGGCGCCGCAGGCGTTACCTAGCCGCAGGCACTCCTCCAGCGGCTCATCGCGCAACCAGCCGGAGAGGAAGCCGCTCAAAAAGGCATCTCCCGCACCCACGGAGTTGAAGACCTCCACGGGAAAGCCCGGCACTGTGACACCTTCTCCGAGGTCTTCAGGGATGTCCCCGGGGAAGACGATGGCCCCCATCGCGCCGACCTTGAGGACGATCGTCGCGCCACAGAGTTCGCGGATGGCAAGGAGTGCCTCGCGGGTGTTGGTGGAACCGCCGGCTATCCTGATCTCCTCTTCCGTCCCGACCACGAGGTTGCAGTCCGGCAAGACCGACCGGTAGCCTTCCGTGACCTCCGCGCTCTCGACGAACATCTCGCCGCCCTGCTCGTGGGAGACC
Source organism: uncultured Rubrobacteraceae bacterium (assembly GCA_963840835.1). Taxonomy (GTDB): domain Bacteria; phylum Actinomycetota; class Rubrobacteria; order Rubrobacterales; family Rubrobacteraceae; genus Rubrobacter_D. Next base: position 119,041 of record CAWJAM010000009.1, on the reverse strand, counting down.
ACGCCCCAGAACACGGGCCGGTAGTCCAGGTCGAAGAGGACCCTGATCCCAGCCTCCCCGGCGGCCCGCACCGCCTTGAGCGTGGCGGCCCGGCTTCCCGGCCGCGAGAGGGGCGTCCCCGTCACCAGCAGCGCCCTGGAGGAGGCGATGAACTCCGGGTCCACGTCGGCCTCGTCGAGGGCCATGTCTGCCGCGTCGCCGTAGGCGAAGATCCTGGGGAAGTCTTCTACCTCCCTGATGGCAAGCAATACGTACGGCGTCAGACGCTCCGGGTCGAAGGTCACCCGGCTTACGTCGACGCCGGTCTCAGCCATGGTCCGGCGCACGAAGCGGCCCATCTGCTCTTCGCCCACGCGGGTGAGCATGGCCGTCTTCACCCCCAACCGGGCGGTGTTGAGGGCGATGTTGGCAGCGCTGCCGCCGACGTACTTGCGGAAGGACTGGACATCTTCCAGCTTCGCCCCTTCCTGCTCGGCGTAGAGGTCCACGCAGGTGCGCCCGATGCACACGAGGTCCAGCGGGCGGGTCCGTTCATCGTTCATGCTGGGACCCACCGTGCACCGCGCCCGCCGGCCGTATCCTGCGCGGAAGACGCCGAAGCGGACGCCGAGGCGGATACAGCCACGCCGATGTCTCTGTTCATGTTTCCCTTTCCCCGATTATCCGCATCCACCGGGCGGTCCCTGGCCTACATCCTTACATCTCCACAAGCATCATCTCTAGCCAGTACGACTCGGCCGGGTAGCTGTGCGAACCGTACTCTATGGGACGCCCGCTGGTATCGTACGCCGTTCGAGTCATCGTCAGCACGGGGTCGCCCGGCTCCACCTCCAGCAACTCGGCCTCCTCGTCGCCGGCCTTGCGCGCCCCGACCCGCTGGGTGGCGACGTGCGGGGTGATGCCGCTCCGGCGAAACAGATCGTAGAGACCCGTGAACTCCAGGTCTTCTCTCGCGATCTCCAACAGGCCGCCAGGCACGAAGTTGTGCATGAGCGATATCGGGTCGGAACCCGCGACACGCAGCCGGTCGAAGCGCAACACCGGTGCAGCCGGCCCGACCCCCAGTTGCTCGGCGATCTCCGGCGGGCACAGGGTCTCTTCGAAATTCAAGACGCGGGTAGTCGGTTCCCTGCCCGACTCCTTGAGATCGTCGTAAAGGCTGGTCAACGCAACCGCCCGCCTGACGGGTTTCGTCGCGACCATCGTACCGATCCCCCGCCTCCTGATGAGCAATCCCTTTTCTACCAACTGTCTTAGGGCCGCCCGCATTGTCGGCCGACTGATCCCGAGCTGCTCCGCAAGGTCCAGCTCACCCTCCAACTTGCTACCTCGCGGCAACCGTCCTTCTTCTATAGCCCGCTCGAGCGCCTGCGCCGCCTGATGGTAGAGAGGTACCGGACTCGAATGATCCAACCTCAACCCGGCCAATACTCCGGATGCTTGTTGCGCCACTTGCTCTCTTGCCCCATTTGCAATGTACGAATGTCTTGACATTAGCATATTAGCAAGTGTCGACCGTGTCAAGCGACCTTGCAGGGCGCGGAGTCCTGCGTTGGGTGGGGCAGCGGAGAGTCGCGGGCAAGCTAGACACCCACTTTGGAGGGTGCGAGGAGGCCGTCCGGCTCGGAGCGATGCGCTTCCATGGGCCGTCTCACCGCACGACGTCGGACCCTTCATCCAGTTTTCCCCACGCCCTCAAGATGCGCACGAGCTCTTGCCTGTCCTTTTCGTCCAGCCCGCTTCCGGGTTCCCGGATCCGACCGGGAGCGAGCCCCAGGAGGTCCATAGCCTCCTTGATCACAGCCACGTTGTACCCGCTGTGGGCCTTGGCGCGCAGCCTCTCCAGCGGGGCCACCTCGCGCCAAATTGCTCTGACGGCGTCCCGGTTCCCCACCGTGAGACCGTAGAGCATCTTCAACGACTTCTCGGGGGCGACGTTGACCAGTCCGGAGGTAAATCCTTCCGCACCCACGACGAAGAAGAACGGCGCCCACATCTCCGCCGTGCCGCAGATCCAGACGACCGGATTATCTATGGACTGCACCAGGTATCCGAAGCCTGGAAGGTCGTTGATCGCGTACTTGATCGCCAGCACGTTCTCCAGGGCCGTAACCCGGTCAAGGACCTTCCGGTCGATGGCCTCGTGGCGAACATACAGGGCTACTCCGATCTCGAGTCCTCCAGCTATCTCGGTGTAGTACCGCACCAGGCCTTCCGCGGTCAGGTAAGGGTGGGCGGGTTGGTGGATCATGACGGCGTCGGCGCCGGCGTCCTGCGCGGATGAGGCCAACTGAACCGCTGTTTTTGTGTCGTGGCCGATGCCGGCAAGTACCTTCGCCCTGCCATCGACTGTCTCCACAACGAATCGGGTAACGACCTCCGCCTCCTCCACGCTCAGGGAGTAGAACTCCCCCGTGTTGCCGCACGGGACGATCACCTCCAGCCCGTTGGCGACAAGGAACTCCACGTTCTTCTCCAGGGAGGCGTAGTCCACGCCCCCATCTTCGCGAAACGGGGTAACGTTGATCGCGTGAACGGTCCGAAGCCTTCCCGCAAGGTCAGCGTAATCCATAAGCTCCTCTGTTCCTCCTTGACAACCGGACAAGGTACCAATGGTCAGGGTCTTTTCACCAGACCTCGCCCAACCGGACCGGGCGACCTTCCCGCATGGAGAGGTCGGCCGCCTCGGCCAGGCGCAGCGCCTCCAGCGCGTCGCGGGCCGTGCAGGGGTTCTCGGCGCATCCCCGCGCTACGGTCGCCGGGTGACGGCAAGAAATCGCCGCCTTGCTTCCTTTCTTGCAACAGTATAACATTTGATATATGAAAGCAAGGTCTGCAGGCAGGGGTGGATCCAAAGAGCAAGGTTCGTTGGGTCCGCGGATCGCCGAGCGCATCAAGGATGACATCTTTCGGGGACGGCTCCTGCCGCGGGAACCTTTAAAGGAGGCTGAATTGGCCGGCGTTTATGGGGTATCCAAGACGCCGGTGCGTGAGGCTTTGTCGTCGCTGGCCCGACTGGGTCTGGTGGACTTCGATCCGTTTCGCGGCGCGCGGGTGCGCCACTTCACCGCCGACGACGTGCGGGAGATATACGAGATGCGCGTGTTGCTGGAGCCGTTCGCCTTACAGAAGGCGGTGCCCCGCATGGACGATGAGCACCGAAGCTCGCTCTTTTCTATGCTAGACGACGCGGATGTTGCTGCCCGGCGTGAGGACCTGTACGCGCTCTCCGGGCTCAACCGTACATTCCACGACGCGCTCATCGCGAGGTGCGGCAACGGGCGCATAATCGAGACCGTGGGCCAGATCCAGGATCAGCTCCGGGCCATCGCCTTGCGCTCGTGGATGCTCGCGCCCACGTATGCGCGAGAAGCCGAACAACACAGGAGGATTGCGGAGGACGTGGCCTCTGGCGACGCCGAGCGTGCCGCGGAGGTGTTACGCGACCACATCGTGGGGTTTGAGGAGCCGTTAATCCGGTCGTTCGGACCCGGGCCTCTGGAAGAGGAAACGGCGTAGAAGATCAGGAGGAGGTAGCGTATGCGTGCGTTGATGGTTGAGGCGGACTGGGAACCGAGGGGGGGCTATTCCCCGGATGCCGGCGACGAGGAGCGGCGTCTCGCGCGCAACGGCAACCTGGTTTGGAGGCACCCGCGCTTCCGCGTGGTCGAGCTTCCTGAGCCCACCCCTGGGCCCGACGAGGTACTGATCAGGGTCAGGGCCTGCGGCGTCTGCGGCTCGGACGTGCACATGTACGAGAAGGACGACGAGGGGTACATGGTCTATCCCGGGATGATGTCCACGCCGGTGGTCACGGGGCACGAGTTTTCGGGAGTCGTAGAAAAGGTCGGCGAGAACGTGACAGATCTGAAGCCCGGCGACGCCGTGTGCTCCGAAGAGATAGCCTGGTGCGGGGAGTGCTACACGTGCCGCAGCGGGCTCTTCAACTACTGCGAACGCCTGGGGGAACTGGGTTTCACCTTCAACGGCGCGCACGCCGAGTACGTGGTCACCAGGGCCAAGTACTGCTGGCCCATCGGCGAGATGCTCGGTACGCTCGGCGAAGAGCGCGGGTTCCAGGCGGCCGCCCTCGTAGAGCCCACGAGCGTTGCCTACGTGGGCATGTTCGTCCAGGCTTCTTTCTTGCCTGGCGCGAGCGTTGCCGTCATAGGAGGAGGGCCGATCGGGCTCGCCGCCATCGGGCTCGCCCGGGCGGCCGGGGCGGGACGGGTGCTGGCGTTCGAGACGGTCGACACCCGCCGGCGCCTAGCGGAGGAGATTGGCGCCGACGCCGTCTACGATCCCCTCTCGCTGGACGAAGGCGGGATGGCACGTACCGCTATGGAGGAGACGAACGGTCGGGGGGTAGACATGTGGGTCGAGGCCAGCGGCGCGCGGGGCGTGATCGACGCATCCACCGGGGCCCTGGCCCCCACCGCAACGGTGGTCCTCCTGGGAAGAGGCCCCCACAGGGCCTCCATCGACCCCGAGAGGCTCGTGGGCACCGGGGGCGGTCTGCGCGGCTCGCTTGGCCACTCCGGTGCTGGCACCTTCGGCCACGTCATCGGCCTCATGGCCTCCGGCAGACTCGACATGAGCCGCATCGTCACCGACCCCGTGGGGCTGGACGGGGCGCTAGAGGGCCTCGAGCGCCTCGGGAACCGCGAAGCGGGAAAGTACATGGTGCTTTTCGAGTAGGGCCGGTGAGCGAGACAACCAGAGCCCGGGCGCCACATGGCTGGAGATCAGCCGGCGACGGCCCGCAGCAGGTCTTTGGCCCCGTCTGCTAAGGGCACCATGCGTTCCTCTCCGGAAGCCATGTCGCGCACCGTGGCCACGCCCTGGGCCAGCTCGTCATCCCCCATTATCACGGCGTATGCCGCCCCGACGCGGTTGGCCTGCTTGAACTGCGCCCGCAGGCTACGCCCCCCGTAATCGAGGTCGCAGGAGATCCCCTCTTCGCGCAGCGCTCCAGCGAGCCGTGATCGCGGGTATGCGAGCCTCGGGCGCGAGGGTGACGAAGAACACTCCGAGGCCGGCCCGCTCCTCGTGCGAGGCGGCGGCGAGGAGCATCCGCTCCACACCGGAACCGAAGCCGATGCCCCCGAGGTCAGGTCCTCCGAGGTCGGAGATGAGGCTGTTGTAGCGACCGCCGGCCCCAACGGTGTCCTGGGCTCCCAGGGCGCCGCTCTTGGCCTCGAACACCGTCATCGTGTAGTAGTCGAGGCCGCGTACGAGACCGTCGTCGATCTCGTAGGGGATGCCGAGCGCCCCCAGACCTTCGAGGACGGCGGCCAGATGCGCCGAGGCCTCCTCGCTCAGGAACGAGGTGATCCTCGGCGCCTCCGCAAGTACGGCCTGGGTACCCTCGTGCTTGGAGTCGAAGGTGCGCAAGGGGTTCGTCTCCATGCGGGCCAGAGAATCGGGGTCCAGCTCAGCGCTGTGCCTCTTGAGGTAGGCGCGGAGTTCGGGGACGTACGTTTGCCTCGTCTTAGCGTCACCCAGGTTGTTCAGGTAGACGATCTCGTCCTTTACGCCCACGGCCGTGTGGATGGCGTAGAGGAGTGAGATCACCTCTACGTCAACGAGCGGGTCCGAGGTGCCCAGAGCCTCGACCCCGATCTGGGTGTGCTGCCTGTAGCGACCCCTCTGCTGGCGCTCCTGGCGGAACATCGGACCGATGTAGAAGAGCTTGATCGGCTGGGCCAGCTTGTACAGGTTGTGCTCGATGTAAGCCCGCACCGCACCAGGCGTCCCCTCGGGCCTGAGCGCCATCTCCCTCTCGCCCTTGTCCGTGAAAGTAAACATCTCCTTCTGGACCACGATGTCCGAGCCCTCCCCCGCCGTCCTGGCGAAGAGCCGCGCCTCCTCGAAGACGGGCGTCCTGATCTCGGAATAGTTGTAGCTCGCGAGAAGCTCGCGGGCCCTTTCCTCGACGAAGGTCCACAACTCCGGCCTCTCGTGCGGGTCCCCGCCACCTGGAAAAACGTCGTAGGTACCCCTCGGACCTCTGTAGTCCGTCACGAGAGACCGGGGGGCAGGTAAGGGTTGGTCCTCAGCTCTTCGGCGGCCGTGAGGACGGGGCCGTGGCCGGCGTACAGACTCGTCTCTTCCTCCCAGAGGGGCATCACGCGGCGGATGGAGTCTTCTATCTCCTCCCACGAGGCGCCGGGGATGTCCGTCCGGCCCACGCTCCCTGGGAGGATGAGGTCTCCGACTATCTGATCCTGGCCAACCACGAACGTGACCGATCCAGGCGAATGCCCAGGCGTGTGAAGAACCCTGATGCCGAGGCCCGCGACGTCGAGCGCCTCCCCGTCTTCCAGAGGCTCGTAGTCCCCGACCTTCCCCTCGGCATCGGCCGGGTGCATGTGTACTGGCGCTCCCGTCTCCCTGCGCACGAACTCGAGGGCGTCCACGTGGTCAGCGTGACCGTGCGTCACCAGGATCGCCGCCACGGGAGCCCGCGTCGCGCCGAGTATCTTCTCGGGCTCTGCCCCCGCGTCGACGATGATGTCGGCTTCGGGGGCGTGGATGACGTAGGAGTTGACCTCGAAGTCGTCCATGGAGACGGTGACCTGTTCGATCTCGCTCGCAGGCAAACCTTCTCCTAGCGCTCCAGGGGCGTGCCGTCGCGGGAGACCCGGTAGACGTCGTAGACGTCGGGGATGCTCCGGATCTTGCGTATAACCTCCTCGACGTGCTGCACGCTCGCCGCCTTGAACGCGAACCGGCTGAGGGCGGTCCTGTCTTCGATGGTGTCGACCCTGGCCGAGAGGATGTTCACACCGGCGTCCGAGATCGTGGCTGTGATGTCCTTGAGCAGATGCATCCTGTCGAGGGCCTCTACGAGCAACTCGACGGTGAAGAGCTTGTCTGACCCTTTGGCCCATTCGACCTCGACGAAGCGCTCGGGGTCCCTGGACTGAAGCGCCCTCGCGTTCACGCAGCCCGCGGAGTGGACCACGACGCCGCGCCCCAGCGAGACGTACCCGACGATCTCGTGGCCCGGCATCGGGGTGCAGCAACGGGCGAGGCGGGTTAGGATGCCGCTCGACCCCACGACTCGAACCCCGGTCTGCTCGTCGGTTCCGCCGGCATCGCCGGGGAGCGGGAGCGGAGTGAGCGCGGGGGTCTTGGGCCGCTCGTCTACTTCCTTGGGGCGTACCTGCTCCACTATCCGGCTAGCCACGTTGTCCGCGGAGAGCACTCCGGCACCGACGGCGGCGAACATGTCGTCCGGGGAGGAATGGTTGGTCGCGCGCGCCACGTCTTCAAGGATGCCGGATGGGACCTTGCCTATCCGGCGCTTCTTCAGGAGGGACAGGATCTTCTCCCTTCCCAGGCTCAGGTTGTCCTCGCGGTCGGCCTTGTTGAAGAACTGCCGGATCTTGTTCCTCGCCCTGCCGCTCTGGACCACGGCCAGCCAGTCGCGGCTGGGCCCCGAGTTCTTGCCCGTGATGACCTCGACCCTGTCGCCCGAGACCAGCTCGGAGTCGAGGGGCACGATCCTGTCGTTTACCCTGGCCCCTATCGTGCGGTGGCCGACCTCGGTGTGGACGTGGTAGGCGAAGTCTATGGGGGTCGCCCCGCTGGGGAGGCTGACCACGTCGCCTTTCGGCGTAAAGACGAAGACCTCGTCGGCGACGAGCTCGCCTTTTAGCGATTCCATGAACTCCGTTGAGTCCGTCGTCTCCCTCTGCCACTCCATCATGCTCTTCAGCCACGTCAGGCGGTCCACCTGGCGGTCGGTGAGGCCGTGCTTATACATCCAGTGGGCGGCGATGCCAAACTCCGCCGTCGTGTCCATCTCGGAGGTCCGAATCTGGATCTCCAGCAGCTTCCCTTCGTTCGACATCACCGTCGTGTGAAGCGACTGGTACATGTTGAACTTCGGCATCGCCACGTAGTCCTTGAAACGGCCTGGTATGGGCTTCCAGATCGAGTGGATAACGCCCAAGGCGCCGTAGCAGTCGCGCACGTCCCCCACCACGACCCTAAGTCCAGCTAGGTCATAGATCTCGTTAAACTCCTTGTTGCGGCGCACCATCTTGTTGTAGATGGAGTAGAAGTGCTTGACCCTCCCATGAACCTCGGCCTCTATACCGGTCTCGCGCAGGTGGCGCAAGAGCTCCGCCGCCGTCCCGTTGATAAAGGCCTCCCTGTCCCCGCGCCTGGCGGCGACGAGGCTCTTTATCTCCTCATACCGACGCGGGTGGAGGGTGGCAAAAGAGAGGTCTTCGAGTTCCCACTTTATCGAGTAGATACCGAGGCGGTGCGCGAGGGGAGCGTAGATCTCGAGCGTCTCCGTCGCCTTCCTGAGTTGCGTCTCGCGCTTGAGGTTAGCGACGGTCCTCATGTTGTGCAGCCTGTCGGCGAGCTTGATGATGATGACGCGCACGTCGCGGCTCATAGCCACGATCATCTTCCTCAAGGACTCCGCCTGCGCCTCCTCCAGGTTCCCGGAAGGGAGCCGCTTGAGCTTTGTAACCCCGTCCACGATCTCCGCGACCTCGTCCCCAAACCGCTCCGCCAATTCCTCTTTCGTTACGCCCGTATCCTCAAGGACGTCGTGCAGCAACGCGGCGGCGATGGTCGTCGGATCCAGCCGCAGCTCGGCCAGAACGTCGGCCGTCGCGAGCGGGTGATAGACGAAGGGCTCCCCGCTCTTGCGGACCTGACCCCTGTGGGCGGCATGCGCGGCATTATAGGCCTCCGCGATCAACTCCTCCGTCCCCTCGGGCCCATACCCAGAGACCTTCTCGATGAGAGAAGATATGTTTGCGCCCGGCGCCGGTATCGCCCTTGGGCGTTCTTCTGTACGAACTGGCTCCATAGCGAAATTATATCAGCACGGCGCTTCGCGCCTTTCAGCACGCTCCGGCTTCGCCTGACAGCGGTCAAGTCCGTTGACGTGGTGCATCTGGGGTGATCCTTCGCTGCGGCCGGGTCAGGCCGCGATGGCTTGCAGGTCCCGTTCGGCGGTCACCTCCCCGGTCAGGTGCCGACGTAGGCCGCGAGATGCTCGCCGGTGAGGGTGGGGCGGGCGGCGACGAGGTCGGCGGGTGTGCCCTCGAAGACGATCCGGCCACCGTCGTGGCCGGCGCCGGGGCCGAGGTCGATGATCCAGTCGGCGTGCGCCATGACCGCCTGGTGGTGCTCGATGACGATGACCGACTTGCCGGAGTCGACGAGCCGGTCGAGCAGTCCGAGCAGCTGCTCGACGTCGGCGAGGTGCAGGCCGCTGGTCGGCTCGTCCAGTACGTAGACGCCACCCTTCTCGCCCATGCGGGTCGCCAGCTTGAGCCGCTGCCGCTCACCGCCGGACAGCGTGGTGAGCGGCTGGCCGAGGCTGAGGTAGCCGAGCCCGACGTCGGCGAGCCGGTCGAGGATCTTGTGGGCCGCGGGCACCTTGGCGTCGCCGGCGCCGAAGAACTTTTCTGCCTCGGTCACCGGCATTGCGAGCACCTCGCTGATGTCCTTGCCGCCGAACGTGAACTCGAGCACCGCGGCCTGGAACCGCTTCCCCTCGCACTCCTCGCAGGTGGATTCGACGGTGGCCATGACGCCCAGGTCGGTGTAGATGACGCCGGCGCCGTTGCAGGTGGGGCAGGCGCCCTCGGAGTTGGAGCTGAACAGTGCCGGCTTCACGCCGTTGGCCTTGGCAAACGCCTTGCGGATCGGGTCGAGCAGTCCGGTGTACGTCGCCGGGTTGCTCCGTCGAGAACCGCGGATCGCACCCTGGTCGATCACCACCACGCCGTCGCGCCCTGAGACCGAGCCCTGGATCAGCGAGCTCTTACCGGAGCCGGCGACGCCCGTGACCACGCAGAGCACCCCGAGCGGGATGTCGACGTCCACGTCCTGGAGGTTGTGCGTCGACGCGCCGCGGACCTCCAGCGTGCCGGTGGGCGTCCGCACCGTCTCCTTGAGGGCGGCCCGGTCGTCGAGGTGGCGCCCGGTGAGCGTGTCGCCCGCGCGTAGCTTCTCGACGGTGCCCTCGAAGACCACCTGGCCGCCCGCAGTACCGGCGCCAGGGCCGAGGTCGACGACGTGGTCGGCGATGGCGATCGCCTCCGGCTTGTGCTCCACGACGAGCACCGTGTTGCCCTTGTCGCGCAGTTGCAGCAGCAGGTCGTTCATCCGCTGGATGTCATGGGGGTGCAGGCCGATGGTGGGCTCGTCGAAGACGTAGGTGACGTCGGTGAGCGACGAGCCGAGGTGGCGGATCATCTTGGTGCGCTGCGCCTCACCCCCGGACAGGGTGCCCGACGGCCGGTCGAGCGAGAGGTATCCTAGCCCGATCTCCGCGAACGAGTTGAGGAGGTGTTGCAGCCCGGTTAGCAGCGGGGCGACCGACGGCTCGTCGAGTCCCCTGACCCAGTCGGCCAGGTCGCTGATCTGCATCGAGCAGACGTCGGCGATGTTCTTACCCTCGATCTTTGACGACCGGGCCTCCTTGCTGAGTCGGGTGCCGTCGCATTCGGGGCAGGTCGTGAAGGTCACGGCCCGCTCGACGAAGCGGCGGACGTGCGGCTGCAGCGCGTCGACGTCCTTGGACAGCATCGACTTCTGGATCTTCGGGATCACGCCCTCGTAGGTGAGGTTGACTCCTTCCACCTTGATCTTGGTCGGCTCCCCGTAGAGCAGCCTGTGCAGCTCCTTCTTGGTGAACTCCTTGATCGGCTTGTCCATGTCGAAGCCGGCGCCGCTGAAGATGCGGCCGTACCAGCCGTCCATGCTGTAGCCGGGAATCGTGAGCGCACCCTCGCCCAGCGACTTGGTGTCATCGTACAGCGCGGACAGGTCGAAGTCGGTGACCGAGCCCATGCCCTCACAGCGCGGGCACATGCCGCCGAGACGGTTGAAGGTCGCCTTTTCGGTCTTCGTCTTGCCCCCACGCTCGACGGTGATGCCACCGCTCGCCCTCACCGAGGGGACGTTGAACGAGTACGCGTTGGGCGAGCCGATGTGCGGCTTCCCGAGCCGGCTGAAGAGGATGCGCAGCATTGCGTTGGCGTCGGTCGCGGTGCCGACGGTGGAGCGGGGGTTGGCGCCCATCCGCTCCTGGTCGACGATGATCGCGGTCGTCAGCCCTTCGAGCCGGTCGACATCCGGCCGCGCCAGCGTCGGCATGAAACCCTGCAGGAAGGCGCTGTAGGTCTCGTTGATCATCCGCTGCGACTCCGCGGCGATCGTACCGAACACCAGCGAGCTCTTGCCCGAGCCGGAGACGCCGGTGAAGACTGTCAAACGGCGCTTCGGGAGCTCGACGCTGAGGTCCTTGAGATTGTTCTCGCGCGCGCCCTGCACGCGGATCAGGTCGTGGCTGTCGGCAGCGTGCAGCGCCGGTGACCGCGGTGTGTCCGTCCTCGTGGTGGTGCTCATCGTGTCTCCATTCGTTTTGTGAGACCGTATTGGCGATCTCCGTCGGCGTCGCCTGGCTGGCTCAGCGCAGCTCCTGGATGCGAACCATGTTGCCCGCGGGATCGCGGAAGGCGCAATCGCGAACGCCGTATGGCTGCTCGGTCGGCTCCTGGACTACCTCGGCGACGCTGTCCTGCAGCCGCGCGAAGGCGCCGTCGAGGTCGGCGGTGGCCAGGAGGATGGCGGCGTAGGTGCCCTTGGCCATCATCTCGGCGATAGTGCGGCTCTCGTCGTCGGTGATGCCCGGGTCGGCGGACGGCGGGTGAAGGACGATGGACGTGCCGGGCTGGCCTGGAGGGCCGACCGTGATCCAACGCATCCCACCGTACCCGACATCGTTGCGGACCTCGAAGCCTAGGGTGTCGCGGTAGAAGGCAAGGGAGGCGTCAGGGTCGTCGTGCGGAAGGAAGCTAGCGTGAATGGTGATGTCCATGGCAATCACTCTCCTCTCGTGAATGGTGGTGTCCATGGCATTCATTCTACGTGCAGCCCGGGGCCGGCCCTTCTCGATTCCTGATCGGTCTGGTCACCTGTTTCACCACGCACGACGGCATCCCCGCCGTCGCGCGTGCCGCCTGGCGCCGGTACGTGCTTGGCGGCACGCCAACCAGCTCGGTGAAGCGACTGCTGAAGGTGCCAAGCGACGAGCAGCCGACCTCGAAGCAGACCTCGGTGACGCTGAGGTCGCCACGGCGCAGCAGCGCCATCGCACGCTCGATGCGCCGCGTCATCAGGTAGGCGTATGGCGACTCGCCGTAGGCGAGCCGGAACTGGCGGCTGAGGTGCCCGGCCGACATGTGAGCGCCACGGGCGAGCGCCTCGACGTCAAGCGGCTGCGCGTACTCCCGGTCGATCCGGTCGCGAACGCGGCGCAGCCGCGCGAGGTCGCGCAGGTGCTGCGCTGCGTCGGGTCTGCTGGTCACCTGCGAAATCGTGCCACATCGCGCCGGAGTGCTCAAGTCCGTTGAGTGGTGTATCTGGGTTGATCCTTCGTTGCGGCCGGGTCAGGCCGCGATGGCTTGCAGGGTCGATACGTCCAGCGACAGTCATCGTCGAGTTCCATCCTTAGAGTCGGTTGTGACCTAAAGCCTTCCCGACCTGAATATAGTCACGAGAAGAATGCCGGACAGGATCAGGGCGAGCGTATAGCCGACGAAGCTGATGACGGATGCGCCGAGGAAGGGTACTTCAGGTCCGCCGACGTCGAAGGCTCCGAGCATCGATGACCCGACCAGCAGGGCCGCTGTGACCACGGCGAAGACGAGGCGGTTCGCGAGCACGTCGACGCTGCCGATGATCTCGTCGAGGCCGCCGTGTTCGAGCTGTACCTCGAGCTCCCCGTCGGCGACGGCTGTGAGAAGCTGACTGAGCTGCTCTGGAAAGTCCTCTGCGTAGCGGGCGTACTCGATCGCCCGCTCCTCGACGACCTCGCGCACGGCCTCCGGACTGTAACGCGCGCTGAGGAGCCTCTGCGCGTAGGGCCTGGCGACCTCGTAGACGTTGATGGTCGGGTCTATGGAGCGGGCAAGCCCCTCCGCGGTCACGAGCGCCTTGGTGAGCAGGGGAAAGACCGGGGGCATCCTGAGCCTGTAGCGGCGCGCGAGCGCGACGAGCTCCGAGAGCGCCTGGCCAAGCGTGACCTCCCCCACGGAGAGACCCGAATACTTGTTGAGAAACTCGCGCAGATCCTGCACCAGGTCACCGCGAACCTCGGTCGAGTAGCTTACCCCGAGCCGTTCGAGGCCCCGTAGCGCCGCCGAGGCGTCGCGCTGTATCACGGCGATGAACAACCTGGAGAGCGCCTCGATGTCGCCCTGGCTCATGTAGCCGACCATGCCGAAATCGAGCAGTGCCAGCTCGCCAGCGGGCGTCAGGAGGAGATTGCTGGGATGAGGGTCGCCGTGGAAGAAGCCGTCCTGGAAGGCCATCTTGAAGATCGCATCGGCCCCCATGGCGGCGACGCGCCGCCGCTCGGAGGGAGTGAGCGTCAGCGGACGGATGTCCCTGAACCTCGTTCCCTCGATGTACTCCTCGATCAACACCCTGGGGGTCGAGAGGTCGAGGTAGACCGCGGGGATCACGACCAGGGTGTCGGCGAAGTTGGCGGCGAAGCGGCGGGCGTTCTCCGCCTCGGCGGAGTAGTCGAGTTCCCGCCTGATGACGACCTCGAACTCGGCGACGAGGCCACGCACGTCCACGAAGAGCCTACGCCCGAACCTGCGGTCGAGCAAGTTGGCGAAGTCCCGCATGAGCTCGAGGTCTCCCCCCACCCTGCCCGGCGCTTCGGGCCGCTGCACCTTGACCGCTACGGTCTCCCCGGTAAGGAGCACGGCCTTGTGGACCTGCCCGATGCTCGCGGAGCCGAGCGGCACGGGGTCGAAGGAGGCAAACACCTCATCGACTGGGGCCCCGAGCTCACGCTCGATAATCTCCTGGGCAACCCCAGCCGGCATGGGCTTCGCCGTGTCCTGCAGCTTCTCGAGCTCGGAGAGGACCCCCTCGGGCAGTATGTCCGAGCGTGTAGAGAGGACCTGCCCGAATTTCACGAAAGTCGGCCCCAGGTCGTCGAGGGTGAGTCGTAACCTCACGCCGAAGTTGGGCGCGAGGAACTCCTGCAGGCCCTTCTTCTCCCTCCGGTCCCGCCTCACGTCGAAGACGAAGCCGAACCCGTGGCGGACGAGGACCCGGCTGATCTGGGAGAAGCGCCTGAGGTTCCCCGACCGGTTGGCCCGAGTTAGCTCTCCTTTGGCCACGTGCCCGCTACGGGTCCGCTAGAGCCCCGGCGGCGTCTCAGGCGTATCCCTGGTCTCCGCCGGAGGCTCGGGTTCGCCGGCCGGCGGGGGCGGCGCGGCGGGACGGTCCTCGAGCATCCTCACCCTGTGCTCCAGTTGCTCGATGCGGAACACCAGGTCTTCCTGATCCTCCCTCGTCGGGAGCCCACTTTTTCTGAGCCCCTGCTGGAGCGAGGCGTCTACCAGCGAGCGAGCCCCCGTGGAGCGCTCGCGGGCGCGGTTCATAACGTCGTCAACGACCGTGCGGCCTTCCTCGCGTTCCACGCGGCCCTGCTCAACGAGGGAGTCTACGATCTCCTGCACCTTGTCCCGCGTCGCCGCGGCGGCCCCTATCTGCAAGAGGATCAATCGCTCCAGTGTCTCGCCAACCGTCCCACGCATCACTACCTCCCGACTAAAGTTTGCACTACCCATATGATAACGAACGCGCAAGCCAGGAGGCCACGCGTGCTGAAGCTACGTCGAACGGACGGGCGCTAGCTTGCCAGCCCGCCAGGCTTTGTAGAGTGAGAGGACTGGCGAGGCGACAAAGATCGAGCTGTACGTCCCCGCGACGATGCCGACGAGGAGGGCGAAGGCGAAGTCGCTCAGGGTCGCCTCCCCGAAGATGAGGAGCGCGGTTATCGGGATCAGGGTAAAGATGGAGGTGTAGATCGAACGCCTCACGACCTGGCGGATGGAGCGGTTGATCATCTCGTCGAAGCGTCGCCTGTTGTAGCCCACGCTCGGGGCGTTCTCCCTGATCCTGTCGAAGATGATGATCGTGTCGTAAATCGAGTACCCGAGCACGGTAAGGACGGCCACGACGGTGACCAGACTGACCTCCCTGCCGACGATGGCGTAGAAACCTATGGTCATGAGTATGTCGTGCACGAGCGCGGCCATCGCGGCGAGGGCGAAGGAGAACTCGAAGCGAAAGCTGATGAACACGACTATGATGAGCAGCGCGGCCACGATGGCCTGCAGCGCCTGGTTTCTCAACTGCTGCCCGAATGCGGGACTGACGGTGGTGACGCTTACCTCGCCTCCGGTAGCCTCGCCGAGGGAATCGCGGATTTGCCTCTGCTCCTCCTGGCCGCTAATGACCGGGGTCCTTATCTCGTAGCCGTTCTCCCCCAGCGTCGTGATCACGGCTTCACCAGCTATGTCGTCAGGAAGCGCGGCGCGCACGTCTTCGTCGCTCACGTCGCGCCCGGCGTTGGCCACGGTGAACTGCGCCCCGCCCTGGAAGTCTATCCCGAAGTTGAGGCCTCCGAGCGCTATGGCGATAGCCCCGGCGAGCAGCAGGACGCCGGAGATAGCAAAGTACAGCCTCCAGCCGCCGACGAAATCTACTCTCTCGAACACGTTACTTCGCCCTCGCCTGCTGGGCGGCCGCGATGCTCGCCTTGGAGACCCCCATAAGGGCCGGCGAGAGCTGGACGCCCCGGTCCCCGAGAAGGCCCAGTAGGGAGCGCGTGATCACGATCGCCGTGAACATGGAGAGCACGACGCCTATGGCAAGCAACACCGCGAATCCCCGCACGGACCCGCTTGAGAGTGCGAACAGGATGAACGCCGTAATGAGGGTCGTAACGTTGCCGTCGAGGATGGCCCTGAAGCCCTTGTCGTATCCGGCCTGGATGGCGCTGCGGGGCGTCTTGCCGCGCCTGACCTCCTCCTTGATGCGCTCGAAGATCACGACGTTCGCGTCGGCAGCGACCCCGATGGAGAGCACGATGCCGGCTATCCCCGGCAGCGTCACCGTGATCGGGATGATCACGATGAGACCCCACAACAGGAACGCGTAGATGAGCAGAGCGAGGTCGGCGACGACGCCTAAAGCCCTGTAGATGACGAGCAGCAACAGCAGGACGAGCCCGAATCCGACGAGCGAGGCCAGAAGCCCGCTCTTCAAGGATTTCAATCCCAGCGTCGGTCCCACCTCGGTCTGCGATATCACCGTCATGTTCACGGGCAGCGCGCCGGTGTTGAGCACGGTTTCGAGCTGCTTGGCCTCATCCTCCGGAAGCCCCTCGGGTAGGCCGTCGTTGGAGATGGAGATATTCTGTCCCAGCGGCTCCGTGACCTGCGGCGCGCTCTGGATGTCCTCATCGAGCGCGATGGCGAGAAGGGCGGGCTCGCCGCTCGTGGCGGCGTCGGCCAACATCTGCTGGGTGAGGTCACCCATCTGGCGGCCACCCTCGGGCGTAAGCTCCAGGCTTACGATGCGCTTGCCCGTGGTCTGGTCGAACTCCACGTTCGCCCCGTTCTGCTTGAGCTCGTCGCCGCTCAGGTCGGGGTTCTCTCTGACCACGTAACCGTTGACGTCGGTCCCGTTGCCCTGTATCGCCGGGCTCTCCTCGAAGAGTATCTTGGTATTCTTGCCGTAAGCGTCGTCGCCTTCGAGAGTCTCCCTTATATCTTGTCTGGTCTGCCCGATCTCGTCGTCCGGAATGTTCGGCTGCAGGTCGGCGGCCAGAACCTGGTAGAAGCCGAGCTGGGCAGTGCTCCCGATAATGCGGATGACCTCGTCGGGGTTCTTGACGCCGGGGATCTGGACCACGATCTGGTCCTCTGACTGAACCCTGACGTCCGGCTCGGCCACGCCGAGCCGGTCTATGCGCTGCCGGATCAGGTCAGCGGCCTGCTGTATCTCTTCGCGCGTGACCTTGCCCCCGCCGGTCTGGGAGCCCTCCAGCTGCGCGCTGACGCCACCCTGCAAGTCGAGGCCGAGTTGCGTAGATTCCGTGACAGGCTCGTTGAAGAAGATGAAATAGGCGGCCACCCCGAGAAGGACGACCACCAAGGCCAGCACGATCAGGTTGTTTCGACGACTACCCATAAGATCGAGGAGTCATTCTAGCTCATCTGTCCTCGCCCCGTGTAGCGGGAGATCCAGGCCCGCGACCAGGCCCCGTAGCGCCCGGCTTCTATCTCCCGCCGCGCCCGCCGGCAGAGGTCCACGGTGAAATGGACGTTGTGCAGCGTAAGGAGCCTGTGCCCCAGTAGCTCGTTCTCCCTTACGAGATGAGCGAGATAGGCCCTGCTGTGGCCGGTGCAAGCCTCGCAGGAGCACTCTGGGTCCAGAGCCCCCAAGTCGGTGCGGTACCGCGCGTTCTTGAGGTTGAGCCGTCCGTCGGGGGTGAGGGCCGCGCCGTGACGGGCGAGGCGCGTCGGGAGCACGCAGTCGAACATGTCTACCCCGAGGGCTATGACCTGCAGGATGCCAACGGGGTCCCCGATCCCCATGAAGTACCTCGGCTTTTCGGCGGGCAACATCGGCGCCGTCATGGCCAACGTGCTTAGCATCTGATCGCGTGACTCGCCGACCGAGAGGCCCCCCACAGCGTAGCCGTCGAACCCGATCTCCACCGTGAGCCGGAGGCTCTCCTCTCTCAGGTCCGGGTACAACCCACCCTGAACGATCCCGAAGAGCGCCTGATCGTCCTTCCCGTGCGCCTCCTTGCACCGGGCCGCCCACCGCGCCGTCCGCCGCAGCGAGTCCTCGTGGTACTCGCGGTCAGCGTCGGCCGGAGGGCACTCGTCCAGGACCATGGCCACGTCGGAGTCGAGGTCCTCCTGCACCCTCGTCGTCAGCTCGGGTGTGAAGACGTGGCGCGAGCCGTCGTAGACCGAGGCGAACTCGACGCCCTCCTCCGAGATGCGCCGCGTATCGGCGAGCGAGAAGACCTGGTACCCGCCCGAATCTGTCAGGATCGGTCCATCCCAGCCCATAAAGCAGTGCAGCCCGCCAGCCTCCTTGATGAGGCTGGCTCCGGGTCTCAGGTAGAGGTGATACGTGTTCCCGAGCACGATGCCGGCCCCTACCTCCCGAAGGTCCCCCGGCGTGAGCCCCTTGACGGTTCCCTTGGTCCCGACCGGCATGAAGACCGGCGTCTCGACGGCCCCGCGCGGCGTATGCAGGACGCCTGCGCGCGCCTCGCCGTCGCGGGCGAGGACCTCTATGGAGACGGGCGGGCCTACTGCCGCCGTCCGCCGTCGAGCAGGAGCATCGCGTCCCCGAACGAGTAGAAGCGGTAGCGCTCCTTCACCGCCGTCCTGTACGCCTCCCTCACCAGCTCCTCTCCCCCGAAGCTCATCACCATCGCGAGCAGTGTAGAGCGCGGGAGGTGGAAGTTCGTAAGCAGGGAGTCCACGGCCAGCCAGCGGTAGCCGGGACGGACGAAGAGCTTAGACTCCCCCTCCGCCTCGCCGGTCGCGGACCACGTCTCCAGCGTGCGGGCAACGGTCGTACCGGCCGCGACCACGCGCCGCGCTCCCTGGACGGTGCGGGCGGCCTCCTTGGGCACGATGTAGTGTTCGGCGTGCATGGTGTGCTCTTCGAGCCTCTCGGTCCTCACGGGCATGAACGTGCCGACCCCGACGTGCAACGTGATCCTGGCCACCTCCGCCCCGGCTTGCTCCACGTCGCCCAAGACACTCTCCGTGAAGTGGAAACCGGCCGTAGGCGCCGCCGCGGAGCCCTCATTGCGCGCGTAGACGGTCTGGTAGCGTTCTTCGGTCTCCGGCGTGGGACGGATATACGGCGGGAGCGGCATCCTGCCGCTACGTTCCAGCAACCCTCGTACGTCCGGGGCGGAGACGGCCCAGTGCCCTTCGCCGAGGTCCTCGACCAGCTTCAGCCGCTCGCCACCAGCGGAGAGAGTCAATCCCTCTCTGAGGCGTTTGCTCGGCCTGGCAAGGACCTCCCACGAGCCGCCGCGATCCGGCCCAAGGTCCCTGAGGAAGAGCAGCTCCACCGCCCCACCGGTCGGCTTCTGTGCCTCGATGCGGGCCGGGATCACCTTGGTCTCGTTCAAGACAAGCGCGTCGCCGGGCAGCAGGAACCGTGGCAAGTCGCGAAAAACGTGGTGGGATATTGTGCCGCTCTGCACGTCAATCACCATCAAGCGGGAGGCGTCGCGGGGCTCGGCCGGGCTCTGGGCGATGAGGTCTTCAGGAAGTTCGTAGTCGAGCTCGGAGACGAGCACCCTAGCGGCGCAAGACGAGGTTGAGGACGATCGTGCCCACGACGGAGATGAGGATCATGAGCCCAAGGGGAAAGTAGAAGGTGGCGTTGCCGCGCCTGAACACGAGGTCGCCGGGCAACCGGTCCACCCCGAGACGACCCAGGAGCAGGAAGAGCCCGCCGAGCACGAGCAGCACGACGGCCCCGCCGATCAGAACCTTACCAAAGCCTTCTAGACCCATACCGTTATTCTATTCGCCGGTCGAAGCGTGTCCACCGGCGTTCGCGAAATTGGCATTCTGATAGCCATCCATGCTACATTTCCGTTGTTGGATCTTTCCACGGGAAAGGTAAGAAGCCAAGGAGGCATCAGGAGGGTGTATGAGTAGCCTACGAGGGCCAGCTCCGGAAGCGGGTCTACGGGCCACTCGGCTTGAGGAAGACCAACCTACCGGCGGGATCCAACCTCACGAAGCCCTACATCCACGGCTACGACAACGACCCTTCCCAGCAACCGCCCGAGGACCTGAGCGAGGTCCTGGCTTCGGGCTGGTCCTGGGCCTCAGGCGGCATGGTCTCTACTCCCTCCGACCTCAACGACTTCGCCCGCGGATACGTCGGCAGCGAACTCTTCGACCTGCGGACGCGGGGGCGCCAACGCCAGGTGGTCGAGGGTGGGAACTCAGATCCGCCCGGACCAGGCAAGAACTCGGCGGGCCTTGGCATCTTCCGCTACGAGACGAGGTGCGGGACGGTGTGGGGCCACACGGGCAACTACCCGGGCTACACCCAGTTCCTGGCTGCGAGCCCGAACGGCAAGCGCTCCGTAACGGTGTCGGTCAACGAGCAGCTGAGCCCCGTAGAGGGCGCGCCCGGCGTCTTCGAGGCACTGCGGCGTGCGGAGGTCAAGGCCGTGTGCGCGGCCCTGGCCGACCGCGAGGAGGGTATCGATGAAGAGTAGATCGTGGCGGTGGGCCGTTATGTTGGTGGTGGTTATGTCGATGGTCGGGGCGACCGCGGCGTTGGCCCAGAAGGCGCCGACGCCGAGGTCGCAAGAGTCGACCCCTGATCTGGCGCCCGGTCAGGTCACGCCGCTCGCGGTCGAAACCTTCGACAGTAAGGTCGAGCCCGTGGACGGCACCGACGAAAGGACTCACCTGGCATACGAGTTGCGCCTCACCAACATCTCCAGCGCCGACCTCACGCTCGAGCGCGTACGGGTACTCGACCCCAGCCGACAGGGCCGGGTCGTCGACGTGCTCTCGGGAGACGAGCTCGCCGCGAGGACCATCGTCTTCGGCGCCCCGCCCGAAAAGCGGTTCGGACCCGGGGTGTCGGGCTTCCTGTTTATGGACGTGACCTACCCTGCCGGCGCGCGGCTGCCCGAGAGGCTCGAGTATCGCTTCGAGGTCTCGACGAGCGCGCCAACAGGGTTGGCCGAGGCCTTCCGGGCCGGTCCGACGAGCGTGGCCAACGATGAGCCGGCCCGGATCAGCTCGCCGCTCTCCGGGAAGCGGTGGTTGACCGGCGAGGGGTGCTGCGACGAGATCACCTCCCACCGCGGGGCGATCTTCCCCATCGACGGGACCTTCCACGCCCCCGAGCGCTTCGCCATAGACTGGGTGCGGGTCGGCAATAACGGCAAGTTCTACGAAGGACCCAAGGACAAGCTCTCAAGCTACCCCACCTACGGGGCGAAGATCTACTCCGTCGCAGACGGTCGCGTGGTCGGAACGCGCGACACCGAGCCGGAGCAGAGACCGGGACAGTTCCCGAGCGGCCTCGCCCTCAACGACTTCGGCGGCAACTACGTGGTGATCAAGATCGACGACGGGACCTACGCCTACTACGCCCACTTGCAAAAGGGCTCCAAGGGCGTCCGGGTCGAGCCGGGCGAGCGGGTCGAGAAGGGGCAGTTCATCGGCAAGCTGGGCAACACGGGCAACACCGACGCCCCGCACCTGCACTTCATGCTCATCGACGGGAAGGCTCCGCTCACCTCGAACGCGCTGCCGTTCGAGATCGACGCATTCCACACCAGGGGCGTCATGACGAACTACGACGCCTTCCTGGGTGGCGCTGTGGCGCAGATCTCCCCCGAGCAGCGAGGCAAGCAACGCGACCGACTGCCGCTGCATCGCACCGTCAACGACTTCCGCTGATGCGAACGTCAGCGAGGCCAAGAAGAGACCGTCTGAAGATCTCCCGGCGGCTCAGGTAGTCTTATTGGGATTCAACTCCGCGAGCAGACCATCGATGTCGAGGGGCCTAGTCACCATAGCGAGCCCACCATCGGGGATACGCGGCCACTCTTCCTGCGGGCGGTCGCGGTACAACTCGACGCCGTTGCCGTCGGGGTCCTGCAGGTATAACGCCTCGGAGACGCCGTGGTCTGAAGCTCCGTCGATGGGGTAGTTGGACTCCAGGAGCCACTTCAGGGCAAGGGCAAGGTCCCGCCGCTCGGGGTAGAGGATGGCGAGGTGGAAGAGCCCGGCGGAGTGCGGCGGGGCCGGGTCGGCGTTGCGGCTCATCCAGGTGTTCAGGCCGATGTGGTGGTGGTATCCGCCCGCGGAGAGGAAGACCGCGTCGTCGCCGTACCACTGGGTGATCTCAAAGCCGAGGACGTCCCTGTAGAAGCCGAGAGCCCGCTCGATGTTTGCGACCTTCAGGTGAACGTGGCCGATGCGTGTACCCGCGCTTATTACCCGCTCTGTGTGCTTGCTCGTTTCCATCGTCGCTCCTCTTTCCGGACACCACTGTCCCTGATTCTACCCTCGCTTGCCGAGGGTGTTGACGATCAGGACCCCGGAGAGCGTGACGCAGCCGCCTACTACGGAGAGCAGGGTTGGCACCTCGCCGAGCCAGACCCACGCGATGAGATAGGCCGCCACGGGGATCAGGTAGAGGAAGCTGACGGCCCGGGAAGCCGGCATGCGCGTGAACGCGTAAGCGTAGGTGACGTAAGCTATGGCCGTCGGGAACACGCCGAGGTAGACCATCGCCACCGTGGTCCCCGACGGGGCCTCTACCGCCTGGGAGACGAGACCGGGGAGGAAGACGAGCGAGAGCAGGGTACCGGCCCAGACGGCGTAGGTCGTGAAGGCGAGCGGGCCGTACTTCTCGAGGTATGGCTTCTGGATCACCAGGTAGATGCTCACGGAGAGGGCACCTAACAGGATCAGGAACGCCTCGGGCGCGAGCCCGAACCCTCTGCCCTCCCCCATGGAGATAAGGAGCGCCCCTGAGAAGCTTACGACCATGCCGACCCAGCCGAGCATCCGCAGCCGCTCGCCGAGGAACGTCACCGCGAGAAGCGCCGTGAAGATGGGCGCGGTGTTGATCAGTACGCTCGCGGACCCCGCACCGACCGTGACCTCCCCGTAGTTGAGCGCGACGTGGTACACGGTAAAGGCGAGAAACCCAGCCAGGAAGACGGCGGGCACGTCGCGCCACTCAGGCATACGCATCCGGCTGACGAGCGCAACGCTTCCAAGCACCACGGAGGCGACCAGGAAACGGAAAAGGGCGATCTCACCCGGCCCGTATGAGCCGAGCCCGGCGCGTATCCCGGCGAACGCCGAGGCCCAGAACACGATCGTGGCCGCGAGCGCCAATGCCACCTTATCTCCACTCCCGTCCTCTGCACCCGGCCATTCTAAACGAAGGTAACCGGATCTCCGCTGGCACCGCGCGGCGGCGCTCCCTATACTCGTGAGACCGTCGTAATACTCACGGGCTGGGAGATAACCTTGGAAGCAACCGACACCAGGCACAGAAGCCGCACCATCCTGGAAGGCCGCGACCGTGCGCCAGCCAGGTCCTTCCTCAAAGGCATGGGCTACTCGGACGAGGATCTAAGCAAACCCATAGTCGGTGTGGCCCACTCCTGGATAGAGACGATGCCGTGCAACTACAACCACCGCCAACTGGCCCAGAGGGTGAAGGAGGGCATCAAAGAGGCAGGCGGTACACCCATGGAGCTCAACACCATCGCCATCTCCGACGGCATAACCATGGGGACGCAAGGGATGAAGTCGAGCCTCGTAAGCCGTGAGGTGATCGCCGACTCCATAGAGCTCGTCGGGCGCGGCCACATGTTCGACGCGATCGTAACGATAGTCGGCTGCGACAAGACTATCCCCGCCGCCGCGATGGCCCACGCCCGGCTCGGCGTACCTGGCGCCATCGTCTACTCAGGCTCCATAGCCCCGGGCCGCTTCAGGGGTCACGACGTTACCATTCAGGACGTCTTCGAGGGCGTAGGCGCCAACGCAGCAGGAAAGATGTCGGAGGAGGACCTACTCGACCTCGAGGAGCACGCCTGTCCCGGGGCGGGCGCCTGCGGGGGCCAATTCACGGCGAACACCATGGCGATGGTCCTCGAGTTCCTGGGCCTCTCGCCGATGGGCTCCGCAGGCCCCCCAGCCCTCGACGGCCGCAAAGACGAGGTCTGCGCCAGCGCCGGAAGGCTGGTCATGGATCTGCTCGAGCGCGGCCTCACCCCGGAACGCATACTGACCCGCGAGGCCTTCGAGAACGGCATAGCCGCCGGCGCGGCGACGGGAGGTTCGACCAACCTCGTCTTACACCTGCTCGCGATAGCGCGTGAGATCGGAGTCCCCCTCGACATCGACGACTTCGACCGCGTCAGCAGTCGAACCCCCATCATCGCCGACCTGAAACCCGGAGGCCGCTACACGGCCGTCGACGTAGACCTCGCCGGCGGGAGCAGGCTTCTCGGCAAGAGATTGCTAAACGCCGACCTCGTAGACGGTGCTTGTCTAACCACCACGGGCCGGACCCTCGCCGAGGAGGTCGAGGATGCGGAGGAGACGCCAGGGCAGGACGTGATCGTCACGGTCGAGGAGCCGCTCAGGTCATCGGGGGGACTGGTGATCCTCAAGGGCAACCTCGCACCCGAGGGCTGCGTGGTCAAGGTCGCCGGCTACACCCGCCTCCTGCACACGGGCCCGGCCCGCGTCTTCGACTCCGAAGAAGCGGCGATGAGCGCCGTGCAGGCCGGAGGCATCTCCGAAGACGACGTGGTCGTCATCCGCTACGAGGGCCCCAAGGGCGGACCCGGCATGCGCGAGATGCTCGGGGTAACGGCGGCCCTGGTCGGACAGGGCCTGGGCGAGACCGTCGCCCTGCTCACGGACGGCCGCTTCTCCGGGGCGACACGCGGCCTGATGGCGGGCCACGTCGCCCCCGAAGCCGCCCACCGCGGCCCCATAGCGGCCCTGACGGACGGCGACACCGTGACCTTCGACATCGAGGAGCGGACCCTGAGCGTGGACCTGTCAGACGAAGAACTGGAGGCCCGCCTGACGAACTGGCGAGAGCCCGAGCCGCGCTTCGCCACAGGGGTGATGGCCAAGTACGCGGCCCTAGTCTCGTCGGCCTCCGAGGGTGCCGTCACCGACCCCAAGCTCGGTTCTACGGGTTAGTAGCCTGCCCCTCCGCTCGGCAGTACTTCACCACTCGTCGTCTGCGACAGCAGAGAGCGTCTCCTGCAGTGGGGTAGTCTGGCCCCTTGCCCACGCCGCCACGAACGCGTCTTCCCCGAGTTGCGCGCGGGCGGCGTTCAGGGCGTAGTCGTGGTCCGTCCGGGCAACCAGCGTGAGGGTCGCGCCCATTTCGTCGCGAAGCGCGGCTGACGTTCCGAGCAGTCGCGCCGCCCGCTCCGGTTGGCCCTGCACCGCGGCCACGCGGGCCATTCCTTCGAGGGGGATCACAAGGTGGTGTATGAAGCCGAACCGCCGCCCCAACCGCAGACTCTCGGCAAATAACTCGACGGCCCGTGCCTCCCTGCCCAACTCGCACTCTATGCTTCCGAGCCTGGCCAGCGTGTTGGCGAGGGCGTTGGCCACGCGCAGAGGGTACGTCTTGCGCCGCAGCGAGGTCAGGCTCTCTTCGAGCAACACCCTGGCCCTTTCGACGTCGCCCTTGGCCCGCAGAGCGTCTGCCAGGGTACAGACGGCAAGGCCTGTGGCCGAAGGTGCTCCCGAACTCGCGCGTGAGTGGCGAGGGCCTGCTCGCTCAGGCGAACGGCTTCGTCGTAGTCTCCCCGGTGGTAGGCAACGGTCCCAAGCTCGCGCAGAGGACCGCTCGTGCCTTTGCTGTGGCCCATGCTCCTGTAGAGTGCCAGGCTCTCCTCGCACAGCGCGACAGCGCGGTCGTAGTCCCCCTGTCCGCTTGCCAGTATGCCCGCCACCAGGTGCAAGAACGCCCACCGCCGAGCGGACAGGGTGGGCTCGGCCGACCCCGTCCTCCGGCTCACCCAGCGCCAGCACCGCCTCCAACCACCTGCGGCCCTCGCTCACGTGGTAGTGCTCGGACCAGAACCGCCACAGCAACAAGGCCAGCCGCGCCCCGATGTCTGTCTCCCGATGCCCGATCGCCCAGCGGAGCGCCACCCTGAAATTGTCGTGATCCTGCTCCAGGACCACCAGCCACTCATCGAACATGTGCGGGGACAGCCTCGGGCTGCGCGGCCTCTGCCAGCGCCAAATAGTAGAGTGCGTGCGCGCGGTGCATCCCCTCCGCCTCGCCGCTGGAGCGGAGCCGCTCCGTCGCGTACTCTTTGATGGTCTCCAGCATCGCGAAGCGCGGCTCTCCGCCCTCTCGACCCGCGGAGGCCCCGGATCTCGAGACCAGAAGGCTGTTGTCCACCAGCGACGCCAGGGTCTCCAGGACGTCTCCTCCCTCAGGCATAGCTGTTCCGCACACGGCCTCAGCCGCCTCCAGGGTAAAGCCGCCGGCGAAGACGGCCAATCGCCCGAACAGCGCCCGCTCGTCGACTTCGAGGAGGTCGTGGCTCCAGGCCACCGTGTCGCGCAGCGTCCGCTGGCGTTCCGGGAGGTCGCGCGCCCCGCCGGAGAGCAGTTGCAGCCGGCGATCCAACCGGTCGAGCAGCGCGTCCGGCGGGAAGAGCTTGACCCTGGCCGCCGCGAGCTCTATGGCCAGCGGCAGCCCGTCCAGCCGGCGGCAGATCTCCTCCACCGCCGAGGCGTTCGCCGCTGTAAGCTCGAAGGAGGGCGCCACGGCCACAGCGCGTTCACAGAAGAGCCGCACCGCCGGGGAGTCTCGTTCCCCGAAGAAAAGCGGCGGCACCGGGAACTGCCGCTCGCCCATGAGCCGAAGCGGAGCCCTACTCGTCGCGAGAACCGTCAGGCGCGGGCATTCTCCTACCAGGTCGGCGACCAAGGGCGCGGCAGGCAGGAGGTGCTCCAGGTTGTCGATCAGCAACAGTAGTTCCATCTCTTGCAGGTGCCGGGTAAGGGCATCCATCAGCGACGCGCCCGCCGCGTCTTTGACCCCGAGCGCCTCGGCGAGGACCGAGGGGACGAGATCCGGATCCTGAAGCGGCGCCAAAGCTACGAAGGCGACACCGTCGGCAAAAGCCGGCCCGGCGCGCCCGGCCCCCTCCACGGCAAGCCGGGTCTTGCCCACGCCTCCAGGACCCGTCAGGGTCAGAAGCCGCACGTCGTCGCGACGCAGGAGGGCCGCAATATCCTCCACCTCGTCTTCGCGGCCGATAATCGGCGTCAGGGACGTGGGAAGGACGCGACGGGTAGGCTCGGCAGCGGCGCGGCCAACGGAGGGGCGTCGGGCCGCCGCCTCGAATTCGGTGAGATCGGGCCCCTCCAGTTGCAGCGCCTCGGCCAGCTTTTGCACGGTGTAGGCGTGCGGCCGCCGCCGCTTCCCGCGCTCGAGGAGGCCTATGGCCTGGGGCGTGAGCCCCGTCCTGTCGGCCAGATCTTCCTGGGTGACGTTGGCCGAGGCGCGGTGGCGGCGCAGCAGATCGCCGAACTGGAGTTCCGTGCCTGTCTCCGTTGTCCTCACCTTCCGCTCCCTTTCTGCACGTCCTACGGCGTTCTGAGTTCCACGCCCGGCAACAACGTGTATACGAGCCCGCTCAGACGTTCTTCGAAACTAGCACGGAGAGCTGCCTGATGCATCACTCAAATGAACCATTTTGGAGCATCGGCGGGTAGGTTCATCGCGGTAATGCCCCGCGGAGTTACTGGAAAAGCAGAGCTACCCGGAGGCTTCACCTTTCTCATTTCGGTGAAGACCCTTCGTTCGTGCGGACGGTCGAGCGCGGGCTGCTCTAGCCCATTCGCACTACGCAGCTTCAGGCCTTACGGGCGACTGCGTAGTTTCCACGCTGTTCAGGATTCTCGCTCGGCTTAGGGTGTTGTCGATGATGGGACCGACGAGCAGGAGGTAGTCGAGATGCGAGACACAACAACCAAACAGGCCTACTTTGGTCGATTGTTTGGGCCGTTGTTTGGGTTCGTCGCTGGGAGAAGTGAGACGCGGAGCGCACCATTGGAGGCAAGACGGAATGCGTTATGGACGTTGCCAGCAATGGACAGGAGAACCAGATGACGACCACACTGATACCGGACACCAACGGACTGCGGGAGATCGCCAGGCTCCCCAAGGAGTCGGCCCTGCCACGGGCAGCCCGCTTTCTGGTAGACCTCGTGAAGGACCCGGGTTTCATGGAAGCCCAGATACTCCCACTCCTGGCGGAAGCGAAGCACCGTCAGGACTGGTACGTGGCCCGCGAGTACGGCGGCGAGGACGGCTCGTACTCGTTGAAGATCTTCGTCTGGCCGGCGGGGACAGGCACCAAGGTCCACGACCACACCTCATGGGGCGCATACGCCTGCGCCTTCGGGACGGTCCTCGAGGAGCGCTTCGACCGCCTCGACGACGGCTACATCGAGGAGCACGCCCGCCTGAGGAAGGCCTGGCAACTGCGGTGGAGCCCTGAGGACGGGGCCTCGACGGTGCTCCCCGGTGACGGGGGCATCCACCGGGTCGGCAACCCCGGCGAGGGCGTGGCGGTCTCGGTCCACCTGTACGGACCCAGGATAGGCGAGGTGGACGGTCGGGACTACGACCCATCCCGCGACTACGTCTGCGACCGGCGAGAAGACTAACGCCGGGAGCCTGAAAAGGAAGATCAAGCACCGGCCGGGGAGCACTAACCCGGCACGCAAAGGCGAGACAAGGAGGCCGAAGATGTACGGCATTAGCGAGTACCTGATGGTTATGCACGAAGTTCAGAAAGCGCGTCTGGCGGATCAGGCACGGGCCGAGCCGGGCGGGCGACAAGGGGTGATCCGACACGACGGGATCGTCCCGGAGGTCAAGGCCTGCTTTGGTCTCGAAGCCCGGGACGAAGCTGAATCGAAAGGAGCAACACAATGGGCGAAAGACTGACTCACGGACTCGAGGAAATGAACGAGCAGGATACGGAGTTGCCACTGCTCGACGACATCCACCACCTGACCTTTATCACCGCCGACATGGACCGCCTGATCTCCTTCTACGAGCGCGTATTCGGGGCAAGAACCACGGCGGACCTGGAAGAAGAAGGTCTCCGCCACGCCCTTATCGAGGTGGGACCGCACACGGTCTTGCACCCTTTCCAGGTACCCGGTGTCGAGCCGCCTGGCCCCCAGCCGATGTTCTGGCGCGGGCGTCTCGACCATTTCGCGCTCAACGCGGCGAGCGAGGAGGCATTCCGGGAGCTACACCGGCGCCTCGCGGGCGAAGGCGCGCTTGACAGCGTGGTGACCGACATGGGCTCGATACTGCTGTTCAGCTTCCTCGATCCGGATGAGGGCCGCCACGAGGTGGTTTGGAGGAAGCCGGACATCCCGGTCGAGGCCGGGCTGAGACAGGCCGAATGGAAAACGGTCGAGTTGCGTCAAGTACACGAAAGCGGAGAAACCGATATGAACGAAAAGCAGATCCCCGACCTCGAAGGGATGGACGAGCAGGAGGCACACAGCTTCCTGACCGGGCTGTATGCTCGCCTGAGTCCCGAAGAGGAGTACGAGTTTCGTCACGAGGACTACGTGATGGAGATGCCCCAGTCCGGGGAGCGCTTCCGGGACCGGGAGAACATGCGGGCGTTCCAGCGGTCCCGCGCCGACCACGCCACCCCGCCGGAGTCCCTCCGGGTGAGTCGTGTGCTGGTCAGGGAGGGGCTCTGGGTCGTCGAGGCGGTCATCGACTACGGCGGCGGACAGGCGCTCGACGTGGTGGTAATCACCGAGCTACGCGACGGAAAGATGTGGCGAGACAGATGGTACTTCGCTGAGCCGTTCGAGGCGCCGGAGTGGCGCGCACGGTGGGTCGAGCGGATGGAGACCATGGCACCGCCACTGGATGGAAGAGCGGAGGCGTAAGATGACGTTGGATCCGAAGGCCAGGGAACTGCTGGACTTATCGGCCGACGCGCCGCCGATCGGCACCGTTCCGGTCGACGTGATGCGCGGGGAAGCGCCCTCCCAGATGGCGGCGTTGTTCCGGATGGGACTGATCTCGACACCCGTAGCGGCGGTCGAGGATCGGGTCATCCCCGGCCCGGCCGGCGACCTGCCGGCACGCGTCTACACCCCCGAGGGCCTTGGACCGTTCCCGCTCGTGGTCTTCTTCCACGGCGGTGGTTGGGTGCTCGGAGACCTGGACACCCACGACCCGTTGTGCCGGGCGCTCTGCGCCGGCGCCGGGTGCGTGGTGATATCGGTGGGCTACCGGCTCGCGCCGGAGCACCCCTTCCCCGCCGCGCTCGACGACGCCCTGGCCGCGACGCGCTGGGTGGGGGAGCATGCCGCTGAGGTTGGCGGCGACCCGGCGCGAATAGCGTTGGCCGGAGATAGCGCGGGCGGCAACCTCTCGGCGGTAACTGCCCTCCGCATCCGCAACGAGGGCGGGCCAGCGCTGCGCGGTCAGCTCTTGATCTACGCTGCCGTCGGCTATCACACTCCCCCGACCCCCTCCTACATCGAGAACGCCGAGGGCTACGGCCTGACGCGCGAAGCCGCAATCTGGTTCTACGATCAGTACCTCGCCGACGAGTCGCAGGCCGCGAATCCGTTCGCGGCGCCGCTGCTCGCCCCTGATCTGCGCGGGCTGCCACCCGCATTGGTTATCACCGCCGAGTACGACGTGCTCCGCGACGAGGGAGAACTCTACGTCGAGCGGCTGCGCGCGGCGGGCGTACCGGCGCGGTTGTCGCGCTACGACGGGGTACACCACCGCTTCGCCGAAATGATCGGCATCCTCGACCAGGCAGAGCAGGCGCGCGACGAGATGTGCGCCTGGCTGCGGGAAGCGCTCGCTGATGAGAGCGGAGCGGAGGTCGCCATGTAGCGTGACGCAGCGCGGGCGGGCGCAAAGAGAGGTATCCGCACGGAAGGTAATCACAAGCATCGATTAAAGAGAAAAGAACGGGAGTAAGAGACATGGCCAAATCAGGCGACGTAGTAGAGCATCCGGTGACGGGGGAAACGATCACCTTCCTCGAGACTTCGGAGGAGACGGACGGCGAGTATGCAACGGGCGAGCTGCGCGTGCGGCCCCACGGCTTCGTGGCGGCGCCCCACATCCACCCCATAGCGGAGGAATCCTTCGAGATACGCTCCGGCACGTTCACGTTCGTCGTGGACGGTGAAGCGAGGCAGGTTCGTGCGGGAGAAGGGGCGACCGTGCCCGCCGGCGCCCCGCATGCATGGTGGAACGCTGGCGAAGAGGAGGGCGTGGCTATCGTCGAGTTCCGTCCGGCCCTGAAGACCGAAGAGTTCTTCGAGTCCTTCTTCGGGCTCGCCCAGGACGGGAAGGTCAGCCAGAAGACCGGTCTGCCGAACTTGCTCTGGTTGGCGTCCATCTTCCGCACCTACCACGACTTCGGCTACATCGCCAAACCACCGCTGTTCGTGCAACGCGCCGTCTTCGTTCCCCTCGGCGCTGTGGCGCGGCTGCTCGGATACAGGATGCCGCGCCCCTATCCTTACGCCCAACGCCCAAGCGCGAGGGCTGCGAGAGAGGAGGCCGCATTGTAGGAGGACGCGGCGCGGGCTGACCCACAAGGCATCCGCACGGAAGGCAAGTATCGAAAGGTGACCAGAAAGGAAAACCTGATGATGAAGATAACGAAGACGGTACTCGCGAGGATCTGGTGGCTGGGAAGAGGTACGGCCACGGTGATGGGCCTGGCGGTGATGCTCGCCCTGGCGGTCGGGCTGTCCTCCACGGCACTCGCCGGCACCGGGGTAGGCGCCCGCCTCGACCTGGGCAAGGCCAACGCGGTCAATGCCGTTACCAGTCTGGTCGGCAGCGTAGCAGGCTCTTCCCTCAAGATAGACAACAACTCGACCGGCACCGGCGCCACGGCGCTTCGCCTCGAGGTGGAGCCGGGCAAGCCGCCCATGAGCGTCAACTCAACGACGGAGGTGCAGGGCCTCAACGTCGACTCCCTCGACGGCTTCAACTCGAGCGAATTCTTGCAGGAATCGACCGACAGGGACGACTTCCTGCCAAGCAGGATCTACACCGCATCCACCCAGGTGACCGGTCACGGTGGAGGTCTCACGGAGCGCCAGGGAGCATTTTGCGATTCTGGGGACACAGTGTTAAGCGGTGGAGGCGGCACTCGGGAGAACGACGGGCGGGATGACGACCTGTTGCTCAGCGAGCCCGTCGGCACGGGCGGTTGGGCGGCGACGATCCGAGACAACGGGGCCCCTAGCACCGTGTTCGGGGAAGCCCTGTGCGCGGACTTCCCGCCGCTGAGGCCGTAGGGATAGCGGCGAGCAACCATACGAACGGATAGGGCGGGGCAAGTCGCCCCGCTCCCCACAACAGAAAGGAATTGAGCAGATGATGAAGACAGAAACCGGGAAAATGATGCAGATGGGCATGGCGACAGCATTGGCCTCCGCGATGGCGCTTGTCGCGCTATTCCTGGCGCTAGTAGGAACGGCCAAGGAAGCGGAAGCCACCTTCCCCGGCAACAATGGCAAGATCGCCTTCTCCTCCAACCGTACCAGCGGTGAAGGAGTAAACAACCCGGAAGGGGACTTCGAGATCTTCACGATGAATCAGGACGGCACGGGGCTGACTCAGCTTACCGCGAACGCCGCCTTCGACTTCAACCCCGAGTGGTCCCCGGACGGAGGTCAGATAGCTTTCGAGAGCGACCGGGACCTCTTCTCCGACATCTTCGTGATGAACTCGGACGGCTCGGGACAGACCAACGTCACCAACAACAGGGCCTTTGACAGGTCAGCCGCCTTCGCGCCGGATGGCGAGAGGATAATCTTCGATAGCAACCTGAGCGCGGGTGTGGATAACCCGACCGGTGACACCGAGATCTTCTCGGTAAAGCTCGACGGCACGGACCTGGCTCAGCTCACGAACAACACCTCCAGAGACTTCCATCCGAACTTCGCTCCGGACGGCAGAAAGATAGCCTTCGTGAGCGACCGGAACTTCGCGCCGGGCATCTACACGATGGCCGCCGACGGCTCGAAGCAGAGGAAAAGCAACCGCGGCTCGGGGGTAGCCTTCGCATCCCCCGGCTGGTCGCCGGACGGCTCGAGGATCACGTTCACCAGCGACCAGGAAGGTGGCTACGATATCTACCTCATGCGCGCCAACGGCGCCGGACAGCAGCGGCTCACCGTCAACGGCTTGCCGACCGACAGCGGACCCGTCTTCTCGCCCGATGGTGGGCAAATCGCCTTCCACACCAACCGTGACGGCAACTTCGAGATCTACGAGATGGGCGCCGACGGCTCGGAGCCGAAGAACCTCACCAACGACCCGGCGGGAGATTTCACCCCCGACTGGCAGCCGGTGCGGTAGTGACCCTGGAGAAACCCCTGAACGTAGAGGAAGGACGCGAAAATGTACGGATTGAGCCAGTACCTGATGGCCATGCAAGAGGTCGAGAGAGCCCGCCTGGTGGCCCGGGCGAGAGTGGCGCGTCGAGAGGGAGAAGGCTACCCTTCTCGGCAGAACCCGAAGCTCGCGGAGAACCTGTACACCGACCGGCGAGATCGAAGGAGGCAGTGACGTGTTCCCGAGTACGAGCGAGATCCTGATACGTCCAAGCGAAGGAGCACGCCTCCCCGTCCTGGACTTAACCCACAAGGTCACGGCGGAGGCCTCCGGCGGTTCGCTCAAGATCGAAGAGTGGGGCCTCCCACCCGGCGGGATGATCCCACCTCACACCCACGACCGCGAGGACGAGTGCTCCTACGTGCTCGAGGGCGAACTGAGCTGCTACGTCGGCGGCGAAGTCGTGCTCGCCCCGAAGGGCTCCTACGTCGTCAAGCCGCGAGGCGTGCCCCACGCCTTCTACAACGCCGGCGCCGAGACGGTGCTGGTCATGGAGATCCTTACGCCTGGTGACGCGTTCGAAGGCTACTTCGACGAGTATGAGGAGGTCGTGTCACAGAATATGAGCCACGAAGAACACCAGAAGGCACGCGCCGAACTGGGCGAACGTTACGGAATTACCTGGCACGACGAGCGCATCCCGGAAGTCAAGGAACGCTTTGGCATCGATCCCTGAAAGCGATTAGCAGAGGTTTTGACCTCTGCTAATCGCGCACTTCAGCACTTCAGCTAGTCAGCACTTCAGCAAGAACAAGCTGAAATGCTGAAGTGCTGACCAGCTGAAATGCTTGCAATGGGCTTCAATCCCATTGCAAGCTGCTGTAATGGTCTGCTGAGCTCTCGGACCGGACGGCGTCTATCGCATCCGGCGCTATGAGACCTATGGAGGCCGCGTGCTCGGCCGCCGCCGCGGTATCGGGCACGGTCACCATCTCCGTCCCCAGCTTACGCGCCTCTTGGGCCATAGCCCTGACCTCTACGTCGCGCTCGGCGGAGGCAACGTCCCTGATGTAGACGGCCCTTATGCGTCCAGGGTGCTCCCGAATGGTTTGGAGGTAGATCTCCGGATCCTCTTCCCCCGAGTCCCCGATCAGGACGAAGGGCAGATCGCCATATGTGTCTAGCAACTCACGGATAACGCCCAGCTTGTAGTCCTGGTGCTTCCCGAGAACGGTCGGGCTCCAGTCCTTCAGAAACAGCGGTCCGGGGGGAACGCCGTGGACGTTCAGGAAGTCCTCGAGCACATCGTAGATGTTCCAGGGGCTGCTGGAGACGTAGAAGATCGGGTTCAAAGAGTGGCCGACTTCACCCTGCTGGAGCGCCCTGTAGAACTCGGCGACGCCCTCGAAGGGAAGCCGCGTGTGGGCATTGTTGCGCACAACGATCCAGGCCATCTTCAGCACGCTGGTCGCGCTTGACCTCACCACCGTATCGTCGAGGTCGCTGATCACTCCGAAGTTGGCTCCGTGCGGTACGAGCACCTGACCCTGCGACCGTACCTCTCGCCCGCCCGGCGAAGGCGGCGAGAGCAACTCCAGCTCGACCTTATACCACCTGGCACGACCGTCGAGAGGCTCCTTTAGCTGAAACCGCACCCCGAAGAATCCCTCCACGTCGGCCGTTGTCTCGGTCTGCAACCCACCGAACGTGGCCCTTACGCGCGCACCTGCAACTTCGTCGCTCGCGAAGCGCCTTGCCATGTTGAGCACGTTTCGCCACACGGTGTCGTTGTACCCCGCGCGGGTGATGCCGCTCTCCTCCAGGACCCTGCCCTTCAAGAACAACTCCCGCGACGTGCCGTGACCCCGGTAGGGTAGTATCTCGAACGGATCCAACATCCCGAATCGCCGCTTGAGGCCGAACCTGAGAGCGTCGAAGCGCTCCTCGGCGACCTGCGCCGCCCTGAATACTGTCCGCCTCCAACCGGTCAACGAAAGTCCAAATCGCCTAGAGTATGACTCGAATCGTTTCTCATCCTTGGAGCCACCCTACCCGATAGACCTGGAACCAATACCACCGGGCGGCTTACCGCACAGTCGGCACTTTCGTCACGCAGCACAGAATGATACCAAGTCCGGCTAAACATTAGCGGTTGCACGGAGTCCACCACAGCACCCGGAGCGTCTCCTACTGCTAGTAGATTCCAGCTCTCCGCCTTCGCAGGGCCTGTCCCCGCGGGAACAACGTGTACGTAGGGGCACCTGAGTACGTATCCTACAAGATACAAACGGCTCCGAGCTACGTTTCCGCGCTTTCCTGGCCGAGGGCGGCACCGAGCGCTTAGAAGCGAACGGGGCTTAGGCAAAGGAACTCGGAATCCTAGCGCGCAGTACAGGAGAAGGCGCGACCTTAAGTTAGCCAGGGTGTATGCCAGGCTGTAGGCTACCCCCAGCGAGCCGCCCAGGAGTGCCGAAAGCGCGCCCCACCTCGCCGCGGTCCCCGGCTCACGGGAAGGTAGGCACTCCTGAGAAAGGTGGTGCCCCTTTCCTTGAGGACGCTGAAGACTAGATCGGGCAGCGTGCGGGCCCAAAGTAACACCATCCCCTTAGCACCCCTGCTGTGCCACTCCTCCCGGCAAAGGTCCCGGAAATAGCCGACCATCTCCTCCGAGTAGCGCCGGCGCACCTCTTCCGGATAGAGACGGATCAGCACCCCGTAGACCCGCTCGGAGGCCCAAATGCCCCGATCTCGCCCGCTGCCGGGTTCCACCTCAGGCCTCCCCGGGGTAGGATACGCCGCGCCCGGAGGGCGGAAAGAGCCCCTTCTGCCGCGCCGTCCTTACCACCCTCTCCAACCTGGCCAGCTCGGCCCCCAGCACCCGCCCGCCGAAACCCGTGAGCCCGTAGTAGCGGCGCCTCTCGGCGTCGTAGCGGCGAGGCGCACCGTCGGGTAGCTCATCGGAAAGACTCTCAGACCCCTCGACCTCCTCGACGAGACCGCTGTCCACCATGCGCTTGAGGGAGCCATAAAGCGTGCCAGGCCCCAGGCGCATCTTTCCTCCGGTACGCTCCCTCACCTCGACCCCGATCCCGTAGCCGTGGCGTTCCTCGTCGGCCAGGGCCAAGAGGATGTTGAGCTTCACCGGGGTCAAGGGCAAGAGCTGCTCCGGATCGCCTCCTGTACGTTGTTGGCCCACTTTGTCCTCCGATGAGCTCGAGCTGCTCTTACATACGATACATCCGTTACAGATGCATCACTGAAAGTACGTTACTCTCCTGCGGATCGCTTGTCAAGGGAGAACAACAGCCTGGCGCATACCCACCTACACGGCTGGCGAAGATCGGAGGGCGGTATGTTCCGAGATCCTCCAGCAAGGCCCAGCGCCAAGCTTATGACGCTCGCCTTCCCTCTGTGGGCCGTCGCCGAGGGCCAGCCCCTGCCACCGGGGAGGCCCCTGGCGAGCTCCGAGAGGCGGAGGGTACGTTTCTTGAGGATGGCACCGACCAGCAGGGCGAGGTTAGTCGCTTGAGTCGGCATGAGGAAGGGAATAGCGGTATTGATGGCGCACAGGACGCGCTTGTACCATAGCATGAACCTGACTTCCTTCTGAGGATGGTGGTGTGGCAGATCCATCCTACTCGGGGAGGTTTTGCTCTTTCAATTGCCGTGGTAGATTTGCGTCAGCCTCTTGTCCTCCCTTGACAAGCGATCCGCAAGAGAGTAACGTACTTTCAGTGATGCATCTGTAACGGATGTATCGTGGGTACTGGGAGCCGGCTAGGGGGACCGGGCCGTTGGGGGAAAGCGGGCAGCATTCGTGAAGAGGTTCCGGACAGCACAATATTGATTGGAAAGACCAACAGGAGTAAATGAAATCGGTAACGCGCGTGCTGCTGGAAGAAGACGACCGCTCGATCGCCAACTTCGTCGAGCCCGAACTCGAGCGCCTAGACTTCAGTGTGCGGTGCGCCCAAGACGGTGTCTCCAGCCTGGAGGAGGCCAAGCGCTTCGGACCCGAGCTCGTCCTATTGGACATGATGCTGCCGAAACCTGTCGGGGTGGGGGTCTTGAAGCATCTCAGGCGCCAGAGTTGCCAATCGTCATGCTCACCGCCCGCGACGTCACGATGGACAAGGTCCACAGCCTCGACCTCGGCGCGGACGACTACGTGACCAAGCCTTTCGAGATGCCCGAACTCCCGGCCCGCAGCGAGACAGCCGCCGAGAAACCGAACCTGATCCGCACCGTCCGGTGGGCGGGGTACACCTCGAAGGGAGCGTAGCCCGTCTTGCCGATCCGATGGCGTCTTACGCTGTTCATCGCGCTGGCGATCGGGGTGATACTGCTCGCCCTCGGCCTATCACTCTACCTGCTGAACAGGAACGCACTGCTCAAGGGCATCGAAGAGAGCGCCGAGGATGGGGCGACGGTCGTGGCCGACACCATCGAGGCTGGAGATACCTTGAGTAGCGCCGTCGAGGATGACGATCAGCTCATCCTCGATGAGGTCGGCGTGATCATTCGGGACAAAGACGGCGGTATCCTCCAGAGGGAAGGGCTCCAGGCGGTAAGTTCAGCCGACCACAACGTGTGGCGCAAAGCGCTCAAGAGCGGGCAGGCCGCCCCTAAGAAGAATGTGCGCCTGGGGGATAATGACTACTACGTCGTCGCCTTGCCGGTGGACCCACCGAACAGCCCCAACCGGGTGATCGATGAAGCGCGGGTGGTCGAGGCCCTTAAGTCCGAGGACGAAACCGAGGAGTCCCTCGAGACTTTCGGGACCCTGCTGGCGACCAGCATCGGCGCGGCCCTCCTCCTGTCCATCGGCGGCTCCTACCTGCTGGCGGGAGCCGCCCTGAGGCCGGTGGACGCCGTAACCAGCGCCGCCAGCAGGATGGGCGAGGGAGATCTCTCCGAGCGGCTGCCCGTGGCCAACCCCAAAGACGAGCTCGGGCGCCTGGTGATCACGATAAACGGGCTGCTCTCGCGGCTGGAGAGCGCCTTCGCCCGCAGGGAGGAAGCTTTGGAGCGTCAGCGACGCTTCGCCGCCGATGCCAGCCACGAGCTGCGCACGCCGCTCACCGCTATAAGCGGTCACGCCAGGATGCTCGACAAGTGGGCACTCGAAGGGGACCCGCAGAGGGCGAAACAAAGCGTCGGCGTCATCCGCCGGGAAGCCGCCAGGATGCGTAGCCTGGCCGAGTCCCTCCTTGCCCTAACCCGCGGCGACGAAGGCGCAGAGCCGAAGATCGGGCGCCACGACCTGGCCGCGGTCGCCGAGGAGGCGGCGCAGGCAACCCGGCACGACAACAACGGAAAGGTATCTATCGAATGCGTCCTTCCGAAAGGAGAGGTTGAGGCCACCTTCGATAGGGACCGCATCTTGCAGGCCGCCTCCATACTCTTGGACAACGCCGTGCGCTACACACCTGAGGGGGGGAACGTCACGATAGGTGTGCGGGAGGACGGCGACCGGGTCGCGCTCGAAGTTTCGGATACGGGCGTCGGCATCCCGGAGGATCAGCTGCCCCTCATCTTCGAGCGCTTCCACAGGGCCGATCCCTCCCGCTCCGATAGCGGCGCGGGCCTGGGGCTGTCCATAGCCCGCCAGATCACCGAGTCCCACGGCGGCCAGATAAGGGCGGAGAGCACGCCGGGCGCAGGCTCGACGTTCACCCTCCTCCTCCCGAAACGGTCTCGGCCCTCCACCCCTGAGCGGCTCAAAGAACAGGCGCCAAGTTAGCGGACGGTTCCGTAGCCGAACCGGGCAAGGGGTCCCGTACTCGGGCATACCCAGTGAGCTGGCGGCCGCCGCGCGAGAGGCGATCCAGGCACAACCGCCGCCCGTCGAGCACCGGGGGGCGTTTCTGGGAGCTCTCATACCAAGTCCGGGTGAATGGCAACGCCCCTGCGCGTGAGCGCATCTCTTCTACTACCCGTAGATTCCCACTAGCGCGGGAATGACGGATGAGAGTTGGCCTCGGTGTTCATCCGTTAGCACAAAGCGCGAGCGTTCAGACGGACTCGGTATCAGGCGGTATCCTGCGCTGCGGGCTTTGCGGGCGCGCGACAGGAACCGCGAGGACCTGGATCACACCTCGCGGTCTCCGAAGATCTGCACAACGGAGCACGCCATACACCACTCCAGAAGCGTACCATCACCCAATCGCATCTCCACCACATGATCACCGCAGGCCGCGTGCTTCAGGCTGAAGACGGCGAAAGAGAGGTCTCCTCCGCCCAGGGTCCCTGACTCCGGGAAGGCCGCCTGGTCTACGTCGTAGCGCATTACACCACCAGTATCGGCCACACCGCCGCTCAACCTTAGCGGGCGGTTCGCGTTGGAGGGGCGGGTTTGAAACCCGCCCCTACCCG
Organism: uncultured Rubrobacteraceae bacterium; assembly: GCA_963840835.1. Classification (GTDB taxonomy): domain Bacteria; phylum Actinomycetota; class Rubrobacteria; order Rubrobacterales; family Rubrobacteraceae; genus Rubrobacter_D. The sequence continues at coordinate 79,849 of CAWJAM010000009.1, read as the reverse complement.
TTGCTGGGTATGGGGACGCCGAGGTGTCCGTAGGCCCTGTTGGTGGCGATACGTCCTCGCGGGGTGCGCTGTATGAGGCCGCTCTGCAACAGGTAAGGCTCGTAGACGTCTTCAACGGTATCGCGCGCCTCGCCCAGGGCCACGGAGATTGTGCCCACGCCGACGGGCCCCCCGTCGAACTTGTCGATGACGAGTCCGAGGTAGTCCCTGTCGGCCCTGTCGAGGCCGAGGTGGTCGACGCCCTGCATGTCGAGGGCGGCGTTGGCCGTCTCCTCGTCGATCTTGCCGTCACCGATGACCTGCGCGTAGTCGCGAACCCTCTTGAGGAGTCTGTTGACGATGCGGGGCGTCCCGCGGCTGCGGCGCGCGAGCTGGCTGGCGCCCTCGTCGGTAATGGGAATACCCAGTATCTTCGCGTTCCGGACCACGATCTTCTCCAGGTCCGAAGGACTGTAGTATTCGAGCCTCTCAGCGACTCCGAAGCGGTCGAGCAGGGGCTTCGTCAGCAGGCCCTTCCTGGTGGTCGCGCCGACCAGCGTGAAGCGGGGCAAGTCCATCCTGATCGTTCGCGCTGACGGTCCCTGGCCGAGGACGATGTCCATGGCGTAGTCCTCCATCGCAGGGTAGAGGACCTCTTCGATCTGCCTGTTGAGGCGGTGGATCTCGTCTATGAACAAGAAGTCGCCTTCGTCGAGCGAGGTCAGGATCGCCGCCATGTCACCCGCTCTCTCCAGCGTGGGCCCACTCGTCGGCCTGATCCCGACACCCATCTCCTCGGCCAGGATGCGGCAGAGCGTGGTCTTACCCAGCCCAGGAGGACCGTCCAGCAGGATGTGGTCGAGAGCCTCTCCGCGCTGCCTGGCCGCCTGCACGAAGATCTTGAGGTTTTGCTTGAGCGCCTCCTGCCCAACGAACTCATCGAAGGAGGTCGGCCTGAGCGTCGGCTCGTCGTCCTCCGCGTGCGCCTCGGGATCCAGCGGATGCTCGCCAATGTCACCGAAACCAGCGGCACCCGTGATATCCTCGGGTGGCTCCTCGGGTCTTCTCTCGTCCCTGACGGTGAAGTCGTCCATCTCCTCTGTGCTCAACGCCTGCTCCCGATCCGCCGTAACGCCTCCTTTATGTACTTCTCGACAGAGTCCTGCGGCGGCACGTCGTTCAGCGCCTTCTCGGCCTCCTCGAGCCTGTACCCGAGTGCCGTGAGCGCGTCCCTCGCCTCCATGTAAGGACCGCCCCCGCTATCGCCGCCGGCGACGACCGGCTCTGGTCCGAAAGCCGCGAGGCTCTTGCCCCTGAGCTCGAGCACCAGCCGTTCCGCCGTCTTCTTTCCGAGCCCGGGGACTGAGGAGAGCTTGATCACGTCACCCCTCGCCACAGCCTCGGAGATCTCCTGGGGCGACATGGAGGAGAGCACGGAGAGGGCCAGCTTCGGCCCGACCTTGCTGACCGCCGTCAGCACGTCGAACGCGGCCCTCTCCTCGCGCTCCGCGAACCCGAACAGGAGCATCGCGTCCTCCCGCACGACCAACCTGGTGTGGATGACGCACTCCTCGCCGAGCGGGGGTAGCGCCCTCAGCGTCGCGAGCGAGGCCGAGGACCTGTAGCCCACGCCCCCGACGTCTATTACCACACCTTCCGTATCCTTTTCGACCAGAGTACCGCGCAACCTGTAGATCATGGGCTAATTATCGCTCATGGTCCACTATTTCCCCACCCCAACCTTGCCGGGCAGACTACTAGAGAACGCGTGGCAAATGGCGATGGCGAGGCCGTCGGCCGCGTCATCGGGACGGGGTATCGCGGGCAGGTTCAACAGAGCTTTCACCATCTCCTGCACCTGCCTCTTGTCAGCCCGCCCGTAGGAAGTGATGGCCTGCTTCACCTGCAGCGGCGTGTACTCGGCCACCCCGATCCCGGCCCTGTAAGCCGCCAGCAACGCCACACCCCGCGCCTGCCCGACCGTGATCGCCGTAGTGACGTTGGTGTTGAAGAAAAGCTCCTCGATGGCAACCGTCTCAGGCCCGTAACCCCGCACCAACTCAGTAACACCATCGAAGAGCCTCCCGAGCCTGCGCGGCATCTCCCAATCAGGAGGAGTAGTAATCGCCCCGTGCTGCACGTAGCGCAGCCGACTCCCCTCCTGACGAATAACCCCCCACCCCATCGTCGCCGTCCCAGGGTCTATACCTAGAATCGTGTGTCCCCTGCGACCCGTCGCGAGCATGGAATAAGATTACCCCCTACCGACTCGCCTTGCACCAGTTTCTACATGTTGTGGATTTGATGGAGTTTCACACTACGTCACACGGTCCGCCCGCATGAGCTCGAGGGCAGTAGTTTGTCACGTCCCGGCACTCGCAACCCGACCTCTCGCCAGTGATAACGGCAGTCCTGATAGCCTGCCACGAGTGTTGTTTAGTTTACGACAGACGCTACGGCAAATACTCGCACGCCAGGCCGTTATTGTCCGGGTCGAGACCGTATGGGTCTCCGGGCGCGAGGTAGGATTGGGCCTCTTCCTGGGTCTCGAAGTCCTTGCAGGCGTAGTCATCCGCCGTCGCATCGGAGCTCGTCGACTCTGGGCCCGTCGCGGTCTTTTCGGCTTGCGTGGTCTCTGGAACCGTCGTGGGCGGTTCGGTGCGTTCGGGGGCGGGCTCCGGCGCTGGTGTCTCGTCGGGTCCGATCACGGCGATGATATCGGAGCCGAGATCTTCGTCCATAATGAGCATCCATTCGCCGTCGGCCTTCACCATCTCCTGCGTAACGGAGGGCTGAACCTCAGGGTCCGCCGCTATGTCGCCGTCGCGGTCGTAGGAGGTCCTCGACATCTGAAAGGTTGCCTGAGTGGGGTCTACGTAGAGCCTCGTCAGGCTGTCGAGGCTCACGTATTGTTTGCCCCACAGAGGCTCCCAGAAAGACAGCCACTCTCCGAGCGTGATGTCTTGTACGGAGTCCGGGTCGAACATCTCGTATGCCTCCTCGTAGGCCTTTTCGTTCAAGTAGAGGTGGTAGACGCGCAGATATGCTTCGGGCGGCACCTTCTTCGTGTTCCGGGTCAACAGGTCCAGGCGTGCCTTGCCGCGGCGGGTCTCGATCACCAGCGTCTCCGGGACGATGCCGTTCGGCACCTCGAAGAACATGGTGGACGCCCTCGTCTGGGCCGTGCCAAGTTCCATGCCGTCGGTGCCTCCCGACGGAGGTTCGATCGAGTCGTCCTGCTTGTGCCGGTTGCCCAGATCATCCAGTAGCGTCGCCTTCGCCCCGGTCGTCAGGGGGGAGCCGGAGACGTTCTTTACCAGGTAATCTATCGCGACGTACTCGCTGGAGATGTCGCCCCGCGTTGCCGGATCCGCTCCGGGCTTCGACATCGCGTAGATGCGGTCAATCGAACGCACCTCGAAGACGCGGAACTGGAGGTCCCCCGCCCTTACGCGGTCGCCGATTCCACCGTCGGGATCAGTTTGTTTGAGCGCAGGGTCCGGCCTGGACTGTTTAGAAGCGCCGGAGATTACATCCTTCTCCCCACCAGCCCCCTCATCCCCAGAAGAGCAGGCAGAACTCACCAGCAAAGCCGCGAGCAAAGCAACAACGATCTTCGCGATGCAATACCCTCGTCCAACCCTACCGGAGAGCAATCGAGTGAAAGCAGACCCCACTACGAAACCATCTCCACTAACGTCCATTCTTCGACAGCACGGCTCAACATGCCCAAGTTCCTGTCCACGGCGCATTGTACCCGCACCGCTCTCCCTCTGATCACAGCCACCGCGAACCGCGCCCAAGGGCCCGTACGTCCCACAAAAAGGCGATTCGCGGTGGGTTTACCACCGCGAACCGCCCATTCTGCTACAAACGATCAGCGAAACCAACAAGCTGAAATGCTGAAGTGCTGACCTGCTGAAATGCTAATTCACCGTCTGGCAGCGACCACCTCCAGGTACTCCGCGGGCCACACCGCCGTCCCGTCGCCCGAGCGGTTGTGGCGCTCGACCAGAGTGATCAGGTCCTCCTCCAGGGCCTGTTGTCCGCCCTCGTCGAGCGTCGCGAAGGCCTTGTTGAGCGGGCCGTAGTAGTCGCGCATGAACTCGACATGGTGCCTGGCCGACGCGAAGCGCCACACCAGGCTGCGTCGCCTCGTCTGCAGGGAGCCTACGCCCTCGCCCAGAAGTTCCTGCAAGCCTTCGTCCGTACCCCAACGGAAGGGCGGCTTCAGGCCGGGAGGCGGCGGGACGTGCTTGCCAATGGTCTTGAACAGCTCTCCCACGTAGCTATCGGGCGCCCAGTTGGCCATCCCGATGGTGCCACCCGGCTTGCACACCCTGAGAAGCTCCGCCGCCGCCTTCTCCTGGTCGGGGGCGAACATGACGCCCAGGGTCGAGAGCACCACGTCGAAGGAGGCGTCCTCGAAGGGGAGCTGCTCCGCGTCGCCCTCCCGGAAATCTACCTCGAGGCCCTCTGCTTCGGCCCTCTTGCGTCCCTCTTCGAGCAGCATTGGGACGTAGTCGATGCCGGTCACATCGCAGAAGCGGCGGGCTGCGGCGAGCGAGGCGTTGCCGTTGCCGCTGGCCACGTCGAGTACCCTCTGGCCGGCGCGCAGATCCACGGCCTCAGCCAGTTGCTCGCCCATGATCAGCAGCGTCACGCCGACCTTTCCGTAGTCGCCCGAGGACCAGGCCTTCTGCTGGCGACCCTTGATGGTCGCGAAGTCTGGTTGTTGTGTGGTCATTATCTCAGTACTCCTCTCTGGTAAGCTTGGTATTGTCGTTCTTTCAAACTCTATGCCGTCACCACGATAGCTCCTTTCTCTCGACCTTTCCTGCTACTTTCTCGGGGAGCCGGGGTCTTGGAAGGTACCCCGGCTCGATCTGCGTCTCATTCCTGGTCCACTGCTAGTCGCTCTGCGGTCTGTGACCCGCTGGGAGCGCATCACCGTCCTCGCGGCGTTGGCACTACATCGCCTGCCTGCCCCAGTCAGGGTTGTAGTCGTATACAGCATCGTTGGAGAGGTTCTTCTTGCCCAACCCGTCCAGGGTGTTCATGCGGTAGATCTCGGTGTCGCCCTCGGGGTTGGAGGTCTGCTTGCCGCTGCTCGTGTAGGCGATTTTCGTCCCGTCCGGAGAGAAAAGGGGGAGGTAGTCGCCGACGCCGCTGCCGTTGTTGGAGAGGTTCTTCTTGCCCAACCCGTCCAGGGTATTCATGCGGTAGATCTCGGAGTCGCCCTGGGAGTTGGAGGTCTGGATGCCGCTGCTCGTGTAGGCGACCTTCGTGCCGTCAGGAGAGAAGGTGGGGGAGTAGTCGCCGACGCCGCTGCCGTTGTTGGAGAGGTTCTTCTTGCCCGAACCGTCCGTAGCGCTCATGCGGTAGACCTCGGAGTCGCCCTGGGAGTTGGAGGTCTGCTTGCCGTAGCTAGTGTAGGCGATCTTCGTGCCGTCGGGCGAGAAGGCGTGGTCGTAGTCGTCCACGTCGGCACCGTTGTTGGAGAGGTTCGTCTGGCCCGTTCCGTCCAGGGCGTTGACACGGTAGACCTCGGAGTCGCCCTGGGAGTTGGAGGTCTGGATGCCCTCGCTCGAGTAGGCGACCTTCGTGCCGTCGGGAGAGAAGGCGGCTCCGTAGTCAGCGACGCCGCCGCCGTTGTTGGAGAGGTTTATCTGTCCCGACCCATCCGAGGCTCTCATCAAGTAGACCTCGTAGTCGCCCTCGGGGTTGGAGGTCTGGATGTGGCTGCTCTCGTAGGCGATCTTCGTGCCGTCGGGAGAGAAGACGGGGGTGCCGTCGGTGGCGCCGCTTGTTTGAGAGGTTCGTCTGTCCCGACCCGTCCGAGGCGTTCATGAGGTAGACCTCGTAGTCGCCCCCGGGGTTCGAGGTCTGGGTCTCCCTGGCTCGTGTAGGCGATCTTCTGGCCGTCGGGAGAGAGGGTGGGCTCGCGGTCGTCCCCAGTGTTGGTGGTGAGCTGCTTCAGGCCCGTGCCGTCGGGATTGATCGTGAAGATCTCACTGTCGCCGGTAGGGTTGTCCACGCCCGTGCCCGTGGTGCGCTTGGAGATGAAGACGATCTTGCCGTTGGTGCCGGGGAAGGTCGCTTCGGCCTCCCGCGCCGGAGCCGCCATCAAGGCCACCAACGCCGCCAGGACCGCTCCCAGCGCCAGGCTCACGAGCACCGCGCTCCTCGCCTTACCCTCTGTTCCGCTTCTTAGTGTCGTCGCTTCTGTTCTCATTTCTGGATTCCTTTCTCTCGATCTGTTCGTCGCTACTGTCTTGACTCATTCGCTTGTCTCTGTTTGCCTTCTCGCTCCTCCTCTCTCTAGATCCTGGCCTCGTCCGTTTGTCTAAGAGCACCATAGAGGGGGGTGCTCTCGAAAACGCTCTCGGTGGCGCTCTCGAAAACGCTCAAATCAGAAGAAATCTCCGAAAAAATTGTCGAAAAGCCAGACTATCCATAAACCGGCCATTGATGGGCCGCGATCCCGTCGATCTCCTCCGTCGAGTCCTCCAGCCGGTCGCAGACGTAGTCCCGCGAGGGATCGTAGTCCCGGCCGTCGACCTCGCCCATCCGGGGACCGTACAGGTGCACCGAGACCGCGGCCTCCTCGTACGGGTTGCCGACCCTGTGGATACCCCCGTCGCCGGGCAGCACCGTCGAGGCCCCGTCTCGCGGGCTCCAGGGCAGTTGCCACACCTCCCGAAGGCGGGCGTGCTCGAAGCGGGTTCCGTCGTCCAGCCTCTCATAACGCTCTTCGAGCACGGTGCCGGCTGCGCAGGCGTATGCGCCCCAGGAGGAGTGGTCGTGGATCATGGTCCGCGTCCCCGCTGGCCAGACGAAGACCTGCAAAGAGAAGGATCTGTCCGGTGCATCCCAGCGACGGGCCACGTACCAGCGCTCCGCGCCGTGCGCCTCTTCGAGCACGGGCAGGACTTGCGATCGCAGAAACGATCGGTCCTGGACCAGATCCGCGAGGAATGCCGCGGCCCGCGGCAGGGCATTTACCGTTGGTAAGGCGCAGAGGTTCTGAAGTTCGATTGCAGCCGGTGCGGGTGTCGTCTTCATCATGGTGTTCTCTTTTCGCTCGATCCTGGTCATGAACGTTTGCTTGAAGATCACTCTAGAGGGGGGTGCTCTCGGAGACGCTCTCGGAAGTGCTCTCAGAAACGCTCAAATCTGAAAGAATCCAAGAAATCTCAGAAAAAAGTGTCGAAATTGCGGCTTCAGGCAACAGGTTTCAGGCAACAGATTTCAGGCCGGGTGCTTGTGCGTGATCGGACAGATCGCTCCCTGGGGCTCAGAGTGTCTGCCGCCGTGGATTCCCGCTTTCGCGGGAATGACGGTGAGGGGAAGCGGGAATCCACTAGGACGGCTGCCCATCGTGGCGCCAGCAGTCACCCAGACTTGGTTACGACACGCGCAGGGCCAGACAGCGCGGTAGCGCTCATGGGGATTTCGTATCAGTTACGGATCGAGGAGCATGCGGCCTAGAGCGGCTTGCAAGGAGGGTGAACCTCTCATTGCAAGCCGCTGTAGTGCCACACCGTGACATACGGGGCAAATCGTTAGTCGGGAACACGCGTATTGCGAGGGTGTGGCCCGAGGACAGCGGGAGACCGAAGACTCCATTCTACCGGGTGGCCGCCAGGGCGAACTCGAAGCCACCGTCTATGTTCTTGACGTTCGTGAGGTTCCTGATTGCGGCGGGTACGTCCCTATCCGGACCGGTGCGGCCGGTACCGAGTTGGCCGCGACTGTTGTCGCCCCACGAGCGGGCCCTGCCGCTCTCGAGAACGGCCATGGAGTTGTATGCGCCGCCCGAGATCGACTTCACGTTCAAGAGCCCCTTCACCGCCACGGGGGTGCTGCTATTGGTTCCTGAGCCGTGTGCATCGTTTCCGAGCTGGCCGTCGGAGTTGTAGCCCCAGGACCTGACCCTGCCGTTCGTGAGCAGTGCCAGGGAATGGAACCCGCCGGCGGCTATGGCCTTGACGCCAGATAGGTTGGACACCACCACGGGCTTCGGTCGGAAGTTGGCGGCGGTTCCGTCCCCGAGCGCTCCGTAGTAGTTGCCGCCCCAGGCTCGGACGGTTCCGTTAGCGAGGAGAGCCAGGGAGTGATCGGCGTAACTGTCGGTTGAGATCATCCTGACGTTGGCGAGGTTGCGAACCGGGACCGGTCTCGCCCTGTTGGTGTCGGGACCGGAAGTGCCGTTGCCGAGCTCACCCTCGGCGTTGTAGCCCCAGGATCTGACCCTGTTGTCACCCATGAGGGCGAGGCTGAAGTTCTTGCCGGCGGCTATGGCTCTGGTACCTGTGCCCAGGTTGTCCACCCTCACGGGGACGTTGCTCGAGGCGCGGAAGCGACCGTTGCCGAGCTGGCCGTAGAAGCCGTCGCCCCAGGCCCACACGGTTCCGTCTCTCTTGAGCGCGAGGCTGTGGGTGCACCCGGCGGCTATGGCCTTGACGTTCTTGATCCTCACCTTGACCGGCACGGTGCGACTCCTATTGGTGCCGTTGCCGAGCTGGCCGTTGCCGTTGTCGCCCCAGGCCCGAACCGTTCCGTCTCTCTTGAGCGCCAGGCTGTGGTAGCAACCAGCCTTCACGCTCTTCACGCCGCCGATGTTGCTCACCGCCTTGGGGATGTTTCTAGCGGCGCCGGAGCGACCGTTGCCGAGCTGGCCTTTGTCGTTGTCGCCCCAGGCGGATGCCTTGCCCGGGGTCGCCACGGCGCCGGCCGGGCCCACCGAAAGCGCCACGACCAGGAGGGTCGCCAGCAAGAGGCCGAGGGCCATTACTTTGGTCATCGATGCTTTGTTCTTGATCGAGGTGTTCATCTGTACTGCTCCTTCGTTGATTTGAGTGTCTTCGACTGTGCGGCCGTCATGGATGAACCCGTAGCCGCCGCTGATGACTTTCGTGTTTTTCCGTCACAGGCTCTGTCCTATGGCCTGGAGCGTCCACAGCATCGCCATGCCACCGACCAGGGTCAGGGGAACGCTTCTGGTTCGCCAGGCGATCAGGGCCGCAACGAGCCCTGCGACCAACCGCTCGTTGCCGAGCGAGGCATCCAGGGCGCCGTCCACGTAGAAAAGCAGCGGGATGACCACGGCCGTAAGCACAGCCGCAGGCACGAACCGTAGCGCCCGCCCGAAGAAGAGGGGTATCTCTATTCGTCCCAGTAGCGCGATGAAGGAGAGGCGCAGCGCGAATGTGACGGCGCCAGCCCCAAGTATCGTCAACCATAACGTGGGGGTGCTCATCTTTCGCTCCTTTCGCTTACGGTCTCCGCCACCAACCCACCCGCGATGCCGACCAGGGCGGCGGCGATCAGACCGAGGTTCAGGGGAAGGACTGCAAAGGCGAGCGCCGCAACGCCAGCCGCGAGGGCCGCGGCGCCCGTGGTGCGGTCCTTGATCGCAGGGACGGCGAGGGCGATGAAGATCAGGGGCAACACGAAGTCCAGAGACCAATCCTCTGAGGCCCACGCGCCGAGGAAGACGCCTGTCATGGTCGCCGCCTGCCACGTCGTCCAGATCGAGAGGCCGACGCCGAGGTAATACCAGCGCTTTTCTGGCTCCCTGGTCTCTCCGGCGTCGAAGCGGGTGATGGTCGCCGCGTAGGCCTGATCTGTGAGGTGGTAAGAGAGGAGTCCCTTCCACCCGAGCGGGAGGGATCGGAAATGCGGCGCAAGGGAGGCGCTGTAGAGCATCATCCTGAGGTTGATGATGAGGACGGTCAGAATAACAACGGCCACCGACGCACCGGCTGAGAGCAGCGGGAGGGCGGCCAACTGCGCGGCGCCGGCAGCGATGAACACCGACATGCCGAGTGCCTCCAGAGCCGAGAGCCCGCTCTCCGTCGCCGTGGCGCCGAAGGCCACCCCGAAAGGGAGCAGGGCGAGCAAGACGGGCGCGATCGTCCTCGCGCCTGAGACTAATGCCACCCTAGGGGATGCCGCCTTCGGCTCCTCAATGGTCGCGTCGAGGTCATCGACGATGCTCCCCGGCCGGACCAGGCCTCCAGCAACGTAGCCTGCACCCGGAGAACGTGCTGTCCTTCGTAGATGGTTTCTTTCGTCTGGTCTGCTGATAGTGGTCGTCATTCGTAAGGCTCCTATCTTTACGCGGCGCGAGGAAGGGTCTGCGCGTCCTGCGCCGCCGGTTCGAGCGTCCGCAGCGGCATACGAACTTGATACACGCTGTCCTCTGTCTTGTAGTTCGTCCCGATGAACATGGTGGCGAGACCGAGCATGCGCCGGTTCGTCCCGAGTACTTCTCCGGTGAAGGTTTCGATGCCTCGATGCTTCGCTCTCTGTGCAAGCTCCGAGAGGAGCGACTTCCCCACTCCCTTCGACTGCCACCCATCTTCCACGATGATCGCCATCTCGGCCTCGGTGTCGTCTTCTAGCCGCACGTACATGGCGTGGCCGATGATCTTCTCCTCCGCTACGGCGACGAGGGCTTCCTTGTCGTGGTGATCTGAATCCAACATGAGGCCCACCATCCACTCCGGGACCTCCGGATACGGTATGTGGAACCTCTTGTGGATGGTCTCTGAAGAGGTGCGGGAGAACATCCCGCGCAATTTCTCGCCGTCATGGGTTGTCGCTACCCGGATATAGAGCTGCGAATCGTTCATCGTTTGCTCCTTTATGCTGTGCCCTGTGACGGCTCGACCTACTGTTACTGCTTCGTTCAGATCTCCCATGTCGCTCCTCCTTCGCTCTCGAATTGCTCGTAACCGTTCTTCTGCAAGCACTCTAAGGCGGGGTGCTCTCGGTAGTGCTCTCGGTAGCGCTCTCGGAAACGCTCAAATCAGAAAAATCTCAAGAAAAAGGGGCGAAAAAAGTTCGCGGGGGCAGGCTTCGCGAGAATGAACCGCCGTCAGGAGCAGGCTCCCCTCGGTTGGGGTCCTGCGCGACGCAAGCTGGAGATCATGCTCGACAAGGAGTGGGTGGGGCCTTTGCCGATCTACAGCTATCTGATCGAACACCCCGAGGGGTTGTTCGTCGTCGACACTGGAGACAGTGCGCGCAACTCGCTCAAGAACTATCTGCCGCGCACTAACCCCTTCTTCCAGTACGCGGTGCAGATAAAGGTCGCGCCGGAGGAGGAGATAGGGGTGCGGCTTGCGGACATGGGCATAGATCCCGCCCGCGAGGTTCGTCAGCTCGTGATGACGCACCTGCACCACGACCACACGGGCGGAGGTTCAGGATGCCGCCAAGACCCTAAAGTACGAACTCGAGGCCGCCTGATGATAAGGGACGCTCGCGCCGCTCAGACCGACCAGCAAAGTCCACACCCCACAGGGGGTCAACTATGTCCGGCAGCTACCGCTGGGGTCTCACGGCGACGGCCACGCTCGAAGAACTTCTGAACGACCACGCGCGGTAGCCACCGACCATCGCGGCGACTCCTTACCGTCCGGACTGGCCATGCCGTCCGCAGCGTCTCTACCGCACAGAATCCACGGAATAGTGTCTACGCGCGTTGCCATGGGGTTGGACCCCATTGCAAGCACTTCAGCATTTCAGCTTTTTCTTGCTGATAGCTGATGGCCAACCGCTGATAGCACGATTTGCTGAGGTCAAGACCTCAGCAAATCGCTTTAGGCGCGTCTTAATGTGACTCCGTAGGGACGAGCAGGGCATCTTCGGCTTCGGTGGCAAAGACGTGTAGCCCCAGGCGCTCGGAGATTTCCTGGCACACTCTGATGCCGCGGACGCTGTTACCGTGCGCGTCGAGCCCCGGTGAGTAGACGCCGATGCCTCCTTTGCCCGGGACAACCACCAGTATACCGCCGCTCACACCGCTCTTGGCGGGGACGCCTATATCGAATGCCCACTGACCAGCGGCGTCGTACATGCCGCAGGTGTGCATCACGCTCAACACTTCTCTAACGTGGCGGAGGGGGAGGGCCCGCTCTCCGGTTAGGGGGTTCACGCCGCCGTTCGCTAGCGTCGCTGCCATTACTGCGAGATCCCGGCAGGTGACCTGCACCGAGCACTGCCGCAGGTAGAGGGCGAGGATCCCCTCAACGTCTCCCGAGATAATGCCCTGGCTGCGCATGAGGTAGCCCGTAGCGCGATTCCAGTCTGCCGTGCGCATCTCGGCCTCGAAGGTGTCCTCGTCCACCCCGAGGCTCTGGTTTCCGGCAAAGCTACGGAGCGTGCCCAGTATACGTTCGAACTTCTCTGCGGAGTCCTTGCCCCGCACCAGATCAGTCGTCACGAGCGCCCCGGCGTTGACCATGGGATTATACGGTCGGTTGTTGTGCTCGTCGAAGGTGATGGAGTTGAAAGCGTCCCCGCTGGGTTCTACCCCAACGTGTTCTAGGACATAATCTCCTCCGTGGTCCGCCAAAGCAAGGCCGTAGACGAACACCTTTGAGATAGATTGTAGGGCGAACGGCCGGCGGTGATCGCCCGTCTGGTGGACCTCGCCGTTGGTGCGAACCAAGGAGATGCTGAATCGCTCGCGCTCTTCGGCGGCAAGCTCTGGCTTGTAGTATCCGCGCCCTGACTCGTAGTAGTTCGCAACGCTGTCTTCACCTACGAGCAAGTGCCGTCGGTACAATTCCTCCAGACGCTCGTCTACATGTTGGCTGTTGACGGGAGTTGGCACGCTGACTCTCCTCCTTCGGGGTTCTCCTGTATGGGCTTCAGAATACTTGAAAACAGGAGCGGTGCGACTACTCCCAGGAGCGGAGCGACTCGTACAGCGCGACCGTCTCGGGGGCCGGGGTGGCGCCGAGCTGCTCCTCTAGCAACACCACCAATTCCTCGTAGTGCCTGAGTGCCCTCCCCCTCTCGCCTAGGGCGGCCTGGCTTCGCATCAGCCCGCGGTGGGCCTCTTCGAGAAACCGCTCGTGGGCTATGGCCTTCCTGTAGGCCTCGGCGGCCTCGGCGTGGCGCTCCTGGGCCAGGAGGAGTCCGCCCAATAGCAATAGCGATTCCCCGTAGACCCGCCTCAGCTCGTCCTGGCGGGTGAAGGCCCACTCGCTATCGGCGAAATCTTCGAGGAAGTCTCCGGCGTAGAGTTCGGCGGCTTCCTGGAGGTGTTGGATGGCCAGGTCGGGCGATTCGGTTTGGAGCCGGCGGCCCTCGGTGACGTTCTCCTCGAAGGCTTCCACGTCGTAGGAGTAGGAGAGCGAGCGGTCAAAGTTATAGCGGCCCTTCTTGAAGGAGATCCACTCCTTGCCGCCAAGGGCCCGGCGCAGGCGGTAGACGGTGTCGTGGAAGCTGCTGCGCAGTTGGGCTGTTGAGGCCTCGGGCCAGAGGGCGAGGCCTATCTGCTCCTTGGTTCGTCCCTCAGGGTGGGAGAGCAAGTAGTAGAGCAGCTCGCGGGGTTTCTGGATCCAATCGGGTGAATCGAGGGCGACCCCGTCCTTCTCCACCCGCGCCGCGCCAAAGGCCGAGATACGCAGCACGACTGGCCCGGCGGTAGACGGCTGGGGGACCTCTGTCGAGCGCTCTGCAGGAGAATGGGCGGACGAAGGCACGTCCGTCGGGATCTCTCCGTCGCGCGTCGCCGGTTCGCGCGGCGCGTACACGGCAGCCTGCTGGGGGGACATTGTCCTTCCCTTGGAGAACGCAGCCTCGAAGGCTACTTCGCCCAATTCGGCGCGCGCGGCGGAGATACCTCTCTCGTAGTCGGCGCGCTCGCAGAGGGGAACAGGGACCGAGATGGCCTCCCTGACGGCCCGGGCGGCGCCGAATAGGTATGCTGCCGGCTCCGGGCGTCCCTGGGCGCACAGAACCTCAGCCAAGGTTTCCAAAACGCTCGCGGCTCGCCACCTGTCGCCGAGGTCCAGATGGCCCTCCAGGCTCTCCCGTAGCACGTCCGTTGCCCGCCTGTGGTCGCCTTCGCGGTACGCAAGGACGCCGAGTTGGTTAAGCGACCAGGGCACGCCCTCCTTGAAGCCCACCTCCCGGGAGAGCGCGAGGCTCTCCCCGAACAGCGTCCGCGCCCGGCGGTGATCCCCGGCGTACAGCGCGGAGGAACCCAGGTTGATCAGGGCCCACGCGATGATCTCGTTGTCCCCAAGCCGGCGGAACCGGGCCAGGGTCTCCTCGCCCAACTCTTTGGCCCGCTCGTGCTTCTCCTGCAACCACGCCACGTATGACAGGTAGTTGAGTGCCTGGGCCTCGCCGGCCTCGTCCCCGAGCCTGCGCCAGAGAACCAGGCTCTCCTCGTGCAGAGCCTCAGATCTCGCGTAGTCGCCTCGCTCAGCAGCGATGCTACCAAGCATGTGCGAAGCCGAGGCGATCCCCCGATCATCCTCCAGCGTGCGGTAGATGGCCACCGCCGCCTCCAGCTGCTCTCGCCCACGCTCGTACTCGCACCTCCGGAAGGTCATGGCGCCGGCCCCGAGGTACGCCTTCGCCCGAGCAGGGGACGGCGTGTTGTCTCCGCTGACCAGCGCCCCCTCCAGCCACCTGCGTCCCTCCTCGTAGTGGCCGCGCAGGTAGCAAAAGCGCCACAGCGACCCCGCCATACGCAGGTGATCCAGCCCCCGTGCGCTCTCTTTGAACCAGCCCAGTGCCACCCTGAGGTTACCGAGTTCGCTCTCCAGGCGGTCCAGCCACGCCACCTGTTCCGTCCCGCCCAACTCGGGCTCGGCCCGCTCGGCCAACTCCAGGAAGAACATCGCGTGACGTTGCCTGACGGCTTCCTCTTCTGCCCCAGATCCGAGCTTTTCGGTGGCGTACTGGCGAACGGTCTCGAGCAAGCGGTAGCGCAACGCGCCGTCTACCGCCCGCCTCGGCGACCACCAAGGACTTGTCCACGAGCCCCGACAGGAGATCCAGCACGGGCGGGTTTGAAGCCCGTCCCGGTTCGAAACCAGCCCCTCCTCGATGCCGCTTCCCGCGCCCACCGCTTCGGCCGCCTCTAAAACCCAACCCCCGGTGAACACCGAAAGCCGCTCGAGCAGCTCCCGCTCCTGCTACGCTCAAGAGGTCGTAGCTCCACTGGAGGGTCGCCCTGAGCGTCTGATGACGCGCGGCCGCCGTGCGGCTGCCCGTGGTCAGGATCCTCAAGGAATCCTCTAGCTTCTCCGAGATCTGCTCGACCGTCAGTACCCTTACCCGTGCAGCCGCAAGCTCTATAGCCAGCGGTATGCCGTCCAGCTTGCGGCAAAGCCGCGCAACCGCCGAGAGCGTTCCGCCCGGTCAGCGCGAAGGCCGAATCGACGTCCCTGGCCCGTTCGACGAAGAGGCGGACCGCCTCGTAGCGTGCCAGCTCCCCTGTGGGGGGCAAACGACCGGGATCGGGCAGGGAGAGGCTTGGCACCATGAAGTTAGACTCGCCTGCCACGCGCAAGGGCTCCCGGCTGGTCGCAAGTATTCTTAGATCCGGGCAAGTTCTGAGCAACGTATCGGTGAGATCGGCGCACCCCTCGATGAGGTGCTCGCAGTTGTCCAGGACGAGGAGCGTCCTCAGGCCCTTCAGATGTTCCACGAGATCTTCGGTCGGTGAACGATCCGAGGCCTCGGACACGCCCAGCGCCGAGGCCGCCGCCTGCGGCACGAGATCCGGGTCAGAGAGCGGGGCCAGCTCCACCAACCACACGCCGTCCCTGAACTCCTCGACCAGATCTTGCGCCACCGCCAAGGCGAGTCGCGTCTTTCCGGCTCCCCCGGGGCCGCTCAGCGTAACCAGACGAGTGCCGCCGAGCAACCGCTCGACCTCGGCGAGCTCCCTCTCTCGCCCTACAAAGCTGCTCAGCTCCAGCGGCAGGTTGTCGACCGGGCGCGCCGGGGCCCGGGGGAAGGCCAGCAGGGAGCCGGTCTCGCCCCCCGGGGCCTCCCTAAGCAGCGCGTCGCGAGGTGAGGTCCATTCTTCAGACAACGGGGGCCCCGCGCAGCCCTGCGCCACGAGCAACGCCACAGATAAAAAAGCAAGACGCTATCCGGGGCGGTAGATCTGACACGGACCCTCTCCTCCGATGCCGGGCAATCCCTACTCGCAATTGTACCTATTGCAAGCCAAGAACGGTATCGTTCAGCATTTCAGCATTTCAGCACGTCAGCATTTCAGCATATTGCTCTTGCTGAAGTGCTGACTAGCTGAAATGCTGACGTGCGCGAATAGCAGAGGTCTATAGACCTCTGCTATTCGCTTTATGCCGGGTCGTCTAAGGCTTCACCTTGAACTGCCAGCTTTTGGCCTGGTTGCCCGCGGTGCTCGGGTTCTGGTCGAGCGCGTTGCCCGCCAGGTCCTTGGCTCCGGTGGTTAGCGTGGCCACGTAGGTGGCCCCGGCCTGGAGGTTGGCGTTGGGGTTGAGCGTGGCCCTCTTGGTCGCGGGGTCGTAGCTCAGGGCAGCCGCGACGTTGGTGGTGGTGCCCGACTTCCTGAGCCTGAAGGTGGTTGTGTTGATGGTGCTCGCCTGCATGGCTTCGGAGAAGGTGGCTGTTAGGTTAGCTCCCTGAAGGACACCCGTTGCGTTGTTGGCCGGGCTCGTGCCCGTCACGCCTGGCGGCGTCGTGTCGATTGGCGACGTTTTTCCGATTAGCTCGAGGGTAAAGGTGTTCTGCGTGTGGTCCCCTCCGGGTTCTGCGACCGCGATGCGGTAGGTGGTGCCTGCCGTGGCGTCGAACGTTACCTTGCTGCCGAGGTAGTTCGGGCAGTAGCTTCTGTTGTTCGCCACCCAGTTGAGGTTGCTCAGGTCGCCGCCGGTGTAGACGGCGATGGTGCTGCTAATGTTGGCCTGGCAGGTGTTCATCTCCACCTGGCCGGAGGAAGGAGCCGTCCAGCTGTACCACACCGAGTGCTCCCCTTGCAAGAGGGCGTGGTCGGGGTAGTGATCCGGCTCGTCGGGCTCCCTCGTTGCCAACAGCGTCGTCCCGTTGACCGTGGCGCTGTTACCGCTGATCTCCTGAGCGCCGAAGAAGTAGTCGTTGGAGGCGGGAGCCGTGAACGAGTCGAGGGTGAACGTTCCCTCGCTGGCGCTGCTCGAGAAGCCGGCGACCGCGATCCGGTAGTTGGTCCCGGCCACCGCGTCGAAGCTCACCTTGCTTCCTTGCGCGTTGAATGTGCTGCAGGAGTCGTTGTCGCTGGCGACCTGGCTCAGGGAGTCGATGGCGCCGCTTCCGGTGTACGCGGCGAGGGTGGTGTCGAAGTTGCTTTGGCAGGTGTCCATCGTCACCGGGCCGGAGAAGGGCGCCGTCCAACTGTACCACACCGAGTTCTCGCCGAGCGATGCGCTGTCGGCGGGCAGGTGGTCCGGTTCGCCGTTTTCCCTGGTGGCCGCCTCGTTTATGCCGGGGACGCTAAAGGTGGCGCCGCTGAGCGACTTCGGGGAGGCGAAGTCGTCGGCAAGGGGCCTCACGTACGCAGACTCGGCTATGTTGATCCTGTACCCCGTAGCCGTTCCCCCCGCTCGAGTATCCTTTACGAGTTTACCCCTGTCCCTCAATGCGTAACTGATGTTATTAACGGTCTTCCAGGGGTCCCTCTCTTCGAGGAGCGCCCAGGCCCCCGCGACGTGCGGCGCCGCCATCGAGGTGCCGGTCTTTCTGGCGAAATTGCCCCCTGGCACGGACGATCTGATGTTCACTCCCGGCGCGAGCAGGTCGACCATACCGGACATATTGGAGTTGGGAGCTATGGTGTCCTTCTTGGTCGTGGCGTTGTCCTTCACGGTCGTGGCGCCGACGGTGATCGCGCTCGAAATGCACGCCGGGGCGGCCACGGCGCTGGTGAAGCCGCTGTTGCCCGAGGCGATCACCGTCGCGATTCCCGCGGATCTCAGGTTGTCGATTATCGCTTTGCGGGCGTCCGAGTCGCAGAAGCGGTTGAACTGGCCGCCCCCGAGGCTCATGTTCACCGAAGCAAAGTCGCGCGTGTTCCTCAGTTGGTAGACTCGCTCCAGACCCTTGAGCTGGTCGCTGGAATAACTCATCTCGCAAGGATCCTCTCCAAACTCTTGGCCGTCGCAAAGCGTCCCCGTGGCCCGGGAGAAGACCTGGACCGCCATGATGTTGGCGTTCGGTGCCATGCCGGTGTCGTTGAGCCCCTGCCCGGCGGCGATCCCGGCGACGTGGGTTCCGTGCTCGCATCCCTTCAGGGCGTAGGTGCAAGGAGCCGCCGAGTCCGTCCCCGTCTGAGTTTCCGTGCCATTCGGGCAGTTGCCGGTGGCGTTGCCTCTACCATCGTCCCCCTGGGAGTAACAGGCTTCCTCCACCACCCTGCCGCCCAGGAACGGATGGAAGCGGTCCACGCCGGTGTCGAGCACCGCGATGGTCTTGCCGGCTCCGGTGAGGTTGTTCTCCCACATGATCGGGGCCTGAACGATGGGGGCGCTGTCGGCCAGGGTCGGCGGAACGGCGACGTCTTCGTGTATCGTGGTCGTGGTCGGGGAGTTCTGGACCGCCCGGAATGCATCGGGGGTCAGACTGAGGGCGATGTACGGAACCGTCTCGTACTCGCGCAGGGTCTCGTATCCGGTTCCGGCCAGCTCCGACCGCAGGCCCGCTTCCGCACTTTGGATCGCGGCCCTCTGATCGTCGGCTTGAGACCGGCTCAGCTGCCCTTCGGGCGTGAAGTCAGTCCGAAGTCCCACTATCGCCCGGACGGATCCTTCCCGTTGGGCCTTTGCGAGCAGGCGTGAAGAATCGGACGTGCCGCTAGATCCTTCACTTCCGGACGGTCCGTCCGGCAACGGTTGGGCAGAGACTGTCGTAAACGAAACAAGAACGACTAACAAGATCAGTAGGCTGGTTATCCCACTGATCTCAAACCATCGAATAGCTCGAGCTTTACTCACTTTACTTTCCTCCATTTCGTCGTTTGATCGCGTCGAGGAACGCTTTTCGGTATACGTCATGGTTCTTTGTCCACGGTTCACATCGTTTGCCTGGTGTGCGCGCCTGCCAATCACCTCCCACCTTCTCTCGCTCCATCGCGGTCTCAACCGTCTTACTTGATGGCACTCTAGAGGGGGGTGCTCTCGGAAACGCTCTCGCAAGCGCTCTCGGAAACGCTCAAATCAGGAAAAAGGCAGAAAAAAGGCTTCAGGCTTCGGGTATCAGGTTTCAGGATTGGTACTGCTTCGCGGAGACAAGCTTCGCGGGAATGAAGGTACGGTAGCCTACTCTTCGGCTCGGAGCGACTCGTAGAGCGCGCTGGTCTCGGGGGCCGGGGAGGCGCCTAACTGCTCCTCCAGCAACTCCTCCAGTTCCTCGTAGTGCCTCAGAGCCCTTCCCGTCTCACCAATGGCAACCTGGCTTCGCATCAAACCCCTGTGCGCCTCCTCCAGGAAGCGCTCGTGGGAGATCGCCCTCCTGTAGGTGTCGGCCGCCTCAGCGTGGTGCCCCTGGGCCACGAGCAGCCCTCCTAAGAGCAGCAGCGCCTCCCCGTAGGCGCGCCTTAGCTCCTCCTGGAGGGCATAAGCCCACTCGCCATCTACCGCCAGATCTTCCAGGTAGTCGCCCCCGTAGAGGCCTGCGGCCTCCTTGAGGTGCCCGATGGCCCGCTCTGGCTCCCCAGCCTGTACCCGTCGTGCCTTCGAGAGGTTCTCCTCGAAGGCTTCGACGTCGAACGAGTACTCTAGCGAGATCTCGAAGGCGTAGCGTCCCTTCTTGAAGGAGATCCACTCCTTACCCCCCAGTGCCCGCCTCAGGCGGTAGAGGGTGTCGTGGAAGCTGCTTCTGAGCTGGGAGGTCGAAGCCTCCGGCCAGAGGGCGAGACCTATCTGCTCCTTGGTTCGTCCCTCCGGATGGGAGAGCAGGAAGTAGAGCAGCTCGCGGGGTTTGAGGCTCCAGTCTGGAGAGTCGATGGGGAGCCCTTCCTTCTCCACCCTTGCGGGGCCAAGGGCGAAGATATGCAGTGGAGGTGTTTCGACGGCCGGCGGGAGGATGTCCTTATCCTCCTCGTGGGGCGTGGCCGGTTCGTCTAGCGCGTACTCGAAGACCTGCTCGGGGGACATGGCTCGTCCTTCGGCCCAGGCGGCGTCGAAGGACGCTTCGTCCAGCGCGGAGATTACGGCGGCCAGATCTCGCTCATAGCCGGAGTGGGCGAGGTCGAATTGGGAGAGCAACATACCCATCTGCTCCCTGAGGGCTTCGGCGGCCCCCCAGAGCCTCGCGGCGCGGACGGGCCTCCCCCGCAGGGCGCTCACCTTCCCCAGTCCCAGGCCGTAGTAGGCGCCGCCCAGCCTGCCTTTCAGCTCCTGCGCAATCAGGGCCCCTTCTTCGAGCAACGACGCTCCCCGGTCGAGGTCACCCCGCTTGAGCTCGATCATGCCGAGGAGAAAGAGGCACATGGAGGTGTTCCGAAGGTCGCCAAGCTCGCGGCAAAGGGCCAGGCCCTCTTCGAGCTGCGCCACCGCCCAGTCGAGATCCTCCTCCTCCATCGCGGCGTGAGCCAGGATGATGCGCAGGAAGGCGCGAGGATGGACCTCCAGGCCTCCCTCCTGCATCAACGCCTCGCCCTCCTGGACGAAGGCCGCCACGCGCTCGCGGTAGGCTCCGTGCACCACGGCGTATCCGAGGTTGGCGAGCGCGTACGCGGTGCCCGAGTTGTCTCCCAGCTCCTTGTAGAGGGCGATGGCCTCTTCGAGGGCGGCTATAGCTCGTGCGTAGTCTTGCTGGAAGAAGAGGATATAGCCGAGCCCTCTGAGCGCCTTTGCCCGGACGGCGGGGAACCCTCCTGGGTCTCTCTCCAGCGCCGTCTGCAGCCACCGTTTGCCTTCCTCGAAACCCTCCGCGCCCCAGAATCGCCACAACGCGGCCGCGAGCCTGAGCCGCAACCGTGCGCGCTCTTCCTCTTGGCCAGGCTCCAGGGACCACGAGAGCGCGGCCCGCAGGTTCCCGAGCTCGGTCCGCAAGCGCTGCAGCCACCGTCCTTGATCTGCTCCCAACAGCTCGGGCTCGGCCGTCTCGGCGAGGGCCAGGTAGTGCTCCGCGTGCCGGCGGCGTACCTCCGGCGCCTCCTGGCTCTCTTCGAGCATTTCTTGCCGCGAACTGCCTGATCGGCTCGAGCATCCTGTAGCGCAGCGCGCCCTCGGCTTCCGCCTCCGCCACCACGAGCGACTTGTCAACCAGGTTCGAGAGCAGATCCAATACCCGCCCCGCATCCGCCGGCTCTCCTGCCGCCCCCACCACCTCTGCAGCCTCTAGGTCCCAACCCCCGGCGAACACCGAAAGCCGGCCGAGCAAATCTCGCTCCCCCTCGCTCAGCAACCCGTAGCTCCACTGGAGGGTAGCCCTGAGCGTCCTTTGCCGCGGAGCCGCCGTGCGGACGCCCGTGGTCAGAAGCGCCAGAGGGTCCTCCAATTTCTCGGAGATCTGCTCGACCGAGAGCACCCTCGTCCTGGCCGCCGCCAACTCTATGGCCAGCGGTATGCCGTCCAGCTTCCGACAGACGTCCACCACGGCCGGGGTGTTCTGCGGCGTCATGACGAAAGCGGGAAGCCGCGATCTGGCACGCTCCACGAACAGCTGCACCGCCTCGTAGCGCGCCAGTTCCACGGTAGGTGTCACACCTCTGGGGTCGGGTACAGAGAGGCTTGGCACCATGTAGTTGGTCTCGCCTGCTATACGTAAAGGCTCGCGGCTGGTCGCAAGGATCTTCAGGTCCGGGCAGGTCCTAAGCAGCGTATCGGCGAGATCGGCGCACGCCTCTACCAGGTGCTCGCAGTTGTCCAGGATAAGGAGCGCCCTCCGGCCCTTCAGATGCTCCACCAGCGCCTCGGTCGGCGAACGGTCCGGCGCCTCGCGCACGCCAAGCGCCGCGGCCGCTGCCCGCACCACAAGCTCGGGGTCTGAGAGCGGGGCCAGCTCCACCCACCACACGCCGCTCTCGAACTCCTCGACCATCTCTTGCGCTATCGCCAGGGCCAGCCGCGTCTTGCCCGCCCCTCCGGGGCCGCGAAGCGTCAGAAGGCGCCGGTCGGGGAGCAGCCCCTTGACCTCGGCGATCTCCCTCTCTCGCCCGACGAAGCTGCTCGGCTCCAGCGGCAAATTGTCGAGCGGCAACTCCGGGGGGCGCGGGGCGGAGGATCCCGTCCCCGTAGGCTCCGCTACGCGAAGCCTACGAGACTTACTCTCCGCGGATGGATCTGCTGATGTCATCGTCTCGTGTCCACGGTTGCTGAGAGTATCCCTCCCGACACCAGCTTAGACGACCTTGGCCGCCAGCGTATCCCACAAGACGCCAAACGACCCCTACCCGCAATTGTACCCATTGTTCGCTGGTGACGGTATCCCTAGTGACGAGCGCGACCCGAGCCTGCTGAAGTCGGTATCATCAAGCGTAGGATGGTCCCACCCGCGGGCGGATTGCACGAGAGGTTCTCGGTGGCGGCCCGGACATCGCTATCCATCCCGGCAACTCTTCGTCCTGGGGGCGAGGCATCGCCCCCAGGATCGGTAACTCGTCCGTGTGCTCTCCTAGCCCGCCACCACGGACCTCGGAGCCGTGAACTCGGAGGTGTTGCCTTCCGGGCGGTGGCCGTCGCCGTCACCGTTCGCCCCAAACCGACCTTCTGGGCCGGGGAGAAGGTGAAGGTGGCGTTGCCGGAGGCGTCGGTAGTGACGGACTTCTGTCCGATGAAGATCTTACCCTCGTCAGTGCCCGAGGGGTTGGAGAAGAAGCGCACCACGATGGTCTTGCCTGAGGTGCTGTTCAGGGTGCCCCGAACGGTGGTCGAGGTCGCGGAGGTCTTGGCTGAGGAGAGGACCGGCTTGTTCTGCAGGTCGTTGGGGCCGGCGTCCGCGTCGCCCGGGTCGTTTGTGGTGGTGCCTGCCAGGTCTATGCCGAGGCCGCCGTTGGCGTAGATGGAGTTCTGCAGCACGCGGTTGCCCGTGGCACTGCTGCCCGTGATGTATACGCCATCACCGCTATTGCCGGAGATAACGTTGCGCCCACCTACCGTCGCACCGCCTATGGTGGTGTTGGGTGCCTCGCCGATGTACACGCCGTCGGAGTCGTTGCCCAGGGCCTGCGTCCCTGTGGCGTCGGTACCCACGTAGTTGCCCGTGACCTTATTGCCCGTGGCATCAGTGCCGTAGATGAGCACGCCGTAGTTGTCGTTGGCGGAGATGACGTTGCGCTCCGCGGCCGTCGTGCCCCCTATGGTGTTGTCAGGTCCTTTGTAGCTATACACACCCGCGAAGCGGTTTCCCAGGTCCCGCGTGCCCGAGGCGTCGGTGCCCAGGTAGTTGCCCACTACCTTGTTGCCCTTCGCGGCGAGGCCGTCCATGTGTACGCCGTAGTAGTAGTTGCCTGAGATGACGTTGCGCTCCGCGGCCGTCGCGCCGCCGATGGTGTTGTTGGACGCGTTGCCGATGTACACGCCATCGAAGTCGTTCTGCAGGGCCTGCGTACCCGAGGCGTCGGTCCCGATGTAGTTGCCCACGACCCTGTTGCCCGTGGCGTTTGAAGCGCCGAGGATTATCCCCATGTCCCAACGATTGATGACGAGCCCCTTGACCGTACTGTTCGCCGCGACAATGTAGAGCCCTGTCCCCGACGGCGCACTTCCCCCGCTGAGCTCTACCTTGAGCACCGCATCGCTGCCCACCGCCTTCGTGTTGGGCTGGGCCCCAGGCTGGGTGTAGCCGTCTATGGTCACCGGGCTGGTGATCTGGGGCAGCTCGGTGGCCGGGGCGATGGTCTTCACGCCGCCTCCGGGGATGTTGAACTGGATCATGTCCTCCGTGGTGGTGGCATTGGCATCGAGGATCGCCTGGCGCAGCGAACCCGCGCCACTATTGTTGGTGTTGGTTACGGTGAAGGTACTCGAGGCATAGGCGGGCTTCGCCGCCTGGAGCATGAACGCCGCGATCAGCGCCAGCACTACGCCGAGCGCCAGCACCCCGCTCGCCGCTACTCTATTTTGCGTAAGTCGCATCATCTGTTGTGTTCCTCTCTTCTCTTGATCGTCTAGTCTCAGCTCGCGCCGTTTGAAGTCACGGAGGCGCCTGTCGAGAACTCCTCCGTATCGAGGTATCGAGCAAACTCCCAGCTCAGATCCCGCACCACGTAGGACCCCGTTTCGCGGTCCTCAGGCACCATCGTTGTCGGGCGTCCCATCGCGACTCGGCCCCGGATCTCGTCGTGACGTTGCTCCAGGACTTCGTATTCAGCCAAACCGTACATCTCGTCCTCCTCTACTTTGTTTGACGAGTGGGCCGCTTATGCGCGGCCCCCCGCTTCCGAACCGTTCCGGGTCGTGCTCCAGGCCTCATGCCTCTCTGGGGTCGCGGAAGGCGCGAAGAGCATCCGCGCGATCCGGGCCCTCAGGGAAGACCTTCGCGTCGCGGCCAGTGCCTGCCCCCGCCGCTCGGCCATCTTCTGCGCGAGATCCAGGCTCCTGAGCTCGCGATCCGTGTGGTAGTGCAACTCCGTAAACATCCTTGGGTCTCCTCTATCCTCGATGAACTTTCGTCTCTCCTCTGTCCCGTTCTCCTTGGCGTTCCTCCTTCTCTAGATCCCGGTCGTATCCGGTTGTCTGAGGACACTCTAGAGGGGGGTGCTCTCGGAAACGCTCTCGGCGGCGCTCTCGGAAACGCTCAAATCAGAGAAATCTCAGAAGAAAAGTGTCGTTGAAAGGAACTTTCGGCTCTCGGCCATCGGATCTCGTCCGAAGATCCCTGGCGCTGGTCTTGAGATCTTGCGGGAGCCGAGGGTGGGTTCGCCGCCAGCGAGCTGAGACGGAGAAAGGGAGACAGACGCCGGTGCGCCCGCCCTTTATGCAGACAGCGCTTAGCCTTCAGCAGTAGGCCAAGTAAGGAAGCTGATGGCTAATCGCCAACCGCTGAAAGCGTGGGTTGCTGAAGGTTTGTCCTTCAGCAACCCACTGTAAACCCGGTTCTCTCTACATCGCCTACCTGCCCCATTCGGGAGATTCGTCGTATTCGGCGTCGTTGTTGGTGAGGTTCTTCTTGCCGGAGCCGTCGACGGTGCTCATGCGGTAGATCTCGTAGTCGCCCTCGGGGTTCGAGCTCTGGACGCCCCGGCTCAGGTAGGCGATCTTCGTACCGTCGGGCGAGAAGACCGGACCGACCTCGTTGATGCCGTTGTTCGTAAGGTTTCTCTTGGCCGTTCCGTCCGTCGCGTTCATGGCGTAGACCTCCGGGTCGCCCTCGGGGTTCGAGGTCTGCGCGCCTGAGGTCTGGTAGGCAACCTTCGTGCCGTCCGGGGAGAAGTGGGGAACGTCTTCGGTGATGCCGGCGCCGGTGTTGGAGATGTTTGTCTGACCCGCACCGTCGAGGGCGTTCATCACGTAAACCTCGCTATCACCCTCGGGATTCGAACTTTGAATGCCCCGGCTCGTGTACACGATCTTCTGGCCGTTCGGCGAGAAATGGGGGTAGACGTCGCTGGCGTAGGAGGCGTCGTTGGAGAGGTTCTTCTGTCCAGAACCGTCGGCGGCGCTCATTACGTAGATCTCGCCGTCTCCCTCCGGGTTGGAGCTCTGATTACCGCGGCTCGCGTAGGCGATCTTCGTACCGTCGGGCGAGAAGTCGGCGTCGTAGTCGTCGATGGTGAGATAGTTGTTGGAAAGGTTTCTCTTGCCCGAGCCGTCGACGGCGTTCATCACGTAGACTTCGTCGTCGCCCTCCGCGTTCGAGGTCTGGGCGCCCCGGCTCTGGTAGGCGATTCGTGTGCCATCAGGGGAGAAGTCGGGGACGAGGTCGTCGACGTTGGCGCCGTTGTCTGTGAGGTTCTTGTTGGCCGATCCGTCGGCGGAGTTCATGACGTAGATCTCCCAGTCACCCTCGGGGTTGGAGGCCTGATCACCCCGGCTCATGTAGGCAATCCGCGTGCCGTCGGGGGAAAGGGTGGGCTCGAGGTCATGCCCCGCGTTAGTGGTAAGCTGCCTTGCGCCCGTGCCGTTGGAGGTCATCTTGAAGATCTCGCGGTCTCCCGTAGGGTTGGTAACTCCTTTGCCCGCGGCGCGGTTGGATGCGAAGATGATCTTCTCCGAGAGAGCCGCCTCTGCCTCCCGCGCCGTACCAGACAGCGCGGCCAGGGCAACCAGGGCCGCCATCGCAGCCCCCAACCCCAGGCTCAGCAGCACTGCGGTCATCGTCCTACCGCCCGTTCCGGTGATCTGTGTCGTTGCTTCCGTTTTCATAGCCACTACCTTTCTGTAGATCCGTTCGTCGCAAGTGTTCTGCCGCCGTCTTGGAGACGTTCACTCTCCACCTACTACCTCCTCGATATGACGAAGATGCCGTCGGTGGCGAGGTTGTTCGTGAGGTTCGTCTGGCCAGATCCGTCGAGCGCGTTCATACGGTAGACCTCGAAGTCGCCCTCGGGGTTGGAGACCTGGGCGCCCGCGCTTACATAGGAGATCGTCATGCCGTCCGGCGAGAAGACGGGGATCGAGTCGTTGGTGTTAGCGTCGTTATTGGTGAGGTTCCGCTTGCCCGTCCCGTCTGCGACGTTCATGCGGTAGATCTCCTTGTCGCCATCGAGGTTGGAGGTTTGGCCACCCACGCTCACGAACGAGACCACCGTCCCGTTTGGGGAGAAGTCCGCTTCGTAGTCGTAGACGTAGAGCCCGTTGTTGGTGAGGTTCCGCTTGCCCGTCCCGTCGAGGGCGCCCATGCGATAGACTTCCGGGTCGCCCTCGGGGTTGGAGGTCTGCTTGCCCTGGCTCGTGTATGCGATCCTCGTGCCGTTAGGGGAAAGGACGAGCGAGTAGTCGTCGACGGCGAGGCCGTTGTTCGAAAGGTTCCTCTTCGCCGTCCCATCGAGGGCGTTCATGCGGTAGATCTCCTCGTCGCCCTGGGAGTTCGAGGTCTGGATTCCAATGCTTACGTAAGCGATCTTCGTGCCGTCCGGGTAGAAGACGGCGGACCTGTCGTGCACGCCGAACCCGTTGTTCGAGAGGTTCTTCTTGCTCTTGCCGTCCACGGTGTTCATGCTGTACACCTCGGCGTCACCCTCGGGGTTGGAGGTTTGCCCCCCGTAGCTCTCGTAGGCCAACTTCGTGCCGTTCGGAGAGAAGGAGGGGTCGTAATCGCCGACGCCGGACCCGTTGTTCGAGAGGTTCTTCTTGGCCGATCCGTCCAGGGCGCTCATCACGTAGACCTCGGCGTCGCCCTCGGGGTTGGAGGCCTGGATACCTTCGCTCTGGTAGGCGATCTTCGTCCCGTCGGGGGAGAGCGTGGGCTCGATATCGTTCCCCGCGTTGGAGGTGAGCTGCTTTGCTCCCGAGCCGTCGGGGTTCATCCTGAAGATCTCGTAGTCGCCCGTCGGGTTGTCGACGCCCGTGCCGGTGGTGCGGTTGCTGACGAACACCATCGTGTCGGTGAGAGCCGCCTCGGCCTGCCTCACCGTACCCGCCGTCGCCACCATGGCCGCCAGCGCCGTTCCGAGCGCCAAGCTCACGAGCACCGCCTTCCTCGACCTACCCTCCGTGCTGCTTCTTAGTGTCATCGCTTCCGTTTCACGGCTGTCTTCCTTTCTGTAGATCCGTTCGTCGCCATGTTTGTAGTTGGGGCCTCTACTCGTACTTCCTTGCGGGTGAGCCGGGGCGACTGTTCTCACCCCGGCTCGAATCGTCGCGGCGTTGGCCCTTATTCGCCTATCCGCCGCCCCACTTGGCTGCGGTGTCGGTGGCGTCGTTGTTGGTGAGGTTCGTCTGACCCGACCCGTCGAGGACGTTCACGGTGTAGATCTCATTGTCGCCCTCAGGGTTCGAGGCCTGCGCGTTCCGGGTCTCGTAGGCGACCTTCTTGCCGTCGGAGGAGAAGTCCGGGTTCCTATCGGGGATGTCGGCGTTGTTGTTGGAGAGGTTCACCTGGCCCGATCCGTCCAGGGCGCTCATTACGTAGACTTCGATGTCGCCCTCGGGGTTCGAGGCCTGGGGACCCTCGCTCCGGAAGGTGATCTTCGTGCCGTCGGGCGAGTAGTCGGGCTGGTCGTCGTAGACCTCCACGCCGGTGTTGGTGATGTTCTTCCGCTTATTCCCGTCGGCGTTCATCGTGAAGACTTCGCTCTCACCCTCGGGGTTGGAGGTCTGCTCGCCCTCGCCCGTATAGGCGATCTTCGTGCCGTCGGGCGAGTAATCCGGGGAGAACTCGCTGACCCAGGGGCCGGTGTTGGTGAGGTTCTTCTGGCCGGTGCCGTCCAACGCGTTCAAGCTATAGATCTCCCAGTCGCCCTCGGGGTTGGAGGTTTGCACGCCCTCGCTGGAGTAGGCGATCTTCGTGCCGTCGGGCGAGAAGTCGGGGGCGATATCGACGATGCTTCCGACGGTGTTGGTGAGGTTCTTGTTGCCCGTGCCGTCCGAGGCGTTCATGACGTAGACCTCGCCGTCGCCCTCGGGGTTGGAAGTTTGGACACCTCCGCTCTGGTAGGCGACCTTCTGGCCGTCGGGGGAGAAGGCGGGAGCCCATTCGCTGAGGTTGGCGCCGTTGTTTGAGAGGTTCTTCTGGCCGGACCCATCGGCGTTCATGACGTAGACCTCGGTGTCGCCCTCGGGGTTGGACGCCTGGACGCCGTAGCTCACGTAGGTGATCTTCCTGCCGTCGGGTGAGAGCGTGGGCAAGTACTCGACCGTCTCGTTGACGGTGAGCTGCTTCAGGCTCGTGCCGTTGGGATTCATCGAGTAGACCTCAAGGTCGCCGGTGGGATTGTTTACTCCCTTGCCCGCGGTGCGGGCGCTGAGGAAGACGATCTTGTCGGTGAAGGCGGCCTCCGCCTGCCGCGGAGTTCCCCCAACCAGCGCCACCACGGCCGTCAGGACAGCCCCGAGCACCAGGCTCGTGAGCACCGCCCTCTTCGGCCTACCGTCTGTTCGTGTCGATACTTCCGTTGTCACCGCTGACTTCCCTACTCTCGATACGTTTATCATCGCTTCTAGCCCTTTCCTCTTGTCTCTCTATCCCGTCGTTCTCTGCCCTGATCTCGCGTAACCGCTAGTGGCCGTGTTCCTCGTCGCTCCTCCTTTCTCGAATTTCCTCAAGCTGCCTCCGTGTGGACCTGCTCCGTTGCGACTATCTGCGCCAGGGACGAAAGCTTCCGCGTGAAGAAGCCCCCGGCTTCTATGGGAGACGCCACCCTGACCTCGCCTTGCGGGTGTCTCGCTTCAACCATGCTCAGTGCCTTGTGGATGCTGTGCGCCTGGACACCTACCCTGAAGCTTGCCGTGCCGCTCCTGACTTCCACCGAGACTTTCACCATCTGCTGCTGCTCCATCACCATTTCTCCTTCTCTCGATCCTGGTCGTGAGCGTTCGTCTAAGAGCACTCTAGAGGGGGGGTGCTCTCGGAAACGCTCTCGGTGGCGCTCTCGGAAACGCTCAAATCAGAGAGAAAATGAAAAAAAGCTTCAGGTTACAGGCATCAGGCTTCATGCCTGGCAGTTATGCGGGATCGGGTAACTCGCTCCCAGCGGCGCGGTGCGTCCGACGCCGTGGGCACTGATGGGCTGCGTCGTTGCCGTTAGTGTTCACCCAAACTCTGTAATACGCCCGCGCAGCCGGTACAGGACGGTAGCGGTCACGGGGAACTCATGTCAAAGCGAATAGCAGAGGTCAAGACCTCTGCTATTCGCGCACTTCAGCACTTCAGCTAGTCAGCACTTCAGCAAGAACAAGGGCTGAAATGCTGACTAGCTGACTAGCTGAAATGCTTGCAATGGGGTTCGATCCCTTTGCAAGCTGCTGTCAGTTAAGGATCGAGAAGCATGGGAAACAGAAGCGGCAAGGGATGACGGCTCCGACGCCGAGAATCCCTACTCCCCACTCCCGGGAGCGGAGCGACCAGAGCGAAGCGACTCGTACAGCGAGACGCTCTCTGGGGCCGGGGTGGCGCCGAGCTGCTCCTCTAGCAACACCACCAATTCCTCGTAGTGCCTGAGTGCCCTCCCCCTCTCGCCGAGGGCGGCGTGGCTTCGCATCAGCCCCCGGTGGGCCTCCTCGAGGAACCGCTCGTGGGAGATCGCCCTCCTGTAGGCCTCCGCGGCCTCCGCATGGCGCTCCTGGGTCAGGAAGAGCCCGCCCAATAGCAACAACGACTCCCCGTAGACCCGCCTCAGCTCGTCCTGGCGGGTGAAGGCCCATTCGCTCTGTGCGATGTCCTCGAGGAAATCGCCCCCGTAGAGGTCGGCAGCCCTCTGGAGGTGTTGGATGGCCAGGTCGGGCGATTCGGTCTGGAGCCGGCGGCCCTCGGAGAGGTCCTCCTCGAAGGCTTCCACGTCGTAGGAGTAGGAGAGCGAGCGGTCAAAGTTATAGCGGCCCTTCTTGAAGGAGATCCACTCCTTGCCGCCAAGGGCCCGGCGCAGGCGGTAGACGGTGTCGTGGAAGCTGCTGCGCAGTTGGGCTGTTGAGGCCTCGGGCCAGAGGGCGAGGCCTATCTGCTCCTTGGTTCGTCCCTCAGGGTGGGAGAGCAAGTAGTAGAGCAGCTCGCGGGATTTCTGGATCCAATCGGGTGAATCGAGGGCGACCCCGTCCTTCTCCACCCGCGCGGGACCGAGCGCGAGGATTCGGAGCCGCTCCTGGTGGTGTTCCGGCTCCGGCGGCGGAGCGATCGTCGCGGGCCGGGCGGGCGCGGCCGCGGGCTGGTCCGGCACTTGATCCGGCACCGCTTCGTCCAGGGTGTACTCGATGGCCCGCTCGGGGGACATGACCCGCCCTTCGGAGAATGCTGCCTCGAAGGCCACTGCGCCCATCCTCTCGCGCAGGTCGTTCATGGTGCGCTCGTAGAGCGAGCGGTCGGGTGTGTAGAAGGTCCAGACGGGGACGCCGATGACCTCGAGCAAACCCTTGGCCGCACCGAACAGGCGCGCCGAGACCTCCGCCTCGCCCCGTGCGCCGGCCACTGTGGCCAACCCTTCGAGACAGTACGCCACGTTGGCCATGTCGCCCATCTCCTCGGAGAGGCCCATGCCCTCCCTGAAGCTGCTGGTTGCCAGGTCATGCTCGCCCCTGACCAGCGCCATCTGGGCCAGAGTGTACAGCGCGTTGTAGATCGCCGCCCTGTCGCCTATCCATCGGGCCAACGCCAGCCCATCTTCGAACCTCGCGACGGCCCGCTCGGGGTCTCCCTGGAGCAGTAGTACGGTCCCCAGCCAGGTGTGGGTCTGCGACGCCGTCCACAATTCGCCCGACTCGAGGAAGAGCGGCAACGCCTCCTCCAGCCGGGCCGCGGCCCGCATGAGGTCGCCCCTGTTCATGGCGACGAGCCCGAGTCCGGCCCTGGCATAGGCCTCCGCGTACGCGTCTCCCCCTACCTGGCGCGACAACTCGAGGAGCGAGGTCATGTGCTCCACGACCCCCTCGTTGTCCCCCTGCCCGTAGGCCATGACCGCGACGGCCACGGTAGCCCGCCTCCGAAGCTCCGGCGGCAGCCCCACCGCGCCATCGAGCACTCTCTCCATCAGATGGCGTCCCTCACGGTGGTTGCCCCTGTAGAACCAGTACGGCCACAGCGCCCAACCCAGCGACGCGGCGGTCTCGAAGTCGCCCGAGGAGAGCGCCCACGCCATGGCGGCCCTGAGGTTGCCGTTCTCCCGATCGAGGCGTTGCATCCACTCTACCTGACGGGAGCCCCTCAGCTCCGTATGGGCCTGCTTCGCCAGCGACGTGAAGGAGGCCGCGTGCCGAGCTCGCACCTCGCGCGACCCTGGGCTTTCGTCGAGCAGCTCGAGGGCGTACCTCCGGACCGGCTCGAGCATCCTGTAGCGGGACGCGATCCCCGCCGTCTCCGTTTCGGCGAGCACGAACGATTTATTCGCCAGCCTGGAGAGCAGGTCCAGAACCTCCCCGGCGTGGACATCTTCCGCGGCGCCGACAGTCTCTGCCGCCTCCAGCGTCCAGCCCCCCGCGAATACCGAGAGCTTCCCGAACAACTCCTGCTCCGCTTCGCTCAAGAGCTCGTAACCCCACTCAAGCGCCGCCCTGAGCGTTCGCTGACGGGGAGCCCTCGTCCGGTCCCCCGTCGTGAGGAAGCCCAAAGAATCGTCCAGCCTCCCCGCGATCTGCTCCACCGTCAGGGCCCCCATCCTGGCCGTCGCGAGCTCGATGGCCAGCGGGATGCCGTCCAGCTTCAGGCAGATGTCCACCACCGCAGGAGCGATCTCCGGTGTAAGCTCGAACCCGGGCTGTCTGGACCGGGCCCTCTCCACGAACAATTGCACCGCCTCGTACCGGCCAAGGTTCTCGGGATCGGGAAGATCCCTTGCATCGGGTACCGTGAGGGAGGGCACGATCCAGTTGACCTCGCCCTCAACCCCTAGCGCCTCCCTGCTGGTGGCCATGACGCGCAGGTCCTCGCAGCTACCCAGGAGTGTGTCCACGAGGGCGGCGCAGGCCCCGATCAGGTGCTCGCAGTTGTCCAGAATTATCAGCACCCGCCTGGAGCGCAGGGCGTCCACGAGCACCTCGGTGAACGAAAGACCCGGCTGCTCGCGTACGCCCAGGGCCGCAGCCACCGCCCCTGAGACCAACTCTCCGTCAGATAGCGAGGCGAGCTCCACGAGCCAGACACCGTCGAGGTAGTCACCGGGACGCGCACCGACGATGTGCCGTGCCACCTCGAGGGCGAGGCGGGTCTTGCCGCAGCCGCCGGCTCCCGTGAGCGTCAGAAGCCTGGTCATTGAGAGTGTGCGTGCGACCTCGGCCATCTCGCGCTCCCTCCCGACGAAGCCGCTGCGCGCCACGGGCAAGTTGTTTCGAAGGTCGCCAGGGGTATCTTCCTTCTGGCGCTCTTCGGAAAGGCGGGCGGGCGAGACCATGTCAGCCGGATGCTCCTGGTCGGGCGTCATCGGTTCTTCCAGCGCGTACTCTATAGCCTGCTCGGGGGACATGGCCCTTCCTTCGGCCCAGGCGGTGTCGAAGGAAGTTTCGTCCAGTGCGGAGCGCACGGCGGCCAGATCCTGCTCGTAGCCGGATTGGGCGAGGTCGTATCGGGAGAGGGACATACCCATCTGCTCCCTGAGCGCCTCGGCGGCTCCCCACAGCCTCGCGGCCCGGACGGGCCTCCCCGACCGGGCATTCACGTTCCCGAATATCCAGACGTAATAGACAACGCCCAGCATATCTCCCAGCTGGCCGGAGATCCTGGCGCCTTCTTCGAACACCCTCGCTGCCTGGGCGGTGTCTCCGCGGCTTAGCTCGATTCCGCCCAGGTTGAAGAGAGCCATGCCGAGATCCCTCAGGCTGCCAAGTTCGCGGCACAAGGCGATGGCCGCTTTGATCCGAGAGGTCGCCAGGTCGAGATCATCCTGCCAGACGGTGGCTGAGGCCAGGATTATGAGCAGGTAAGCCCTGGGGGGGCCGGCCAGGTCTCCCGCGATCAACGCCTCGCCCTCTCTGACCAGGGCCGGCACGCGCTCGCGGTAATCCCCGTGCAGCACGGCCCATCCGAGGTTGCCGAGCGTGAACGCGGCGCCCGATTCGTCGCCGAGCTCCTTGTAGAGAGCCACGGCCTCGTCAAGTGCGGATACCGCCGGCCCGTAGTCTTGCTGAAAGATTAGGATGAAGCCGAGCTCCCCAAGGGCCCTGGCCCTGGCAACCGGGAACCCTCCGGGGTCCCTCTCCAGCGCCGTTCGGAGCCACCACTTGCCTTCCTCGAAATTCTCCATGCCCCAGAAACGTCCCAGTGCGGCCACCATCCGCAGCCGCAACTCCTGCGCCCACTCTTCCTGGGAGGGTTCCAGGGACCAGGAGAGAGCACCTCGCAGGTTCCCCGACTCGCTCCTGAGCCGCTGTAGCAAGCGGCCCTGATCCGGCCCCAGTAGCTCGGAATTGGCAGTCTCGGCGAGTGCCAGGTAGTGTCCGGCGTGCCGGCGGTGGACTTCCCGCTCTTCCTGGCTTTCGTGCAATTTTTCGCGCCCGAACTGCCTGACGGGCTCGAGCATCCTGTAGCGCAAGGCGCCCTCGTCTTGCGCCTCTGCCAGGACTAGCGACTTGTCCACGAGTGCCGAGAGGAGGTCCAGTACCATCCCCGCCTCCACCGCCGCCCCGGCCCCGACCGCCTCGGCCGCCTCCAGGTCCCAACCGCCGACGAAAACCGCAAGCCGGCGGAACAGAGCCCGTTCGGCCTCGCTCAAGAGGTCGTAGCTCCACTGGAGGGTCGCCCTGAGCGTCCTCTGGCGCGGTGCGGCCGAGCGGTCGCCCGTGGTCAGCAGCCCCAGTGGGTCCTCGAGCTTCTCCAGGATCTGCTCTACCGAGAGCACCCTCGTCCTCGCGGCGGCGAGCTCTATGGCGAGCGGGATGCCGTCCAGCTTCTGGCAGAGCCGCGCCACCCCGGAGGCGTTCCCCTCCGTCAGAGTGAAGCCCGCGTCGACAGACTGCGCCCGCTCGACGAAGAGGCGAACCGCCTCGAAGCCCGCAAGCTCTCCGGCTGAGGGCAAGTGGTCGGGATCCGGTAGGGAGAGGCTTGGCACCTGCCAGCTAGACTCGCCTGATATGTGCAACGGCTCCCTGCTGGTCGCCAGGATCTCGAGCCTCGGGCAGGTTCTCAGGAGGGTATCCGCGAGATCGGCGCACGCCTCCACCAGGTGCTCGCAGTTGTCCAGGATCAGGAGTGTCTTCGCCGGTCTCAGATGCTCCACGAGCGCCTCGGTCGGCGATGCGTCCAGCCCATCGGGCACGCCCAGCGTCTGCGCCACCGCCCGCACCACGAGATTGGGGTCGGAGAGCGGGGCCAGCTCCACCCACCACACCCCGCTCTCGAATACTTCGACGACATCCTGGGCGACCGCCAGCGCCAACCTCGTCTTTCCCGAGCCTCCGGGGCCGCAGAGGGTGAGAAGCCGCCGGTCCGCGAGCAGCCCCTTGACCTCGGCTACCTCCCTATCGCGCCCGACGAAGCTCGTCAGCTCGAGCGGCAGATTGTCGAACGAACGCTTTGGGGCGGATGGTTGTGCCGTGGCTGACCCCACTACGTGCAGCCTAGTAGAACTCTGCTCGGCGGAAAAATTCGACGATGTAGGCTTGAGTGTACACGACTGGTGTCACCTTCCTTCCGGGTACAATCGTAGCCGACGCATGCTACCCGCGTATCCCCCAAATGAGTGATTCTCGTCCCGAGCAAGGACGCCGGGTACGGTCTGCTTACCTCTCCTCTCAAAACCTTCCCTCCGACACCACGCGATCCCTACCCCCGATTGTACATATTGTTCGCTGTCTACGGTATCCCCGTGGCGCGGGCGCGTACCGGGCGCAGTCCTCAATCCAGCCGGTAAAGCGCCGCGTAGGGTTACTCATGAGCGGATATCGGCAGTGGGAAACCGCGGGCTAGCTCGCGACTTCGGCCATGACCTCCTCAGAGATGTCGAAGTTCGCGTAGACCTCTTGCACGTCGTCGTTCTCCTCCAGTGCGTCAATCAGACGCAATGTCTGCCTCGCCGTCCCGGCTTCGAGGTCGATGCTGTTCTGGGGCACCATGGTGATCTCCGCGTTCTCATATGCGATGTCAGCCCCATCAAGCGCCACCCTGACGGCCGTGAAGTCCTCCGCTGTCGTCACGACCCTGTAGTCGTTCTCCTGCTCCTCCACGTCCTCGGCCCCTGCCTCCAGGGCCAACTCCATCAACTCGTCCTCGTCCGTAGAGTTTTTGGGGACCAGGATGACGCCCTTGCGCTCGAAGAGGTATGCGACCGAACCGCTCGTGCCAAGCTTGCCGCCGTTCTTGGAGAAAATGTAGCGTACATCCGAGGCGGCCCTGTTTCGGTTGTCCGTCAGCACGTCCACCAAAACTGCTACCCCGCCGGGGGCGTAGCCCTCGTAGGTGATCCGCTCGTAGGTGTCGGCGTCGGAACCGGCGCCGGTACCCTTATCTATGGCCCGCTGGATGTTGTCGTTGGGCATATTGCCATCCTTGGCCTTCTGCACCGCGAGGTGGAGGGCTGGGTTCATCTCGGTGTCCCCGCCGCCCTCGCGCGCGGCGACCGAGATCGCCTTGGACAGCTTGCCGAAGAGCGCCCCGCGCTTCGCGTCGGCGGCGCCTTTCTTGCGCTTTATCGTAGACCACTTACTGTGTCCGCTCATATGGAACAAACCTCCCGCAAAAAGTACTCATGAAACCTGACGTCGTCCGTAAGCTCGGGATGGAACGCCGTCACCAGTATGTTCTCCCCCCTGGCCGCCACGACCCTGTCCCCGATCCTGGACAGAACCTCTACACCGGGCCCAACGTCCTCGAAGAAAGGCGCCCGGATGAAGACCCCCGTAAAGGGCTCGTCGAAGCCGTCGACCTCGAGGTCCGTCTCGAAGGAGTGCACCTGCCGGCCGAACCCGTTGCGCTCGACGAGGGCGTTCATCAGGCCGAGAAGGGGCTGCCGAGGCCCCGTCGTCGCAGACGCCGCGAGGACCATCCCCGCACACGTCCCCCAGACCGGACCACCCTTGTAGAAAAAGCTCCTGATGCCGTCGAGGAGGCCTGAGGAGACCATCATCTTGCCTATCGTGGTGGACTCCCCGCCAGGGACGATGATCCCGGCCAGGTCTTCGAGGTCCTCGATGCCCCTGACCTCGACCGGCTCGACCCCCAGGCCACGCAGGATCTGTGCGTGCTCCCTGAAGTCGCCCTGCAACGCGAGTACCCCGATCCTCTTCGGACCGTCCTCCCCGCGCAGAGCCCCGTTCGTCTCGCCGCTACCAGCCACGGGTCGCGAGCCGCTCTCCTTCTGTGAGGTCCCCCATCTCCTTGCCGACCATCGCCTCGCCGAGGCCCCTGCTCGCCTCGGCGACGGCCTTCGCGTCCTTGAAGTTGGTCGACGCCTTCACGATGGCCCTGGCCCGAGAGGCCGGGTCCCCGCTCTTGAAGATGCCGCTCCCCACGAAGACGCCGTCGGCACCGAGCTGCATCATCAGCGCGGCGTCTGCCGGGGTGGCTATGCCGCCGGCCGTGAAAAGCACTACGGGTAGGCGGCCGTTCTCGGCCACCCACCGCACCAGCTCGTAGGGGGCGCCTAGGTTCTTCGCCTCCGTCATCAGCTCCTCCGGTTCGAGGACGCCGAGGCGCCGGATGCCACCGATTATGGCGCGCATGTGGCGTACGGCCTCGACGACGTTGCCCGTGCCGGCCTCGCCTTTGGACCGGATCATGGCGGCGCCCTCGCCGATGCGCCTGAGCGCCTCCCCTAGGTTCGTGGCCCCGCACACGAAGGGCACCTCGAAGACGGCCTTGTCTATGTGGTGCTTCTCGTCGGCCGGTGTCAGGACCTCGGACTCGTCTATGTAGTCGACCTCGAGGGCCTCGAGGATCTGGGCCTCGACGAAGTGCCCGATGCGCGCCTTCGCCATCACGGGGATGCTGACGGACTCCTGTATCTCCACGATCTTCTCGGGGTCGCTCATTCTGGCGACCCCGCCGTCGGCCCTTATGTCCGCAGGCACCCGCTCCAGGGCCATGACGGCGACCGCCCCGGCCTCCTCGGCGACCCTCGCCTGCTCCGCGTCGACCACGTCCATGATGACGCCGCCCTTGAGCATCTGGGCCATCCCGCTCTTGACCCTGAAGGTCCCCGTTGAGTGTCCGTTGTGCGCCATGCTATTCTCCCGTGGGTATCTACTAGAATTCGTAAGGGATATCTTACTACCGGCGACCCTTTGCGCCAAACTGTTCCAGGCTTCAGGTTTCAGGCTACAGGCTTCAGTTGTTGAGATCGGGACGCTCTCAGGGCTTCTTTTTGCGTTCTTTGGTGTACTCCTCGGAGAACTTCTTGAAGAAGGCCTGCGCGGCGTGGCTCGCGGCCCTTTTGGCCGCGGGGAAGGCCAGGGTGAACTCACTGCGGGCGAACTCGCCGACCTTCTGGATCGCCCGGTTTCTCGCCCCTCCCTCCCGGCCGTTCGTCCAGCGTCTCAGGCGTCCCATTACTCTATCTCTATGCGTTCCCTGCTTGCGGGGCTGGAGGAATCGGGGGGCCTCTCCGGCCTTACCAGCTCCCCTAAACCCCTCAACGTCTCGAATCCGGCTTTCCTGAAGTGTCGCGCGGCCCGCGCGCGCCGCTCGCCGGGTACCAGAACGTAGGCGATCACGCCAAGCAGCGAGCCTTTGCGTTGCCTCTCCTCAGGCATCCCTCAACCTCACTTTCAGGGCACCGTCTTCGAAGCTCGCGCCCGCTGCCGAGAGACGCGCCAGGGCGTCGGGGAGAAGTATGTTACGCCGGTAGGTGCCCACCTTGACCAGCAACTCGGCCCCCTTCTTGGAGAGGTCCACGCTCCGCTTCTCGGCCAGCGGTAATTGGAAGACGACGTCGTATCCCTCGCCGTTCTTTAGTATGTCGTGCGAAGCACCCATGAACAGCACGTCCAGCGGCTCCGCGCTCTCGAAGACATCTTCGGCGAGTGCGCCGAGGGCCTCCAGGCCGAACATCTCGCGGTCGAAGAGCCGGGCGGTCAGGATCGGGATGGGGGCGAAAGACTCCCCGATGGTCTTCATGTGCCTCGCCTGCGCCTCACGCCAGCGCGCGAAGTAAGGGTCTCTGACGGAGTCAGGCAACAGCCGGTTCACCACGACGGCGTCCACGCCGTAGTCGTAGAGGTTCAGGTACGTGTAGGCGCGGCGGGCTTCGGCGATTACCATCTTCTCGGCATTCAGGACCAGGCGCACGGAGGCGTTTTCGCGGTTGGTCAGGATCTCTTCCACGCTTGCTATGGCCTCGTAGAACCTCTGTCCCGCGGCGAAGACGCTGTCCTGCGGCAAGGGAGGCAGGGATTTCGCCCTGCTCGCGAAGGGCCTTACCAGCTTCGCGGCGCGCCGTTGCAGGGGGAAGATCTTCTCTATGTACCAGCTCATGTGGTCGGGGAGGCTCAGGAGCTTCAGTGTCTCGCCCGTCGGCGCGGCGTCGAGGATAAGCGCGTCGTATAGGCTCTCCTGGTTGTGCCGCCTCACCATCAGGAGCCCGAAGAGCTCGTCCATCCCGGGCAGCATCGCCAGCTCCTCGGCGGCGAGTGTGTCCGTGCCCTGCCACTCGAACAGGGTGGTCATGTATCCCTGTATCTCCGACCAACTCTCCTCGATCATGGACGTGTGGTCCAT
Source organism: uncultured Rubrobacteraceae bacterium (assembly GCA_963840835.1). GTDB lineage: Bacteria > Actinomycetota > Rubrobacteria > Rubrobacterales > Rubrobacteraceae > Rubrobacter_D. The sequence continues at coordinate 40,915 of CAWJAM010000009.1, read as the reverse complement.
CTCCTGCGCCCACAACCCCGAAGCCATCTCCTTCGGGTCTGGCCCAATCTCCGTGTCGAAGGCGTCGGCTAGCGAGTGCGCCGGGTCGGTGCTCATGACGAGCACTTTCTTTCCGGCTCGCGACGCCTGAAGGGCCGAGGCCGCGGCCACGCTCGTCTTGCCGACGCCGCCCTTGCCTGTGTAGAGGATCGTACGCAAGTTACAGCAGAGATTCCGGGTCGGGCACGAACGTCGCCCCTGTCAGGAGGCCTAGGACCACGATCAGGCCGACGTAGACGGCGCCGACTGCGACGCGGCTGCGCAACGGTAGGTCGTAGTAGGCGCGGCCTTCCGGCGTGTTGCGCGTCCTCCAACGGTTCCAGAGCTCGGGCAGTCCGAGCAGCGCGATGAACGCCATGATCGGGGCCACGAAGAAGAGCGCCACCATGACGACGAGGCCGAGCACCTGGAAGACAGGGGACATAGCCCCTACCGTCCTGCCGCCGTCCAGCGGCAGGAGCGGCGCCAGGTTGAAGAGGTTGATGATGAAGTTGAAGTAGGCGAGCCCGAGGAAGAGCGGCTCCCGCGTGACGGCGTACAGCCCGAGCGTGGCGAGCCCCCCGAGCGTGCCGAGAACGGGGCCGGCGAGCCCGACTCGCGCCTCGGCTAGAGCGTCCTTCGGCATCTGTTTCATCGCCACGAAGGCACCCAGGAACGGGATGAACATCGGGGCCGAGGCCGGGATGCCCTCGCGTCTGAGCTGCAAGACGTGCCCCATCTCGTGCACCCAGATCAGGACGACAATCCCCACGGCGAACCACACCGGGAAGAGCAGGGCGTAAGCACCGATGCTCACCAGCATGGTCAGCGCCGTGCCCAGGAACTTGACCTTGAGCAGCACGAGCGCGAGGCCCTTGAACTTCGCGAGCAGCAGCCCGAGTGCGGCGAGCGGCGCCAGCAGGCGCTTGATTACACTCCACAGCCCGCCCTCGGGCCTCAGAGGCTCGTACGTCTGCCCTTCCAAATCGCTGCGGAAGATCGGCTCTCTCGTCTCGTCTGAACGGTGATCCATAGCCTGATTATACCGCCCGCGTTCCCGCGCGATTACGTGGCGCTGCCGTAGGGACGGTTCGTTCTTGGGCGGCTCGCGAACCGCCCCTACATGACGGTTGGATGCCGATGCGTCTTCCGAGACCGTGCGACCCGGTCCTCGGCGCCAACGTGGCGCCACGCCTGTCGTCCCTGCGGCGGGCGGTTCGGCTTCTTTGTAGGTTGCAAACCCGCTCCTACACCGGGGGGCGCCGTTCCCTCTCGAAGCGCTGCTGGGCCTCGACGGTCCTCACGGCCTCGGGGACGGCTTCGAGCCTGCCTTTAGGGATCTCCTCTCCGGTGTCCTCGCAGACGCCGTAGGTTCCCTCTTCTATCTTCTTGAGGGCCCTCTCGATCTCATCGAGGCGGCTTTCCAACTGCTGCTCTACGGTAGCGTCCATCTCGCGGTCGAAGAGGGACTGGCTCATGTCCCCGATATCTGTCTCGCTGAAGTCTTCCCCCCCGCCCTCTATGTCCCGTTCTTCCTCATCGAGCCCGTCGCGCAACCTCGTGAGCTCGTCCCTGAGGTCGATGAGCCGCTGCTTCTGGCTGTCGATAAAGTCCTGATCCAGCGCGCCGTTGGCCAAGATGCCTCCCGGATCTACTATGGCATGTTCTCGATTGCTACCGCTACCATACACTCAAGAGCGTCGATCTCCAAGTGGCCAGCGAAACCCCACGACCCACACGGTGGACTTTGGCCCGACCGAAGTCTACTTCGTTCTGAACCGCTAGAGCCTCGAATTCATCGCGGATTCATCGCTACTCGCCAGAATGAATGCTTGAGGTGCTAATTGACGATGGCCTCTGGCCATCACCTATAAGGCGATCGGCGGGAAAGCGGGTGAGGCCATAGAGACCAACAGATGCTCCTAAGAGGGTCGAGCACAGGCAAATACACCTTTGGCGAGGAGATTCAGGCATGAGCGAGTTCATCAACGACAGGCGTCTGGTGCTAGGCGCACTGGTGCTGGGGGTTATCGCGGTCGCGGCGGTGATAATCGTCTTCTTTGCGGTGCCCGAAGCCGCCGCGCGTGATACCAGCCAGACAGAGGGGGATTCTGGGTGTCGATCCAGAGCCTCACGCCCAGGGCTTCCTTCGCCTCTGGCACGGGCGTGAACCTCCTGAGAGTAGGGGTCTCAGAACACGGAAACCTTTCGTGCTTCGAGTCGCCGGCGGGTGCCGAAGCGGTATTCAACGGTCAAGAGGGTTACGCGGTTTGCAGCTTCTCTAGCGCGGCGGGCGACGTTGTCCACGGCCACGACACCGGCGGGGTCGAGGCGGGTTTTGGCCCCCGACGATCGTGCAACCCAACCCCGGGGCGTTTCCGCTTACGGTGATCAGGAACACGACGGATGGAAAGTTCCGGCTCGAGCAGGTGTGGAATCGGCCCGATGCTGTCGAGAAGGATATAACCGTCACCATGACACTAAAAAACAGGTCCAACGCCAAGATCACCAGTGTGGCGTTGTCGCGCAGCGGCAATTACGATGTCGGTAGCAGCTCAGCAGACGCGGGGGCACGCACCAACGATACCGCGTTGCTGTGGGATGACTACAACGGCATCGACGCTTCTCAGGGCTCCCCCGCGGTCGGCGCGAAGATGACCGCACTTACCTTCGGGACGCCTCACGTCCTGGACGTCGAGGACCGATTCGACTGGGTCGACCCTCCTGGTACCCGTAAGGGATGCAACGCCGTATCAACCGAGACGCCCGCCCCCGATGGGGGTAACTACGTCATGCGTGTCGGGTACGGACTCGGCGACATCGGCGCTGGAGAGTCCGAGACCGTCAAGTTTGGCATCGGGCGCGTGTAGAGGAGCACAAGCTTATTCGTCTCTGGCTCAGGTAGCCGCCGCATGCTCCCTGGACTCTGACCAGCCGACCCCCCTATAATCCCACTCATGACTACATCAACTCAAAAGGCCGACATCCTCGTGCTCTCAAGCGCCATAGGCAGCGGGCACATGCGGGCGAGCGCGGCGCTAGTCCTCGGCGTAGCGGCGTGCGACCCGGACCGCACGTGCTCGATCGTGGACTTCCCGCACGAGGTCTCACCAGCGGTAGAGGACCTTCTGCGCCGCACGTACCTGGAATCCTTGAAGCTGATGCCCGACTTGTACGGCAAGCTCTACCGGATGTCGGAGACCCGGGCCACCCAACAAGCCGCGCCCAGCCGCGCCTCCGAGCTCTACGAGAGGCTGCAGCAGCTCTCGGAGCTGTGGGTCGTCAGGCAGGGGGCTGGGCCAGTGGAGGCCGTCCCACATGAGCCGCGGCACCAGCGTCGCGAGGGATTGGCGATGAAGACCCTCGACCGCCTGATCGAAAGTACCGGCGCGACGGCCCTGGTCGCACCGCACTTCTACGGCGCCTCGGCCCTCGGAAGGTACAAGGATCAAAACCCCGACGCCTTCACCGCCGTCGTACTTACCGACTACGTCCCCCATCCCCTCGGGGTCCCGGGCAACCTGGATCTGTACATCGTTGCCGACGACGACGCGGCCGAGTCGGTGGCGAGGATCGGGGTTCCCGAAGGGCGCATCCATCCGACGGGTATCCCAATAGACCCCGCCTTCGAAGAACCCGCGGACGTACCCGGGGTGCGCAGGGACGTCCTCGAGTTTCCGGAGGACGGGGATGACGACCTTCCCGTCGTGATAGTGATGGGCGGGGGCCTCGGCGGCGGCCACCTGGAGAGCGTCGTTACGTCCCTCCTTGAGGCGAGCGCGGCCATGCACCTCGTGGTCCTCTGCGGCTCGAACGCGAGAAACTGCGAGCGCCTGAAGAGCATCGCCGCGGCCCGCGGACGCTCCGCGACGTTCCTCTCGTTCACAGACCGCGTGAGGGACCTGATGTCGGCCTCGCACGTGCTCGTTACCAAACCCGGCGGCATGAGCTGCACGGAGTCCCTTGCCACGGGCCTGCCCCAGGTGCTGTTCAATCCCATTCCCGGGCAGGAGGAGGATAACGCGGCCGCAATGGTGCGTTACGGCGCGGGGGTGATGGTGGACCGTACGGAAGATATCCTGGGGGAGACTATGAAGATCCTTACCAGCCAGAACCACCGCCAGCGCATGCGGGCCTCCGCCCGCGCGGCCCACCGTCCCCATTCGGCCCGCACCGCCGCCGAACTCCTGCTGGAGCGCATGCCGTGAGGCACCCTCGCGCGAGGGCCTGGCCCGCGGTCGCCGGCCTCGCCGCCGGCGGTCTCGCCGTCGCCGGGGTCCGCACCGCCACAGGCCGACCGGTGATCTCCGCAACCACGCTGGCGAGCGCCGGGGTCGGGGCTGCTGCCTCGGGACTGATAGTCTACGAATGGCTCACGCCGCGGTCCTGGATCTACGGACCCGTGTTCTGGCACGCGAGAACGGAAGAGCGCGTCGTCGCGCTTACCTTCGACGACGGACCCTGCCACCCTTACACCACAGAGCTCATGGAAGTCCTCCGGAGTGAGCAAGTACAGGCCACCTTTTTCATGGTCGGAAACAACGTCGTGCGCGAGCCCAACCTGGCGGCCGAGGTCGCCTCCGAACACGCCGTCGGCAACCACACCTTCACCCACCCGCACCTGACCTGGAGCAGACCAGGCACGGTCAAGGAGGAACTCGAGCGTGGGCAAGAAGCGATACACGAAGCAACGGGCGTCGTTCCCTCCATCTTCCGCGTCCCGCACGGCTGGTACGGTCCGCAGGTGATCTCGGGCGCAGGGGACCTCGGAATGCACTGCATAGGCTGGTCCGTCATGGCCTGGGACTGGAACAAACCACCACAGGAGACTATCCAACATCGCATCCTGCACGGAGCCGGCCCCGGCGGCGTGACTCTGTTGCACGACGGCCAGGACACCGAGGCCTACCCCAAGGCGGACCGCTCCAGGACGATAGCCGCCGTCCCCCACATCATCGAGTCCCTGAAAGCGGACGGCTACCGTTTCGCAACCGTGCCAGAGCTTATGGCCCTGGACGAACGCGGCCCGTGACGGCGAACTCGTAGGCGTTGGCTTCGTCCACACCGTCCCCAGAGAGCCTCAGATAGAGTGTGGCGCGCCCTGCACGCGCGAGCCGCAACCTCGCTTCTCCAAGGCGCGTCACGGAATCGGCGAAGATCTTCGTCTCCCCGGAACCCGCGGCCACGCTCTCGCCTTCGACAGAGATCTCCCAGGTCCATCGCAGCGGGCCGAGATCCCGTCCGAGGTCGTTGATGGCGTACAACGGTAGCGACACCGTCGTACCAGCGGCGTAGTGCTCGTCGGGATACTCGGCGCAGACGAGAATGGGGCTCATCGCGGCTGAAAGAACCCCGTAGGCCGCTTTGGGCCTGCGCCTCCAGTCGATCACCGACCACGAGATGGCCGGTGCGGGATCGTTGAGCATGAACGCGAACGTTCCGCCGGTCGGCCGATACTTGCGCCGCCGGAACAGCTCCGTCGCGTGCTTCAGGACCTCTGCCTGATACGCCTGGGTGGCCCTGACGTACGCCAGGCGGTCGCCCTTCCAGGGAACGTAGCGTTCCATTCGCGCGACCTGCAACCGGTAGTCTTCGGAGAGCGTCTGCCAGTCCGGGGCCAGGCCATCGGGCCAGATCTCCTCCAGGCTCGCGGGGTCGGGCAACGCCTGCGCCCCATACTCGGTAGGCAGGCGCGAGAAGCCCGGGATCAGGCCCACCAGGCGTTCGAGGTCTCTGAATCTCCCGTAGTACCAGCCGAAGTAGAGGTGGTTGGTCGTAAAGGGGTGCCCCGCCGCCTCTATGACGGGCCGCGAATCATCGACCTCGTGGATAGCCCCAACGACCGCCGGGCCGAGAACCCTCCTCTGCCAGAGCACCCAGCGCGGGGAGAGAACCTCGGCCGCCGTGCGTGCCAGGGTGAATACGCTCCATTTCTCGGGCGGGACGACGTAGAAGGGTTCGTCGTGGGCCAGATACACCCCCACCGAAGGATGGTTGCGCAGGTCTCGCGCCATCTCCTTCGCCTGGGCGACCGCAGGCCCAAGGACGGTGCGCCGGTGCGACCACTGTAACGGGAAGTCCTGGAAGACGAGAAGCCCAAGCCGGTCACACGCCTCGTAGAAAGCCTCCTCGGCGACGTGGGCGTGCACCCTCACAGCGTTCATATTGCCATCCCTGACCAGGGCAGCGTCGGCCCGCAGCCGCTCCCCGGTAGTCCTAGCCGGGTAAGCGTCGGTGGGGAGGTAGTTGATCCCGCGCATAAACACGCGCTCGCCGTTGAGGTACACCTGCCAATCACGCAACTCTACGGACCGCACCCCGAACCGCACCCGCTCCTCGGCCCCGGCGCACCTCAGAACGAGCTCGTAGAGGTGTTGCTCTCCCCTGTCCCACGTCCACCACAGCCGGGGCTCTCGCAACGTAAACTTCGTCCCCACCCTGTTCTCGCCGGGCTCGACCCGCGCCGTATGCCGGAACTCCGCCCCCGGTGCCTCGAAGTCCATGGGATGAACGCTGCCCGAGATCTCCACCTGCGACCCTCTTCTCGCGTACAGGTCGAGCGTGACCCGCCCGTCGCCAGAGGGCCCCACATCCACACCCACCGCGAGAACGCGCACCTCCCCCCTACGGACGAGCGTGACGTCGCGGAAGATCCCACCAGGATTTATGCCAGGGTCCATGCCGTCCCACCGGGCCCAAACCCCGCCTATCGTCTCCCTGGTGTTCTCTTCCCGCTCCTCCGGACTATAGACCTCGACGAGCAACTCGTTCGCGCCCTCGACCAGGCTCTCCGTGCAATCGAACTCGAAGTGGGAAAAGTAACCCTCATGCGCCCCCAGATACTCCCCATTCAGCCACACCCGCGCCGAGTAATACACCCCCCCAAACCGCAACCAGACGAACTCGCCGTCGCCGGCAGGCACCGCCTCGAACCTCGCCCTGTACAGGACGTAACCCTCATAATCACCAAGCGCATCCTCCAGTTGCCAATGGCCGGGGACACGAACGCGTCTCCAGGCCCGCCGTATCTGCTTTGCTTCCCCCGCCAGGGGCACGGCGATAGGCACAGCCTCCCACCGGGCATCGGACAGGGACAGTTCGGAATAGGAGATTCGCATCCCCGCAGTTTACATCTAAAGCACCCAACGAAGGTCTCAACCTACCGCGAGGAGCGCACCGCGAACATTCGACCCGAACTCCTGACAAGGCGCGAAGCGCCGAGCATAAAAAATGGGCGACGACCTACTCTCCCACGGAGTCTACCCCGCAGTACCATCGGCGCTGGCGGGCTTAACTTCTCTGTTCGGAATGGGAAGAGGTGTATCCCCGCCGCCATCGTCACCCTTTCAAAAAAGCGGCAAGTATTCTGTTGTCGCTCCCGATAACGGACGTCTGAGCTTTGAAAACCGCATAGCGCGAACCGTAAAAACCATCAAGCCCTCGACTTATTAGTACCACTCGGCTACATACATCGCTGCACTTACACCTGTGGCCTATCAACCTGGTGGTCTACCAGGAGTCTTACCCTCTCTAAGGAGGTGGGAGATCTTATCTCGAGGCGAGCTTCCCGCTTAGATGCTTTCAGCGGTTATCCCTACCGTACATAGCTACCCGGCGGTGCCCTTGGCAGGACAACCGGTACACCAGGGGTACGTCCACTCCGGTCCTCTCGTACTAGGAGTCGCTCCTCTCAAATCTCCAACGCCCACGGAAGATAGGGACCGAACTGTCTCACGACGTTCTGAACCCAGCTCGCGTACCGCTTTAATGGGCGAACAGCCCAACCCTTGGGACCTACTCCGGCCCCAGGATGCGACGAGCCGACATCGAGGTGCCAAACAGCCGCGTCGATGTGAACTCTTGGCGGCTATAAGCCTGTTATCCCCGGAGTACCTTTTATCCGTTGAGCGACGGCACTTCCACTCGTTACCGCCGGATCACTAACCCCGACTTTCGTCCCTGCTCGACGTGTCCGTCTCGCAGTCAAGCTCCCTTGTGCGTTTACACTCTGCGCACGATTTCCGACCGTGCTGAGGGAACCTTTGGGCGCCTCCGTTACTGTTTGGGAGGCGACCGCCCCAGTCAAACTACCCGCCTGACACTGTTCCCCACCCGGATTACGGCGTAGGGTTAGAACACCAACACACCGAGGGAGGTATCTCAAGGACGGCTCCACCGAGACTGGCGTCCCGGTTTCATAGCCTCCCTCCTATCCTGCACAAGGTGAGTCAGCATCCAATGCCAGGGTATAGTAAAGGTTCACGGGGTCTTTCCGTCTTTCCGCGGGTACTCGGCATCTTCACCGAGACTACAATTTCACCGAGCCTATGGTCGAGACAGCGCCCAGATCGTTACGCCTTTCGTGCAGGTCGGAACTTACCCGACAAGGAATTTCGCTACCTTAGGACCGTTATAGTTACGGCCGCCATTGACCAGCGCTTCAGTCGCCAGCTTCGCCCGAAGGCTAACCGGCTTCCTTAACGTTCTGGCATTGGGCAGGCGTCAGCCCCTATACATCGTCTTTTCGACTTAGCAGAGACCTGTGTTTTTGGTAAACAGTCGCCTGGGCCTATTCTCTGCGGCTCCGAACAGCTTGGGGCGCAAGGCCCTACACCGTCCAGAGCTCCCCTTCTCCCGAAGTTACGGGGACAATTTGCCGAGTTCCTTAACCATAGTTCGCTCGATCGCCTTAGTGTTCTCCACTCGCCCACCTGTGTCGGTTTTGGTACGGGCACGCACGCAACTCGCTTAGAAGCTTTTCCTGGAAGCATGGGTTAGGCCACTACGCCCAAAAAGGGCTCGGCTCACTCCTCAGCCTTTAGCGGGGCCCGGATTTTCCTGGTCCCCGGCCTACGAGCAAGCCCGTGGTCTACCAGCGCCACGGTTGGCTTACCCTTCTCCGTCCCTCCATCGCTCGAACGCTACGTTCGTGGTGCAGGAATATCAACCTGCTGTCCATCGCCTACGACTTTCGTCCTCGGCTTAGGTCCCGACTGACCCTGGGAAGATTAGCTTTACCCAGGAACCCTTGGGCTTTCGGCGGACAGGTTTCTCGCCTGTCTCTCGTTACTCATGCCAGCATTCTCTCTCCTGATCCGTCCACGGCTTAAGGCCCTAAGGCCAGGGCTTACGCCGCCGCTTCGCTCGTTACAGGATGCTCCCCTACCACTGTAGGACGGTTCGTGAACCGCCCTTGCAGTCCGTGGCTTCGGTAAACGACTTTCAGGCCCGAGAATTTTCGGCGCAACACCACTTGACCAGTGAGCTATTACGCACTCTTTAAATGATGGCTGCTTCTAAGCCAACATCCTGGTTGTCTGTGCAGCGCCACATCCTTTAAACCACTTAGCCGCTATTTAGGGACCTTAGCCGACGGTCTGGGTTGTTTCCCTTTCGGAAATGAAGTTTATCCCCCACTCCCTGACTCCGGCGCTCTAACGTCTACGGTCTTCGGAGTTTGTCTGAAGTTGGTAACCTTGTAGGGCCCCGCGTCCAAACAGTGCTCTACACCCGCGACGAAACGCGCCAGGCTATACCTAAATATATTTCGGGGAGAACCAGATATCGCCGGGTTTGATTAGCCTTTCACTCCTATCCACAGCTCATCCGCCCGGTTTTCAACCCAGGTCGGTTCGGCCCTCCACGAGGTCTTACCCCCGCTTCAGCCTGGCCATGGATAGCTCACCCGGTTTCGGGTCTGCGGCATCTGACTGAAATCGCCCTATTCAGACTCGCTTTCGCTTCGGCTCGCTTATGCTTAACCTCGCCAGACACCAGCAACTCGCTGGCCCGTTATGCAAAAAGTACGCCGTCACAATAGTAAAACTACTGCTCCGACCGCTTGTAAGCGTATGGTTTCAGGTACTATTTCACTCCCCTTGTGGGGTACTTTTCACCTTTCCCTCACGGTACTGGTTCGCTATCGGTCACCGTTAGTATTTAGCCTTGCGGGGTGGTCCCCGCGGGTTCGATCCGGGTTTCACGTGTCCGGATCTACTCAGGTGCCAACACAAGAGTCGCACGAGTTTCGCCTACGGGACTCTAACCCTCTACGGACGGACTTTCCAGACCGTTCGGCTACCCGCGCGTTTTGTAACTCCACGGCCGCCCTGCGGGACGACCAGGTTGGTCCTACAACCCCGAATACGCAACGCCCGCAGGCTTTCACGCATCCGGTTTGGGCTATCTCCCCTTTCGCTCGCCACTACTCAGGGAATCGAGACTTTCTCTATTTTCCTCCGGGTACTCAGATGTGTCATTTCCCCGGGTTCCCTCCTCCCGCCCTATGTGTTCAGACGGGGGTGACACGGCATTACCCGTGCCGGGTTTCCCCATTCGGAGATCCGTGCTTCAAAGCCCGCTTGCGGCTCCACACGGCTTATCGCAGCTTGCCACGTCCTTCATCGGCTTCCGGTGCCAAGGCATCCGCCATACGCCCTTAATATCTTGATGGTACATTGGATCGCGCTATGCAGTTTTCAAAGTCCAGACGCCGCGCTCTCGCGGGCGTAGATGCTGCTCCAGAGCCCAAGGCCCTGAAAACTGGATAGCAGTTACTCGAAGTAGATAGGAAACCCACCGCCTTTTATGAGACTGGTCGAAATATCCTAGAGCGAGAATCCACGGCGGCGAGCTAAAGCTCGAGCCACCAAGTAAATGTGGACCTCGGTCGGTCGGCTGTTGCCAGCCTAACCTACTCCCTAGAAAGGAGGTGATCCAGCCGCACCTTCAGGTACGGCTACCTTGTTACGACTTCACCCCAATCGCCAGCCCTACCTTCGCAGACCGCTTCCCACAAGGGGTTGGCTGCGCCTGCTTCGGGTATTGCCGACTTTCGTGGTGTGACGGGCGGTGTGTACAAGGCCCGGGAACGTATTCACCGCGGCATGCTGATCCGCGATTACTAGCAACTCCGCCTTCACGCAGTCGAGTTGCAGACTGCGATCCGAACTTAGACTGACTTTGATGAGATTCGCTCCACCTTGCGGTCTTGCAACCCTTTGTATCAGCCATTGTAGCACGTTTCTAGCCCTGGACGTAAGAGCCATGATGACTTGACCTCATCCCCACCTTCCTCCGGTTTGTCACCGGCAGTCTGGCGTGAGTCCCCAACTTAATGATGGCAACACGCCATAGGGGTTGCGCTCGTTGCGGGACTTAACCCAACATCTCACGACACGAGCTGACGACAGCCATGCAGCATCTGTGGTGCACCCTCGAAGGTCACACGTTTCCGTGCGCTTGCAGCACCATGTCAAGTCCAGGTAAGGTTCTTCGCGTTGCATCGAATTAAAGAACATGCTCCGCTGCTTGTGCGGGCCCCCGTCAATTCTTTTGAGTTTTAGCCTTGCGGCCGTACTCCCCAGGCGGGACACTTAACGCGTTAGCTGCGGCACAGAGGGATTCGACTCCCCCCACACCTAGTGTCCATCGTTTACGGCTAGGACTACCAGGGTATCTAATCCTGTTCGCTCCCCTAGCTTTCGCGTCTCAGCGTCAGGTGTGGCCCAGCGAGCCGCCTTCGCTACTGGTGTTCCTCCCGATATCTGCGCATTTCACCGCTACACCGGGAATTCCACTCGCCTCTACCACCCTCTAGCCCGGCAGTATCCATCGCACGCCCGAGGTTGAGCCCCAGGATTTCACGACAGACTTACCGAACCGCCTACACGCTCTTTACGCCCAATAATTCCGGACAACGCTCGCCCCCTACGTATTACCGCGGCTGCTGGCACGTAGTTAGCCGGGGCTTCCTCGAAAGGTACCGTCAAGCTAGGGGCTATTAACCCTTCGCCCTTCGTCCCTATCAACAGGGCTTTACGACCCGAAGGCCTTCATCACCCACACGGTGTTGCTGGGTCAGGCTTTCGCCCATTGCCCAAGATTCCTGGCTGCTGCCTCCCGTAGGAGTCTGGGCCGTGTCTCAGTCCCAGTGTGGCTGATCATCCTCTCAGACCAGCTACGCATCGTCGCCTTGGTGGGCCGTTACCCCACCAACTAGCTAATGCACCGCGGGCCCATCCCTCGCCGGATAGCCGAAGCTACCTTTCCTCCCAAGGCCATGCGACCCTGAGAACTTACGGGGTATTAGCCGGAGTTTCCTCCGGTTGTCCCCCTGCAAGGGGCAGGTTGCCCACGTGTTACTCACCCGTTCGCCACTTTACTCACCCCGAAGGGCTTTCTCGTTCGACTTGCATGCCTAAAGCACACCGTCAGCGTTCGTCCTGAGCCAAGATCAAACTCTCCGAACTATACTGCTCCGGCGCCGAAGCGCCTTTGAGTAATGGTTGGTGCGGGCACTACCCGCTCGGCGGTCCCTAGTTACACTCTAGGACCGCAAAGAGTCAGTCTCGGCGGTTAGACGGGTTCTCTACCCAATCTTTTACTGCTATCCAGTTTTCAAGGCCTCAAGCCCCTGCCTCTCGGCGGAGCCGACGGTGACTTCTTCCGATGGCGACTAAAACGCCCACCTTTCGGCGGGCCAGATAAGCGCTCCCAATCTGCCGGGAATCCTACCCTATTTGCCGCTCTCGATTTTCAAGTCGTTTTCCGTCATCAGCCAGAGAAGTATAGCACCGCCCGCCGATGTGTCAAACCTCTTCTTAGGTGTTTTTGGAGACCAGCCGCGCGTAGCGGCGCTTGCCGACCTGGAGCACCAGTCCCCCGAGCTCCCGCGTTTTCAGCGCCTCCCTCTCGTCGCGCACGATCCGGCCGCCGACACGCACGGCCCCACCCTTTAGAAAGCGGCGGGCCTCGCCGTTGGTGGCCGCGAAGCCGGCGAGGGTGATGAGGTCGACTATCCAGATCTCCTCCACATCAGGCAACTCGACAACCGGCGCGTCTTCTGGAACCTCACGTCGCACGACCGCGTCGAACTTCTTCTCGGCGTCGGCGACCGCGGACTCCCCGTGGAACGTTCGCACGAGTGAGCGGGCGAGCTCGCGTTTGTTGGCGACGGGCTCGCCCTCAGGCAATGGCCTGTCGAGCAGGAGCGAGTAGTAGTCGGGCATCAGGTGGTCGGGGATGCTCATGGCCTTCCCGAACATCTCGCCCGGAGGGTCGGTGACGCCTATATAGTTGCCGACTGACTTGCTCATCTTTGTGGAGCCATCGGTGCCGACGAGGAGCGGGGTCGTGACGACGCACTGGGGCTCCATACCGTAGTACTCCATGACCTGGCGACCCATGAGCAGGTTGTATAGCTGGTCTGTGCCGCCGAGCTCGACGTCTGCGTCTATAGCCACCGAGTCGTAGGCCTGCATCAAGGGATAGAGTAGCTCCGTCAACGTGATGGGGGCCCTCGCAGCGTAGCGCCTGGCGAAGTCGTCGCGCTCCAAGATACGGGCGACGGTCGTCGCCCGGGTCAGACGTATCAGGTCGGCCATCGTAAGCGGCGCGAGCCACTCCGAGTTACGCCGCACCTCCGTCCTGCCGGGGTCGAGGATGATGTAGGCCTGCTCGAGGTAGGTCCGCGTATTCTCCTCTATCTGTTCGGTAGAGAGGATCGGACGCTCCTTCGAACGCCCTGAAGGGTCGCCCACGCGCGCCGTGTAATCCCCTATCACGAGCACGGCGGTATGCCCGAGATCCTGGAAAGCCCGCAGCTCTTTTAGTACGACCGCGAAGCCCAGATGAATGTCCGGGGCCGTAGGGTCTATCCCCAGCTTTACCCGCAACGTCTCACTACCCGCGAGACGTCGCTCGAGCTCCTCGTGTGGGATCACGTCAACCGCATTCTTGTAGATGGACCAGTGCCCCGAATCAACACTCATTAACAGATCGCAACCTTCTCGCAATACGAATGTAACCCGCCTCGCCGTAGTGTAGTATAGCGCCTCGATGGCGCGCACCCAGGGCAAAACCGGCGGGAGCAAGGGGGCTCGCCGACCGGTACGTCTACCCGAGCACCGCAGAAAAAGGGCAGCTCCCCGGGGAGGGTTGGCCTCGAAGGTACTGCGCGTTCTTGGCGTCCTCTCTCTTTGCGTACTGGTCGCGGGCGTGGCGTTCGTGGCGGGCGGGTATCTGGGGCTAATCAAGGGCGTACAGAGGCTTGACGAGCCGCGGACCTTCGAGACCCATCCCACTTACATATACTCGGCCCCGCTCGGCGGCAATGAGGATTCGCGGCGTGTGATCGGGACGGTCTTCCAGGGGCAGAACCGCAAGACGGCCTCGCTCTCGGAGATGCCGCCGCAGTTGCTAGACGCCGTGGTAGCCAAGGAGGACGAGCGCTTCAGGGAGCACGCTGGCGTGGACCTGTGGGGGATCATGCGCGCCCTCTACGTCGACATAAGGGCCGGCGAGGCGGTCGAGGGCGCCAGCACCATCACCCAGCAGTACGTCAGGAACGCATACCTCTCCCAGGACATGACCATCACGCGGAAGGTCAAAGAGGCCCTCATCGCCCTCGAGGTAGAGCGCAATGAGGACTCCAAGGACCAGATCATCGCCGATTATTTGAACACGGTTTATTTCGGCAACAACGCCTACGGGGTGGAGGCCGCCGCCGAGACCTACTTCGACAAGTCGGTCGAGGACCTGAGCGTCGCGGAGTCGGCGACCCTGGTCGGGCTCCTGTGGTCTCCGTCGACCCTCGGGGCGGACCGCGAAGGGGCAGGATACCAGCGGGACCTGGTGTTGGGGAAGATGTTCGACACGGGCTACATCACGAGCGAGGATTACAATGCGGCCCTCGAGGTGCCGATGCCGGAGAGATGGCCTGTGAACCTGCCGACCCGGTCGGGGTTCTCAGGACCCGCGCTCACCCGCGACTTCGCGGAATACGCCCACGACGAGCTCATAAGTCGGTACGGTGCGAACACCGTCCTTGCGGGCGGCCTCAGCGTATACACGACCATAGATCTGGCGGATCAACTCGCCGCCCACGACGTTGCCTACGGGCCCTCAGGTTACCTGCCTGACGTCGACGACCCCGACCTCGCCCTCGTCTCCATAGAGCCGGGCACGGGCAAGATAAAGACCATGATCGGCGACAGGAACGAGAACTCCCAGTTCGGCCTCGTTACGCAGGGCAGACGTCAGCCGGGTAGCTCGTTCAAGCCGTTCGCCCTCATCGCCGCGTTGGAGCAGGGCATAGATCCCGACACCAAATACGTCTCGGAGAGTAAGGAGTACGAGGTCGACGTCGGCCTGGACAAGCCGGAGACGTGGATGGTACAGAATTACGACGGCATCGTGCGGGGTGAGATCAGCCTGAAAGAGGCGCTTTGGTGGTCGGATAACACAGTGTTCGCCGACCTGGCGATGAACGCCGGAGGCCGAGGCCTGAAGAACGGACCAGAGAAGATAGCGGACGTCGCAAGGAGATGCGGCATCAGCGCAAACCTTCCTGAGCATCCCAGCCCGTCGATCGTCCTCGGCGCGTACGAGGTCTCGCCGCTGGACATGGCCTCAGCCTACGCCACCATCGCCAACGGGGGACGACGGGTCGAACCGACGGCGATCTCCAAGGTGGTTAGCGACGAGGGCCGAGACGACGAGAAGGTCCTCTACATGGCACCCGAGCATCCCGAAGGCAAGCAGGTCATCTCCGAGAACGTAGCCCACAAGGTGACCGGGATCATGGTAGGAGACGTCACCGAAGGCATCGCCAGGGACGCCTCGCTTGGAGAGCGTCCCGTCGCCGGCAAGTCGGGTACCACCGAGAACTTCTTCGACGCCTGGTTCATAGGTTTCACCCCCGAACTGGTAACCGGCACTTGGATGGGCTACGCGGAGGGGGTCGACAATCTCGAATACGTCCTCGACTACTCCAGGAAGCTACACGGCCTCCCCGGCGGCATCTCCCCGGCAGAGATCTGGAAGTCCTACATGGAGGAGGTCCTGAAGGGAGAACCCATCGAACAGTTCGAGGGCGTCGAGTTGCCAGAGAAACAGGACCCCGAGCGGGCGCCTGGCGCAACCAACGGCACCGGGCCCGACGCGAAAAACGCACGCGGGGCCACCCGTGACCGCACGGCCACGGATCGGGGCCTCAGGAACCCGGCGCGAGCACAACGCCGGGCCGCTGCCGCCCCGGCGGGCGCCTCGGCATCCAGCGTCGCCCCGGCAAGGGCCAGGCCTTCCCGGGCCTCACGCGCCGGTGTCGCGCGCTCCAGGAACGCGCCTGCCAGCGTCGCGCCGACCAGCGCCCCTAGCGGCTCCCCGCGGTAGTCTTCGGCGGCACGGAGACGTTCCTGTCGCCCTCGATCACGTATCGCCAGGGCAGCTCTGTCCCACGCGTTATTCCGATCCTGGTGGTCTCGACGATGCCTTCGGGCCGCGCCCCGTTCGAGATCTTCAGGTCGCCCGAGGTGAGGTCGTGGCCGTCGTAGGCCAGGTCGACGCCAAGGGCCTGCGTCAGGCGGCCAGGACCGTTGCACAGGTCGCGCGTTCTGCCCCGCCGCCGAGTCATCAGATCCTGGCCCTCGACGGGACGGAGGGCCCGGATCAGGACCGCGCTCCCGACGCCCTCGGGCTCGCAGACGACGTTGAGGAGCTTGTGGATACCGTAGGAGAGGTAGACGTAGGCGATTCCTGCTGGACCGAAGATGTTGCGGTTGCGCATCGTCGGACCGTTGTAGGCGTGGCACGCCGGATCCTCGGGGCGGTAGGCCTCGGTCTCCACGATCACGCCAGAGGCGCGGCCTTCCGGAGTGTCGTGGGAGAGTACGCAGCCGAGGAGGTCGACCGCGACCTGCCTGGGGTCCCTGTCATAGAAAGGGGCCTTCAGAACATCTGCGGAGATGCCTGCTCCCCTGTGAGGTCTGTTATGCGGCGGGAGAGCTCGTCGAGATCGAGCCCCGCCTCCGAGCGTATCGAGGACTTGAGCAGGGGACGGACCTGGCCGATCTGGAGCTTCAACTCGCGCAGCAGCTCTGTCGCCCCGCTCTCGGCGCCGACCATGTCCCTGAGGATGGTCCCCTCCGTCCGGCCAGCGACGAGGGGCTCGGGCAGGCCAGCGACGTAGACCAGCGTGCGGCGCCCACTTCCGCGTTCCTCCTCGATCGGGACGAGGGCAACGATGTTGTCGGCCCTTACGTACTTACCGAACCCGAGGGTGACGATACGGTCAGCTATAACCTTCATCTCGCCGAAATCTCCATCCTAGGAACCCTTATAACATCCCCGTCGGTCCGGGGCGACCCTGCCGGCGCTACCGGACGACGCAACTCGAGCCTTCGCCGGAGGCCGGGAACGCGTGCGCCAGCGCGTTGGCGCTCAGGCGGGCGCGGTGCCTGTAGCCCTCCGAGGTGAAGTGGGTACCGTCCTCGGGGAGAAACCAATCGTCATCGGCCACTGAAGCCCAGTCGAATACCCGCATGTTCGGGTACTCTGCGCAGGCGCCTATGACGGTACGATTCCACCGCTCCAAGTTGGTATCAGAGTAGGGTCCGCTGCTCAGCAACGACTTCACGGTGATCCACAACACCGGCTGGTCGCCGATCACGGACATCATCTGGTCGATCCGTGGCTTCAACCCCACGGCCGACCCCACGTAGACGTTCGCCGCGTCGTTGGTGCCGAGCGCGATCATCCAGCACCCGTGATAGCCCTGCGATTTGAACCGTCGGGCCAGCTCGTAGCCGGAGGCCTGCTGTTGCGAGAGCGTCTCGATGATCGACCTCGCGCCTGAGATCTCGAAGTACTGTGAGGTGGCGCCGACCCGAGCGTACTGGGCATCGAGGCGTTGGCCGGGTTTGGGCAGGAAGCCAGGCAGGACCATGCCTTCGGACGTCGAGTCGCCGATGTACGCGATCGCGTTGCAGGATGAGGTCTTCGGTGCGGTGGTGGATGTAGCAGCCTTGTGCTGTGTCGAGACTCCAGGATTCCCGGGTGCACGTCCGGAAGTTGCAGATAACCCGCTGCTCTCTGTACGGGGCGTGATCACCCCCGCCAGGCCGGCGCCGTCGATCGCGAGGACGGCCAGCGCCACCACAAGTACGGCACTGATGGCAAGCCTACGCCATCGCGGCGCACGACCTGGTCTTGGGGCGCCTCTCCTGAACATTTCCCCCGACCTGGCTTGCGTCCAGAGCCGACCCAGAGCGCCGCGGCGAATAGGTTCCTCGAAGAATCGCCAGGACATGGCGGCCACGGCGATGGTCGCCGCGACCTGGGCTACCTGCAGGGAGAGGCTGGGCCTCTCCTGCAGGCTCGGTGCCGTAAGCACGATGATCGGCCAGTGCCAGAGGTAGATGCCGTAGGAGCGCACCCCGAGCCAGCGCAGCGGCTTCCAGCCGACGGCCACGCCAAGGTGGCTGGCCGGATGGACGAGGGCAGCCACCGTCGCGGCCGTCGCCACCGAAAGCAGCACGATCCCCCCGTGGTACAGAGACGGCGAGAACTCGTTCGTGCGCCAGATCAGGATCGCTATCACGACGAGCCCGACGGTCCCAACGCCGTCGAGCAAGATGCGCCACCGGCGGGCGAGGTCGGCGCCGAGACGGCGGCTCGGCCACACCATGGCCAGAGCGGCACCGATCAGGAGGCCGAAGGCGCGGGTGTCTGTGCCCTCGTACACCCGCGTCGGGTCTACACCGGGCTGGTAGATCAGCCACATGGCGGCGGCGGAGAGCGCCGCGCCGGCCAGGGTCAGGCCGGTCAGGATCGCACCGGCCACGACCGGGCGACCGCGGGTGAATCGCAGGACGATAAGGAGAAACCAGGGCCAGATCAGGTAGAACTGCTCCTCCACCGCCAACGACCACAGGTGATCCAGAGGCGGCGGCGGCCCGAAGCGGGCGAAGTAGGAGGCCTCGCGGATGATGTTCCACCAGTTGCTGACGTAGAAAGTCGCGGCGAGTACGTCGCCCCTGAGGGCGGGGAGGCGCGACGGATCGAGCAACGTAACCCACGCCACCACCACCGCGATCATCAGGAAGACGGCGGGCAGGAGACGCCTGGCCCGCCTGATCCAGAACTGGCCCAATTCGAGGCTGCCCGTGGCAGCCCTCTGCCCGAGGAGCAGGTCCGTGATCAGATACCCGCTCAGGGTGAAGAACACGCCAACACCGAGTAATCCCCCCGGCGCCCAGTCCGGATTTAGATGGAAGGCGATCACGGCCAAAACCGCGATTGCCCGCAGTCCGTCGAGCCCAGGCATGTATCGTTGCGCACGCCCGACCGGCTTAGGCATGGCACGCACCCCCGGTGCGACCGACGCACCAGACCGTGTCCCATCTCCGGCCAACGAGCGCAAGCCGGCCGGTCTCTAGCGCTGCCTGCGGCATCTCTGCCCAGGGGTTGTCGCAAGGCATGACGTTCAAGAGTAGCCTACTCTGGTGAACGTCGTACGCTTGCGCCACACCGGCGTTCTACCGTCACCCTGCAGGTTAGGACACGAGTATCGCCCGGTGTCCGAGTACGGCGAATTGATTAACCGCGTTCTACCAAATGAGCACGCCACGGTTTCGATCTCCCAATGTGCCACATCAGCCTCTCCCAGCGCCCTTATTCTAACCATGATCCTGGCGAGAACGGCAAACGGGTTCTGAAGATCCATCCTCGAAGGCGCGACGGGACGCGCACCAACGAGGCGGGCGCTTGCGGGGACCCATGGCGCGCCTGTCGCGACCGGGACGCCAGTATAGAGAAGTTCACATGCCACTCCGGGCCAGGAAGCATAGCGTACACCTGGCAAACCCGGTATATTCCTGCACGTGCGACTTGACGGGAGAGTCGGAAAGCTCGAAGGCGAGAAGATCGAGTTGCGGCGCCACGCCCGCACAAACTACGGACTCTACGCCCGGTGGTACGGGGACCTCGAGATCTGGCACCTCACGAGTTGGGCGCCCTCGCCACTCAGTCGCTCGGTGGTCGAGAAATTGTTCGAAGATAGGGAGCTCTCCCCAACCGATGACTCATTCGCCATCCACGTCAGGGGCGACGACGAGCCGATAGGTGTGATCAGCCTCATGAACGTAAGCGAAGCCAACGAGTCCGCTGAGCTCTCCGTTATCGTGGGTCATCCCGACCACCGCCACCAGGGTTACGGGACGGAGGCCATAGATCTGCTCCTCGGCTACGCCTTCGAGACGCTGAAACTCAACCGCATCGGCCTCAGCGCCTTCGATTTCAACCAGGAGGCCATCTCGGCCTACGAGAAACTGGGCTTCGTGGTGGAGGGACGCTACCGCCGGGCCATAAAGCGGCGCTCGGGCTTCCACGACGCGATCCTGATGAGCATCCTGAAGCCCGAGTGGGAAGCCGCTAGCTCCTGACGCGCGCGCCGAAGTCGGCATCGAGCCTGGACACGATGCGCCCGACCTCGGCGTCGACTTCCTCGTCGGTCAGGGTCTTCTCGCCCTGGAACGTGAGGCCAAACGCGACACTTTTCTGTCCCTGCGGGACGGGATCTCCCACGTAGACGTCGAAGACGCGCGCCTCGGTCAGCAAGGAACTCGACAGGTCCTCGACCGCGCGCAGCATCTCGCCTACAGGCAGCCGCTCCTCCACGAGGACGGCAAGATCCCTGGCGACGGCGGGCACGTTGACGAACGGCTCGAAGTGCGGCTCCGGATCGGGTTGGCAGAGGGCGGGATCCAACTCCAGCGCCGCGACCGGCCAGCCGGACAGATCGAACCTCTCCACAACGTCTGGGTGCAACTCTCCGACCCACCCGGCCTCGTCGTCACCGACCAACACTACGGCAGAGCGCCCGGGATGCAAATATGGTCTCTCCGCTGGCACGAAGCGGGATCCCGGCACGAGCCGCTCGACCAGGCCCTTGGCCTCGAAGAACCCGGCCCTGAACCCGGTGAAGTTCCAACCCGCCGGGCTCACCGTGCCGGCGAGCACGACCCCGATCCTGTCCTCCTCCCTTACACCCATCAGTCCGTCGGCGCTATGCTCGCCGACCTCTCCCGTCATGCGAAACCGGCGGGCGGCCACATCGTCCGCCGGAGGATCGGCGAAGAAAACGCTACCCAACTCGAACAGCCCGACACCCCGCGCGCCGAAGGACTTGTTGCGGGCCGCCGCGTCTAAGAGACCTGGAAGCATGCTCGTCCGAAGGTCGCTGCCCTCGACGCTTAGTGGGTTTTGCATTCGGACCGGCTCCCCATCGAGGCCGAGGTCTCTCGCCCAGCGCTCGGGGCCGAACGGGTAGGTGATCGCTTCGGAGAGCCCGAGGTCAGCGAGAACCCGCCTGAGCAGGCGATGTCTTTGCTGGTCCTCCGTGAGTCCTCCGGGCTGGGGAACGGCGGGCAGCGTCTCGGGCACCTTGTCGAGGCCGATCAGGCGCCCCACTTCCTCGATCAGATCTACCTCCCGGCGAAGGTCCCGCCTGAAGGTGGGTACGGTCGCCGAGAGTCGCCCGTCTTCCCCCTCGACCTCGCATCCCAACGCCTTGAGGCGTTCGGCCGCTTCGTGCATTTCCACAGGCATGCCTAGCACGAGTGCCGCCCGGCCCAACCGCAGCGGAACGTGCCACCTATCCACCGGCTCGGGATAGTGGCTGAGGGTGTCTTCGGCGACGTTTCCCCCTGGATTTCGCGAGAGTAAGTCCGTCACCCGGTCCATAGCAAAGTCCACCATGTTGGGGTCGAGACCGCGTTCGAAGCGGCCGGATGCGTCGGTACGCAGTCCGAGCTTCTGGGAGGTCTGGAGGATGTTGCGACCCTCGAAGGTGGCGACCTCGATCAGGGCGTCCGTAGTCTCCTCCCCCACCTCGGCGTCCTCGGCGCCCATCACGCCGGCGATCACGAGTCCCCGCTCCTCGTCGGCGATCACGAGCATCCCCTCGTCGAGCCGGCGGGTGGAGCCGTCGAGGAGCGTGATCTCCTCATCAGGCCTTGCGCGCCTTACGACGATCCCATCCCTTACCCTCGCGGCGTCGAAGGCGTGGATGGGCTGGCCCGTCTCGAGCATGACGTAGTTCGTCGCGTCGACGACGGCGTTTATCGGCCGCATGCCGGCGGCGAAGATCCTACGCCGCATCCAGAGTGGCGCCCTTTGCCCAGGTTCGAGGTCGGAGACCCGCCGCAAATCGTAGCGGGGACAGAGATCCCCGGCCTCGACCCTCAGCCCGAAGTCCGCCGTCGGCTTACCTCCCGCCTCCAGGGAAGGTTCCGTGACTCTGTAGTCGACCTTCAGGATGGCGGCGAGTTCTCTGGCGACCCCGATCATGCCCCACAGATCTGGCCTGTTCGGGGTGACGTCGACGTCGAGCACGGTCTCACCGACGGGGAAGTAGTCCGCGACGGGACGGCCGACCTCGTAGGACTCGTCGAGGAGCAGTATCCCTGCGTGGTCGGCTGAGATGCCTAGCTCCCACTCGCTCATCATCATCCCGAAGGATTCGAGGCCGCGCAGCTTCGCCTTCCTTAGCTTCGTCCCGTCGGCCATCACGCTGCCAGGAAGCACCACGGGCACGCGGGCTCCTGGGAAGGGATTTGGAGCTCCTGCCACTATCTGGACTTCCCTGCCATCGAGGTCCACCTTCGCGACGTGGAGCCGGTCCGCATTCGGGTGGGGCCCGAACTCGAGCACCTCCCCCACGACGACCTCGCCATCGGTCACGCCGAAGCGGTAGACGCCTTCGATCTCCTGGCTGCGGAGGGAGAAGAGGTCGACCAGTTCTTCGGTGGAGAGGTCGAAGTCCAGGTACTCGTGGAGCCAGCTTAAAGGAACGCGCAACGTGACTCCCTTCTAAGGATCAGAACTGACGCAGGAAGCGGAGATCACCCTCGAAGAACAGGCGCAGGTCGGGAACGTCGTACTTGACCATCGCCATCCTGTCTGGCCCCATCCCGAAGGCGTAGCCAGTATATTCCTCGGAGTCGTAGCCTACCTCCTCGAGAACGCCGGGGTCCACCATCCCAGCACCCAGCATCTCGAGCCAGCCCGCGCCCTTGCAGACCTTGCAGCCAGGGTCGGTGCCGCCGCACACAAAGCAGCTCACGTCCATCTCCACGCTCGGCTCTGTGAACTGGAAGTAGCTCGGACGGAGCCGGATCTCGACGCCCTCACCGAAGACGTGGCGGGCCATGGCCGCGAGCGTCCCCTTCAGGTGAGCGAGCGTAAGACCCCTGTCCACGGCGAGGCCTTCGATCTGGTGAAACATCGGCGTGTGCGTAGGGTCGGAGTCGCGCCTGTAAGTACGTCCCGGACACACGACGTAGACGGGCGGGTCCTGGCCAAGCATCGCCCTGATCTGCATCGGCGAAGTCTGCGTCCGCAGCACGAGCCCGTCGTCCACGAAAAACGTGTCCTGCATAGTGCGCGCAGGATGCCCCGGCGGTATCCCCAGAGCCGTGAAGTTATAGTAATCCGTCTCGACCTCTGGTCCCTCGGCGACGCGGTAGCCAAGGCCCACGAAGAAGTCCACCACCTCGTCTATGATCCTGCGAGACGGATGCAGGTGGCCCTTCGGGAATGGGGCTCCGGGCAACGTGACGTCCACCGCCTCCTCGCGCAGACGTTCCTCGCGCTCGCGGGCCGAGACTTCCCCGTTTCTGGAGTCGAGGGCGGCTTCGATCTCCCGGGAGGCCAGGTTCGAAGACCTGCCTACCTCCTTGCGCTCCCCGGGTGAGAGGGTGCCTATGCTCTTCTTGATCTCCGTAAGTTCCGCCGAGCGTCCGAGATACCGCACCCTTACCTTTTCTAGGTCAGCGGTCGAATCGCCAGCGGCGACGGCGGAGAGGGCCTCGGATTTCAGCTGCTCGATACGCTCGCTCACCATCATAGTGGGCGATTATGGTAGCACACGCAAATACGCCTCGTAGAGCAGAATAGATGCAGCCACAGCCGCGTTCAAGGAAGGCGCCAGCGAAGGTATGCCGACCCGCCGCTGACAAGCTCCGACCACCTCGAAGGGGAGACCAGAACCCTCGGTCCCGATGCAAACGACGAGTCTGCCGGCGGGCAGGTGCCGCGGCGTCTCCCCTACCCCAGGCACCGCAGCGACCGAGACGAAACCGGCGTCCCTCGCCGCATCCAGGAACGCGACGGACTCGATCTCTCGCGCAACACAAGCGTGAAAGATGGACCCCATCGTCGCCCTGACCGTCTTCGGGTTGTAAAGATCGGCGGAGCCTTTGGAGAGGGCGACGCCGGCCCCGAAGGCGTGGGCGGAGCGGATAACGGTACCGACGTTCCCAGGGTCCTGGACCCCGTGCAGCAACACCACGCGCTGCGCCAGGGAGAGTAGCTCGGCGACGGTTACGTCCAGAAACGGGAAGACCCCGACTGGCCCGGTCGGGGTCTTGAGCGTCGAGACGCGACGGATTTGCTCCGCCTCGTCGAAAACATGCAAGGGTTCCGTCGGCGCCTCCTCGAGAATAGCGGTTCCCTCGGCCAGGAAGAGGCGTTCGGTCTCGCGGTATTTCTTGGCTCTGAGCTTCGCGGCCCGCGTGGGGGAGATCGCCGGGTTACCCGGCACTTGCAGCTACTTGTCTTCCTCTGCAGCCTCGTCGGCGTTCCCCGCTGTGACGCCTTCCTCCTGGTCCATTTCCTCCGCGGTCGCGACATTCGCCCCGGGTTCCTCCGACTCGAGCTCGGCGGCCTCGGTGGCGTCCGACTCGTCCCCAGCCTGCGCTTCAGCACTCGGCGACTCCGCCTCTGGCGTCTCGGACGCCGCCGCCTCGACGGCTCGTTGTACCTCGACCCGCCGCTCGACAGGTTTTCCGTCCAGGGCGTTCTTCGCCTGGGCTACGATTGCGCCGAAGATCTCGGGCTCGGTGACGGCGAGGTCGGCGAGGATCTTACGGTCCAGGTCTATCTCGGCCAACTTGAGACCGTGGATGAGTTTGGAGTAGGAGAGGCCGTGTTCGCGGGCGCCGGCGTTGATGCGTTGGATCCAGAGCGCCCTGAAGTCCCTCTTGCGTTGCTTGCGGCCCTCGTAAGCGTAGACGCCGCTCTTCCATACCTGCTCTTTGGCCCGCTTGTAGGAGGTGTGCTTGGTCCCCCGATATCCCTTAGCTTGTTCGAGGACCTTCCGGCGCTTCTTGCGGGCGTGGACGCTGCGCGATGCGCGTGCCATGCTACCTCTCCCCCAGAAGACGCTTGAGCTTCTTCTCGTCGGAGCGGGTCACGTCGGTCTCCGTGTTGAGCCGCCGCTTCTGCTGCGGGGTCTTCTTCTCCAGCATGTGATTGTGGCCGGCGCGCCTGCGCATGACCTTGCCGTTCTTGCGCACCTCGAAGCGCCCGGCAGCGCCCTGGTGGGTCTTCATCTTCGGCATTTTTCCTCCACGTTTCGACGGTATCTACGTTTCCCGGGAGGCTCGCGGCACGGGAGAAGGGCCGTTTCGCCTCAGTCTATCGGGGGCTAGTGTATCAAAGCGTTGCTTATCTGCGAGCGGCCCGTTCCCTGCGGCCGTTGGGCTGGGCGTCTGATTGCTGAGCCTCTGCTTGCTGGGCCTCTCTGGACTCTTTCTTCGGGGCCATGACCATTACCATATTGCGCCCATCCAGGTTCGGCTGGCTCTCGATACGTCCGAGCTCGTCGAGGTCGGTCGCGAGCCTCCTGAGGAGCCTCTCTCCCAGCTCGGGATGCTGGACCTCGCGTCCGCGGAACATGATCGTGACCTTCACCTTGTCGCCGCCGCGCAGAAAGCGCTCGACGTGGCTGCGCTTGGTGTTGAAGTCGTGGTCGCCTATCTTGGGCCTGAGCTTGATCTCCCGCACGTTGACGTTGACCTGCTTCTTGCGGGCGGCCTTGCGGGCCTGCTCTTTCTGGTACTTGAACTTGCCGTAATCCATCATCCGGACCACAGGCGGGTTGGCGTTTGGGGCTACCTCCACGAGGTCGAGATCGACCCTCTCACCATAATCCATCGCCTCGCGGATGTGCTTGATGCCTAGCTGCTCGCCGTCGGCCGAGATCAACCGCACCTCGCGGGCCCGGATCTGACCGTTTATTCGCGGCTCTTCTTCAGTGGCTACTGCGCACCACTCCTCTCGAAATAGACTTCTCGGGGCCGCTCGCCCTCCACAGACGGCAGATTTGCTCGTGCGCCGGACGGACGCGGACCCCAACTACAAACCTCAGTATACCGCGGGCCCGCGCCCCGTGTCTATATTAGCGATCAGCACTTCAGCTTGTCAGCTTCTTGTGGCTGATGGCTGGCCGCTCGATGCGCGCAAGCGCAATACCGCTAAGCATCGCTTCAGGTGCGCGACCGAACTTCTACCAACACGCTTTCGGCAAACGCATCGAGATCCTTCTCCTCCTGCTGCTTCTCGCCGCGCCTGCGTACGTTGACGGTGGCTTCCTCGGCCTCTCTATCTCCGACTATGAGCAGGTAGGGGATCTTCTGGCGCGCGTTGTCCCTGATCTTCTTCTGCATGCTGTTCTGCGAGGCGTCGACCTCAACCCTCAGGTGCTTCGCCGCGAGTTTCTCCTGGACTTCGCGGGCGTAGTCGAGGTGACGGTCGGCGACGGGGATGACGACGGCCTGCACTGGGGAGAGCCAGACGGGGAAAGCCCCGGCGAAGTGTTCGATCACGACGCCCATGAACCTCTCCGTGGAGCCGGTGACGGCCCTGTGCAACAGAACGGGCGTGTGCGCCTTACCGTCCTCGCCGATGTACTCGCAACCGAGGCGGGCTGGCTGGATGAAATCGACCTGGATCGTGGAGAGCTGCCACTCGCGTCCGAGCACATCTTTGGCCATGAAGTCGGCCTTGGGACCGTAGAACGCCGCCTCCCCCGCCTCCTCGTCGTAGGCGATGCCGGCGGTATCGAGAGCCTCGCGCAGTTCCTTCTCGGCCCGCGACCACTTCGCGTCGTCGGCGACGTACTTGGCCGAGTCCTGGTCACGCAGGGAGAGCTGGACGCGATAGTCGGCGAAACCGTAGGTATCGAGGACCTCACGCACGATCTCCAGGGCCCGCGCGAACTCCTCCTGAATCTGGTCCTCCGTGCAGAAGACGTGGGCATCATCCTGCGTGAGGGCGCGTACCCTGGTCAGCCCGTTGAGCTCCCCGCTCTTCTCGTAGCGGTACAGCGTCGCGAACTCGGCGTACCTGATCGGGAGCTCCCTGTACGAATGCGACCGCGAGTTGTAGAGCGTCATGTGGCTCGGGCAGTTCATGGGCTTGAGGCGGTAGCGCGTCTCACCGTCCACCATCGGCGGGAACATCGAGTCCCTGTAATGCTCCAGGTGCCCAGACTTCGCATATAGTGCTTCGTTGACCAGGTGCCCGGTCCACACGTGCTCGTAGCCGTGGCGCGACTGGACCTCGCGCACGTAGTCCTCCATGAGGTGTCGCATCATCTCGCCCTTAGGCAAAAAGAGCGGGATGCCGGCGCCAGTATCCGGGGAGAAGGTGAAGAGCTCTAGGTCCTTGCCGATCTTGCGGTGGTCCCGCGCCCTCGCCTCTTCGAGCCTCCTGAGGTAGGCCTTGAGCTCCTTCTCCGTCGGCCACGCCGTGCCGTAGACGCGGGTGAGCATCGGGTTCTTCTCATCGCCGCGCCAGTAGGCGCCCGCTATGTTCTGGAGCTTGAAGGCGCCGAGCCTGCCAGTACTCGGGACGTGCGGTCCGCGGCAAAGGTCGAAGAAATCTCCCTGCTTGTAGACCGTAATATCGCCGTCCTCTAACGCCTCGACGATCTCCGTCTTGTACGGATTGTCCTGGTAGAGGGCTTCGGCCTCCGCTTTCGAAACCTCCTCGCGTTCGATCGGCAGGTCCCGCGCGACGATCTCGCGCATCCGCTCCTCGATGCGCGGCAGGTCCTCGTCCGTGAGACGCCCAGCAACCTCGATGTCGTAGAAAAAACCGTTCTCTATCGGGGGGCCGAGGGTGAGCTTGCTGCCTGGATAGAGTTCCACTATTGCCTGTGCCATCGCATGCGCCGTAGAGTGCCGCAGGACCTCGAGGCCCTCGGAGGAGTCTTTCGTAACCACCTCGAAATCTCCCCCACCGTCCAGTGGAGCATCGAGGTCGATCAGTCGCCCATCCAGCTTTGCCACCACGGCGTCGCGGGCGAGGCGTTTACCTATCTTCTCGGCGACTTCGCGGGCCTTATCGGCCGGTCCTATCTCCAGTTGTTTGCCGTCGGGTAGCTTGACGGAGGCCATGTGTACACCTTTCTTGGCAAGAATGGTTAAGGTAAAACGCGGAGGTAGCTAGGTAGTTCGACGCAGCGCGCCGGCGAAATTCGAGCAGCGTAATGGGCGGTAGTGGATTCGAACCACCGACCACCTTCGCCTTGATGCGCTACCATACTCTTCCATAGCTACCACAAGTTTACACGATCCCGCACAAACAGCATAGTGTCGGCCGACATAGGTTTCCGAACCTTTCATTTGGGCCTCTAGCAAGAAGAGAGCCCGTATAGTCATTGCTGACCCTCTAAGGGTACTGCCTATGGGGGGTCGGCCTTCTCATCTCATCTTCGGAGAATTGCCCTACTACGAGTTTGGGTGAATAAAGGCTAGAAGAAGGACCGAGGATGCTGAACTCCGGGCCTTTAACTTCTCTCCGCCACGACCCGCTTCGTCCGGGGGGTAAAGCGTGTCAGCTTGCTGCTCTCGGAGTACCCGGGCGAGGGCGACTCTCCATCAAAGATTGCGCTCGATGGCACGCGCATGAGACCATTAGTACAAGAATCGGCGGGTTTAGGAAGGATTGTCGTGGCGAAGGACAAGGCGAAGAGCAAGAAGTCGGGCAAGGCCGACAGCAAGCCTAACGGCAAAGCCAAGAGCAAGGCCAACGGTCGCGTGGCGCAGGGCATGGGGGAGGCGGATCAGACCGTCGTTAAGCTCAAGAAGAAGGACTACGAGTCGGAACTCGAGAGGCTGCAGTTGGAGCTGGTCAAGCTCCAGGAGTACATCAAGGAAGAAGGGCTGCGAGTCGTGGTCGTGTTCGAGGGCCGCGATGCGGCGGGCAAGGGCGGCACGATCAAGCGCATCAACGATGCTATGAACCCGCGCGTGTGCCGCATCGCTGCGCTGCCGGCCCCGAGCTCCCGCGAGCGTACCCAGTGGTACTTCCAGCGTTACGTGGCCGAGTTGCCGGCTGCCGGCGAGATGGTGTTGTTCGATCGCTCCTGGTACAACCGCGCCGGCGTCGAGCGCGTCATGGGCTTTTGCAACGAAGAGGAGTACCAGGAGTTCTTGCGGGCGACTCCGCTTTTCGAGGAGATGCTGCTGCGCTCGAACATCAAGCTCATCAAGTACTGGTTCTCCGTCTCAGACGAGGAGCAGGAGCGCCGCTTCCAAGACCGTCTGTCCGACCCGAGCAAGCACTGGAAGCTCAGCCCGATGGACCTGGAGGCCCGCAAGCGATGGGTGGACTACTCCCGGGCCAAGGATGTCATGTTCGCGCGCACGGACACGAGGCTATCCCCCTGGTGGGTCGTCGAGGCTGACAACAAGCGGCGGGCGCGGCTGAACACCATCTCCCACCTGCTCTCCAGCATCCCCTACGAGTACGAGCCGAAGCCACCACTCGAACTGCCTGAGCGCCAGGACGACGCCGACTACGTGCGGCCGCCACGCGAGACCCAACGCTTCGTGCCGGAGGTCTATTAGCGGGCCGATTCCTTGGCCCCCAAGAACAGGTTTTCTGGGGCTCTCCCCCGATCCCTATTCTTGGGGGGTTGTGAACTTCCGAGAATACGACTATTAGGCACTTGGGTGAATAGACCGGGACCCCACCAGCGCAAAAGAAGGACCCTGTCTCATCTCGTCGTGAAAAACCCGACGGAGATAGTCTGGTTACCGCTGTTCTCGAGGGCGAGGATCTCCAGCTCGTACAGTGTCCCCGGCTGCAGGAAACCCTCGGGCACCGCCAGCTCGGTGACCTCCGGCGGGACGTGGACGTCGTATTCAGGGCGGGACAATCCGTTGGGGTCGTTGAAATTCACTCTCGTGACGATCACTTCGTAGCCGGTGATGTCGACCTGCCTGCCGTCGAGGGTCTGCGTCACGGGCCGCCAGCGGACGGTCAGCCCGCTGGGCGAGACCCTATTCTGGTCGGCTTTCTCCTCGGACACGACGGTCGGGCTGACGATCTCTGGCGGGGCGGGGATGGCGTGGGTGAATATGGCAGTGCCGACCCGTCGGTTCCCCTTGAAGTCGATGCCGCTTATGCGGTATCGGCCTTCGGGGAAGTCCGCCTTGAGCTCCGCGATTGAGTACTTGTCGGCGGGCGGTTCGCGGGACTCGAAGAAGAACTGGTTGATGCCTAGCTTATTGAGCTGGGTCTTGGGGTCGACGAGCAGGATCGGGGTGCCGTCGGGCTTCTTGAGGCAGGCCTCGGTGAGGCCCTCCTGGTCAAACATGCCGTGGACGCCGGTGTCCTGGTCGGTGGCGTTATGCTCGATGTAGAGCCGTGCTTCGCCCTCGAAGCTTTCGCCCCGGTCGAGGCAAACGTCACCGGTGCTATGCCGGTTGCCTTGGCCGGATTGGCCTTCGCTACCCGCCCCGTTGGTGCCCTGGGACGGATCGGCGTTGGTGTTGGCGGTGTTGCTCGCGCTTTCATCCGAGCCGCAGGCGCCAACTAGAAGGATGGCTAGCGCGGCCATGATGCTGATAGGGACGATCACCTGCAGATGTTGTCGCACGCTGGCGGCCTCCTTACTCACCCGGGCCCTTCCGCTAGCTATGGTGGAAGGTTCGACTGCCCTCCAGAGTTCGTTGGCATCCCCACATGACTATTGTACAGAGGCCTCTCGCTTCTAGCTTGGAGGTAGCCAGGGTCGGCGAGATCCTACTTCAAACGTCGGAGAAAACCGTTAGGGCGAAGTTCCCCTTCGGACGACACGCCTGATCCGAGCTCCGGTCCATCAGGACTCGCTCGAGCGAATGCCTTAGCAGATTCATCCGTAATTCATCGCCTCGTGTTCTCCTGTTCTCTGCACATGGACCACGAGCGACCCCACGATGCCTCCTTACGAGCGAGCCCACACCAAGGGCAACGACCCCGCCGTATCGTTCCGCGGTTGTCGGCCGAGGGCGCGGTCGTGGTGGGGCTGCTTGGGTCCTTGTGGTGGGGGATGTCGATCCTGGGAGCCCACGCTCTCGCCTCAGAGAGCGCTCCTGCGCCCGTCTACGTGGCCGGATGCCCGTCGGCCGATACGCCCCAGAAGGGCTCGGCGGGCGGGGGCTGTCCAAAGGAGGGAGCATCCCACCCGATCACCTCACGCCAGCCTGGAGCCGGGCTAGGCGAGCACGCTCATGGAGCCGAAAAGTAGTAGGGGAGGATAAAGCCCCTCCCTAACTTCGGAGAATGAGCAACTCAGGCGCTTCCTAGAACTCCGTTCGGGCGAAATTCGCAGAAATCCCTTCTAAGACTTTGGGTGAATAAGCTTCTAAAGTATTGCCGTGCCGGTTAATGAGGATGTATCTTTGGCCCAGAAAGTAAACCAACATATAGTGAGAGTGAGGCTGGTCTACCTTAGCAACCGCACTCTACGTCATCCTGACGGTCTTCGTGCCCGTGCTCGGGGCGGTCGCGGGGTTGGTACTGGTGCAACGCCTGGTGCCACCCGAACGCCGAGAGGGGCAAAACGACGTCGCAGGCTTCATCTTCGCGGTCTTGGGCGTCGCCTACGCCGTGCTGCTCGCGTTCGTGGTCATCGCCGTGTGGCAGGACTACGAGACGGCCCAGACCGACGTGCAGAACGAGGCGCACGAGCTGGCCGGAGTCTACTTCCTCGCCTCCCGATTGCCCGAGCCCGATCGCACGCGCATTCAGGACCTCATCCGGACGTACGTAAGGGTCGTGGTGGTGGAGGAGTGGCCGATGATGAAGCGGGGCCAGACGAGCCCGCGGGCGGACTCCCTCATTCGCCAGCTCAGGTCGAAGATCCTTACGTTCGATCCCCACACCAAAGGCGGGCAGGTGCTCTACGAACGCGGGCTTACGCAGCTGCACGATGCGGCCGACGCCAGGAGGACACGGCTGCTTGAGGTCAGGGAGGGCATACCCGGTCTGCTGTGGGTGGTCCTCGTGCTCGGCGGGCTGATCACGGTGTCATTCACCTACCTATTCGGGCTTCAGAGCAACCTGGCGCACGCGCTGATGGTCGCGGCGCTGACGCTGGTCATCTGCGGCATACTGTTCACCATCGGCGAGTTCAACAATCCCTTCTCCGGGGTCGTCGAGATCCGTCCGGACGCCTTCGAAGAGGTGCTGCGCAGCTTCGGAGGGACCTGAATGAGGACCGCTCCTATGCACGATCTTGGCTATGAACTTCCGAGGACTCCGTTCGCGCGAAGTTCGTAGAATACGCTTACGCACACTCCACAACCGCCAACGAGAGGAAGGAACGAAGCGATGGACCAGCCAACCGCAGAGGAAGCGCTGAAACGGCTCGAGCCGCTGGTCGGCGAATGGATCCTCGAGGCCAAGCCGCCTGAGGGGCCGCCATGGCCGGGCGAGGCACGCACGACGATCGAATGGCATGACTCGGGCGCACACCTGGTGCAGCGCTCGACGGTGGAGATGCCCGAGGCACCCGACTCCATCTCGATCATGGGATGCGACGCAGCCGATGGGACCTACTTCCAGCTCTACTCCGACGAGCGCGGCGTCTGCCGCGTCTACGAGATGAGTATCGCAGAGGGGAGGTGGGAGCTCTGGCGCGAGGGCGAACCTTTTGCGCAGCGCTTCAGCGCGACGATCAGCGATGACGGCGAGACCATCGTGGGCCGCTGGGAGAAGGCGCTGGACGGCCGCACGTGGGAGACCGACTTTGACCTTACCTACCGTAGAGCCAGGTAGGTCAGTGTCTCGCTCCGGAGCTAAAGGCAAGAAGAGAAAGGACCAGTGTATCCTTGTGGGGTGTCCCGGCCCCATCTTTGCCGGGCAAGGAGGTTAGTAGGGTGGAAGACGAAAAGCGCAAGAACTTCACCTTGTGGGAAGCGGCCGAGTATCTCGACCTCACTCCTGGGAAGGTCCAGTATATGGTGGAACGCGGGGTACTAAAGGCCGACAAGTTCGCCGGTGCGATCCATATCCCTCGCGAGGAGGTAGAGCGCATCGAGCGCGAGACCGCCCCGTAAAACACGGACCTCGGCTATGCGAGGAATGTCCCGGCGCCGGGACATTTTCACGCCGGCCCGAACATCTCGGAACTGCGTGCATCAGATGTTTACTCTACAGTAGAGAGGGCCGGGGCTGTTACGGTGCTGTTCGTTACCGTAGACTTAACACCTGTGACCTCGTTGAGGTAGAGCCCGCCTCCCGAACCTCCGGCGCGATTGTCGGCGAAGGTCGTGTCGTTTATCTTTGCGTGGCCCGAGTAGATGAGGACTCCGCCCCCGGACCCACTTGCAGACCTGTTGCCCGTAAAGCTAGCGGCGTCGAGTTCGAGGGTCCCGTTCATGTTGATCGCGCCGCCGTTGCTGGGGGCCGTGTTGCCTTCGAAATTCGTCTTCGTAAAGTTCAGCTTCGCGGACTGAGAGTACTGGGTGATCGCGCCCCCGAAACTGCTGAGCGCTTTGTTGTTGATGAACTCGGAATCGATGCCCGTAACGGTGCCGTCGTTGATAGTCCCAGATCGGGCCACAGGAGGTCCATCGCCCGCTCGCGGTGAAGGCGGTGCCCGGGAGCCAGGGCGAGCAACTTCATGAGGCTGGCTGCTTTCCTGAGCCGCCACGCGCCTTCAGCGACCTTGCGGTCCCCCACCGAGACCGAAAAGCCGCCCAGTAACCCGATCCGCACAACCCCGGATTCCTTAGCTCGGGCCTCAGCCGGTAGGGTGCTCGCTCCGACCCTCATGCATTCCCTCCTTAGGGGATCCTCCACAACTCTGGACCGACAATGCCCCACGAAGAGGCGGTTGTGCCTCTTCTTCCACTGGGAGTGCCAACAGTGCGACACCACTAACTTCCTACACCCTGGTGCCCACGCGCATGCTGCGTCTTCTTGCGAAGCGAGCAGATGGATGAGACGCTAAGCTCGTGTGGCGGATACTGCTAATACTACTGGCTCGCATCCGTACTCTCCCCTCTAAGGGCGGAGCATTGTAGCTCTGCCACTGTTCGACAGCCCGGCTACCTCTCAGCTGGGAGGCCTTTAGGTTTTGCGCCCCCGCCTCACGACGGGTTTGCCCTTTTCGCAGCGCACGGGTGCGCGTGCATGGCCACATCATTACCAATAGTCGATGAATCCGCAATGAATTTTAGGGGCATTTTGCGGCCTTCCATTCAAGACTTCGAAATTTTCTTGCTAGCGGGGAGCGAACTTCTACGAGAAGGCACGGCTTGTTAGTCGAAGCAGATGACGCTTCAGGGGAGATGCTCGTTGAAACCGACTTTCCCCCGGCTGCCAGCAGACGGCATAATGGCGGGCGCAGTAGTAAGGTTCTGCCACAACTTTTCCCGAACCGGAAGGATAGGCAGCATGACGGACCGCCGCAAAGAGAGCGACGAACGGGAGCGAACCGAGGACGAACGCAGGCGAGAAGCCGAAGAGAGGGATCGCCGCTCCGACGAGCTGAGGGAATCCTGGCGCCGCAACCACCCGAGCGAGGAAGAAGAGAAGCGGCCGAAGAGGGGACGCCCGGCGTAACCCTCTAGCGCCTCGTTCTGGACTTCCGCACGGGGGAGCTCGTCGTGCGTTGCCTCTACCGCACGAAGGCTGAGGCCAACCCCGGCACGAAGGCCCGCCGGCGGGAGTGCCCAAACCGCGAGGCGGGCAGGGCGTTGGCCAGCGTACTCACCTACTCCCGCCGCCCCAGATCCCCGATCTGCAGTTTCTGAAGGAGGCGTCCCCGCACGGGCGGTCGAAGGCGTGCCTACGGTGGCTTTAATCGAGTGGGCGATAGTGGATTCGAACCACTGACCTCTTCCGCGTCAAGGAAGCGCGACGGTTTGCAGGAGCTTTCCGCAGGTTTCAAAGTGCCTGCAAACCAACATATTTCTGCGTCGACACTTTTCCTGACATTGCAGGTTATTTGCTCGGGTTGCTGCACGGTTGCTGCACAAACGCAGATTGCGACGTTGTGTCTCTTGGCACGGTCGTAGGCTCTCCGGTTGCACATCTCGGAGAAGTACTTCCTGATTGGGACTTTGATCTACGTAGTGATGATCCGGTCGAGGTGACGGCTAGCGAAAGGGCTACAAGAAGGTTTCTCATACCTCCACTAATCTAGTGGGTGGTAGCGTTATCGCCGGCCTATCAGTACAAATGGTGCCCAATAATATGGGTGTGGATTTTCATCTTTGAGCGCGAGCTGGGCATTGCGCAAGGCTGTCGCCCGTCCGACGCCTTCGCTCAGGTGCTCGTACCAATGCTCCATTAGCTTCGCCGTCGTCTCGTCCTGCACGAGCCACAAGCTGGCCACGAGCGTCGTCGCGCCAGCCCCGAGGAATGCCCGTGTCAGGCCCATGAGTTCATCGCCAGCGTAGACCTCGTTGCGCCCCGACTCGCAGGCACTCAAGGTGACGAGGGCGCCTGCAAGATCAAGCCGTAAAACGTCGCTGGCCGCCAGCCAACCATCGCCTACTTTCAACGATGAGAACATAGGGTTGTCCACCCGAAACATGCCGTGGCATGCCAGATGCAAGACGCCGCAACCCGGCACCTTCAAACGCAGCGCCTTCACGGTAGCCTGCTGGTCTCTCAGCAGCTCGGCAGCAGGGAGGTGCTGGACGACTGCTTGCGTCTCCTCTGCCACGGCCGGGATCGAGGGGTCGGCCACACCCAGCACAAGGGCCTTGTCGGATCCTCGTGGGAATCGCCCCTGGCAGAGCGAGTAAACTTTCGCACTTGGGGCGTAGGAGACTTCGAACCGCTCCAAAAGATACGATCCGCCATCGAATAGAGCGTGGAACGGCACCCGATGCAGCAGACCGTGGGGCACGATGACGAGTTTGCGCGACGCTACGGTTCTGTCAGAGGTCCGGTACACGGTTTCGTTAAGGAGTGGCTCGAGCGGCTCTATTAGCTCCTTGTATAGCGAAGTCAGCACCCGTTGCGTCAACCGCTCGAGCAACGCCATGTGCCGCTCTGCGAACTCCCTACCCGTACCCAACCGATCCCACTGCACGTCGAGTTGCTGCACGAGACGCGCAACCGTCGCCGCTGAGCCAGGATTCCGCACGACCCTGATGCCGCCTTGCCCCTGAAAGAACGTCACGATCTCATCGCCTACTAAGTGGTAGGCTAGCAACGTCACGTCGGACGGAAGATGCTGCAAGCTATCCGACGCCTCTGGAGGTGCGAATAGGTCTGATGTTGGGGCAGCGCGTAAGCGCAGCTGGCTGATCTCCCTTTCGAGCTCGACGGCGCGCCCCCGCAGGTCAGGGAGAGGCCCCCCGTCCCCATCGTCGTCGGTGCCTCCAAACATTCGACTATAAGTCACGTTCAGGTCCGACTGCAAATCGCGGATCCGCCCTTCCACCGCATCATCTGCCGGAGTTGCCGATCCCTGTACGACCCCGGTGAGCAAGTCCACCAAGGCACGCGACTTGGCACGTTCGGCTACGGCAAAGGCGCTGTGCGAGCCCTTTTCGCCCCCCCTTGCGAGATGTAGCTTCAATAGCTCTTCGTAGGCGGTGGTCTTGTCCCGTAGGAAGGAAGCGCGCATCGTCTCGTGGGCGACGGTACCCCGCAGGCGTTCGATCTCGTCGACCGCCGCCTCGAGCAGCACCCGCGCCTCCTCATCGCGACCTTGCAGTCGTCGCAAGCTACCGAGTCGCTCGTTCAGCCGGTAGCGCAGGTGCGGTAGAGCCAGACGTTCGGCCAGCCGGCTTGCCTCTAGAAGGTTCGACTCTGCTTCCGAAGTGTCCGTGAGTAGCAAGTCGGCGAGACGCAGATGCGCGTAGACGCGTTGCACTGACCAGTCTCTTTCGGAGACGAGGCTTAGTGCCCGCCTCGCGGTTGCGACGGCCGCTCCATGTTCCCCGCGCGCCTCCTGAAGAGCGGCCTGTTCGAGCATCACTCCCGAGAGCAACGGCGCATTGTCGGCCGCCGCAAAAAGATCTGCGGCTTCGACCAGTGTGGTCTCGGCTTCTTCGAACTCCGAGCGAGCGGTCAACGTTGAGCCGATGCCCCATAGCGCCCGCGCACGATCGTGGACCATCCCGGTGTCGCGCAGCAAGGCATGGGCTTTCTGGTACGAGGCGAGCGCCTCGTCGTACAGGTTGAGTTCCAGGTATGCGCCCGCTGTGTCGATCAAGAGCAAGCCCTTATCCGCGAGCGCACCGAGAGAATCGTACAGGCGACGCGCCTGTTCGAAAGCGTCGAGACTGTGCGTGTAGTCTGCCAACTGCCGGTTCGCTTCCCCGATATTGCTGAGAGCTTTGGCGTGAGACAGGGTAAGCCCGGCTGCGGCAAAGATGGCTGCAGCCGCCTCGTGGGCTGCAAGGGCTTCTTTACCCCGGCCGAGGAGTAGGAGGATAGCACCTCGATTGTCCAGGATCTCGCCGAGGCGTTCGGTCATGTCGAGGGCCCGGTAGCGCTCTTCTGCTGCGGCGTACGCTACGAGCGCTTCTTCGTAGAGACCCATGTATTCGTAGCAACCGCCGCGGTTCTGGTGCACGAGCGCGGTAAGCAGGTCGGACTGCTGTCGCGTGGGTGTAATCCCGAGTTCACCCGTGCCATTGAGGGCGTCGAGAACGACTTGCCCAGCGTCGAGTGCCTCCCTATAGAGCCCTAGCTCGAGGAGCACGGACATCCGACCGACGTGCGTGCGCAGCGCCTCCAGGTTCTTGCCGCAAGCAACGTACCCTGCGTGTGCAGCTTCGGCCATGCTCAGTGCAGCGCCGAGCTCGCCGTTAGCCAGGTATGTCTGAGTGCGAATGTAGGAGGCACGCGGCACGGCGGCGGGTGCGGCGGCTCGGCCCGCTAGGTCTGCGCAAAGTGCAGCCAGCCGATGTGCCTTGCCGGGATCGCTGTGCACCAACCGCTCGGTGAAGTCGAGCAGCCTCTCCAAGCTTTCCGCGTTTAGCAGACCTGCGGTGTGCAAGTACGCTGATCGTTGCTCCAACGTCGGCAGGGCGAGCAGCTCCTCAACGAACCCGGCGTCGACCTTCTGGTCGGAGACGGGGGTCACGTCTTACACGTTCAATTCGACGGGCTTGATCGAAACCTCGACCCGCTCGGAGCTAAGGACGAGCTCATACACTCCGGGCGGTATGGACTCGATAGCGAAACCGCCCAGGTCGTCGGTGGCGGTTATGGCGCGTTCGGTCTCGCTTTGCAGCAGCTGGACGCTAAAGGATCCGAGCTCCGCGTCGCTGTGGGACAAGACCTGACCGTTGAGGTCTAACTTCTTGTCGCGGGCGCGTGGCAATAAATTCAGGGCTACGTCCAGTGCGTCCGCGGAGTACACGAGTTGCCTGCGTGTCCCTTGCGCGCCCACTGACCTTACGCCCATCGCCGGTCGCAAACCATCGTCGAACGTCAGCGTCGCCACGATGCGTGTCAAGAGCCCGGGCGGCCGCTGACCCTCCGCGTGCCCTTTGAAGCGAGCAATCAAATCGCTCCTCACTTCTTGAGGCGGCGATTCGAGGACGCTTTCCTCCGTGGCCCTGGCGAACTTGCGCAGCCAGGCGACGTCGGCGAGCGTCGCACTGTCGGCGACTACCATCTGCTCCTCGACGGCCCGTGCCTCTTTCTCTGGCAGACGGCCCTCGACCCAGTCGACGAGCTGGGAGAAGACTATCCTCTTTCTAGGACCGGGCACTAGATGGCTACCTCCAAGGCGTCCTCATGTTCCCTTGCTTTGTGAATGCCTACCGATGCGCCCAAAAGTACACCAATCTGTGCGCAGACGAGAGGATCGTGTGTCGATACAACCGATTT
Organism: uncultured Rubrobacteraceae bacterium; assembly: GCA_963840835.1. Lineage (GTDB taxonomy): Bacteria > Actinomycetota > Rubrobacteria > Rubrobacterales > Rubrobacteraceae > Rubrobacter_D. The sequence goes on along the minus strand of CAWJAM010000009.1, from coordinate 2,194 downwards.
TGCCCCGGTTCTTGCCCCTGTTACTCACCCAAGACCCGCCTCAAACGCTTCAGGCAGCGAATCCGAGTGGGCCCCACACTACCGACAGCCATATCTAGTCTGGCAGCAACCTCGGCGTAAGATGGCTGCTTCGGATCCAGGTATAGGGCGGACAGGAGCTTCCGACAAGGCTTGCCAACAAGGGATAGACCATAGTCTAACCACTCTGTCAATTCCCAGCGCTCTACATCTTCTGTGCCGGTGTCCGCCAACATCGGGATCTTCTCGCTCGAACTCCCGTACCAACCAGCCTCCTCACGACGTTTCCGGTCGAGCCGACGCCAGGTGTGGCGTCGGGCTACGGTGGTAAGCCACGCGCCCAGGGTACTGTCCTCTGACAAAGTATCCATGCTCTGAAAGAAGATGGTGAAGGTGAGTTGCGTGATGTCGGCGGCGTCCTCCCGGGAGAGCCCGTATCTTCGCGGCACGGAGAACACAAGCCGCTCGTATCTGTCGAGCAAGCTTTGCCACGCGCCGAGATCGCCGCTGCGGCAGTCCAGAATGAGGTCTCGGTCTAACCTAATCGCGGCCTGCATGTTCTTCCGTGCGTGGATGCAAACCTCCTCGGTCGTACCTGCTCGCCGAGAATCTAACGGTACATTGACCTAGGAGCAAGTGGTCGGAGAGAGGCTCGCGCCAACGTCGGCGCGGCCGGCGCCCAACACGGCAGCGTAAACCGGGTCTGTCGCGAGAAGCGATCGGGCGGTGCAGCGCATCCTATTTTCTACGCCCGTAGTGTCGAGTGTGCCGTAGACCGCGTGGATGAGCGCCGCCTGGCCGGAGACGAAGGGTGTCGCCATCGAGGTGCCGCTCCAGTAGGCGTACTTGCTGACCGGGAAGGCGCTCCGAATGCTCTCGCCCGGCGCTGCGATGTCCACCCACTTCCCGTAGTTGGCGAAGTCGGATTTCTGGTCGTACATGTTTACCGAGCTCACGGCCACAAGCCCGTCTGTGGAGGCCGCGACGCCATCTCCGGCAGCCGGGTAATGCGCCACGGAGCTATTCGAGTTGCCCGCGGCGGCGGCGACCAGGACGCCGTCTGTAGTGGCGGCTTTGATCACCTCCTGGAGCAACTTCGACCGGCTCGGCGAGCCGAGGGAGAGGTTCATAACATCCGCACCGTTATGCGCGGCGTAGTAGACCGCCTTGGCTATCGTGAAGACGTTGCCGTAGCCTTCCGTGTCTAACACCCGGAGCGGCATTATTTTCGTCGCGGGAGCTGTGATGTCGACTATCCCCGCCACGTGCGTGCCGTGGCCGACCATCTCGTCTTTGTCTCCGTCGCAGTCCACGTCCCTGCCGACCGGTCGATCTGAAGGGTTCTCGTCGCCTTCCACGAAGTCGTAGCGCTTGGTGCCCGCGAAGTTAGCCTTCAACGCCGGGTGGTCGAGCTGCGCGCCGGTGTCCAAGACGGCTACCTTGGTGCCCTCGCCTCGGCTGATAGCGTGCGCGCTCACAAGGCCTAGCGCCTGGGTCGCATACTCCTGGGAAGTTGGCGCGACATCGCTGACGCCGAAAGCCCTGTGGCGAGCACCTCCCTCGGGCGACTGGGCAAAGAAGTTGGGCTCGGCGTAAAGCAGTCGCGAGTCATTTGCCATCTGTGTCACCGTCGCCGTCACACCCGAGCCGGTCGGCAGCCTGAGCAGGTAGACGTCCGTGCTGTCCGGGAAGGTCTCGAGTGTGGTCGATCCGTAGGTGGCGTTGATCTGCCCGACCGTAGCTCCTTGGGTCGGATTCAGTTTGACGATGACCTGCTGGGGAACGAAGACCCCCGGTCCGCAAGCAGCCTGCGCGCGACCGGCGGCACCCGACAGCATTAGCAGGCAGAGCGTCAGAACAAGCGTCCCCTTCACGGCTCGCCATTGCGTGAATGGTAGAGACTTTTTCTTCCCCACAAGAGACCTTCTCCCTACCATCTTCTCAACGCTTTCTCATAGCCGGTTACACTACTAGCTCCATCCGCCTTTGGTGTTCGTCATTACGCGGCGGATTTCTCGGCTTCTACGCATATTATAGCTGATGCCCTCATTATTTGTTGTGGGTAAAACTATAGCAGCATGGCAAGTTGGTCGCATCTCCACATGACTTTCTTCGTTCTCCGTGAGGGTTGAATTCATTCACAAGTGACACGAGGGCGAACCGGAGCGTCAGCTTA
>CAWJAM010000008.1:0-218920 GCA_963840835.1 uncultured Rubrobacteraceae bacterium | reverse complement strand
GGCTTCTTCGTAGTCGCCGTAGCGGCGTATCCTCACTCCAGAATCTATCAGTGCTCGGTAGATTTCTTCGGTTAGTTGCGTTAGCCCGCCGAGAGCGAGTCGGTGTGGAGATGAAGGCGCTACTGGAGGTGAGAAGCAAGGATCCTTATCTCCAGCCCAAAGGTCATGTCCTGGCGATCATGCTCCTGGGCATGATGGCGGGCATGCAAACTCATAAACGATAGTCTCGGGCACCACCTGGGCGACAGGTTTCTAGACGACGTGAGTCGGCGCATACGCAACTGTCTCCGGTCTCGGGATAGTGCCGCCCGTTTCGGCGGGTATGAGTTCACCCTCTTGCTCGCAAATCTCTGGGATGCGGGTGCTGCGCTCCGTGTTACGGAGCGCCTCCTCGAGACCCTGCGGAGCCTTTCGTCATCGTCAGGCACCAAGTTACCGTCTCTGTCAGAGTAGAGATCGCCTTGGGCAAAGGTGATACCGAATGGCCGTCCGACCTTCTTCGGAACGCGGACACGGCCCTGAATTAGGCCAAGCGGACCAAAGGCCGATACGAGGTGTTCCGTACCAGCATGCACACCCGGACCCTCAAGTGCCTCAAGCTCGAAGAAGATCTCAGGCGGGCGATCGAAAGGGGCGACTTCGAGGTCCACTATCAGCCCCAGGTGACGCTCGATACCAACACGATCGCCGAAATGGAGGCTTTGGTGCGGTGGGGACACCCTTGGCGCGGCCTCGTGACGCCCTCAGCGTTCATCCAGGTCACCGAAGAGTCCGGCCTCATCATACCTATTGGGGAGCGGGTATTGGAGGAAGCTTGCCGCCAGGCAAGGGAGTGGCGCTACCAAATCGGCCACCGTCCCAGGATAACGATGTGCGTGAACCTCTCGATGAGGCAGCTCCAGGCTCCCGAGCTGGTCGACAAAGTCGAGCGTGCCTTGCCTCGGGCAACGCTCGATGCGAACGAGCTGAAGCTGGAGGTCACGGAGACCATGGTGATGGAGGACGAGCAGCACGTTATCGGCGTCCTCCAGGATCTGAGTGCCCTCGGGGTGCGAATAGCTCTCGACGACTTCGGCAGCGGTTTCTCGTCGCTGAACTACGTGAAGGATCTCCCGGTGGACTGCTTGAAGATCGACAAGTCACTTGTCGACGGTCTGGGGGAAGACGCGGTGATCGACGCTCTCGTGCGCTTGATCAGGGACTTCGCACACACACTGGGTCTCACGGTGTCCGCCGAAGGGGTGGAGAACGACCGGCAGGTGGACAGCCAGAGGGTCATGAGATGCGAGCTGGCCTAGGGCTTCTACTTTTCGAAACCGCTCGGCGGCGAGGCAGCGGGTCCGTCCTTTCGATCTCTTTGGTAGGTATGCGTCAGATAGAAACTAAGACTCTATCCGAAAACCGCCAGATTGAGCAAAATGTGAGCGCAGGCAAGCTGAACGAGTGCCAGCCAGTTTGCGGCCTTCTTGGACCAGCGAGTACGGAGGCTGCGACGCTTGCTCAACCATGAAATCGTGCGCTCCACTTTCCACCTCCTGGCCGGATAAACCCTCTCGGGAAACTCCTCGGCGGAAGAATGCTCCTCTCCTTCGGCAGCACCTTTCCTTCTTCTAGGATTGACCTTGATATGAGCAATGTAGCCTGCGGAGGCAGCGAACTCTCGCAAGTCCTCCGAGTCGTAGGCTTTGTCGGCACACAGGTGTTGCTCCTTGTGAGCCGGACGCTTGGGTATCATCGAAACGATCAGATCGACGGCCGAGACTTTGTCGTGGCGGTTTGCTCCTGTGAGTAGGACCGAGATGGGAGCGCCGCGCCCATCCACCAGGAGGTTCATCTTCGCACCCCGCTTGCCCCTGTCGGTGGGATTGTTGCCTGTTTTCTCGCCTCCCAAAGGAGCGGGAGAGTTTTTGGAATCCATCGCCTGCCACCTCCAGCCGACCCCTGCGCGCTCTTTGGCGTAGTAGTTGGCCATCCACTTCAAAAGCTTCTCAAACAGACCCATGCGCCCCCATCTCTGGAAACGCTCGTGGACGACGCTTGATGAGACCCCAAACCAATCGCGATGTATGGCCTTCCATTGGCATCCCGTCCACAGCACATACCAGATAGCGTTGGCGACGGCTCTGTCAGGCACCCTCGGCCTGCCGCCCCGCTTCTTGCTCTTGTTCCTCTTTTTGGGCAGGTGCTTTTTGAGTTTCCTCCACAGGGGGCGGGGAAGACGAAAGTAGTCCACTTTGCTCGTTGTGGTAGCCTTGCTCATAAGGTGCATCTCCTTTGAGAGAGGTGACTCTTGGCAAGCCCATTTTCTAGGAGATGCGCCTTTGTTCAAGGTTCATGCAGAAGTTCTCGGATAGAGTCTAAGCTCGACTTTAGCCGTTACGCCGCATAGCAAACCGCGTCGGTCAGCCGCTCCACGAACTCCCGCGGGACTTTCACCGTGTCGTCCCCCTGCGCCGACCCGTAAAAAGTCGCCCGCTCTTGCGCCCACAACTCCTTGCGCACCAGCGCCAAAGCGTCGGAGAAGGTCGGATACGGCTTCTCGTACCACGCCGCCCTGCGGACGGTTCCTGTACCTTGCGCCATCTGTCGGTGTGCGAGGAGCGTGACCAGCGAGAAGAGCCCCAGAGCAGCGCCGGAGCGGTCCTCCGGATCGCCAACTCCGAGCAGTGCCTCTGGGTCTCGAAGCCCAGGCGTTGACGTGCCTCCTGAAAAGTGGCCTCCATCTGCCAGCGCATCACGAACCACGAGATGATGCGCTCAGGCGCGGCGTCGAGGTCGGTGCACAGCAAAGCCTGGGTCCTGAACTCTTCTTGAGGATCGCTGATCAGCACCCAGCGTATGGGCACGGCGGGCAACCCCGTGGAGTACCAGAGGGCCGTCCCGGAGAGCACCTCCACGACGCGCCCCTGGCCGCCGTACCAGCCGGCGATCGTGATCGGCTCCCAGCCGGCGTCGGGGTCCTCGGCTGCGACGGAGAGGTTCGCCAAACGCTCGCCTTTGAGGCGAGGGCGGCCTATTTGACCGGGATACCGTGGCGGTGCCGGCTCGTAGAGAGCGGCGTCGAGCCTAAGGCGGGTGATGAAGGTGATCGGCCTCTTGAGGCGTCGGCAGCGATCCAAGAGCTTCAGGGAGGCATACCCACCGTCGGCGACGGCCACGATCTCGCGCTCGGGGCACCAGCGTCTGACCAAAAGCAAAAGCTGGCCGGCCCATTCGGTGAGCGGCTTGTGTCGCTTGGCGCACTCTTTGGCGTAACGCTCGGAGTAGGCCAGAGCGGAAAGGAACGGCAGCGCCCATACCCGAGAGGCCCAAGGCACCTCCGCCGAGAGCGTCACGCATATCCACCGCAGGCCGCTGGCCTTGACGAAGTGGGAGTGGCTGGATCTAACCTTATGTCGCGGTAGATGCCCCTGGCCCGGATCTTCGGTCCTTTGCGCCTCTCTAACGTCTCGTCTATGCCTACGACGAGAGGCCCCTTCGGGACGAACGCCTCCACGAGTGATCCGAAAAGCACCCGACTCGCCTCCGTACTCGACCACTTCGCGCGACTGAGCACCCGATGGTAGCGATGGAAGTTCCTCTGCTGATCGAGGCCCATGGCGCGCAGAGCCGAACTCACCGTTCGTTTGCCCGGAGCGAGGATCGCGCCCGCGAGCAGCACCCGGACGTGCCGGAAGACACGTTCGGAGAAAAGTGGCGCGAACGGGGCCAGGACCCGTATCATCTGTTTGGGTAGGGTACGCATCTCGATCACCTCTTTGAGCGGAGGGTACTGACGAGCGTACCCTACCCCTTCCGCTCAATTATGGCTAAAGTCGAGCTAAGACAGACCGCCGCGACACCCTCGTCATCGCCGAGCAGGCGCGCATGAGACGCGATCTCAAGCCGCTCGAGCCCGCCGACGAGCTGCTCTCCGAGCTGGGGCTCCTCCTCTCTCGCCGCCGCGACCTGGTGGCCGACCAGAGCAGGGCGCTCCAGCGGATACGGGATGCCCTTCTCGCGTCGTTTCCGGGCCTGGAGCGTACCCTGCCGGACATGCGCTACAGGGGTGCCCTCGAGCTGCTGTGCCGCTACCAGACACCCCGCGCGGTGCTACGTTCCGGGCGCAGGCGCATTGAGACGTACCTCAAGGGCCGGGGTGCCAGGAACGCCGCCGGCTTGGCCGGGGCGGCGGTGGCGGCCGCCAAAGCCCAGAGGGTAGTGGCGTCCGCCGAGGGGGTAGCCGCTTCCATCGTCGCCGAACTCGCCCGGGAGGTGCTCGCCCTCAAGGAGCGGATCTCCGCCCTCGATGCACAGATCGAGGCACACTTCCGCGCCCACCCTCCGTCTGGGGTACTCACCAGCCTCCCGGGCATGGGGGCGCTCTTGGGCGCGGAATTCCTGGCGACGGTGGGCGATCCTCGGGACGGCTTCGCCAGGGCCGACCAGCTCGCCGCCTTCGCCGGCCTGGCTCCGGCGGCCCGCGATTCCGGAAAACGCACGGGCAACGACCGCAGGATGCGTGGCGGCAACAGGAGGCTCAAGCAGGTCTTTTACCAGGCGGCCTTCGCGAGCCTCCGTGGCTCTCCGGAGTCCAGGGCGTTCTACGACCGCAAGCGGGCGGAGGGCAAGAGGCACAACCAGGCGCTGATCGCCTTGGCCCGCAGGCGGGTCAACGTCCTGTGGGCGATGCTGCGCGACGGTACGGAGTTCGATCCTGCTCTCGCCGCTTGACAACATCATAGAAATTCCAGTCTATGCGGGGGCGCGCACAGCTTCAGCCGCCTGCCTATCCGAAAGCCCCTCTGAGAACTGCATCACCGTTACCAAAGCCAATCTCCACGGCGTGATGGCGGGACGTCCGCGCACCTCGAAGAGCTCTGAGAAGTCCTCATCTGCGTAGATGGTGCCAAGCACGTCTCTGATGTGCATGAAGAGGTTCCCTTTGGGGAAGGCAGCTATGGCCACACGGGCGGTATCTTCGGGGACGAGTCCGACAGGTTGTGGATGCATCGACATGGCTGGGTTCTCCAGAAGGCTGCTTTGGACTACCTTCCGGGGAGTATGCAGTGTCGCTGAAGAATAGAACCAACAGTATCGTTTAGGGACGCAACCAAACCCACACCTTTCGAGTCATTGACGCAACACATGCAGCTTTTTACACTTCTAGTATAGTTTTTCACCCCGCTGAAATGTCTCCCAAAGCTCCTCTACCGTAGCTTTGAACTCTTGGTAGAAACGGTTCTGCCCAAACCGCTTGGCATTACGACGGCAAGCATCTGACGTCAGCGCGTCACTATGAGCCTCAAAGTGCGCTACTGCTTGAATCAACGATTTCGGCTGTTGGTGTTCGAAGAAGACACCAGTAGCGTCGGGTCTTGGCCACCCAATAACCGTTTCTAATGCGCCGCCCTTTGCATAGGCGATCACGGGGCATCCTGCTGCCTGCGCCTCTACCGGGACGATGCCGAAGTCTTCCTCTGCTGCGAAAACGAAAGCTTTGGCACGTTGCAGGTAGTCTGCGACCACCTTGTCCGGTTGATAGCCCAATAGCCTTACATTCGGTCCTGCCCTACGCTTAACCTTAGCGAAATCAGGTCCTTCTCCGATTACCACGATGGGTTTGCCTAACCTAGTGAACGCGTCAACTATAAGGTCCATGCGTTTGTACGGCACGAACCTAGATATCGCAACGTAGAACTCTTCCCTTGGTAAGTCCGGTCGGTAGTACGTAACGTTTACAGGAGGACAGATCACCCGCGCCGGGCGGCGATAGATGCTCCAAATTCTTCTTGCTACGTAACGGGAGGGAGTCAGGTAAGAATCTACCCTGCTCGCCGAAACCGCATCCCAAATCCGCACATAATGCAGCACAAGGCGTGCCAACCATCTCTTGATCCTTCGATCCATACCGTGATGGGTCAAGTAATCCTGGTAAAAATCCCACACGTACCGCATGGGTGTATGTACATAGCTTATGTGCAACTGATCAGCCCTGGTGAGCGCACCTTTGGCTACCGCGTGGCTCGAGGAGATTATCAGATCGTAAGATCGCAAATCGAATTGCTCCACAGCCAAAGGTAAAAGCGGAAGGTAGCTCCGGTACCATCTCTTAGCTCCGGGTAATGACTGGATGAATGAGGTCTGGGTTGGAACCCCTTCAAGAGGAGTTCCTTTCAACTTCTCTGGATCATGAACCAGAACGTAGAGTTCGGCCTGGGGAAGTACCTCAAGCATCCCGGCCACCACCTGCTCGCTTCCGGCGTACACCACCGGCCATTCGTGCACGATGGCTACCCGCAGCTCCGAGAGATCCATTACAGCTCCTCCAATAACCCTCGGATATTCTCTACAGTAGAATCCCAGGAAAATTGCGACGCCCGCTTTAGCCCGTCTTCCCTCATCCGCCACCGCAGACCTTCATCCGAGACTACCCTGTCCAGCGCTTCCACCTCCAAGGGGGTACCAGCCGGGCAGCTTCTCCGGCGACCTCCAGCATAGATGTGGTGTTTGAGCAAAACACCGGCGTGCCGCATGCCATAGCCTCGAGCACAGTTAGTCCGAAGCCCTCAGCTAACGAAGGGAATACGAATACCTCTGTGCCTCCGTAGAGCAGAGGCAGCTGCTCGTCCGAGAAATATCCTAGCATCCGGACTGTAGTATCATCCAAGGTCTCGACACCAATATTCAACGTACTATACACTTTCTTGTGGGCAACCGCGTCGGCTAGAACCAACTCTATCCCTTGGCTTTGAGCAAGGGTGCGTTTCCAAGCAGCAATCAAAGTTGCCAAGTTCTTCCTGCGGTCAATCCTGCTGAGGTAGAGGAGGTATCGTTCAGGGAGACCCTCCTCAGCTCGGAACCTCACTAAGCGTTTCGGAGATACTGGAGCAAACCGCTCGTGCTGCGCCAAGCGGCACAGCACGACCTTGTCCTCGGCAATCTTGTAGCGCTCGAAAACCCTCTCGCGAGTGTATCGTGAGTACGCTAGAATATAGGCTACCCTCTTTAGCGGCCTGGGCAATAACCATCGATACCAGGAACCAAAAGCTCTAGAAAACCATTCGGGGTGCTCGATCGAAAACAGATCGTGGACCGTCATCACCTGCCGGCTCACCGCGAGAGGACCGAGGTCATCGGGCTGCACAAGACGGCGTACTTTGCCATACTCCAGACGATACGCGGAAGCTCGATCTGCTCCCAGAGGTGCCCCTGACTGATATATCCGCGCTCTTCGAGGGGCAACGACGAAGGAGGACGCTGGACACCAAATTTTGGAGAGACCAGAGTGTAGCGGGTCCAATGGTCCGAGAGCAACCGGCTGTCGATTTCGTGAGCGGATCTCTGCACGCCTGGAACCTGCATCCCTGCAAACCGAGCATTTATGACAAAAGTTTTCAAGGTTTGGTTCCTTCCATGTCTTCCCATACTCAAGAAGTATGCAGGTACAACATTAGCACCCCTAGATGAGTATCCTTGCGAAGCTTCGAGCAACACTCCAGAAATAATCCTTAGGTGCGTTTTAGTGGTCAATACTGAGACTGTACCTTACACCGCTTTAGGTGCACTTCGTCCGAAATACTCTTTCTCAATCTTGGCCGCTCGACGATACTGAATAATCATGAAAGGTTCTCTAACTGAACCGATAGACGCCACCGAGAGGTAGAAGTTGCCTATCAGAGGAGTGCTATGTCGGACAGCTATGTTGTAGAGCAAAGATCGCCGGTTATCTTAACCTCAGTTGCTGAGCTCGTCGTGAGCCACGTTCAGCGCCAACCAGCGTATGCGAACAACGTTCATGGGTTGCAGGAAAGTATGGAGATAGAGGTGGCATGGAGCAACGATCGATAGAGACTGCGTATACGGAGGTTTTGCTCGCTGACAGCGCTGAGCAACCAGGCCCCTGGAAAGGGAACCGTCGGATGCAAGTATGGAAGCAACGTCTCATTGTTGCCGCGTTGATCGTTTCCGATGTCTCGTTAGCGTTCCTAATGTGGCTAATAGCGTATGCTATTCATAGCGTGTGGGGTCTGGGTTCCCTCTCTGAAGTTGCCACGGTGTTAACGGCCGCGAGCGTAATGGCCTGGATTGGGCTGCGCACTCTACTAGGTTTGTATCCAGGTTATGGACTAGGTTGGGTAGAGGAGTTGCGCAGACACACCTACTCCGTGTTCGCTGCGGTCGCCACAACAGCCATATTCGCCGTTGCCTTGCAAAACGAGGGTCTGCTCTCGCGGTGGCTCCTAGGGGTAAGTTTTGTGGGACTTCTTATCCTCGCACCCGTCGCTAGGTATTTCACAAAGCTATATCTCATGAAGGCTGGCGCGTGGGGCAAGCCGGTCGTGATCGTAGGTTCCAGCGAGTCCGGAACTGAAATGACAGGGCTTATGAAGGATAAGTGGGAACTGGGCTACAATCCAGCCGTCGGCTTCCGCTATCGGTTCGTACCGTCAACAGGGACTTCTGGGGACACGTTCGAGATTTCAGCCAGGGATGAAATCACCATGGCAGATATTGCAAAGCTGGCCAAGTCTCAAGGGATTGACACGGTCGTTTTTGCCATGCCCCGCACACGGCGCGAGCAGGTCGCCAAGCTCGTTGACTTGTCCAGCATCAGCTTCCAGCACGTCATGGTCATCCTCAATCTCGCCGGGGTAACGACCTCGGCGGTAGTAGCCCGGGATCTTGCCGGAACCCTAGCCGTAGACATAGAGCACAACCTACTTAACCCCTGGTCCCAAAGATCCAAACGCGCCTTGGACCTGTTCGGTGCTGTTTTGGGCAGCTTGTTAATTGGCCCTATGCTGTTACTTATAGCCATTCTGATCAAATTGGATTCCCCAGGACCGGTCTTCTATGGGCACTGGCGAGTGGGAGCCGCAGACAGTGCCTTCCGTTGCTGGAAGTTCCGGACAATGCATAAAGATGCGGAGTGCATGCTGGAGCGACACCTGCGGCAATATCCACATCTCCGTATCGAATGGGAGAGAGACCTCAAGTTGAGAGAGGATCCCCGCGTTACCCGGGTCGGCGGCATCTTGCGGAAGACAAGCTTGGACGAGCTCCCTCAACTCTGGAATGTTCTTATTGGAGAGATGAGCCTGATCGGACCGCGGCCCATCGTCCGTGACGAGGTTGAGAAATACGGCGAAGTCTACGAACTGTATAAGCGGGTAAGACCAGGGATTTCAGGCCTGTGGCAGGTCAGTGGAAGGAACAATGTAGGCTACGCTGAGCAAGTCGCTTTGGATTCATACTACGTGCGCAACTGGTCGGTCTGGCTGGATCTCATTATCCTCGCTCGTACGCCAGGAGTTGTGTTACTGCGCCGCGGAGCGTACTAGTCCTACAGTGCCACCTGTAGGAAACCGCCCACTGATTACTGCATTACGTGCGCTTATCGAGGAGTCAATGGGTTGCGAAGATGATCAAGCTACGTTGCAAGGTGCCTAATATCGAAGCTGCTGAGCTAGCTAGCGCGAAGTGGCGCTGTAGGACTAGTCCTACAGTGCCACTTACGTGGATGCGCGGTATCCTCTCTACCCATGAGATGGGAGAGGAGCCAGATGATCGACGATCCTACAGTGCCACTTGTACGAAACGGCCCAGTGAATGCTGCGTGCGGCACGCTTATCGAGAAGTCAAGGGGTTGCGAAGATGATCAAGCCGCGTTGCAAGGTGCCTAAAACCGAGGCTGCTTAGCCCAGGTAATGCGAAGTGGCACTGTAAGACTAGTGCTCCGTTCCTTAAATACGGTACACAAGCGTGCGCCTCCGATGCCTCGGCGGCTTTGGAGGTCGTCCCCACACCCACGGTCTGGCTTTGCGATTCAGCTGCCGGGTGGCGACCCTCGTCGCATGGTCTATCTCGTAGCTGTCGGCGAAATCTATCCCGGCCAGCGCCTGCCGCCGGAATAGCCGCCACCATACCTCAATCAGGTTCAGCCACGCTGCGCCCTTGGGGATGAAGGCGTGCTCTATCCGGGGATGCTCCTCTAGCCACTCCCTGACCAGAGCGCTCTTGTGGGTACTCAGGTTGTCGGCAACCAGGTAGATAGGACCTCTCGGGATAGCCCGCACGATCTTCTCGAGCAGCTTTATGTAGCCTTTGGAGTTCCGGGAGCGGGAGGTGAAGGTCAGCGACTTGCCGTCTTTTACTCTGAGAGCACCGAACACCCACGCCTTGTCCGGGCCACGGTCGTACTCAAGCGGCGCCTTGATGCGGTGTCCGTCCGGCGACCACCCCGGAGCCGGAGGAAAAGAGCGCGGGGTTACAGGACCGAGCTCGTCGAGGCAAACCACCGTAGAGCCGAGCGGTGGGTCGGTGTAGAGCTCGATTATCCTCGATCTTTTGGGACGAACTCTGGGTCCGGGCTCTCGGCCCACGGCCTGCTCCGGCGCCAGCGCACACCTTCGGCGAGCAAGATGCGCCGCACCTGGCTGCGGCCCACCTCGATGCCCATCTCGTTGGCGGCCTCGGCTAAAGCGTCCAGCGTCCAGTAAGCAGCCTTCGTCTCGTCTTCGGCGCCGAGTGCGCCTCCAGGCTCGGTGAGGAGCTTGCCCGGCGGATCTTTGGAGAGAAGGGCGATGATCCTGGAGCGCTCGTCCTCCGTGATGCGGGGCTTACGGCCAGCGCCGGGACTGTCTCCGAGGCCGTCTATCCCATCGGCGTTGAAGCGGTGGAGGCGCTTTCTTACGGTCTTTGAATGACAGCCGAGTCTCTGGGCTATCTTGGCGGTTCGAAGCCCTTGCCAGCTCAAAGAGATGATGCGGGCGCGGAAGATCCAGTCTCCGGGAGCGTGGCGACTTCCGGCGAGTTTGCGAATCTTTCGTTGCTCCTCTATTGTCTGGGGTGCGCGGGCGCGCAGTAGTTTCGGCATGATCTCCTCCCTTCCCGGTCGGCGGTCCAGCCACGCGCTTATGTATACCGCTTTTGAGGAACGGAGCACTAGTGCAGTTTGCGATGAGTAAGCGTCCATGCAGGCATGGTGCCACATGGACACTTGCTCAGAAGATCCCTGACCGACCAGTGGTTACGAGTGTACTATGTATCTCGTTGCGCTCGGAAAGCAGATCTAAGTGGTTCTCGTCTCCTGCTCTCTTGAATGTAGACGATCCCCCAGCTCGCGGAGAATCAGCCGACCCTTCACAAGCGGCGATGCAGCAAGGTGAGCATTCTCTCGTCGCGCCTCGGTGAGCGTCCTGACCAGGTCGGCAGCGCGGTAGAAGGTAATCCGAAGTCGGCGCCTGGCGACCTCTACGCTGATCTTCCCCAAGCTTACCGAGCTCACAATAATGCAGTCGCAAGCTTTGGTCAGAAACGCGCAGATGACGAGATCCATAACCTTCTGAAAGGTTCCTTTTGGGTTATCACTCTGGGCAGTCGGGATCTTCCCCAGCGGGAAAATCCAACTCACCACTTTCGTGCATACCTCCATCCAACACCAAGGCACACTTTGGTTGAGTTTGCGGATGGTTCGTCGCCGTCGAGCGCTCAGCGCCCTTCCTTATCGTCCAACCATCGATTATTAGTTATCCCACCTAATGCAGTCGAGCGATCGGTGAGATGGTCATGACGCCATGGCGACAGTTCCGCAGACTAAAGCATGCAAGGAGACGATAGATGAAAGTTCTGTTGTTGGGAGGATACGGATTTATCGGATCCGTCCTGAGCACGTATTTGCACGAGCGCGGTGACGATGTAACCGTCCTTGACGCGCTGCTCTTTGAACAAGATGAGGACGTAGATGTACCGGGTGAGTTTATCCGGGGGGATATACGCGAGATCAACGATTTCTTGCCAGCCCTAGCCGACGCTGACGCCGTGGTGAACCTTGCGGCGATCTCGAATGATCCTGCTTCGGATTTGCTGCCAGAGTTGACCTGGGAAATTAACTACAAGGCCAACGAGACTATAGCTCAACTGTGCCAGGCTACCGGTAAACGGGTCGTCTACGCCTCGTCTTGCTCGGTGTACGGTTTCTCTAACGACGAGGTCTTCACCGAGAGCAGCAGGATGGGCCCCACGACCCTGTACGCGCAGACAAAATTGCTCTCCGAGCATTTGTATCTGCACGAGAGCATCGACTCAGTGGTGCTCAGGTTTGCGACGGTTTACGGATTCTCGCCCAAGACGCGCTTTGATTTGGTGGTCAATACGATGATCGGCAGCGGTCTGTTCCAGGGTGAGATCTTCGTGAACGGCGGCAGCCAGTGGAGGCCGGTGGTCCACGTCAAAGATGTCGCCCAGGCCGTATTCCTGGCGCTCCATGCAGAAAATCCCGAGCATAGAGTGTACAACGTCGGCTCTAACGAGCAGAATTACCAGATAAGCACCCTCGGTGAATTAGTCACGAAGGAGCTGGCGAACGTTGAGTTCGTGCATCTTGAGAACAGTCTCGACAAGAGGAGCTACAACGTCGATTTTTCTTTGATCAAGCGTGACTTGGGATTCGAGGCCGAGTATACCGTGGCTGACACGGTGGCCGAGTTCTGCGACGTTGTGGACAAAGGCATGGTCAGTAGCATGGAAGACGATATCTACTATCGAGTTAAGTACCTCAAGAACCTGTATGCCGACAGTGAGATGCTGAATAGCTCGCCACACAGGAGCTATTTCCTGCCAATGAGATATGCGATGGCTGGAGGTTTTGGTGCAAACGGACACTAAGAAGATCAACCTGACCAAGCCTTCCATTGGTAAGGAAGAGATAGAAGCTGCAGCGGCGGTGCTCGAGAGTGGATGGGTGATCCGTGGCGCCCAGACACAGGCGTTGGAACAGGAATTCGCCGAGTTTGTCGGCGCGGAGCACGCTGTGGCGACCAACGGCTGCACCATGGCTTTGTATTTAGCGATAAAGCGGATGAACCTTACTAGCGAAGACGAAGTCATCGTACCCTCCCTAACGTGGACGGCAACCGCGAGCGTGGTGATACAGGCTGGCGCTACGCCGGTATTCGCCGATGTCAAAAGAGAGGATTGGTGTCTGGACCCCGAAGATGTCGGAGAAAGGATGACCGAGTGCACGAGGCTCATTGTCCCGGTGCACTACTGCTCCAGGTTCGCTGGGGGTTTTGAGGACTTCGACGTGCCTGTACTCTTCGACTCGGCCCACCGGATCGAGCGAGATGACTTCCTGGGTATTCCAAGTTGCTACTCTTTCTACGCGGTAAAGAACATGACTACCATCCGCGGCGGCATGGTGGTGACGGACGACGATGAAGCAGCGAGATGCTACCGGATGGCGTGCCATGGCGGGCTTGCGAAAGATACTCTCAGTCGTTACCAAGGTGGCGACGCTGTCGATGATCCATCGAGCTTCTACTATGAGGTAGAGGTCCCGGGCTGGAACTTTGACATGACGGACGTAGAGGCGGCCATCGGCAGGGAGCAACTCAAGAAATTGGAGTTCCTCAACGCCAAGAGGAGCGAGATAGCCGCCAGATACAACGAAGCCTTCGGCCTCAACAACGGCGGTAACCACATGTACGTACTACTTGTGGAAAACAGGGACGAGTTCCTGATCAACATGAAGAAGTCTGGCATACAGTGCGGAATCCACTACCTGCCGCTTCACCTCATGAGGGGCTACCGTTACCTGGATCCAAATTTCCTGCCCGTGACTGAGTACATAGGTGAGCGCTGTGTGACCATTCCTCTCCACCCAGAACTCTCGGAAGAGGAAGTCGAGTACATAATCGACTGCACCACGAAGTACGCCCGAATAGTAGTTTAGGGCTTGCGTGTGGGTAGATCATAGCCGTCGGGAGGGACGACCTCCCTGTCCACAGCTACATCCGAAACGCTGCGCTCGGTGAGCATCCAGCCCGGAGGTGATTGCACCCCACCTGAAACTCGTAAACCATTTCGGTGTCTCCAAGGCGGCAGATATGCTTGGTTGCAGCTACGCCTTACAAAGGTTGTGTGTCGTTAATGTCCGCCCCTTCAATCACTCTGGGCCCGGCCACAGCGAGGATTTCCTGCTGCCGACCCTCGTGCAGCCGTTCGCCGGGGTGACGTATGGTAGGTGCGAGCCAGTCATTCGTCTCGGAAACCTCGACTCGGTACGCGACCTGAGCGACGCAGACCTAAGCCATGCCAAATTGGAAACGACCTGGCTATACGATCCCCGACATCCCGGGGACGCCGGCGAACGTGCTCGACGGCAGCCCTTCTCCGGGTCTTAGCTTGCCAGCCTGGCGTGAAAATACAGTCCGTTGCGCGGTTAGGCTGCGACCGGATCGAGAGAGACTTTGTAGCCCAGTCCTTCCAAGCGCCGCACAAGACGACGCTCGACGACTTGGCGCTCCCGCTTATCGAAGTAGTCGCCGCCTAACTCCTCTGGGCTTCCCCCGGATGAGCGGCTCTTCGCTTCTTTTGGTGCAACGGGTGAGGACATGATCTACAAAACAGGGCATGAAACAAACGTTGAAGTCGCCTATGAACCTGCTGCCCAAAGCTCCGGGTCTCCAGCTCGAAGACACCTACATCGACGCTGAGGAGGTTTCGCTTACCCTGGCGAGTACTCTCTTACCGGTGACCTGTCCAGCTTGTGGTCGGAAAACGTCGCGGCTGCATAGTCATTACCGGCGCTCTGTAGCCGACCTGCCGTGGGGTGGTCACCGCGTGAGGCTGCTCCTGAACGTTAGGAAGTTCCGCTGTCCACAAACGGGATGCTCGCGCCGGATCTTCACCGAGCGCCTGCCCGACCTCGTCAAACCCTACGCTCGTAAGACGACCCGCCTGCACGAGGTCCTGGAACTGGTGGGCTTCGCACTGGGCGGGAAGGCTGGAGCCCGATTGATCCAGCGCCTGGGTATGACGGCGAGTCCCACGACCTTGCTGCGCTACATCCGAGGCGCGGCAACCGCCACCCATCCGCCTCCCGAGGTGGTTGGCGTCGGTGACTTCGCCTTGCGACGTGGCAGGCGCTACGGGACGATCATCGTGGACCTCCACAGCCACCGCGCCATAGAGCTCCTGCCGGATCGCTCCGCAGAAACACTGGCCTCCTGGCTCAAGCAGTATCCGTCCCTCCAAGTCATCAGCCTAGAGTACGCTCCAGCGAGTACGAGCGGGGCATCGCAGAAGGTGCTCCGGAAGCCGTGGAGGTTCTCGACCGCTGGCATCTGCTGAAGAACCTGAGGGAAGCCACCGAGCGAGTCCTGGAGCACAATCACCGGGTACTCTCCGCGGTTAGGGTACCTTCTTCCACCGAGCACGAGTCCTCGGCTCACGAGCACACCCCCGAGCCGCGTGCAGCGAAGGAGCGGGCCGCCGGAGAATCCGCGCGCCGCAAGCGCATGGCCAACTACAAGAAGGTGAGGAAGTTGCACGAACAGGGGATGAACATGCTGGCCATCTGTCGCACGCTTGGGATGAGCCGCGAGGCCGTCAGGCGCTACGTCCACGCCGACTCCTTCCCAGAGCGCCGCCGTCCTCCTCGCCAACCCAGCATACTCGATCCCTTCGAGCCCTATCTCGGCAAACGCTGGCAGGAGGGTTGCCACGTCGCGATGCAATTGTGGCGGGAGATAAAGGAGCAGGGCTATCCCGGCACTCCGAAGAGGGTGCTGGAGTGGGCGAGGCAGCACCGGGAACAACCAGCACCCTCAACACCCGGCAGGTACCGGGAGTCCATGGCCAAACGCTGCCAGAAACGCACCCTGGGGAAGCCGGTCGGCAATGCGGATCGGGTTCCTTCCCCGAAGCGGCTGGTGTGGCTGCTACTGGGTGATCCCGAGGATCTGGAAACGGCCGAGCGTGGAGCGCTGGATGAGATGCTTGAAGCCTCTACGGATGTCGCCACGATCTATCCGCTGATCCAGCGGTTCGAGAAGATGCTCAGGAAGGCAAGTAGCGATGGGCAAGCTGCGAAACTCGATCAGTGGCTCGGAGAGGTCTTAACCAGCGGCGTAAAGGACTTCGAGACCTTCGCCACAGGTCTCAAACGAGAGCAGTCCGCAGTTGAGGCCGCGCTGACCCTGCCCTATAGCAACGGCCAGACGGAGGGCCAGATCAACAAGTTGAAGCTGATCAAGAGACAGATGTAAGGAAGAGCGAGCTTTCAGATGCTGCGCCAGCGTGTTTTGGGGGCTGCTTGATGCTACGCAGGTCAGAGAACCACTGCTCATCGGTCCCATTTGTTGCACCAAAAGAAGCGAAGAGCCGCTCTAGCGGGGGAATCCCAGTGTGGAACAAGTGGCCCAAGATACGGCTGCACCTTTCGCGTCCCGAACTGGGTCTCGATGGCACCAACAACGCCTCCGAGCGAGGCATCTCCAAGAGCAAGGTGCGCTACAAGAGTATGCGCGGCTACAAGAGCTATGAGGGCATGAACAACGGGATCGCGCTAACGCAGTGGCTCTACAGCGGCGCGGATGAACACGACCTTTCTAAGGAGATGGCGGCGTAGGAACCATACCGGATAGCTGGCCGAAACGGTTTGCTCAAATTCGCCCACCGCTTGTGGGACAGTTACGTGAGGCGCTACCTATTGCGTAGCTCTGGGATTAAATGTATGATGTGTTTGTGTTAAGCATTGAGAATGTGCTTGCAGTCATGCGCATCTGTGTGCGCTAGCGAGAAGGGCAAACCCGTCGCGAGGGGGGTGCGCAAAGCCTAAGGGCCTCCTAGTTGGGAGGTGGCCGGGCTGCCGAACAGCAGGGCGGGCAGCGATGCTCCGCTCGCAGAGAGGGAGGTGCGCAGTTGCAACCAGCGAAGTTACCCAAACCCCCATTCCGCTAAGTCGGAATCCACCGCTGTCTAGGTCAACCCTGACTCCGACCTCTCGCCTGAAGAGGTAAAGGACTACACAAGACGAGTACTCAGGGCTGTAGAGGCAGCATCTAGCGACACCCTTTTTAAGCAACAGTAAGGAATAGAGCATGACCGGACGAGTTAGCAGAAGGCACTTCCTTGTTGCAGCGGCAGGTTTCTTGTGGCTGCCGCTGCAGGTCACCCCTGCTTGGGGGGCTACGTGCCCAGTCGGACTGACGTTCTACAATGCTGGAGTTTGGACTATAGAGCAACTAGAGGATTGCAGCCTAGACCAACTCTAAGGAGGAACAAAATGACGTTTCCAACAAGTCCCCTAGTCGGTACTGATCGTGTCAGTGTCGAGATGAAGAACAAGATCAATGCTCACCTCGCTGATGCCTCCCAGCATACGGGTGAATCCGTGGCAAACGTGAAGGCGTTTGGGGCTAAAGGCAATAGCAGCACGGACGACACGTCCGCTTTCAATTCCGCAATCGCCTCGCTGACTGGCGGCACGGGTGTACTTTATATGCCCCCCGGTCGATACGTAATTTCTTCGACCATCAGAGTGCCTATGAATGTGCAGGTTATCGGTGCTGGCTCTGGCGCAACAGAGATACTGCACACGGGAAACTCTCCTCTTTTCGTAAACACAGCCTTTCAGTGGGAGGCTATGAGACAGCGGGCCTTCAGGCGCTTCAAGATTTTGGGTAACGCGGGTACTAGCGCCAAGGGTATCGTTTTATCCGAGAGCACGGGCGCGGCATTCGATGACCTTTTTATTATGAACTACACGAACGGCATCGGAATACATGTTGTAAATCGAAACAATGGCGGGGGTTGGACGGAGGGCACGCGTTTCTTCGGTGTCCATATTAGGGGTTGTGCAAGGCAAGTATTTCTCGAGCGCACCACCGGAACCGAGTCATTCTCCGATACACGCTTCTACCACACCACCTTAGTGTGTACAGAAGACAACCAGGTGGGCTTGGAGATTGGTAACAACATCGTCCTCTACGATGGCACCCTTGACCTCAAGATTCACCTGGAGGGCAACAGCACCACAGCTCTAAAGATTGGCGCTAACTGCGTGATAAGGGGCAACCTTTATAACGTGGGAGTAGAGTCCCCAGGTAGCGGTACAGGGATGAAGATTCTTCAAATACCGGATGGTTCTGAACTCACGGGTACGGGGGCCATAATGATGCCGCTGGGCGGCGTGGCTACTTGGGAGATAGCCGATGGTGCCAACGTGCAATTCACTCCTCGCTATGACGATCTGCTGCCCAATCACACAGGCAATAAGGCGAACTGGCGAGGGACGCCCAATACAGGAACTTATCTCTACCGCGATAGCTACTCAGGCAATCGCCATAACTCATATGCCCACTCTGGCTTTGTCTATGGCGACAACATACAGAGCACGTACACGGCGATCTATGCGGCCCCAGGCAATGCCTTCGAGGTGTTGGAGGTTCCGTTCAACGGTTATCCGTGGACTACAGCTACCCCTATCGTGGGCTTTGAGGCTAGCGGAGCCCGTGTAAGACTAGGGGCTAAGACGGCACCCGGTATCTTTACTGGTAGCGGTTCGCCCGAGGGTGTTGTGAGTGCTCCTATGGGCTCGCTCTACACAAACACCGCTGGCGGGGCCTCTACAACGCTCTATGCAAAAACCAGCGGAACGGGTGCAACGGGTTGGACCGCTAAGTAAGGGCGGAGAGTTGCCTGCACCCATTCCGATCAGACGGAAGATCTCTATGTGGGAAGGTTGTTAGGATAGGTTTACTTGCGGCAAAGTAATCAAGGACGCCCGAGCTTTCGCGGCCCTGAAAGTAGCGTGGGAGGACCTCTCCCGTAACTCTGTGCGCACCACCCTGTTTCAGTGGTGGGATTGGCTGCATTCCTGGTGGGAGTAGTACGGGAAGCGGTACGAGCTGCGGCTGGTTACGCTGCGGAACGACGAAGGTCTCCTAGTGAGGCTTGTACCCCTTGTCTTAGAGCGTCGGCGGGGTATCAGGCGGCTGCTCTTTATGGGCACGGGGCTAACGGACTATCTCGACATACTTGCCAACTCGACTTTAGCCATAGGGCTGCACAGCAAACTGCATAGCTTTAGGTTCCTTGGATGCCCGTAATACTTTTTGGAGGTATTGTCAAATGTTGTGGATCGGGCTCCGATTACGCGGCGTCCTTCTCCTCGCTTTCTTCAACCAACTCGACCAACTCACCGTTCACGAACCTGGCCCCGGCTCTCACTAGAGGGACCAGCCGGTAGCCGTTTAGCTTGCACCACCTCCCTTCAGCTGCTTCCAAGAGCTTGAAGATCATTGCCACTCCTGCCTCCCGACTTCCCGGCCCTTTCGTGATGTCCGTCCTGGCCCTCACGGTGGCAAACGGCGACTCTATCGGGTTGGTCGTCCGTAAGTGCCGCCAGTGCTCGGCCGGAAAGTCGTAGTAGGCTAGCAGAGCCTCCGCATCGGAGGCTATCTTCTCGCTCGCCTTGGGCCATTTCACCCCGAACTCCTCTACGAACTCCTTTATGGCCTTCTTTGCTTCGGCCTTGTTCTCAGCCCCGGTTATCTCGTGGATGGCCTTCTTGGCTCTCCCATGCACGCTCTTGGGCATAGCGTCGAGCACGTTGGCAGTTTTGTGCACCATCCGGACGCAATCGGTCAGTTGCGGGTCACGATGGTGCTCCCCTTCGTGTCCACGGCCTAGCCCGGCCGCGCACCTCGGCGACCGATGTAGAGAAGGGCGGCCCGAGGGCCGCTACTCCGCCATCCTCTTTGCTCAAAGGAGGGCCGAGCATGTCGAAGAACCCCCGAGCCGCGCAGCCCAAGCGATGGAGGATCAGTTCCGTCTACGAGAGAAGGAGAGAAGGCCCCAAGCGAGTCGAGCAGGCCTACAGGCTCCTGGTTGGCGCCAGAGAGGTAAACCACAACGATACGAGGAGGAGAGACTGATGCGCGCGGCGATCTACGCGAGGGTCTCCACCCCACGCCAGGGGCGCGAGCAGACCATCGCAAGCCAGCTCGAAGCCCTGAAGGGCTGGGCGAGGGAGAACGGCCACGAGCTTTCGCCCGAAGATATCCACACCGACGAGGGTTACACCGGATCGAGGCTCGACCGCCCCGGGCTCGACGCGCTGCGCGATGGCGCCGAGGATGCGGCTTCGAGGTCATCGGGGTCTTGAGTTCGGATCGCCTGGCGCGCAAGTACGCCTACCAGGTGCTACTGTTGGAGGAGTTCAAGCGTCTGGCTGCGAGGTCGTGTTCCTCCATCATCCCATCTCCGATGACCCCAACGACCAGCTCCTGCTGCAGATTCAGGGCGCGATCGCCGAGTACGAGCGGGCGATGATCGCCGAAAGGTTCAGGCGCGGCAAGCTGCAGAAGGCCCGCGAGGGGCACTACATCGGCGCCAAGGCGCCCTACGGTTACCGCTACGTCCCCAAGAGGGACGGCGTCCCAAGCCACCTCGTAGTAGACGAGGCCGAGGCCGAGATGGTGCGCTGCTCTTCGCATGGCTCGTGGAGGAGCGGATGACCATTCGCCAAATCACCAAGCGCCTCAACGAGGGCCCTGGTATCCGCGCTCCGGCAGACGTCCGTGGTCGCCCTCGACCGTCCACAGCTCCTCTCGCACCCCATCCACGCGGGCACGGCCTACGCTAACCGCTACCGCTACGTGGCACCCGAGAAGCCGCGGGGACGCAAATCCACAAGCGGCGAGAACACGTGCAGGGTAGAAAGGCCCACAGAGGAATGGATCCCCATCCCCGCCCCGGCGACCGTGGACGAGGACACCCACCGCCGCGCCCAGGAGCAGCTCGCGCGCAACTCCGAGCTCTCGTTCCGCAACAACAAGAAGCACTCCTACCTGCTGAGGTGCCTGCTCACCTGCGGGAGCTGCGGTCTGGCCATGCACGGGGTTACCAACAGGTCCTCCCCTCAGGCTACGCGCCGCTACTACCAGTGCGCCGGAAAGAACACCATCTCAAGCGCCCGCGAGCGCAAATGCCTCCAGACCTCCGCCAAGATCGAGGAATTGGACGCGGCCGTCTGGGATCACGTCAAAGGACTCATGACGGATCCCGGGCGGCTCCTGGAGCAGTTCGAGAACTACGCGAGCCACGCCTCGGAGGGGGAGGAGAAGGAGCGCGCCGAGGCGAAAGCCCTGAAGGCCCGCCTGAAGCGGCTCGCCAGAGAGGAGGGGCGACTGATCGACGCCTACCAGGAGGAGGTCATAAGCCTCAAGGAGCTGAAAGAACGCACACAGAAGCTCGCCGAGCGCCGCAAAGCCCTAGCCTACCAGCACGAGCAGCAAGCCCGGCTACGGCGTCGGAGGTGGTTAAAGACCTGCGGGCCTTCTGCGAACGAATAAACACCCGGATAGAGGAGGCCACATTCGAGGAGAAGCAGTCCATCCTTCAGCTATTGATCGAGCGGGTCATAGTTGGAGAGGACACCCTGGAGATACGTCACGTCATCCCGCTGCCAATACCGGAGCTCGCATCCCCCGCTTCTTGAGGTCTCTAAGCAGCTCCGCCCACGACTCCTCCGACTCCCGGTAGCCATCTTCGACAGCGACGAGCTCCTTGGTGCCGTCGAGTCTCGCCCCTACCACAACCAGGCAGCACAGCCTATCATCTTGGCCCAACCTAACCTTGGTGTGTACACCGTCCACCCACACGTAGACGTAATCCACCTCCGAGAGGTCGC
The DNA here is from genome assembly GCA_963840835.1 of uncultured Rubrobacteraceae bacterium. Lineage (GTDB taxonomy): Bacteria > Actinomycetota > Rubrobacteria > Rubrobacterales > Rubrobacteraceae > Rubrobacter_D. Next base: position 197,460 of record CAWJAM010000008.1, on the reverse strand, counting down.
GGCGCTTGAACGCCTCGCGCTCCTCTCGCCACTGCTCGGTCAGACGGGTTATGCTCGCGGGCGACATCCCTGCTCCCGTACCGAAAAACTCCTCCAAGGCCGGCGCGAAGTCGCCAGTCGAGAGCCCGTGCAAGTAAAGCAGCGGTAGGAGCTCCGTAACCTTCGGGGAGCGGCGCATGTAGGGCGGTAGGATCGCGCTCTTGAAGCGCCTTCGCTCATCGGTAGTCTCCTCCATCCTCCGGTCATTGACCCTCGGAGCCCTAACCGCTATGCTGCCGGCCCCGCAGAGCACCTGTCGGGCGTTGTGGTAGCCGTTGCGGACGACCAGGGCGTGCCCGTGCTCGTCACGCTCCGCCTCGGCGGCCTTTAGATAGGCATCCACCTCGGTTTGGAGGGCGTTGGCGAGCATCCTCTGGGCTCCCTGGCGAGCGATCTCGTCGAGGTCGAGCGAGAGTTCCTGCTCACGCGCGGGCTCATGGTGGTGTACTCTTTGCATCGGTGTATCCTTCCCGCCGACGTTGGCGCGTCGGCATTTCCGTTCGATTGCTCGAAGGGAAGGTACACCACGTCCCTCAGGAAATCTTCGATGCACAGCTTTCGACTATAACTCGAGAATCGGACTTCTCATCTAAAGTCGAGGATAGATGCCCTGTAGGAAATCCCCACTTGAAATGCGGTCTCCCTGCGTAAAGGGGTCAAGTCCTGAGGTTTCTGTAGTTTCCTCCAAGCTCATCCTTAGCTCATCGTTCCGTGGGCGATCACCCCCTCTAGGTTGTGTCCATAAACTTCTGTAATTCGGTGGCTCGCTAAGAAAGAGAGGCCATCGTCCTCCCAGATGGTTGGTGCCTTATGTCAACCGATCGGAATGGAGCGACGATGACCAAAGATCATCGTAGGGTGGACGCCCAGATGGCGCAAGAGATCCTGCTGGATGACCCGGCCTTCCTGCGGGAGATCGTCGAGAGGGTGGTGCAGCGACTGCTGGAGGCGGAGATGACAGAGCACATCGGGGCGGCTCCCTACGAGCGCAGCGCAGCCCGCACCGGCCACCGCAACGGCTACAAGCCGAGGACGCTTAGGACCAGGGTGGGTACCCTCAACCTGCTCGTGCCCCAGGACCGGGAGGGCACCTTCTCCACGCGGCTTTTCGCCCGCTACCAACGCAACGAGAAGGCTCTGGTGCTTGGCGTTGATGGAGATGTACGTGGAGGGGGTCTCCACGCGGAAGGTCAAGGAGATCACCGAGGAGCTGTGCGGCACGTCCTTCTCCAAGAGCCAGGTCTCGGCGCTGGCCGGCCGCCTCGACGCGGAGCTTGCGGCGTGGCGGGATCGCCGGCTGGGGGCCGACGCCTACCCGTACCTGTTTGTCGACGCCCGCTACGAGCACGTCCGGGTCGATGGGCGGGTGGTGAGCCAGGGGGTGCTCATCGTCGCGGGCGTGCGGGACGACGGCTGCAGGGAGTCCTGGCCGTGGAGGTGGCGGACACCGAGAGCGAGGCCACCTACCAGGAGCTCTTCCGGTCCCTGAAGAGGCGGGGACTTTCGGGTGTCGACTGGTGGTCACCGACGACCACGGGGGCCTAAAGAGCGCCATCGCTCGCCACTTCCAGGGAGCATCCCACCAGAGCTGCCAGGTCCATTACGCCAGGAACCTCCTCGGCATGGTGGGCCACGCCAGGCGCGGAGCTCGCCTCAGACCTCAGGGCGATCTTCGCCGCGCCCGACCGAAACAGGCCCTGACCATCGCCGCTTCGGTCGCCGAGCGATGGCGCCAGAAGGCAACCAGAGGTGGCCGACGCACCTGGAGGAGCACATAGAGGAGTGCCTCAGCTGCCTCGCTTTCCCCGAGTCTCACCGCAGGCGCATCCGCACCACCAACGGGCTGGAGAGGCTCAACCAGGAGATAAAGCGTCGCAGCGGGTGGTAAGGATCTTCCCCAACGGCGATCTTGCCTGCGCCTGGTGACGGCGCTGGCGGTGGAGCAGAGCGAGGAGTGGGTCACGGGCGGCGCTACCTGGACATGGGGGAGCTCGAAGGACACTGCCTCGAAGAGGAGGGAGGAGTAGAGGGGGTGATCGCCCACGGAACGATGAGCTAAGGATGAGCTTGGAGGAAACTACAGAAACCTCAGGACTTGACCAAAGGGCGTTCGTGTTGTCGTCATCTGCCATCTCGTCATCTACCCTCTGTGTAGTTCCTTCCCGGCATAGATCATTTCTCCTTCCCGTGGTCGTAACTCCACAGCCTTCATTAGGAAAAGGTGACTTTGTCAGTGGTCCGGTGGGATCGGTGGCACCTGTTCGAGTATCCGTCAAGGCAGCGCAACTTCTCGGTAAATCGCATCGATACTAGACAACATCTGTTCTTCAGAGAACAGATCAGCCACCCGCGTGCGGGCATTTTCTATGATACGTCTACGCAGCGTATCATCCTCACTTATTCGCATGACAGCATGAGCTAGGTCGGTAGCAGATCGGCTATCAATGAGCAGGCCACTCCTTTCATCTTCGATGATCTCGTTAAGGCCGCCTACCTTGGTAGCTACAATAGGTACTCCAGCCTGCATTGCTTCAAGTGGCAGGATTGGTAACCCTTCCCACCGCGAGGTCATAACCACTGTCTGGAGGCGCGAAAGCTCCTCCAGAGATTTGGCAGGAGGCAGGCTACCCAGCATACTTACCTTGGACAAGTTGCGTCCGTTAATCTCGGCCCTCACTCTCTCCCCTAGCACACCATCTCCTACGATGTTTGCGCTAAAGTTCGGTAGCTGTTCCATAACGTCTAGGAAGAGCAAAGGATCTTTTTCGGGTTCTAGGCGCCCAATAAACCCGATTCGTTTGGGGTTAGTGGGTTTCGCTATCGGGATCTTCTCCAAATGGTATGCCATTGTAAATGACATCGCTGAGCCTTGGGTTTCGCAGGAGACTCCACCTTTCCGCTGCTTTCGCATCATGATTACATACAAAAATGACACGATCCGCACGATAGCTTGCTAGGCGCTCAGCGTGCAGCGCAAGCCAGCGTACAAGAAGAGAAGGTTTGTGCCAAAAGTGATAACCGTGCACAGTATACGCTGTAGGTACTCTCGTTTCAGCCAAAGCCCAGAAAAAACCGGCCCTAGCACCATGCGCATGAACCAACTGAGGCCTAAATCCTCGCACGAATCGACGCAACGTAAGTGGGACGCGAGCATTGAGGCGGCTGCTGAAGAAATCTACCCCGAAGCACTCGATTCCTAGAGACCGCGCCTCGCTCAAGAGAAAAGAATTCGCTTGCGTTACAAGGCCTAGAGAATATGTGCTTCTGAGTGCGCGAAGGATTTGCAGGACGTGTGTCGTCCCTCCTCCAAGACTGCCATCAGCCACGATCTCGAGGACTCGCTGCATATCTTTTGTTCTTCCTATCTCGAGGTACGGTAGTGACGTGACCCCGTTTTCTGTACCAGGTCCTATGAGAGTATGAGCGTCGATTCTAGCTCCTCCACGTGTTCCTCGCCGATGACCTCCTCGCTCACGGCGATCGGTGCGCAGGACACCGCGAACTCCGAAGGAGTCCAGTAACCCAAAGCGCTGTGCGGTCGCCGATTGTTGTAGTGTTGGCGGTACTCCTCTACGAGGACCTTCGCCTCCAACAGGCTGGTGAATTCCTCCCGCTTTAGCAACTCGTCCCCGAACCGCCCGTTGAACGACTCCCCGTAGGCGTTCTCCCACGGGCTGCCCGGCTCGATGTACAACGTCTCTACCCCGCAAGCCTCCAGCCAGCGCTTGACTGCCGCCGCCACGAACTCGGGGCCGTTGTCCGAGCGGATGTACGATGGTTCTCCTCGTTCCTCGAACAAGCGTGCCAGGGTGGCGACCACGTCCTCGGCCGTGATGGACCGCTCGACCTCTATGGCCAGGCACTCCCTGGTGTACTCGTCCACGATCGGCATCAGCTTCAGCCTTCTGCCGTCCTGGGTGCTGTCCATCACGAAGTCGTAGCTCCAGACGTGGTCCTTGTGCTCGGCTCGTCTCCTCTTGCACCCGTTCTCGCTAGTGCCCTCCGGCGAGACGCCGCCGTTTTCGCTGCTTTCCTCCGGGCACCTTCAAGCCCTCCTCCCTCCACAGCCGATGCACCCGTTTCTTGTTCACTCGCCAGCCCTCTCGCCTCAGCATCGTCCACACCCTCCTGTAGCCGTAGCGGGGGTTCTCTCGGGAGAGCCCGACCATCCGTTCGACCAGAGCGCGGTCCCGCTCCGCCTTGCTGCGGCCCGCGGCGTAGCGCTGGCTCGACCTGGGTTGACCGATCGCCCTGCACGCCCGACGCTCGGAGACCTCGAGCTCCCGTCGAACGTGCTCGACGGCCGCCCTTCTCCGGGCCGGGCTCAGAAGTTTCCCCGGCTCACCTCCTTCAGGATGCTGATGTCCACTGCCTGCTCGGCGACGATCTTCTTTAGGCGGGCGTTCTCGGCCTCCAGCTCCTTCAAGCGCTTCATCGCGTCGGCCTTCATCCCGCCGTATTGGTTCCTCCAGCGATGGAAGGTCGCCTCGCTGATGCCGAGCTTCCTTGCGACTTCGGGGACCGAGGCTCCTGCGGCCAGTTCGGCGTCTGCTTCGCGCAGTTTGCGGACGATCTGCTCTGGGGTGTGTCTCTTCTTCATCGAGAATCCTCCTTGTGCCCATCTGGGGCCTTCGGACTCTCATAGTAGCTGGATCAGTTTCCGGGGAGCAGGTCAGTAGACTCCTCTGCAATGTTTCTAAAGGACTTAGGGACTGATATCGGAGAGAAAATGCTCAGTCCGGCGCTCGCTCTTCATGACCGTTACTTCCCAGCAAGTTGTCACAACCGCTCTCAAGAGAGGTAAGATTCGGTCAAATTGCCTCCGTCGTAGTCTATTTATAACCATCCCCCCTGTACGCAAGAACACGGCTAACGGCCAGCGTATGCCGCCACGACAACTAAAGAACAAGACCATACTCCTTGCGGCAAATAGATCCGACGCAAGGCTCTTGTGCTGTTCTCCTGCGCTTATCGTCCCACCCTCCTTATGGTGTACGTGACTGCCCTCAGCCATGGCGATTTCCCAGTCCGCTGCTAACACGCGTTGGCAATAAGATATGTCTTCCCAATAGAAAAAATAGCGTTCGTCCAGCAAGCCGACGGACTCGGCCACGGCTCTTCTGATGAGCATGCTAGCTCCTGTAATGAAGTCTAAACTGCGCCCGCTTGTTCCTGTTAGACTCTTGCTGGTACCCAACCACCAATTCACTAGGCCGCCTGCAAAGAGCACTGACTCCGGGTCTCGATAGTCATGCATAACTGAACCCACCAAACCTATATACGCATCGGACTGTGCGAGTGCCACCATCTCCGCAAGGGCGTTAGAGTCTGCGACGGTGTCATTATTGAGCAACCAGAAGTACTCTGCACCACGCTTTAAAGCGTAGCGTACGCCAACATTGCATCCTCCTGCGAACCCCAGGTTCTCACCTACATCGATCACCACCAAGGAGTCAACGGACCAAGAGTCAGACAGTACAGTTTCCCCCTCATCTGTCCCGCCTGCTTCTGCCTCGGTTCTCGAATACAAGATGAGACTGACAGGTTTGGCATCTTTACGATACGTGATGTAGCGTGATTCGACTGGCTCTTCTCCCTTAGCCCACGCCTTTATGTAACGCAGAGAATCGTCTGTCGAACCATTGTCAACAACGATCACGCGAGCGTGAGGATAGTGCAGCTGTTGAAGTGACTCAAGACACTCTATGGTATCTCGCCATCCATTCCAGTTAAGAACTACGACCGCTACCTTGGGAGCTTCTTCACTGCTATTCATCTCTTTCTATAGTCCCTGAAATCCTGCGTTTTTGGTTCCGCTTACTGCATCCCATTCTCTGGAGGCGAGGCACCCCTGCAACCAACTCGTCGCTTCAATTGTCCAACGGACGCAAGGCACTTTTCCTCCGAGTGAACAGCAAAGTGTTGGCAACGCTGAGAAATTGCGCCGGCCAACGAACTGTGCGTAATAGACGTTGGGCCAACCTGTGGCAAGCAGGATCTGCCACAACCCCATGACGTTCGGCAACTTCTCTCCGGCGAGTATTCGTCTGGCTACCGGGTCCCTGCCATTTGCGTAGTGGATGAGGAATATTAGGTTCGCTGCCACGCTAACTGCCTGCGCTAACGACACGCCGGCGATACCCGACTGTTGTATTCCATTGCACATTCCCGAAAAGTAAGAAAACCAAGACTAGGAAGTCGTGAACGTTAAGAACATTCTGGAACTGCGCTCCTACGGTGAATGCGAATAGGTAGCTAGCCATGGCTAGCCATGCAGGGTTGCTGGAGAGCTGCGCCCTCCGAATAACGACTGAGAAGGTCCAGACAAAAAAGATAACCCATAGGAACAACCCTACAACCCCGTTGACCATAAAGATACCCAGATAGAAATTGTCGATTGGTGCCTCGAAGACCTCACTCGTGGTAAGGCCATAGCCGAAGAGGGCACCCATTATCGCAGAACCGCTCCCTGCCGCGCCTCCAGGCGTCCACTCTCCGCCCGAGGAATCTCCCCCGAACACATATTCTCTCAACAAAGTTTCCCAATCGTGCAGCCGAGTAGAGAGCGAGTCAACACTTGTGATCCCTTCCTGCCCAATAGCTGCACCCTCACTCTCCGTAGCCGCAAGCGAGGTTCCAAAGATCAAAAATGCTAGTGTAAAAGACAAAATAATTACAATCCACGGCCTGGTCCCTCTCGCAACGAGAACGTAACCTAGGATCGCACATATCAGTAACACGTAATTAGTTCGGGTGAGGGTCATGAACATCACGACTCCCGAGAAGATGACTAGGCTCCCAAGCAACACCTTGGCCACTGGCCGACGTCCCTTTTGAAGCACCATAGCCAGCCAGAGAACGGTGAAGAAAAGCAAGTACTGGCCAAAGACATTGGCGCTACCGAAAGCAGAGACTGCCCTGAGCTGCCCAAAAAAATCGGGCGCATCTACCAATTGGGTGGTGTCCACGCCGCTGCCAGTGCTGTCTATAGGAACTACTATCAAAGATTGGGACCAGTATTGGAGAACACCGAGAATCATTAGACTTAGAGTTATTACACTCAATACTAACATCCAGGCGTGTGCACCTCTAGTGTCTGTTTCTTGGTCTCTGCTACTGGGCTGGAGAACGGCTATCCCGAGCACAAATATCCATGCCACCGCCGGGTCGAGCATCATGGTTATCATATAGTCGACAGGGAGGAATTCGAACCTGAAGGCAAGCACCCACGAGAAGACCAAATACGAAGCGTAAATCGCGTAGAACTTGACGAGGCGCGGAGAGACCATCAGTGAAACCTTCCCGATGAGGCCGTAGAAAACCATCCACCCCAGTGTCAAGGCTAGCAAGAGCAAAATAGAGACATACGGAGGCTTGACTACTTGGGACCCTAGTGTAAGAAGCTGGAGTTCAATCAAGGCCTCCGGATAGATCGTTAGCACGAGTAAGGGCACGACAATAACGCTCTTGTACAAAGGCCACGTAAACTTCAGCATCGTTTCACTCTACGCTCTTGGGCACGCGCGATGAGTTGGCTTTCGCTTCCTAGCCCGTGCATTCCGAATGCCGGGCGGAGAACCATGCCTGTGCACTTCCACTGTCGTCTCCTATTGCGCTTTAGGATCATAACCAGCAGACGTAGGTACACTGTGGGCGAGGCGTAGGCGAAAAATTGGCGAGTGAATAGGAGACAACTCCTGAGGCCATAGTAGTTGGCGAGCAGGCTCTTGTCATGTGGTCTGCTCTTAGCGCCTATCCTGGCGCTCTCATAATGAAATACGATGCTTTTTGGAGCGTAGGCCGCCCCAGAGCCCTTATAGTCTGAAGGGCACAAGAAAGCAATACGAGCAGCAAGGCTGCCTTTAGAGTACCGACTGGCGCTACGTGGTGGCCGCCGAAAAGGGCTAGTTGGCCCTGCAGGTAGCTTCCGTTCACTACGAAGAGAAACCAGGGAACCAGAGCCAAGCCGCCTAGCAGGAACTTTACCATCAATAATCTCCTGCGAAAGCACTGAATTTCCCGACCATGCCCAACACCATCAACACGTCTTTGACGAGCGGATTCCAGCTCGGGTGGCTGCAACGTCTATACGAGCCTTGTGCCACGTTACGCGCAATAAGCGCTGCCTTACGTGTTCGCGAGACCTCTTTCGACCAAAGGGCTATACGGAAACGCAGGTAATCTCTCTTCTGTCGTACTAGAGCTAACTGGCTCTCCTCCAGCGTCGACAGACGGTTTTCCAACTCTCCAATGGTATTCTTATCCCGGATACACCCCTGTATGCCTAGCCGACAGGCCTCGTCGAAACGCTCCTTTACCGATAGGTTCTGCGCGCCTATCACATTGGCACTGTGCTGCCTGTAGCCGACAAGCTTCTCGTCCACGAAGTCTATACGTGATGTGGCTGCGGAAACCAAGGAAATCCAGTAGTCGTGCACTGAAGAGTCGACGAAAGGCAGGCATTTCTCCTTTAAGGTCGCGCGGAACATAATTGTACAGCCAGTGACGAAGGATCTTTGCAAGAGGGCCTGCAGCCCGTTCCCGCGTTTGACCGCTGCCTTCAACCGCGCGTCGAACCCGACGGTTTGCCAGAGATCACCTTCCAACGGGTTGCCGGTGCTATCGATGCGCTCAGCATTACAGAAAACTAGCCCTAAGGTAGGGTCCGCTATGAACCTTTGTTCTAGCTTCTTCAACTTCTCGGGGTGCCAAACGTCGTCCTGGTCGCCTAGCGCGATAAGATCTTTCGTACATAGGCCGACGGCTCTACCAAAATTCTTCGCCGGTCCTAGGTTAGTGTCGTTGCGGTAGATCCTTATGACTTCGGGAAACCTCTGCCAGTATTTCTCAAGTATCGGCCACGTGTCGTCACGCGATCCGTCGTCGCAGATGATTATCTCGTCGGCCGGCCGACTCTGAGCAATGATGCTATCTAGCTGCTCGTGCAAGTAGGCTGCACCGTTGTAGGTGCATACGGCCACGGAGAGGCCAAGTCCCTCCGATCGGCGTTGCTCAAGACCTGAAGGTCTCACTCAAGCTCCACTGCTCGGCTTACTTGGACAAGCTCTTCAAGGGATCTCGTTGCTCTGTCCCATGTAAACTGCTGGACATGATCATGTCCACATGCTGCAAGGCGAATGTGCAAAGCGTCGTCCCGTAGTAACTTTATGATATTGGATGCCAGTTTTGCAGGGTCTTTAGGAGGGCTGAGTAAGGCTGTTTTTCCGTGTTCGGCATAGGCGCGGACTCCACCGTTATCAGTGGATACTAAAGCAGCCCCACATGCCATAGCCTCAGATCCAGGTAAGCCCCAACCCTCGAAGTGCGAGGGAACGACGAATATTTTGGACTTGTTATATAAGTCGCTGAGAGCCCTATCCGTAGGGAGCTCATGATACTCAATCCAACTGGGTAGCCCGTGCGGACGGCGACCTTTCCCAAAGGTCCATACGCGAAGACCTAAGTCGTCTTCCGCACGAATTATTCGCAACGCCTCCACCGCATCCGCTGTGCCCTTAAATGGCTCGGCGCGGCACGGAAAGCCTATAAAGTACCTGCCAGTCTGTAGACTCGCCTTCAGTTTATAACTGTGAAAGTCGAGGCCATTGGGGATATAGGCGCTTACCGGCGCACCGCACGTTTCTAGCATCTCGACGACGGCTGGCGATATAGCGACATTGCGTGCGCCTCCAAGGTAGATCGTGGTCATTCTCGCTTTCGTATTGGAGGATGCCATCATATAATATTCATATTCCTGTACTATGTGAAATTTGCAGCCTTTGCGTTGCGGGTAGCCGACCATCCATTCTGCCGCCTCCCAACCTGTTGCAATGATTGCATCACTATCAGGGACAAAGTGAGCACGTAGGTCCGGAGTCAGCAGCGACTGTACATCAGGCCTTAGGGTAAACCACGGAACCAGGGGTCGGTCTATGACCTTGGTCCTTGCTTTCCACGCGAATGCCTTCACACGCTGGCGCAGCAAGAGCCGAGGTTCGCAGCGGTAAGGATGAACAATGGTCACCTGATGCCCTCTATCCTGCAAGTGGTTCGCGTACTCGTACACGACTTTGGCGCCGCCAACTACAACCGGCGAATAGCCAGGAACAACGAACGTAATTTTCACAGGTTTAGCCTAACCTCTATCCGTACATATCCAGTCACGCCACTCACCATACCCTGTATCCCAAATGAAAACCTAGCGGTACTTTGTTGTTAACGGACATAGAGGTAGAGTCCCCGCCCCGAGGGTACCAGCTCAAGCAGCGCTCTTAGCTGCGTCGGCGGGGGCACTTTCATAAGATATGTGCCCCCACCCTAATGCCGGTACGGCGTACGTACATTATCAGCAACACTAACACCAGTACTTCGGATGCAACGAACGTAATGGCCGCACCGACTGCTCCGGAAGTCGGCACCAATAGAAGAGCACTCACCACAGCGAATAGCCCGGAGGCGACAATGGCCTTCATGAACTGCTTTTCCATTCCCAGGGGAAGTAGAATCTGAGTTCCGTAGACATTGTCAACGAATACCGTTAGAGGCAAAACCGCCATGATCTTCACCAGTACACTGATAGAGGAATTAGCTTCGCCGGTAACCAAACGGACAGCAATATCGGCACCGAGAAATAGACACAAGCCAGCAGCTAAGAAGAGGAGGCCACCAAAGAACAGCGCCTTCCTCAGAAAGGCTATAGCCAAATCCTGTGACTCGGCAAATAGCGCACTCACCCTTGGGTAGATGGCATTGCTAATGGGAATAGAGAGACCAATCGCCGCCAATACCATCTTTTGAGCTATGGCGAAGTAACCTACTATCAGATTTCCGTAGAATAAGCTAAGGAAAGGGATCATAGAGGTTCCGAGAAGCGTCTGCGAAAGTTGCGACACGAAAACGTTCCAACCGCCACGTAAGGTAGCTTTAACTTCTTGTGGAGAGGGTAAGGTCAGGCGCACCGGCGCTATATGCCAGACTACATAGAGACCGAGCAACCCTGCCAGCAAGACGCCGCCTGCCCGTAACCCTGCCGCCAGCAGCACATCCGACGGATCACGAACGAGAGCGAATATGGCCATGGTACTGATGAGCCCACCGGCGACATTGACGATAGTGATGTATTTCATCTTCTCGAGCCCTTGAAAGAACCACACAGGCAACAGCACCGTACCGGCAACTGACAAGAAGCTAACTAGGTACACTGGCCAGTCAGCGCGGAACCTGGGGATACTAAAGACCATAACAGTCAATAGCAGGAAGCTCAGCAGCATCAAGCTCAGCTTGATGAATATTACGGTACTAAAGATCTGCCGGACCTTTAGCGAATCCTCTTTGTACATGGCTATGTCACGGCTGGCAGTAAGATTGAAGCCATAATCGGTAAGTACCACGAAATACTGCATGAGAGCTTGCGCAAGGGCGATCAGTCCTATTTGCTCCGTCCCTAGCACGCGCACGAGATAAGGCAGAAGGACTACCGGCAATACGTAGTTGACCCCTTGGAGTACATAGAGAGAGCCTATGTTCTCTATAAGCCGCTGTCTGCTACTCACGACAGACCCTTCTCTCACTGGCTACGAGTTCCACCAGGTAGCGACCGTACTCGTTCTTGCTCATCGGTTCGGCCAATCGCGCCACGTGCTCGGCATCTATGTAGCCTAACTGGTAGGCGACCTCCTCTATGCAACCTACCTTCAGTCCCTGTCGCTGTTCGATGGTCTCGATGAAGTCTGTGGTTTGCTGCAGGGACCGGTGTGTGCCGGCGTCGAGCCACGCCATGCCACGGCCCAGAAGCTCAACTCGGAGCTGGCCACGCAGGAGGTAGTCTACGTTAACATCGGTGATCTCCAGCTCCCCTCGATCCGACGGCGTAAGCCCGGCCGCTATGTCGAGCACCTGGTTGTCGTAGAAGTAGAGGCCGGTAACCGCGTAGTTGGACTTCGGCGTGGAAGGCTTCTCTTCTATGCTCAATACCGTGCCATTCGCTTCAAACTCAACCACTCCGTAACGCTCAGGATCTCTTACATGGTAGCCAAAGACCGTAGCTCCGCTCTCTCGTTTAGCGGCGCGCTGCAGGATCTCGCTAAAGCCGTACCCGAAGAATATGTTATCTCCTAGGGCCAGCGAGACGTTGTTTGTCCCGACAAAATCTCGCCCGATGATGAATGCCTGCGCCAGACCCTCGGGCTTCGGCTGCTCGGCGTACTGCAAGTTGAGACCCCACTGCGAACCGTCCCCGAGAAGCTGCTCAAACTTCGCTCGGTCCTCAGGGGTAACAATGATCAGGATGTCCCTTATCCCCGCCAGCATCAACGTCGAGAGGGGGTAGTACATAAGCGGCTTGTCGTAGACGGGCAGGAGCTGCTTGCTAACCGCTAACGTGAGCGGGTAAAGCCGGGTACCGGACCCGCCCGCAAGGACTATGCCTTTCACGCCCTCCCCCCCCACTCCCAGCCGCTCGCCCCGGTAGCTCCCCGAGAGCACGCCCTCGCAGCACACCCTGTTCTCCAGGTACCAGAAGTTCCCCGGATAAACCCGGCCCCATCGGTTACCAGCAGTGTGTTGTTTAGTCTACTCACCGGATCCCTCACTCGACACAGGCTCATAGTAAGCTCGGTACTTATCGTGGCCGTACTTATCGTAGTAAACTACTCTTCTTGGCTTTCATGTTGTTCATAACCATACCGAATATCCTTGCCCCGACCGATTCCAGATAGCGCACCGCCTCTCGTGAAGAACGTCTGCGCGTGTTCTGGGAGTCGAGAACCAGCAAGACCCCGTCTGCCTGCACCGCCAGTATCGACGAGTCGGGGAATGGTCCTCCGACGGAAGGAGCATCGATCAGCACGTAATCGAACTTCTCGCGCACTCCTCCAAGGAGGTCAGCAAAACGCTTAGAACTCAGTAGTTCGGCCGGATTAGGCGGTATTAATCCCGCGGGAGCGACCTTCAGCCCCGGCACGGCCTCGGGCCACTCGCCCTCCGGCATCTCCTCACCGGCCAGGGCGTCCACCACGCCGTAGAAGTTGCGTATCCCGAAGATCTTGTGCATCGCGGGTTTGCGGAGATCGCAATCCATGACCAGCGTGTTCTTTCCTACCTGGGCCAACACTACTCCTAGGTTGGCGCAGATCGTGCTCTTACCCTCTTTGAGGCCAGGACTGGTTATCACTAAGACCTTCGGCAGCATGTCCACCTGCGAGTACAACAGGCTAGTTCTCACTGTGCGGTACGCCTCAGAAGCGGTACTTGGGGGATCTAAGACAGTCACCAGCGAGTCCGAGAGATCGCCGTTTGTCTTCTTGCCCTGCCTCCGCCTACCCTGCAGGAAACGGCCCAACTCAGCTCACCCTTTCCTACCCTTCGGTGCCTTGAACTCTGGAATGGCGCCGAGAGTGGGAATCCTGAAGGCCTGCTCCACCTCTTCTCGAGAGCGCCAGCGGTCGTCAAGTTGCTCGGCCAAGAATGCGAGGCCTACGCCCAGCATGCTCCCTAGGACCAGCGCGAGCAGGCCATCGCGCAGAGGGTTCGGGCTCGTGGGGGAGGCGGGCACCTCCGCCGCCTCCCACACCGTGGCGGTGGTGATAGCGTTGGCGCTCGGGCTCATCTTGGAGACCTCATCTGAGAATACAGTGCCCACGGTGTTCACGATCTCTGCGGCCCTCTCCGGATTCTCGTCCTGGTAGTAGACTTCGATGAGTTGTGTCTCTGGCACCTGTTCGGCGCTCAGCTTCGCGAGGAGGTCGTTGGCCGAGATCCCAAGGTTCAACCTGTCGATGACACCCAAAGCCACGGGCCGGGTGTCGACCACTTCCGCCATGGTGCCGGTGAGTATCTGGAGACCCTGGGCGTCGCTTCCTAGTTGACCCGGATCCTTCTGCCGCTGTCCAACGATTATCTTGATGGTCGCTTCATAGGTGGGCGTGCGCCTCAGATCAAAGCCAACCACGGCCCCCGTGAGCACGACCATAACTAGCATGATCGTCAACACACGCCGCTGGAGAACCTCGAGCAGATCCCTGATAGAGACAGAATATTCGTCCTGTGAATTTTCTGAGGGTGCGTCCGGGCTGGGCTCTACCATCTTCATAGGAAAGACGTTCTCCCTCCTGTCCTTTTGTTGCGGGTTATCCATAGCTCATCGCTCCGTCTTCCTCGGGTGTTCCGAGGCGACGAAGAAGCGTACTTAACAGCTTTCAAATTGATATTGTACCCGACCCTGCCCGTCGCACCGAAAAGGCACTCCTCGAGCCAGAAGGCCGCCCCTCCTCTACCCCGTACGTCCGCAAGTCCCTGTAGCGTTCGCACCGGCAACCGGGGCCACCTATACTTGATCGATGTGCACCAGGATTTCCCATTTTCATCTTTCCGCGCCCCGCGGCAAATTTGTGCTTCTCCTCGCCCATTTACTTACACGCATGCCCTACATTGTCGGCAATCAAGAGGTTCGGCGAAAGACCGCATGAGGCCAGGAGAACCAGGGATGCCCGTTAACCAATCATATGGCTGTTGTGATGATGGTCGAACGTAGCACCAAAGTGTTGTATAGCCAGTGCCGTTACTGTCTCGCGGACGGTCGGCGCGGGATCCGAGTAGCCTGATGTATTGACATGTGGCTCGCCAATAGCTCTTTGGCGACTGGTGGATTTCCGGCCTGCATCGCCTATTAGGCCTGTCCGATACGCACGCTGTCGGAGGTTAGGGAGGGAGTGATTCCCACCGCTAGGAGCAGGGTGGTCGGCCTGCCCGCGAACCCGAAGCTCGTGTTGGAGAATCTATCTCGGGCCATGGCGGCACAGCTGATAGCCCAAGGAAAGCGACCGCTGCCATCGGCAAGATCGACTTCCTCCCAACGCACCTCCGTTTTTTTGATTGATCTTTCTCGCCCTAACGGTAGTTTGTTGTTAATGGACATAGAGGTAGATCCCTTCGCCCACGAACACTCGCTCAAGCAACGCTCTCAACTCTTTGGGCGGGGGCACATCGGTAAACGCTCTCCAGTATCGCCCGAGCATTATCCACGGCTCCAGCCACCCTCTCACCGCCCTCAACGCCTTCGGCCAGGATAGTAGGGGAGGCCTTTTTTCCCCTTCCCGTCGATTCGGACGGGATAGTAGGGTTCTCCGTCTCGGCCGGCTCCTCTAGCGCATAAGCTGGCAGGCGTCCGTAAGCCCACCAGCACAACGAGAAGGCGCAGCACACCAATTGCCAGTGTCTCCTCATGGCGAGGTCGCTCCTTACCTGGTAATCGCTCCATCCCAGGACGTGCTTGAGCTGCTTGTAGCTCTGTTCCACCCACATCCTAAGCCCATACAGGCGTACCACCTCCGCAAGTTCGGCAGCTGCCGGATCGCCCTCTCCCGAGCGCTCGGAGCGATCGCTTGGATGGGGCAGGTTGGTGACCAGATACCAGGTCTTCCTCTCGGGCAGCTTTTCAGGGTCTGTGGTGGCCACGACTGCTCGCTGGGCTCTCTCGGGACCATAAGGACCCGCCTCCACCTCCAGCGCCCACCACTCTTCGGTGTGCCCATCGCGGAAACGGCGCTCTACCCTTGCCCACTCTCCTGGCGAGTCCGGACCCTCCCACCCGGCACCAAGGGCGGCTTCCCACAAAGCGCCTATCTCCTCGCCCTCGCGGTGCCACCACGAGTGCGAGGGCTTCAGGGCGAGTACATAGCCCGCGCCAAGGTCCTTCAGGGTCCACCTGAGCTCTTCATCCTCTCCATAAAAGGAGTCGGCCACCACCGCCCGAAACGGGATGCCCTCCTCCACGGCCTGCATCACGAGCTCTCTGGCTATCTTCAGCTTGGTGCGGAATTCTGGGTCGTTCTTGCCACCTTGGAAATGATGTGCCGGAGTGTAAGGCTCGAAGGCAATAGGCCAATACATTCCTTCGTCCGCCCATAGAGCGCTTACGCTCACTACCCCATTGTCGGTCTTGCCTATGTTGCCCAGCCACTGCTTGCCCACGTGGGCGGTTTTCTTGCCCCACTTGCGGTCGCCGTGCTCGTCTATGACCAGAACGCCCTCCTCCTCAGGCCCGCTCGCCGGGTCCTCGACCAAGAGCTCGAGGCGGCGCTCGTTGATGTCGTGCGGGTCCCACCCGGACTCGGAGAGGAACCATTGCAAACTCTGGGCTTCCCTTCGCTGCGCCCCGGCCACCGGCTCGGTGTTTTGGCAAGGGCGGTAAGGGTCTTGTTGCGCTCGGCGGGGAGCAAGAGCCCCTCCAGGTAGCGCCTGAAACCCTCGCGCTGGGCGCGGGCACGACGAAAAAGGTCGTCGAAGCGCCTCGCGTAGTCCTCCAAAGGGCCGGGAGCGGGCTCCACGGGCAGTCGTCTGGTCATGGCGGCATCTCCTTGTTGTTGTGCCGCCATTGGAACACGGCCCTTTTCGTACTTCAACAAACTACCGCTAAGTACGTCCAGTGTATGATTGCGGGATGCCACCAGCACGATTCATACTACTAAAGCCAGAACAGGACGCCCGGTTGCGCGAGATCGAGTAGGATGCCCACCTCAGGCCCAAGGTGCGTCTGCGCGCCCAGGTGCTGCGCCTCTCGAGCCGGGGAGAGACCATAGAAGGGATCGCCGCCTACACCAACCGCAGCCCGGCGAGCATCGGTCGAGACCTCGAGCGTTGGGAGGGACACGGCCTGGAGGGCTTGGCCGACAAGACCGCTCCTGGGAACCCCAGGCGCCTCACTGAGGAGGTGAAGATTTTCATGGAGCAAAAGCTCGCCGAGGAGAGGACCTGGAATGCTACGCAGTTGGCCGAAGCCGTCGAGGGACGCTTCGGGATCGGGTCTGAGCCGAGAGCATCCGCCAGCACCTCGTGGCGATGGGCTACTCGTGGAAGCGCACCCGCTACGTGCCCTCCAAACCTCCGGAGCCCATAGAGGAGCGCGAAGCCCGAGAAGAGCTGGCGGCGCTAAAAAAGGGGCCTCGGAGGGGGAGATCGTCCTGAAATACCTCGAGCAGAGCGGCGTGTCGTTGTGCCTTCCCCTCCCGCCTACTCGTGGACGAAGTAAGGGCGGATCAACCTGATCGCCACGAGGTGAGGAGCCGCTGGGGCAAGCAAGAGCGGATCAACCTGATCGGCACGCTGTCTCGTTGAACGAAGAAGTCGAGTCGCTGGAGTAGCGTATATTGGAAGGGTCTTGCCGGAGGGGGGAGGTGCTCGGCTACCTCGATTCCCTGACCCAAGAAGCCGAGAGGAAGGGCAAGCGGGTCGTGGGGTGGTCTTGGACAAAGCACCGCGTTGCACAAGGCCGGGGCGGTCCGGGACGCTCGGCCGGGATGGGAGGCGCAGGGGCTCTCGAGCTGTACTACCTCCTGTACTACCTCCTGTACTACCTACCGGCGTAGTGCCCGCACCTGAACCTCACATAGAGGGGGTGTGCAAGAGGCTCAAGGGCTTCTTGATGCCCCGTCGCTACTACGATTCGTTGGCCGAGTTGAAGCAAGCCGTGCTGAACGCCCTGCGTCTGTTAGGAGCCGTGCAGCTTCAATATTAGATTGGATGTACTTAAGTGTGCATGCTGGGACGGAATATCGCGTCTCACTTCTCGGCCTGGTACAAGGCCCAAGATGGTGCCGAACTTCATTAGACCCGACCTCCTCGGCGAGCCCCTGACCGTCTACGGAGACGGTAGCCAGACGAGGAGCATCCAGTACATAGACGACCTCATAGAGGGCTGCGTGCGCTTGATGTCGAGTGAGGAGAGGTGTGCGGTCAACATACAGCGGGTTTCAGTGGACATGACCCACATCGCATGATGCACATGTGTGGTCTCGATGAGGGGACCGTCTGGTAGGCCGACGTTGCGTCGACTTAGGGGCAGGTCAGTATCGACGCAACCCGCTGTAGGCAACCCGCACGAGATGAGCGTGCTAGAGATCGCCCTGATGGTAGGAGAGATTTCCTCCAGCGAGAGCAGTTAATCTACGAAGGGCTGCCGGAGGACGATCCCAAGCGCCGCTGCCTGCAGATAAGGCGCGCCAAAGTGACTCTAGGCTGGGAGCCGCGAGTGGGGGGGCGAGGGGCTGCGCAAGACCATCGAGTGGTTCGTCGGGCAGCTAGCTGATCGCCAGGAGGCTGCAAGTAGACGCTGAGGGTCCTGTCCCACTTCGAGCGCACCGAGGATGTGGCCACGAGCCGTATCTCCAAAGCGCGTCCTTCCATCTGAGATGGAAGTGCATCCTCTGTTTGACTTCGGCATTGGAGCAATCGTCATGGTACTTGCAGCAGCATAGCGAGCATAACCATAGACGGAGGGATGAAGGGGCAATCTCTTGGGAATCGTTGAAGAGCCAGACATAGTCTTCACCTGCGCGACGAGGACATCGCGCTAGTCAGCAACTCGGGCGCAGGTTGAATCGGTGGGTACCAGAGACGACCAGGGCTGCGCTCCGGTAGGAGACAGATCGCTGTGGTCCGGTTAATGAGCGCAGCTCCCTTCAAGGGGTGCTTCTGCACTGCTTCATCCGAGGGTCGAAAACAGCGACCAGTTCGGCGGCTTCATAGGCTACTCAGCTCCGCCAGGCTACCTATACGGAACACGTGCTACTCTCATAGTACAATCGTAAGGAAGACCTCAAGAGCGTTTCTACGAACGTTTGGAGAATGAGCTAATGATGGACTTGTTGCTTCCTGTCGTGCTTCTTAGTCAGTATCGTGACCTTAACCATCGCAATCGGCACCTTGCGAAGCTCGCGGAGGTCAGAAGACCTCGGCGAGGACTGGCACGAGTTACTGCGCGACCAACACGACCGGCTGGATATGCTGCGTGAAGAGCGGCGCATGCTGACAGAAGAGCTGGAGCGAGAGTCTCGGGAGCGCCGGCAGTTGACGGAGTATCTGGAGGAGACGGATCCACGATTGCGGGAGAACCTCGAGCGAAGGCGACGAGCGCGTGTAGAAGATGAAGGCGAGGTCGGACGCCTGCAGCAGGAGCACCAGCGAGTGACGGAGGAGCTCGAGCTGGAGCGTCGGAATCGTCTGGAGGTGCAGCAGCGGGCCGAACAGTTGGAATACGAGCTCGAGGAGCAATCGAGAGTTCAGCGAGATGCGGAGCGGTCCGGGCAGGAGCGCCAGCAACTAGTGGAAGACCTCGAGACAGAACGAGAGCAGCGCCTTGCGACGCAGCAGCAAGCCGAGCGCCTGGAAGAAGAACGACTACGCCTGCAGCAGGAGCACCAGCGAGTGACGGAGGAGCTCCAGCGGGAGCGCCGGGGACACCAGGAGATCTTGCGGCGGGCCGAGGGGCTGGAGCGCGAGCAGGCTGAGGTGTCGGGGGTTCAGGAAGAAGCGGAACGCTTACGGCAGGAACGCCAACGGTTGGCCGAAGGGTTAGAGAGGGAGCGCGAGGAGCGCGTGGAGATGCAACGACGGGCCGAACAGCAAGAGCAGGAACTGGCGCGCCTGGAGCAAGAGCTTCAGCGGTCTCAGGAGGCACCCAGTCGCCGCAAGCGTTCGGCCGCCGGCGACGGGGCCCCCGGATCGGGGGCAAGCCGCCCGCTGTGGCGCAGTCCCCTCGGGATAGTCGGCTTGCTCGTAGGGGTTCTGATCGCGTGGTTCGTCTCCCTGACGGTGGCCTTGAGCATGCTGGCGCCGTGAGTCGAACACCGCCTCACAGCAGCTTGCAAAGAGGTTCAGATACCTCTTTGCAAGCTCTCAGCATTTCAGCATTTCAGCCAGTCAGCTTTTTGTTTGCTGAAATGCTGACTGGCTGACGCGCTGAAATGCGCGATTAGCAGAGGTCTTGACCTCTGCTAATCGCTTTAAGGCTCGTCGACGCCCGCCGAGACGGAGATGTTGAAGGCGGCTCCTTCGGGAATCGACGCACCGTCCCGGTTGTAAACCGCCCATTGTTCCACCGTTGCGTCGTAGAGGGTATCTATTGGATGATCGTTGTAGACGCCCCTGCCGCCCCCCGGGTTCCAGTTCTGCGTGACCGAGAGTACGGCGTCGGGTTCGCCGTTTGTCAGGGGGTCGTCGAGGTAGGTGTAGTTTCCGGCGGTGTTCAAGAGATCTGCCTCGTGGAGGAACTTCTCGGATGCCTGCGGGACGACCACCTGGAAGGTAGAGCCCGCGGGCACCGGTGCCAGGTCCTGGTTGAAGATCGCCCACCTCCGGGCTACGGGCTCGTACCAGACGCCGATGTTGTGCTTGTAGGAGCCGTTGTTCCCCCGACCCGAGGTCGGCGAGGCAAGGACGATGGCGTTCGGATCACCGTTTATGCTCGGGTCGCTGATGTAGGTGTAATCCCCGCGGCTGTTGCCCTTATCGGCGCGATGTTTGAACGATGCCTTGGGCTTTGCATCGGAGAAGGCGTTGGGATCGCTGGACGGTTCGACTTCCGTGTCTTCCGGCGCTCTGGCGGTACCGGTCGTCTCCAACTTGCTGACTTCCCGCGTACTCGTCTCGGCAGGGCCGGTCACGGTGGCGCCGGTACCTGAGGCACCGGTCGCGGCCCGTCCGGACTGCCAGCTGAATATGACCGCGGTCGTCGCCCCCACGCCGACCGCTGTAGAGAGCATCAGGAGCACGCCAGCGACGTACATCGAGTACCTCGGCAGGGGCAAAAGCGTTCTAAGCCTCTCGATCATACTCGGAGAAGCCGGATCGACCGATCGGTATTGTCCGGTGGCAAGAAGGACCTTTCCTAGGTACCGGCGTTGCCCCGGCGAGGTGGACAATCCCACCTGAAGCCGCGAGCTTTGAACCCCATTTTACACATCCCTGGGGAATACTGTCGCGCCGAAGGCCCATCGGCAGGCCGCCCGCCGCATGGACCGCCAGCACCGCGAACACGACGAACGTTACGCGAGGGAATCGTGGGTCAGCCGCATCACGCTCACCAGGCCCCCCGCCGAAGTATGACGGTCTGCGCGGTGCGGGCGAGGAGGACCAGATCCAACCATACCGACCAATGGCGGACGTAATCGGCATCCAGTCCGACCCTTTCGTCGAAGGTGGTCTGGTTACGCCCGGCCACCTGCCAGGGCCCGGTCACCCCAGGGGGTACGCGCAGGATCTCGCTCTGCGTGACGCCTATCTCCTTCGACTCTCGCGGGAGGTAGGGGCGAGGCCCTACCAGGCTCATCTCCCCGCGTATTACGTTCCAGAGCTGCGGCAGCTCGTCCAGGCTGGTCTTGCGCAAGAAACGGCCGACGCGCGTAACGCGAGGATCGTCGCGCAGTTTATGGTACTTGGTGTACTCATTCCTCAACCCTGCATCCTCCTCGAGCATTCGAAGGAGCAGGGGCTCCGCGTCGGGCACCATGGTGCGGAACTTCGCGCACGAGAAGAGGTCCCCATCCCGGCCCATCCGTTGATCCTTGTAGAAAACTGGCCTCCCCGACTCTATATAGACCAGCAAGGTCAGCATGAGGAAGACGGGCAGTATCAGCGCTCCCCCGATCACGGTGGTACAGAGGTCCAGAATCCGCTTTACTCGAAGCGCCCAGGGGTTTAGCAGGTTGTATCTGATCTCTACCGCGAAGATGCCGGCGAGGTCCCTGGCTACCACCGCCGAGTTCGTGATGCCGCTCAGGTTGGGTGTGATCAAGACGTGCCGGAAGTTGAGGCTCGCCAGGCCGATAATCTCGATCAGTTGCTCACGGCGAGTATGGGGCATGGCCAGGACGGCGGTGTTCACGCCTTGCCTCATGGCCAACTCCGCAACCTCGGTCAAGGTCTGTTCGAAGGACGACCCATCCAGTGACGGCTCGACGGGTCTCCGTCGAGCCGGTGGATGCGGCAGACGACAATCGAAGACGGCGACCGGATCGTAGCCGAGCTCCCAATTTTCCCGTAAGAGCGTCGAGACACGCCCCCTTACCTTGCCCTCGTTCTGCCCGGAGCCGAAGATTATTATCGGCTTGCCCCACATGCCTACCTTCTTGAGGCCTATCTTGGTCAGGTACCGTACAAAAGGAACCAGGATCAAGAGCCCAGAGAAGAACAGGACCACCACCGACCGTGAGAGCGTACCACTGAGGCGAAAACCCACGGCGAAGACTGCAAGCATGGCCAGGGCCGCGAGCGCGGCGTAGGTGTGCCTCCGTACTTCCTCTACGGCGCCCAGGCCATAGCCCGGGTATAGTCCTATCAGCGCGCGCAACCCCACCCACATTGCCACCGCAGGTACGGTGGTGGCTATCGTCATCGTAATTAGCGTGCCCCGAACCCAGATGCCCTGGAGCGAGGACGCCGCCTCCAATACCAGTAGCGCCACCAGAACGTCGGATAAGACCAGTAAGGTCACGGTTAGACGCTGCCTCCAGACTTGCATCCAACGCTTCGTGCTCGCGGCGCCAGGACCCGCGTAGTCTTGCAGGATCTGCAACTGCTTCTGCTTTAGTCCTTGCTCCATACGATCCCCCTCATAGTCGGGGCCAAACCGATGACCCCGAATACTTCTTCCCGGGATTCTAGGGGACACCGCGCCCACGTGCACAGGTAATCCGGCACATTTCGTCGCACCGCGATTTCCGCAACCTTTGCAACAACGACGAGCCTGGGGGAGTAGGCTCCCTACCCCCGAGTTTTCGGGAAGGGCGAGTGTGTCTCAGGAGCAGGAGGAGGGCGAAGCTGACGGCGAGGGCGCCGCTCACGAGGAGATCGCCCCGTACGGAGCCTCCGATCAGGAATGCCGGATCCACGCGGAGGATCTCCACGAGGAAACGTCCGGCGGAGTAGAGCACCACGTAAAGCACAAAGATGTCGCCGGCTTTCAGACGCTCCGAGAAGCGGCGGGCCACCCAGAGCAGAACCAGGCACACGAGTACGTCCCATAGCGCCTCGTAGAGGAAGGTCGGGTGGAACGAGGTCGCGTCGGCGAACTGCGGTGGCCGGTTCTGCGGCGCGATGTATATGGCCCATGGCAGGTCCGAGGGCCGTCCGAAAAGCTCCTGATTGAAGTAGTTGCCCCACCGGCCTATGGCCTGGCCGAGGACGAGGCCGGGGGCGGCCGCGTCGGCGAAGGTGAGTGGGCTTATGGCGCGGTACCAGCTAAAGAGGAGCACGCCCACAATGCCGCCCGCGATCCCGCCGTAGATCCCCAGGCCCCCCTGCCAGACCTCGAGGACCGCGGGAAACGGCTTGGCGTATTGCCCGCCGAACAGCAACTGGGTCGCAAAGTGGTAGAGGCGCGCCCCGGCGAGGCCCAGCGGGACGATGAAGAACAGCGACTCGAGGGCAAGGGCGCCGTCGTAGCCCCTGCTCGCCAGCTGGCGGCCCGTGACCCAGGTGCCGACGATTATGCCAAGCACGATGCACACGCCGTAGTAGCGGAGGGTGAGCGGCCCGGCCTCGAAGATGATCGGTGTCGGCGGACTCGGCAGCGAGAGGAAGGCGTAGAACAACCGGATCAGCCCCGTACGAGGGGCGCGGCGAGCGCTCGGCCGATGGCGTTCTTCGCGCGGATCAAGTACCCACTAGAATCCCGCATTGTCTATGGGGGCTCCTTTCGGAAAAAGCTTCTCCCCGCTGCTTGGGTCGAGGAGATTGTAATAGTAGCGGCCGGTCGTACTAGAGGCCACTACAATAGGATTCATGCCTCCGCTGAGATTCTTCATATCTCCGCTGAGGTTCTGCTTGGTCGAGGTGACGTCGCCGATCTTCAGCCCGCCTGAGCCCTGCATGAACAGGGTTCCCCCGCCGTCCTCGAATGAGATATCGTTCAGGTCGGTTCTCTTGTAGTAGATCTTGCCGCCGGTGCAGGTGGGGGACGTGGCGAATATGTAGAGGTCGTTACGGCTCTGGTCCAAGAGCACCAGTGAACGCGTGTAGAAGTCGCCCACCTTGCTGAAGACGTGGCTTGTCCAGGTTCCATCCGGATCTCGCACCCACAATACGCCGTAGGGGGCGTCCAGATCCCGGTTTATGCGGTCGCGCCTGTTCTTCGTCGCGGCGAAGATTCGTCCCTCCGAGTCGACCTTGAGGTTGATGTGGTCGTTGACCGTGCTCGGCCCCATTACCGGGTTGTCCGGCCGCCACGCGTCGTCTGGCTCTCCGTCCTCGTGTACGGCGAAGTAATAGCCGGACTTGCCGGACTCGTCGTACTGGTTGCCCCACATCAGGCCGATCTTGTCGCCGAAGGCGACTACCGAGGAGACGTCGTCGGTAGTGACTGTCGTGCCCCGAAGCGGGGGGACGAACGGTTCGACCCAGCTTCCGGCGTCGCTGCCCCTCGTGTGGGTGACGTACACGCTACGTAACTCGCCGTCCTGGACCTCCTGGGTGTAGGTGGCCCAGAGCCCACCGTTGGCGGCTTTGGCGAGCGTGATCGCCTCCATGCCGCCTTCGGTGATGGTGACCGGGAAGCCTCGGTCGAGCGTGTAGCGCCCGGTCGAAGGATCGTAGGTGTAGCGTAGAAAGCGGGCGCTGTCCTTCTTCAAGCTGGCCTGGGTCCCGGCGCTGACCACGTACAGGTGGGGTCCGGCCCAGAGGGCGTCGGCCCTTGAGGTGTTGCGCCCGTCGATGAGCGTGCCGGTGTCGTTCCAGCCGCCCTTCGCCCCGTCGTAGCGGTAGATGTGGTACTCCTCGGAGGAGCCGTCGAAGAGTATCCCCCACCAGACGCCGTCGTTGAACCACAGCTTGCTCTGGGTCTTCGCGGCGGTGGGGCCCGTCGGACAGGTGACCTGCGGCTTGAAGGAGCTTTGTAAGACGAAGAGAACGCCCGTTAGCATGACGAGCACGCCGACGACCTCCACGGTCCGTATCCAGAGTCTGTACCTTCGGGCTACTCCTGCCATCACTGTGCTTACCCGGTCCTACGGGAAACCGACGATGGGTCGCTCTTGGCCCCCGCGCACCGTATCAGTGCCGCCCTCACCCACGAGCTTGTTGCTCGTCCCTGAGCCTGCGAGGGTGTCGAGGTCGTCTGTCATGACCCCCACGAAGTTAGGGCGCTCGGGGGCAACCTGGGCAGTTGAGACTCCTACCCCGACCGAAGCCAGAACCAGCAGCATCGTGCCGACCAACACTATCCTGAGCCATCTACTTTTCATGCTCTTTTCCCTCCTACGCCCCGGCCGGCTCCTCCCGTCAAGAGAAGGTGCCGGCTCTATAGCGTGAAGCGCGCCAGGTTGGTCTGCTGAACCTTGTTGACTCCGACGAACCCGCCGCCGACCCAGAGGTATGAGGGGGTCGTGATCAGGGTCCAGGCCCCCTCGTAGCTCGGACGCTTCGCCTGGTCGAGGGAGGGGACGAAGTTGCAGTACAGCCGCCCGGTCGCCGGGTTTAGGGAGGCGAGCCCGCGCAGGTACTTACTGTCGTTACAGACCGGCTGGTCGGACCTGTTGATGCCGAAGTGCCCGCCGAAGAATAGCCGCGAGCCATCCAGCGCCACGGTCTGCACGTTCCCGACCGTGCGAACCCGCCAGACCCGCGACCCCGAGTTGCCCTTGTCGAGGCGGAACGCCGCGACGAAGTTCGACCCGGACCCGAAGCCGCCGTAGAGTCTCTTGCCCGTTGCGGTCAGGTCCCACGCCGTCTGTGGGCGGTCGATCGTGCCGGCCGGGATCTTCCACTGGTGCAAGTTGCCTTTGGCCGTGTGGAGGCGCGCCACGCTCTGTCGCGGCTCCCCGACGCCGTTGGAACCCTTGATGTAGCTGAACGGGCCACCCACGAAGATCGAATCTCCCGCAGAGTCGAGTTCGAGGGCCCGCACCTTGGGGGAGCATTTGGGGTTAGTGCATTTGCCCTCGCTGGTCGCCGGCTTCCAGGCGGGGTCGAGCGCCCCGGTCGCGAGTCTGAACGCCGCCAGGTTCCTTCGCGACACTCCGTTGACCTTCGAAAACCCTCCGCCGGCGTAGAGCTTGGAGCCGTCCGCTTCGAGCGCGTACACGAAAGAGGTGTCGCCCCCCACCCGCGGTTTGAACGGTGACAGCTTGACCGATGCGGTGTTCGCGCCTACCGCGGCCAGGTTCTTCCTCGGCTTGTTCTGTACGGCCGTGAAATTCCCGCCGATGTACACGCGGCCGTTCTTGACGGCGAGCGAGCGAACAACGGCGCCTTCCCCTGTCACCTGCGGACGCCACGTGCGGATGGCGGCGCCGGTCTTGACGTCGATGGCCGCCACGTTGCTTACGGGGCGGCTGATGCCAGGTTCCCCTGACGGGTTCTCCCTCACCCTGCTGAACTTGCCCCCTATGTAGAGGGTCTTGCGGTCCCCCGAGAGCGCCGTGGCGTAGACCTCTCCGTTCGTCATATACGTGTCATCGGGTCTCTCGTTCAAGGCAAGGGCTGGGGAGGCGCCGAAGAGGACCTGCATCACCAACACCGCGGCCACCGCCGCGAGGGCCAGGACGAGTCTTCCCTTCAACGTCTTGCGAACCAGCACTGATCTCTTACTCATCGTGTCGCGTCCTCCACGAGAACTCTCCGAGACATCACCAGAACATATAATAGGATAAACGATAGGTCCTTTCGCGGTCGGGTGCGTTGGCCATACTGCACAATTTGTCATAGATACCGCTCCCGATGTCGCAAAATGATTGGGCAGCAGCTAAACTCAGAAGTAGGGAAGATTGCCAGCACACGAGTTTGAAGATAGCCAGAGGTGTAGGTCCGTGTACGAATCGAGTCACAACGGAAACAAGTCTGCGGCAGCCGCGAGTGGAGGCCAGGCACCGGCCGCCTTCGCCAGGGTTTCCGAAGATGAGAGCCCCTTCACCCTTAGCGACCTTATGCGAGTCGCCTTAAAGCGGCTCTGGGTCATCCTCCTGGTCGTCTCCGTCGTGGTCGGGGCCGCCGTAGGGGCGAGCCTCTGGCAGCAGCCGACGTACCAGGCGTCCGCCCTGGTGATAGTAGGCCAGGAGCAGGGGGCGGCGCAGGACTCCAACCTGGCTGGAAGTGTCGAGGGTCTCCAGGCGCTCACCCAGACGATGATAATAGCCATCAATACCCGCCCCGTGG
The DNA here is from genome assembly GCA_963840835.1 of uncultured Rubrobacteraceae bacterium. GTDB lineage: Bacteria > Actinomycetota > Rubrobacteria > Rubrobacterales > Rubrobacteraceae > Rubrobacter_D. The sequence continues at coordinate 170,499 of CAWJAM010000008.1, read as the reverse complement.
CCGAAGAGGCAATCCAACGCCTGGGGCTAGATATGTCACCGGACGAACTGCTGAGTAGCCTGGCCATCGAGCAGGTCGAGACCTCGCAGTTCATCCAACTGAGCTATGCGGATAGCAATCCGGGGAGGGCCGAAGAGGTCGTCAACACGGTCGGACAGGTGTCCTCCGAGCGCATCTCCAACACGAGCGCGGCCGCCACTAACATAAAGGCCACCGTGTATGAGAAGGCGATAACCCCCGCTTCCCCAGTAAGCCCCGACCCCGTGAGGAACGGTATCCTGGCGGCCGTGTTGGGCCTTATGCTCGGCGTGGGCCTGGCTCTCTTGATGGAGTACCTCGACCATAGTTGGCACTCGCCGGACGAAGTGGAGCAATTCTCGGGCGTACCCACTTTCGCCACCATACCGGAGTTCAGTCTCGTGACGAAGAAAAAAGGACGCTAGCATGACCGATCCACAAAGGGAGACCTCCCCAGACTTGCTGCCGGAGCGCAGACGGCGTGACGATGCCACCCACGATCTGGTGACCGTCCACGACCCCTCCGGCGCTGCCTCCGAAGCGTACCGGATGCTACGCACCAACCTCTTCTACGCCCTGATAGATTACCCTCCCAAGGTAATAGTGCTTACGAGCGCGAACCTCGGCGAGGGCAAGAGCACCACCGCCGCCAACCTTGGCGTGACGCTGGCGCAGGCGGACAAGAACGTCCTGATCCTGGACTGCGATCTTCGCAGGCCTCGTCTGCACAGCATGTTCGGCCTGAACAACACGAGGGGTCTGGTTGACATCCTGGCCGGCGGAAACAGGGTAGAAGCGGTGTGGCGAGAGCCGATACCAGGAGTGAAGTTGATCTGCGCCGGTCCACCGCCACCCAACCCGGCCGAGCTTCTGAGCTCGAGGCGCCTTGCGGAGTTCCTTGCCGAGATGCGAGAGAGGTTCGACTACGTCCTGGTGGATGCGCCCCCCGTGGGGGTGGCCGACTCAGCCGTGCTGGCGGTCCAGGGGGACGGGGTCTTGCTGGTTCTGGATGCTCAGGGTACGCGCAAAGGGCCTCTGCGACAGGCTTTGCGCGCCTTGCGAGGCGTCGGGGCGAACGTGCTCGGAACGGTTATGAACAATTTCGAGGTTACCAGGGGCGGAAAGAGCTCGTATGGCCAGCTCTACTAGGGGCGCAAGAGCACGTTAGCCTCGGCAGTTACTCGGACGGCTCGAAGGTGAATCGCCGGGCCAGCGGCGAGGGGACGCCGTGAGATCTACCGTGGCTGATTATCTGGGCGGTTCGACCTTGAGACGCCGCTTACTCTCCGGCAGCACATGGGCTCTCGGGGGGAAGATCGCGGCCGCAGTGATCGGTCTCATCAGCAACGGCTTGCTGGCACGCCTGCTCGGCAGCACGCAGGAGTTCGGCGCCTACCTGCTGGCGTTCACTATCGTTTCGGTGGGCGCGGTGTTAGGGTCTTTGGGATTGCCCAAGACGGCATTACGGTTCGTCGCCGAGAGCATGACGCTAGGCCAGCCCGGCCGGGCGCGCAGGGCGATCTACACGGCGCTGGGGCTCGGTGTCTTGGGGGCTCTTGGCATCAGCCTGGCCTACTATTTCATCGTCGGCGACCTCGTGGGCAGGTACGTCTTTCACTCCACCGCCCTCGTAGCGGTCATCGGGTTGATGACCGGCTGGATGGCGATAGCGGCGGTGCAGGAGATCATGGCCGAGACCTTCAGGGGATTCCACGACATCCGTATGGCCACCCTGTTCGGCGGCTTGGCGACGGGTGGCAAGAGCGCCGGCCTGATCATGAGGGTCATGTTGCTCGTCTGCCTCGTGTTGCTGTGGGCGACGAGCGGACACGCGGACCTGAGAACCGTGATGCTTGCCTCCATAGGCTCGGGCGCCGCGAGCGCGGTCCTGGCCGGCTTGTTCTTGTACAGGAGGGTCTCTACCCTTGGTTCGCAGGGCGCGGAAGATCCGATAAGCGCGAAGGATGAGCTGCGCGATGCCTTCCCGATGTTGCTTATCTCCCTGACTTCCTTCGTCTTGCTGTCGGCGGCGGACCTCTGGATCCTGGGCGCTTTTGGCTCGACGGAAGAGGTCGGAGTCTATGGCGCGGCCTCCCGGCTGGTTGCCCTTATCGCGATGCCGCTCCTGCTCACTAACCTCGTGCTGCCGCCCATCATTGCGGAGATGTACGCCCACGGCAGGACGAACGAGCTGGAGCGCACGCTGCGTGGCTTCAGCACCTTGTCCGGCGTCCCGTCCCTGTTGGTCCTGATAGTGTTCATGCTCCTGGGAGGGCTGATACTGAGGTTGGTCTACGGCGCCGAGGTGTTTCCGTCCGGGTCGCTTGCCGTTCAGCAAGGTGCGATAGTGCTGGTGCTCCTTAGCGCAGGGAAACTCGCTGCCGTCTGGGCGGGGTCCTGCGGCGCCGTGCTCCAGTTTACGGGCCACCAGGGATCTATGCTGCGCGTCAACCTCCTAACCAGTCCCCTCTTCATAGTCGGGGCTTTGCTTGTGGTGCGAGACTACGGACCGATAGGAATCGCCAGCATGACGGCCGCTATCACCGTGTTGCAGAACGCTGCGCTGGTGCTGGTCGCCAGGAGAAAGACCGGCATGTGGACCCACGTGAGCCTCTCCCCTTCCCGCGTGCGAAAGGCTCTGTCGAAGCGATGAGCGTGCCATTTTGTGGCACACTCTACGAAAGGCCGCTGGCCGCCGGGCTCCGTCTTGCTTGCGGGAGCCGAGCACGAACGAGAAGACAAGGAGGGTAACGCGATGAGGGTCGTGGCCAACTCCATACCCAAGAGCGGCACCCACCTTCTCGACCGCCTGCTCGTGCTGCTCGGGTTCGGGCTGGTAGACCTGGGAGGGATAAGACCGCACCTCGCGAAGAGCAGCGACCGGTTCCCCCTACTCGACAAGCGCCTGGGGAGCATCCTTGGACTTCGCCGACCGGAGGACGTTATGGGGATAGGTCCTCATCTCGTGGAAGGGGGCCGGTTCCCCCCGGTCCGCAGGATCTTGAGGGGTAGGGGGGAGAAGGTAACGGTCGGGGTGGTTACCCCCCGGCCGATAAGCCGCCGCTGGCTCGCCGGGCGTCTCTCCCGGGTTCCGGACGGCTGCTTCATAACCGCCCACTGCGTCTACACCCCCGAGTTGGCCGGGCTCTTCCAAGAAGGGGGCATGAAGACCGTTTGCATCTTGCGCGACCCCCGAGACGTGGCCGTCTCCCAGATGCACTACCTCAAGCAGCTGAAGAACCACTTCGCGCACGAAGAGTATCTGGCCTTGCCCTCCGACCGCGAGCGGCTCCTGGTCTCCATCCGCGGTGGAGAGCTGGGCGGCCGCAGGCTTCAATCCCTCGACGAGCGCTACGGTCAGTTCCTGGGGTGGGAGCGGGACGGAGGGGCCGTAATGGTCAAGTTCGAGGACCTGGTGGGGCCAGGGGGCGGCGGTAGCGCCGGGGCCCAGCGGCTGGCGGTCGGGCGGGTGGCGAAGCACCTTGGCATTCCGGTAGACGAAAGGGCGATGGATCAGGTCGGGGAGAACCTCTTCGGGGTGGGGCGGACGTTCAGGAAGGGGCAGGTCGGGGGCTGGCGGGAGGAGTTCTCGGCCGAGCACGAGCGGGCTGCAGGGGAAGTGGTGGGTCCCCTCTTGGTGGAGTTGGGCTACCAGGCTGGCCCCTCCTCGTAGTGTCAGGCGGGTGAGCACGACGCCGCCGACGCCCCTGTTCCTCCTCTCGCTGCCCCGATCCGGATCCACCCTGGCACAACGTATCCTGGCCGCCCACGAAGCCATTGCTACGGCCTCTGAGCCCTGGATCCTGCTGCCCTACCTCTACACGCTCCGGGAGCGGGGAGCCTACGCCGAGTACAATCACAGGGTCCTGGTAAGGGCGGTCGAGGATTTCTGCAAGGTGCTGCCCCACGGTCGCGATGACTACATTGCGGAGATCCGCGAGTTGGCCGCGCGCCTCTACACCAAAGCATCACCGGAAGGAACACGCTACTTTCTGGATAAGACCCCCCGCTACCACCTCGTCTCGGACGAGATCGTCGCCGCCTTCCCGGACGCTAGTTACCTCCTTCTCTGGCGAAATCCGCTTGCGGTGGTGGCTTCCCTCATAGAGACGTGGGCCGATGGCAAGTGGAACCTCTACCGCTTCAAGGTGGATCTATTCGATGGAATCGAGAACCTGTTTCGGATCTACGAGCGCCATAGGGACATGATCCACGCCGTACGCTACGAGGCACTGATAACCAACCCCGAGGAGACCTGGGGTGGCGTGTTTCGGTATCTTGATCTCCCCTTCGATGGCTCTGTCCTGGCGCATTTCGGCGGCGTGGAACTCGCCGGGAGATGGGGCGACCACTCCGGCACCCAGAGGTACGCCGGGGTGAGCAGCGAACCGCTGGAGAGGTGGAAGCGGGTCTTGAACAATCCCGTGCGCAAGGCCTGGTGTCGCCGCTATTTGAGTTGGATCGGCCGGGAGCGGCTGGCGGTGATGGGCTACGACCTGGACGCCCTGACCGCAGAGCTCGACGCCCTGCCGACATCCTACCGGCGGGTGGGTTCCGACGTGGGGCGCGGCTGCTGGGGCATTCTGCGCGATCTGTCGGAGCCCCACATTCTCGGGCAGAAGCTCTCCAGACTACCGGAATGGAACCGTATCCACGTGCACAAATGACCGTAGGGCCCGCCCTCGGGTTCCACCGGGCGGGTCTCGACGGAGCACCGCGCGCCGGTATGATGTGTATAATTCGCTGCCGTACGAACGCGCTGCAAAGGACGGTATGGAACGGCTTCCCAAGATAATCGCGAGCACCGTGGTGCGCTCCGCCCATCAGGGTGAGAGCCACGGAGGCGTCTACATGATAGACCTGCACACCGAGGCGGTCGAGCAGGTCATACGCTACGACGAGCCGTCAATAAGCTGGGAGGGACGGGGTGGTCCCAGGGGGCTGCGTGGCATAGCCTTCCACGAAGACGAGATATACCTGGCTGCCAGCGATGAGATCTTCGTCTACTCCAAAGACTTCCGCTTCGTGAGGTCCATTCACAACGAATATCTAAGCCATTGCCACGAGACGCACCTGGCCGGCGACACGCTCTACGTGACATCCACCGGGCGCGACTCGGTGCTCGAGTACGACCTGCGTACGCGCTCGTTCGTAAAGGGCTACCACGTGTGGTTTCGGGGTCCAAAGCGGCAGCTCAAGGCGATGGGATTCCGCGTCAGGGGTCCCAGGCGAGGGCGCGATGTGGTGGGGCTCCGCAAGGCGGTAGGATCTCTGGCGCCGATGCCTCGGCTTGAGGCTTTCGACCCGAACTCCGACGAAGGTCCGCCCGTAAGCAGCAACACCTGCCACCTCAACTGCGTCTCTTACGAAGGTGGGATCCTGACCGTCTCCGGGACGCGCTGCGCCCACCTCCTAACCATAAGCGGCTCCAAGCTCGCCAGCTACGCCCGCATCCCCTACGGGACGCACAACGCCCGTCCTTTCGGCGAAGGCGTGCTGATCAACGACACGAGCAGCAACCGCGTCAGCTACCTCGGGCGCGATGGGGAGTCTGTATCTTTCCCCATCAAGCATTACGATGAGGGAAACCTCCTCAACTCGCACCTACCCCAGGATCACGCCAGGCAGGCGTTCGGACGAGGTCTGTGCGACTTGGGCGAGGGCCTGATCGCCGGCGGCTCGTCCCCCGCCACCGTCTCGGTCTACGACCTAGGCACCTCCCAGACCCTCAAGACTATCAACCTGACCATGGACGTGCGCAGCACCATACACGGCCTGGAGGTCTGGCCTTTCTAGCCGCGGCGGTCTTGCAGAGTAGCATCTCGTGGGCGATCATATGCCGGTGATGGGTTCGACGTGTATGGGTGAGCGGTGCCGGTAGCGGCGAGGGCATCGGTGTTCGCGGCTCTGGCGCTTCTGGGCGGCGTGGGCACGGTCTACGCGCCGGTCCCGACCTTCACCGCCGTGGCAGTACTCTTTGCGGTGGGTTTGTGGGCGTTCGCCGGTGGCCGCCAGCCGTCCATCGCGCGGCCCAAGGTCAATGGGGGGGCGACGGTCAAGCCGCGCGGCACCCTGGTTACCAGGCTGGTGTCGGGCTACCTGCTCGTCTTCTGGGTAGGGCTTATCGCCCCGCTCGCCGCCTACTCTCCGCGGGAGGCGTCGACCGCCGGCGCCTCCGAGGGATCGCCGTTAAACCAGTTGTTGATCTCCACCTTCGGGCTCGTCGGGGCACTATTCTTGCCAGCTGCCATCAGGCGCTTCGACAAAACGTACCAGTGGCTCATGGCCCTGTGGATCCTGTACCTGGGTTGGGCGGCGAGCAGCTTGATCTGGAGCGTCGACCCTCCGCTCACCTTTCGCAACGTCGTCGCTTTCGTCCTTGTATCGGTCGGCTGCTTCGGCATGGGCGTCGGTTTCTACGGCGGCCTCCCGAACGGCAGGGATCTCTTTCTACGCCACGTCTTCTGGGCCAGCGTACTTTCGGCCCTGGTGATCCTGCTACCCTTGCCTTTCCGCTTTCAACAGTACGACCTGCTGGACCCGTCGCAGCGTCTGGAAATAGGCGGCAACTTCTCCGCGTACGTGACGCGCCCCGTGATGGTCGCCCTGCTGATCCTCGTCGCGACCTGCATTCTGGGGGTTCGCCGTTGGCAGGGGCGCGACTGGTTCTGGGTCGCGGTACTCGTTGTCCCCTTGCTGGCTTTGAAATCGCGGGGGCCCGTTTTGTGGGGGATGATAGCGCTAGTCATCTTCTACCTCTTGTATAAGACCACTATCAGGGACCGGATGCTCCAGGCCGGGACTCTGTTCGTGATCGGCGTGGGCACGTACATCTACTACTCCGAAAACGTCCTTGAAACCATCCTCGGGCCGTTCGTTCCGTACCTGACCCGGGGGAACGTCGAGGCCACCGAGAACCTGACAGGACGGGTTCCGCTCTGGCAGGCCGTGATCGAGCAGATCGGGCAACATCCGTGGGAGGGCTCTGGTTTCGCGGCCTTCTGGAGCCCCAACAACCTCGCCCAGCTGGGATCGAGCGAGGTTTCGGGGACACCGTCCGCCCACAACGGTTTTCTGGAAGAGCTGCTCAACACGGGGGTGGTGGGGCTCATCATCCTCCTGGCGTTCTGGCTGGGAACTCTGACGGTGGCACGGAGTCGGGCCAGGAGGGGTGACCCTCTAGGGTGGTTGGTCTTCTTGTTCATGGTGTTCTACCTGCTGCTCAATCTGACCAACGCCCTCACGCAAGAGTATTTCCAGCCCCCGTTCGTGGTAATCTTGCTGGCCCTCGGGATAATGGCGAGCGGACCGGAGAAGGGGCCGCCACCCTTGCCAGGCTCGGCGGCTTCACCGCCATACCAACCGGCCAAACGGCCGATCGAGCATCAGTAAAGGCGCGGTGCCGGCGAGAGAGCACGCGGGTAATCTGCTAGTCTGAGCCAAAGAAGAAGGGTGTTCGCCCCTCTAATATACTACTATAGAAGCACAAGGGCTTGGGAACAAGAGGACATCATGGTACTTGCAATCTATACGAAGACGGTAGTTCGGGCCCTGCTTATAGCGGTGTTGTTTCTCACCCTGGCCGGTCTCGCCGCCAGATTTGCTCTGTACATGTGGGGAGAAGAGGAGTTACTCAAGCCACTGACCCTGTTCGACGTCGGCGAGGAAAGGAGCATTCCTACGTGGTTCGAGTCGATCCTGTTTCTGCTCTGTTCGATTCTCCTCGCCGTAATCACCGTAGCCAAGAGACAGCGCGGCGACCGGTTTAGCCTGCACTGGGGTGTTCTTTCTATAATCTTCCTACTCTTGTCCATGGACGAAGTAGCCACGATACACGAGATAATAGGTGCAGAATTTGAACGCCTGTTGCGCGCCACCATAGGCTTCGAAGCCGGCGGCGCTATCTCTTTCTTCTGGGTGGTGCCCGGTGCCGCCTTCGTACTCATCGTTGTGCTTTCGTACTTGAGGTTCCTCGTTCATCTTCCCCGGAGAACCCGCCGCCTGTTCCTCTTTGCCGGAGCCCTGTTCGTGCTTGGCGCCCTCGGTATGGAGATGCTCACCGCAGAAGTAGTGTCCTCATCCAGCAGTATAGCTAACTGGGTGGTGTCCGCCTCCGGCGGCATGGTAGATCAGGGGAGCGCGAATGCCATTCCGACGATCCTCAAGGGTTTGCAAACATCCGTCGAAGAGATGTTCGAGATGCTAGGTCTCACAGCACTCGTCTACACGCTGTTGGTATACATAAGCTCCGACGTCGAAGACATAACCGTACGAGTTCTGACCGATAAGTCCGTTTGAAGTCTCTAGCCCAGGCCGCTCGGTTGCTACCGGCAGTAGATGCGGGCAGAGCGTGTAGAATGTGGGGCGGCAAGACGGAGACGGCAAGACGGACGGGAGCGGAATGAGGGCTATCGAGGAGCGGTTGAGGCCACACCTGGACGAGAACGTCGCCTCTTTGTGGCTCGAAAAATGGCTCCAGATCCTCGCTGGCGGGCACCCCGCCGTCTTCTTTAATCTGTATCGGCTATTGCGCCCGCGCCAGGATCTCTCTCGCGCCGTAACCCCGGACAAGCTAGTGGTCATAGAAGGGTTCCCGAGGTCTGGCAATTCGTTTGCCAGGAGGGCCTTCATAATGGCGCAGGGCGAAAATTTCGATGTAGCGCGCATCGCTCATCATCTCCACGTTCCGGCGCAGGTGATCCGGGCCGCCCGGTGGCGGATACCCACCCTGGTGCTTCTACGACGACCCAAAGACGCCGTGCTGTCCCTGGTAATACGGGACCCGATCTCCGTCGACCAGGCTCTCAGATACTACATATCTTTCTACGAGAGCGCCGAAAAGTACCGCGATGCGTACGTCCTCGGACTCTTCGAGGAGGTGACCGAGGACTTCGGGCGGGTGATCGGACGCCTCAACGATAAATTCGGGACGACGTTCTCCCTGTTTCGTCACGACGAAGAGAACGTCAGCAAATTGTTTGCCGGCATGGAGTCACAGGCCAAAAAGAAATACGGCGAGACGCTGTGGGAACGCAAGGTTCAACGCCCAGCCGCCGTCAGGGAGAGAATTAAAGACGAAATAGAGTACGATCTGGAGAACCGAAAGCGGAAGAGGCTTATCGCCAGGGCCGAGGCTGTATACGATCGCCTGACCAACCCGGTGCGCGAACCAGCCCCACGGGGGTAGCGCCCTCTACCAGAGGCGCTACACGACGAACCTCATCCCACTGGCGAGCGCCGAGGCAGCATTCGAGGAGACGGCCCGGGCAGTTCGCCCCTGCCCACGACGCGCGTTAGCGCAGCAGAATACAGGAGCGTGATACGTACGGGGCTCGCGCGGGGTTTGCTCCAGAGGCGTCCCGTGTGTATTCTCTCCGGTGCGAGGATGAGGGACAGAGGCGTGCGAGGAGGCGGTTTGACGAGGATCGTGGCCAACTCCATACCCAAGAGCGGCACCCACCTCCTCGATCGTCTGCTCGTGTTGCTCGGGTTCGAGATGAGCGAGGGAGGAATTAGACCAAATCTCGTGGCGGGCCGCTTCAGGCCCGTCAGACGGTTGCTGAGGGGCCGCGGTGAGCAGGTCACCGTCGGGGTGGTCTCGCCCCAGCGGATAAGCCGCCGCTGGCTCGCCGGGCGCCTCGACGAGGTCCCCGAGGGCGGCTTCGTCAACGCCCACTGCGTCTACTCCCCCGAGCTGGCCGACCTCTTCCGCGCAGTGGGCATGAGGACGGTGTGCATACTGCGCGACCCCCGAGACGTGGCCGTCTCCCAGATGCACCATATCAAGCAAAGGAAGCAGCACTTCGCCCACGAGGCTTTCGGCGCCCTGCCCTCCGACCGGGAGCGGCTCCTGGTCTCGATCCGCGGGGGGGAGCTTGGCGGGCGCGAGCTGCAGTCTCTGGAGCAGCGCTACAGGCAGTTCCTGGGCTGGGGGCGCGATGGAGGGGCCGTGATGGTCAAGTTCGAAGACCTGGTGGGGACCGAGGGCGGCGGTAGTGAAGAGGCCCAGCGGCTGGCGGTGGAGCGCGTGGCCGAGCACGTCGGGGTGCCGGTGGGGGAGGGGACGCTAGAGTCGGTTAGGGAGGGGATCTTCGGGGTGGGGCAGACGTTCAGGAAGGGGCAGATCGGGGGCTGGAGGGAGGAGTTTTCGGCCGAGCACGAGCGGGCGGTCAAGGAAGTCGCGGGCCCGCTCTTGGCGGAGCTTGGCTACGAGAAGGCGAATTGAATTGACCCGCGAAAGCGGGAATCCACGAATCGCGGGAGACGGTCCGGGCGCGCCGGCTGGCCCCGTCGAGTCGTTGGCGTTTACCCGGATTTGGTATCAGGCCCGGATGACCCTTTCTATGCTCTAGTTGCCCACCGTGAACAACCAGGCCTTTTGCTGCGAGCCGGTCCTGGTACCGTTCTGTCGAGCCGGTTGCCCGCAGATCCTTGGTCCCCGTGGTCACGATCGCCTTGTAGGTGATGCCCGCCCGTAGGGGTTCGTTCGGGTCCAGGGTCGCCGTGCGGGTGCCCGAGTCGTAGCTGATGGCGGCGGCGAGGTTGGTGGTGGAGCTCTTCTTCCTTAGCTTGAAGGTGGTGCCGTATATCGAGGATGCGGCCATGGCCTCCGAGAAGGTGGCCGTGACGTCGGCCGCCTGGGCGACCCCCGTGGCGTTGGATGCGGGTACGGTGCTCTTGACCGTGGGTGCCGTGGTGTCGTCCGTGGTGAAGCCCACTGCCACCGTGGCAGCTGGTGCTGCCGGAGTCTGTGAAGGACTTACCCGCCTCGGGGACAAACTCCCAGCTGTAGTTGGTGGGGTGCAGCGTCAGCTTCAGCACGCCGTAGCGTGTTCGCGTTGCGCACCTGGCTGTTGGCCTTGACGGTGCCGAATGAGTTCAGTCCATTGCCACCCGTACCCACCACGAACTCGCGGATCCCCTGCGCCTGGTCCTCCTGCCCGCTCGGGGTTTGTGGCGCGAAGCGTTCGTAGTGGTGGGCGTGGCCGCCGAGCACCACCTCGGCGTCCGCATCGTAGAGCGCTTCCCAGAAGGGCACCATCTGCACTGTTGTTGCCGATGCGCGAGGAGGAGAAGCGCGGGTGGTGGAAGTAGGCGGCGGTGCAGGCTCTCGTGTGGGCCGCGAGGTCCTCCCGCAGCCACCGCTCCTGCGGCGAGCCCGCCCCGCAGCCGCCGATCTCCGCGCAGTTGCTGTTCAAGACGACCACGTGCCAGGATCCGAGGTCGTAGGAGTAGTAGCCCTTCTGACGGTCGCCCGCGGCGGCGCCGAAGTAGTCGAAGTAGCCCGAAGCGCCCGACGTGTAGTACTCATGGTTGCCCGCGCTTGGCATCGTGCGCGCCTTATGACGTCCCCAGGAGGGGCCGTAGAGTCCCGGTACTCGGTGATCGTCCCGGATTCGTAGACGTTGTCGCCGAAGACGGCGACCGTGCCTTCGATGTCGTCGAGAAGGTTGGCCGTCGCCTCGTCGCCGGAACTGCTGCAGGAGGCGATGTCCCCAGCCCCGACCAGGACCGGGTCGTCCAGCCCTGCGGCCTGGCCGCCCGCCGATAGCAGCATTACGATCGCCAGGGCCGCCACCACCGCCATCGAAGCTGCCAGTTTCCCGGGCATCGCGCTATCCCTGTGCTTTATCTATCCCTGTTCAGATTTCAAAGCCCCAAAGTCCGGGCTGCCTGATTACGGTGAGAGCCGCGCGTACGAGTTCTGCACCACATCGTTGACCTTCTTGAACTCTCCGCCGGTGTGCAGCCTGGATCCTTCGACGTGCAGCACCCACACCAGGCTGTAGCTGCCCGAGTAAGTTGGGCTCCAGAGAGGGGCGAGGTCGCCCTGGAAGGTGTAGGCGGCTATGCCCTGCCTCGTCCTGCATTGGTTCTTGGGGTCGAGCGTAGGATCGCCCTGGTTCCCGATGTCCCCGGGGCGCCCTCCCCCGCAACGGTCGCCGCCCTTGTCTGCGACCTCGTAGAAGTGCCCCCCGATCACCAGCCTACGGTCCATGACCTCGATCGCCTGCGTCGAGCCTGAGGTGTCGCGCACCCAGCCGCGGGTGCCGCCTCCCGCCTTGTCGAACTCGGCCACGAAGTCGCTGCCCCCGGCCCCGAGGTAGAGCTTCCCGTTGTGGTCAACCACCGATTGGCCGAATGCTGCCTCCCCGGCCTCGGCATACCACGAGGCAAAGTGTCTGCCCCCGATGCTTAGCTTGACCAGGGCCTTGGCCCGCTTACCGTTAATCGCGTCGCAGATGCAAGCCGCCCAGATCGTCTTGCCGTCGGCGTCGAGCTCGAGGTCGCGGTAGGCCGGCTTGCTGTCGTGAACGCGTAAGGAGGGGTCTACGGAGGTCTTCGCCCGGGTCCAGAGCTCCTTGCCGGTGGCGGCCTCGAACGCCGAGAGGCTCACCCCCCCGCCGTAGACCGTCCCGCGCCCGGGCACGGCCAGAACCGACTTCAGCGACGGCGCGTCGTACCACCGGACCAACTTACCAGTAGCGCCGTCGACCCTGACCAGGTTCTCCTTGGTACTGGAGCGCCCCGGGAACTTGCCCGCGATCAGCACGTCGCCGCGGTAGAGGGTCATGTCGAACACCTCGTCGTCCGTGCTCCCGAGGTTCAGCGCTATGTCCTTGTATCGGTTCGTCTTGGAGTCGAAGACCGCCAGGTTGTTCACGTTGCTCAGGACCCTGCCGTTACGATTCTCGATCTTGGAGAATCGGCCGCCCACCCAGATGTTGGAGCCGACCTGCTCGATAGCTTTGACGCGTCCGTCGACCATCGGCGTGATGTCAGGTCTCTCGGAAGGCAACGCTGCCAGGGCGTCCTTCGGTAGCGCCAGCATGATCGCCGTCAACAACAACACCACCGCGGCGGCCACAAGCGTCCTCCTCGTGCCGCCCTTCCATACCACTTCCACTATGTCGCCGCCTTCCCCCGACCGCCGTAATGGCACCGCTTACTCTACATAATGTCGTGAGATGCAATACCGAAAGGTGATTCAACATCCGACGTAGATATCGGTACCGTGTGGCGCATCAATCGCCAAACGCTGCACTTTCGTAGCATGCTATCACATTCGAACATAATTATGGTACCAACCTTCGCATTAAGACCCAGCTGAATGGGACCCCTCAGTGCGAGATCTCTGGTGCGGGCCTCCTACAGCATTCAGCTTTTTGCCTTGGCTGATGGCTGAGAGCTGAAGGTTGCGGTTACCAGTAGGCTCCTCGGGCCAACTTCAGGGCGACCCGGGCGCCCTTGGCGAGGAAGTATTTCAAGCGGCGGAGCCACCGGGCTTCGTCGGGCAGATATCTGCTTCGGATCAGGCCGTCCTCCTCGTCGCTCTTGGTGCGCAGACGCCGGTTCTTCTGCTCCGGGTAGTAGCGCATTCGGGACCAGGCCCTGGGGACGTGATGAAGTGCGGTGTGTTCGGCGAAGCGGGACCACATGTCGGCGTCCATGCTCAGCTCCATCCGGGCATCCAGGCCACCCACCCTATCGTAGATACCGCGCCGCCAGAACGTGGACGGCTGCGGGAGGTAGTTGTGGTCGTACATCCAGATAAATCGGTAGTAGGGGATCTCCCTCTTGAAGCGGAGGGGACGGCTATCCGCGTCTATCCAGAAACTGTCACCGTAGATTACCTCCCAATCGGGATGCTGAACGAAGGTCTCGGCCACCTCTTGCAGCGCGCGGGCTTCGAAGAGGTCGTCGGAACACAGCCAGCACAGGATGTCGCCGCTCGCCCGGTCGAACCCCTTGATCAGCGCGTCGGTCTGTCCTTCGTCCGGTTCGCTCACCCAGTAGGCCAGCCGGTCCGAGTACTTCTCGATGATCCCTACGGTGTCGTCGGTCGAGCCGCCGTCCATGATGATGTACTCCAGGTTGGGGTAGCCTTGCTCGAGTACGCTCTTGATCGTCGCCTCGATGTACTGACCCTGGTTGAACGAAGGCGTCACCACCGATATCTTCGGCCAATCTCCGTTGTTGCCGTTCATACTATGACCCAACTCCTATCTACGATCTCACAGTACTCCAAAACCATCCCGGTGGGCCCGGTCGAAGCCGCCCTCCGCCGGATTCTCCGAAGATCCCACCCTAATATACCCGCAGTATACGTAAGTGCCGATGCGGGAAGGGCGCACACCGCAGGGCGGCCTTGGTGCCTACAGACGCCAAGACGGTGAACGTCGGCGAACCGCGTATGGTGCGTTCGCCGTGGAACCAGGCGGGATCATTGACAGGACCCGGAAGGGGTGGCATCCTAGCCCGGCGGTATTCTCTGGGTAGTATCGAGATCTACGACAAGACATTCTTTCGAGGGGTAGTGGTCGAGGCAACACGATGACGATGCCCAACTTCTTCATAGTAGGAGCTCAGAAGGCGGGGACGACCTCGCTCTACCACTACCTCAACCAGCACCCCCAGGTCTACATGAGCCCCATCAAGGAGCCCTTTTTCTTCGACCACGAGCTGACCGCCGGGGGCCAGGTCGTAAGACGCGAGTTTGGGGGCCGCAGGCAACCTCCGAGGTTCGCCAACATCGAGGAGTACAGCACGCTCTTCGAAGGAGTAGGGGATGAGAAGGCGATCGGTGAGGCGACCCCCCTGTACATCTACGCCCCGGGAACCCCCGAGCGCATTGAGAAGTACGTACCGGGGGCGAGGTCGATCGCCCTTCTGCGCCACCCTGCCGACAGGGCGTATTCGGCCTTCCTGTACGCCGTCCGTATTGGGGTGGAGCCGCTCACCGACTTTGCGCAAGCCCTCCGCGCCGAGCCGCTCCGCATCCGTAAGGGCTGGCACTACGTATTTCACTACCGCAGCAGAGGGCTCTACTACCAGCAGCTGAAACGTTACTACGAGGTGTTCGGGCGGGAAAGGCTCGGGGTGTGGCTCTACGAAGACCTGAGAGAAGATCCCGCCGGCGTAACCCGGGGCGTCTTCCGCTTCCTCGAGGTCGACGACACCTTCGCCCCGGACACTTCCTCAAAGCATAACCCGGCCGGCGTGCCCGCGAGCGTACCAGCCCGCGCCGCGATGAGGGCGACGGACAGGGCGGTCGGCGGCCTCCGGAAGGTTCTCACACCCACCTCCGGCATCTTGCCGCTCGCGTTCGAGGTCCGTCGAGCGGTGCAGAGCCGGGTCCTGACCGCGCCGCCGCCGATAGATCCGGAGGTCCGCGAGGAGCTGATCGAAGGCTACAGGGAAGACATCCTGAGGCTGCAGGAGCTCATCGGCCGCGACCTCTCGACGTGGTTGCGGTAAGGCCGAGTTGCGAGCTAGGGGGTTAGACGCGTGACGATGCCCAACTTCTTCATAGTAGGCGCCCAGAAGGCGGGGACGACCTCACTCTACCACTACCTCAACCAGCACCCCCAGGTCTACATGAGCCCCCGCAAGGAGCCGCACTTCTTCGAGGGCATGCACTCGGAATTTCGCAGGCCGGGCCGCAGGAGCACCCCCGTGAGCGACCTCGCAGCGTACCAGGCTCTTTTCGAGGGCGCCTCAGACGAGAGGGCGATCGGCGAGGCTTCCGCCTCGTACCTGTACAGCACAAGAGCCCCAGACCTCATAAAAAGCTCCGTCCCCAACGCCAGGATCATCGCCGTCCTCCGCAACCCTGCCGATAGGGCGTACTCCAATTTCTTGCACTGCGTACAGGTCGGTCGCGAACCGCTCGGTAGCTTCGCCGAGGCCTTGCAGGCGGAACAGGCGCGTATGAGGGACAAGTGGGGACCCCTCTGGTATTACAAGCACAAGGGTCTCTACTACGCCCAGGTAAAACGGTACCTCGACACGTTCGGCCAGGGCCAGGTTGGGATCTGGCTCTACGAAGACCTGAGATACGATGCCTTCGAGACCCTGGGCGAGGTCTTCCGGTTCCTGGGCGTCGACGAGAGTTTCGTCCCCGACGCGTCTGTCGAGCACAACCCTTCGGGCATACCGAGAATCGGGAGATTGTACACGGGGGTGAGGGCGTTCACCGCGCGTAACCCCGTCCTCGTCGAACGGGTCCTCCCCGCCAGACTGCGCGGGTACGTCAAGAGCCGCCTCTTCGCCAAGCCTCCGCCGTTCCCGCCGGAGGTCCGCGAGGAGCTGATCGAAGGCTACAGGGAAGACATCCTGAGGTTGCAGGAGCTCATCGGCCGCGACCTCTCGAACTGGAATTAGGAATTGAGAATTGTGAATTTGGAAATGGCTCCAAAACGAACAACTCCAAATTCCTAATTCACAATTCTATGCGGGTTGGGGGACCCTCCCTGCGGTCCTGAGCTCCGATTCGATCCAGCGGTAAGTAGGGGTCAGACCTTCCCTCAGCGGGATGCGGGGCTCCCAGTCCAGGACCTCGCGTAGTCTATTGTTGTCGCTGTTTCGACCCCTTACCCCTTGCGGCTTGGAGAGATCGTGGCGCTTGGTGATGCGCTTGCCGGAGATATCGGCCACCATGTCGACCAGTTCGTTGATGGTCACCAACTCGTCGGTACCAAGATTGAGCGGGTGGGAGTAGTCGGAGCGCATGATCCGGTAGATGCCCTCCACGCAGTCGTCCACGTGCATAAAGGAGCGGGTCTGCTCGCCGTCGCCCCAGACCTCGACCTCGTCACCGTCGGTTGCAAGGGCCAGCTTGCGGCTGATGGCCGCCGGGGCCTTCTCCTTGCCCCCTTCGTAGGTGCCAAGGGGCCCGTAGACGTTGTGGAACCGGACCACCCTT
This sequence comes from uncultured Rubrobacteraceae bacterium, assembly GCA_963840835.1. Taxonomy (GTDB): domain Bacteria; phylum Actinomycetota; class Rubrobacteria; order Rubrobacterales; family Rubrobacteraceae; genus Rubrobacter_D. The sequence continues at coordinate 153,776 of CAWJAM010000008.1, read as the reverse complement.
GTCTGGAAGCCGTAGTCCTCGTTGTAGTACTTACACATCTCTTCCATAAAGAGCTTCTCGGTACCGTACCCTTCCTCGGGCTCTGCCGGATAGGCGTCGTCTTCCTTCAGGTTGGTAACGTCAGGGCTCTTCTGGAGGTACATCGGGTAGACGCAGGCCGAGGAGGAGAAGAGGAATCTCTCGGCCGCGTTGATCCTGGCCGCCTCCAGCATGTGGATGTTGATCATGGCGCTGTTGCGGGAGATGTCCGCGTGGAAAGCGGTGATGTAGCCGATGCCTCCCATGTCAGCCGCCAGGTGGTAAACCTCGTCGATTCCCCTGGTGGCGATCAGGCAGTTGTCGAAGCGGCGGAGATCCAATATCTCGAACTCGTGGCTCGGACTCGGCTCGTACTCGGGGTGCTTGATATCGACGCCCCGCACCCAGTACCCCTGATCCACCAGGTGCTTCACCAGGTGATGCCCGATGAAGCCACCAGCACCTGTAACCAACGCCCGTGTTGCCATACACTGCCTCCCAACTCGTGAAGGAACCACGTCTTGCTCTCACAGTACCAGGACTTGCCGAAACCCATCACACCGGCCGCCCGGCACATCCTGCCGCACGCTTTTCGCGTGTTTGCGCAACTTTATCATACGCGCCGGTTCGCGAGCTTCGACGCTACGACCGGCCTACCCACCTCGCTTTCTGCCAAACCGGAGAAGGCCCGAAAGCTGAAGCAAGAACAGCCCGACGTACCTCGGGTTGTGCCTGGCATAGCGCTTCCACAGACGCCGGGGATCCATCAGCAACCTGAATAGCCATTCCAGGCCGGCCACCTGCATCCAGTCAGGAGCCTGGCGTACTCGACCCGTATGGAAGTCGAACGCCGCGCCCACCCCCAGCATCACCGCAGGAATGCGTTCCTTGTGCGCTTCCATCCATCTCTCTTGCTTGGGGCAGCCGATGCCCACGAACAGGATTCGGGCGCCCGAGGACAGGATCTCCTCCGTTACCGCTTCGTCTTCCTCGGGCGTCAGCGGACGAAACGGCGGAGCGATCCGGCACACCACCCGCACCCCAGGGTAGCGCTTCTTTAGGATGCGAACGAATGTCTCCAGCAATTCGGGCGTGCCACCGTATAGCCCAATCGGTATGTCTTCCCGCGCGGCCCGCTCCACCACGCGCGTCGTCAGGTCCGTCCCCCGAACCTGGGTCGCGTCCCCAACCCCCAGGCTTCTCAACGCCCAAACCAGTGGTCTTCCGTCCGGCGTAACGAGATCAGCCCCGTTTACCACCCGCTGAAACGCCGACGAGTCGAAGGCCTCCATGACCATGTGCACGGTCGCCACGCACACGTACGCCGACCGCCCCTCGCTCGCCCATCGCGCTACGCGCCGGGAAGCGTCCTCGTAGGAGGTGGCGTCCACCCTCATACCGAGCACGTACCGCGAAGCCAGGGTCAAGCCGGCACCTTCTTGCGCTCCAGGGCAGCCTCGTAGATCTCCATCAGCGCCAGGTAGTTGATCTCCGCGGTGTACTTTGCCTCGAACTCGGCCCTGGCCTCCACACGCATACGTCGTAGTTCCGCCGGGTGCGAGAGGGCCCACTCTACTTGCGTGGCGAGATCTTCCGGGTCGCCGGGGCGGAATTTGAGTCCCGTGCGGCCGTGCTCTACGAGTTCGGCGACCGCTCCGATGTTGGCCGCGATGACCGGGGTGCCAGCCGCGAAGGCTTCCGCCGCCACCCGGCCGAAGGTCTCGTACCACTCGGAGGGGAAGATGAGCATGTCTGCTTCCCTCATCAGCGCGTGTACATCCGCCACCGGCCTGTGCCCCAGCAACTCCACGTTGGACCGCCCGGCGGCAGCCCCTGCTACCCGATCCTTCAACGGTCCGTCCCCCACGATCTTGAGAGGAAACCCCGTTCCGAGCCGGTCCCAGGCGTCGAGCATCGTCCCCGTTCCTTTCTCGGGCGCGAGGCGGCCCACGAACAGGGCGTACCCGCCTCCCCCCTGTCCAGGACCGGGATCTGGGGCAACGAAGTTGGGTTTCACCACGATCTTCCCGGCCGGGAGGCCACCCTCGACGAATTTGTTCCGGGCGAACTCGGTAAGAGCAACGTAGACGTCGACCTTCTCTGTCCAGGTACGCAAGGCTCGGTGGAGGGTTAGCATCGTCGCTATGACCCCGCTCGCCGCCCTGCTTCCCCGGTAGCACCCGTGAACGACCCCGGGCCAGGGGACCGTCTTGCCCATACAATCCTCGCACACCCGCCCATCGCGGAAGAAGAGGGATACGGGACAGAGCAGGCGGTAGTTGTGCAGGGTCTGGATGACCGGCACCCCTTCGGCCCTGGCGGCGTAGTAGCCGGCCGGGGAGACCAGGGGAAGAGTGTTGTGAAAGTGGGCCACGTCGGGCCGCTCCCTGCGGATCAAAGCCCCGAGCTCACGATACGCCGAGGTGTTCCAAACCGTGTCTTTCGCCAGGGTCAGACGGTTCATGTGCTCGACCTGGTCGTTGTGCACCTCGCAACGCACCACGCGGTGGCCTCGGGCCTCCAGGAGAGCGGTTTCGTCCACGAAAACCTGGTCCTCGCCGCCGGGTCGCTGGTACCTGTTATGGACCGCCAGGATCTTCATCGGGCACAAATTACCATACTCGCCATACTTGTAGGCGTGCCGGAAGACCACGCGATAAGGTGAAGCCCACCCCTCGTCCGGTGCCGTCGACGGTGAACCCGAAGCCAGATACAACCCCAAGAACGTCCGAAAACTAGCCCTTTGGGTGATTTGCCGACCGTGGCTGGCCTGCTACGCTGCCCTCTGTTGAAAACTAGCTACCCGACGGGTAGGGGCATTGAACTTCGTCCTTCGAGACTGGGCACCTGGGACGTAGGGAGCCAGTGGTGCAACCGGCTACCGCAAGAGAGGCATCTGGCCTCTCGGGTGGTGGCCGGTTCTCCGTTGGTAGTGGAGGCCCTCGAAGGGAGGAGAAGACGTGAAGACGAGATGGTTGGTGACGGCGACTATCGCGGCACTGTTGGTAGGGATGCTGGCCGTGGCGGGGATTGCCCCAGGACCCGCCCAGGGCGCCGCTAACCTGCTGCCTGGCTTCACCGACTCTCAGGTCGCAAGCGGCCTGACGAACCCTACGGACATGGAGTTCGCCCCAGACGGCAGGCTCTTCGTCACCGAGGATGCGGGCAAACTACGAATCGCCAGGCCCGACGGGACGCTTGCGACGTTCCTCAACATCTCGACCAAGGTCGACTCCAAGGGCGAGCGCGGCCTGCTGGCGCTCACGTTCGACCCAGGCTTCTCTACCAACGGCTACCTCTACCTCCACTACACCAGGAAGGGTACGTCCTACCACCCCGCCGCACAACCGCATCGTGCGCGTCACCGCCAGCGGCGACAGGGCTGTCTCGGGTAGCGAGAAGCTCATCTTCCGGTTGGGCAACCAAAACGCCGCGAACCAGTTCCCCCAGTACATGGGCGGGGCGCTGGACTTCGGCAAGGACGGCAAGCTCTACGTCTCCACCGGCGATAACGACACCCCGGAGAAGGCGCAGCAGACCACCAACCTCTTCGGCAAGATGCTCAGGATAGACAAGTCAGGCACCATCCCCTCCGAACAACCCCTTCTACACAACGGCCTCTGGCAAGAACCGGGCCATCTGGGCTCTGGGCCTGCGCAACCCCTTCAAGTTCGCCATCCAGCCAGGCACGGGCACCATCTTCATAAACGACGTGGGGGAGAACACCAGGGAGGAGATTAACCGGGGGTCTGAAGGGGCCAACTATGGCTGGCCGGTGCACGAGGGCGTAGCAAACCGTCCCCCTTACGTGGACCCGATCTTCTCCTACGGGCACCACGGCGACCCAGCCACCACTGGATGCGCGATCACGGGTGGCGCCTTCTACAACCCCACGACCCCCCAGTTCCCGCCAGTGTCAGAGTATGAGGGCGACTACTTCTTCGCAGACTTCTGCGGCGGGTGGATAAGGAGCTACGACTCCGCAACCGATACAGGCGAGCGGGTTCGCGACCGGGCTGGAGAGGCCCATCGACCTGGAGGTGAGCAGCGCCGGCGAACTCTACTACCTGAGCGAGAGGCACCACGGGCAGTCCGGCATTGGTGGGCAAGATCCGGTACTCTGGCAACTAAACAGCATGTCAGCACTTCAGCAAGTCAGCACTTCAGCTTTTCGCTCTTGCTGACAAGCTGACAAGCTGAAATGCGCGATTAGCAGGGGTCTTGACCCCTGCTAATCGCTTCTGGTCTCGCAGCACTTGGCGCAACCTTGACGGCTTTGCAAAAAGCATGGCATACTACATACTCCTGTAGATTAGAGGGGGGTCATAGTGTTGGGGAGACGTCTCATCCTGCTGGTGGGGTTGCTGGCTCTGTTTGCGTGCGTCGTGACGACAGAGAAGCAAGCAGAGGCGGCAGACCCGCCAGCCGTCGAGGGTGAGAACTTCGACAGCCTACCGGCACCAGCGTCGTAAACGACACTATTGTACTCCAACGGCCAGGCGCTCAAGTTTCTCGACAACACGGCGATAGCCACCGAGACGGTGGACTTCGGTAGCCAGGGCGATATCGTGCTCGTGGCCCGAGGGGGACGGTCGGGCGGTTCGTCTACCCTGAGCGTAAGTGTTGACGGTGGCGCGTTCAGCGCGGCCCAGCACCATTAGCAACAATGGCATGCGTACACGTACGACCTCAACGTTCCGGCTGGCAGACACACCATAAGGGTGAGGGCCGGCAACACGGGCACGGGACGTTACCCGTTCCTGGATTACGTGACCTTCCCCGCCAGCGGTAGTGGCGGTACCGATCCAGGCGGTGATCTCGACGATGACGGAATACCTGACTCATCCGACAACTGCCCGACCGTTTCAACCCTGGGCAAAGGGACGACGACCGCGATGGCGTGGGCAACAAGTGTGAGGGCGGTTCTACGTCCCCGACCGATACCGACGGTGACGGTGTGCCAGACTCTACGGACGAATGCCACAACGGTAAGACGGACCGGCGTCCAACAACGGGTGCCCCGTCACGACGCCACCGACGGACTGGAACTGCTCGGGTACGGATATAAAACCGGGTGATGGACATCGACGACATCATCAACGAGCGATCCCTCTAGTTCCGCCACCACCTTCTGTGTCCACGCTGGCACGTATCCGGTCTCCCAGGTCGCCCGCCTCAAGACCGGCGACAAGCTCGATGGCGAGCCGGGAGAGCTGGACTTATGTCGGTCCGGCCACGAAGCCGGCTCCCGTAGTCGTCCTGTACGGCACCAGCACGGACAACCTGCTGAGCGCCCTTGGCGCCAACATCTCCATAAAGTGGGTTGACCTTAGTGGTGCCAGCGGCACTGGCCCGGGCACTGGTAGCGCTATCGCTGCTGGATCTGCGGATTCGAATTTCCTGGTGCAGTTCTCGCGAATCCATAACAACGACTCTGTCGGCATCAGCAACGCGAAGGGCCGTATCCTCGACTCCGAGTTCTTCTCCAACAGCCAAGATTCGGGTTCTATCGGTTTCAACGCTTCGGCCATCAAGGGGATAACCCAGTTCGAAGCAGGTCGACTGTACGTGCACGATGAGCAGGGTAACGGCATCTGGTGCGATGTCGGGTGCGACAGCGATTCCGCCGGGGAACTGGCTTCTGTGTGCACGACAGCGTGGTGGTCGGCAGCGACCGCGCCGGTATCCGCTACGAGAACAGCCCGACCGGGGCCGTGATCGAGAACAACTGGATTCACGGCAACGGCGTGGTCGAAAGGCGTGGTGGCGTCGACATTCGCGACTCGCAAAACGCCATGGTGAAGATAACGTCTTTGGTGCCGCAACCATCGATGGGAAGAGCTACCCGGTCAACGGTGACAAAATCGGCGTGCGCGCCACCGACTCTGGCCGCTCCGACCGCGTAAACCTGTTCGGACATAACGTGATCAGGAACAACTCCATGAACGGCGATAAGCGCATCGTCATCATAGCGGTCTGCCCAGGTCAACCTGTAGCAGCAATACCCAGCGTAGGTAGTCGCAGCGCATTGGATCGCCGCTGACATCAGCTCTTCGGTCTGCCCGACCCGTCGGCGCTCTTCGCGAAGAAGATCTCGACGTTCTCGAAGAGAGCTTCGCAGCCAGCAATTCAGCAAGTACAGCTGTCAGCGAAGTCTGACCGGCTGAAATGCTGAGAGCTAGAAAGAGGTGACCTCTTCTAGCTGCTTCTAGTGGCACCGGTCCTTGCCCGAGTCGGTGAAGTTCCTGTTGGCCACGGGGACGAACTTCCAGCGGTAGAAGCCGGAACCCAGCCTGAGTTTCAGGACGCCGGGCGTGCCGACCCTCTTGGCCTGCATGCGGGGATCGTTCGGGCCCTTCTGGGCCTGGCCCGGCGCGCCGCCCGTCCCGACGATGAACTGCCTTATACCCCTATTCGCACGTTTGCCCTTCGGGGTTATGGGGGCGAAGCGCTCGTAGCGGTGGGCGTGACCGCTGAGTATCACGTCGGCACCCCGTTTGTGGAGTATGGTCCAGAAGCGCCTCACCTCGGGGGTGTCGTCGTCTCTACCTGAGGCATTGAGCGGGTGGTGGAAATACGCCAGCGTGCACCTCGATCGGTGCTTGGCGAGGTCCCTCCTCAGCCAGCGCGCCTGGCGAGAACGGGCGCCGCAGCCCACCTCCTCGCAGTTGCTGTTGAGGACGACGATGTGCCAGCGCCGCGGTCGTAGGAGTAGTAGCCTCTGCCGGGCTTCCCCGCCCGCGCCCCGAAGTAGTCGAAATAGGGCCTGCGCCCCTCGGATGTGGTACTCGTGGTTGCCCACCGCTGGCCTTCGTGCGCTTCTTGTACTTGCCCCACGTGGGGCCGTAGCAGTCGCGGAACTGCGCGCCTGTGCCGTCGGGGTAGGCGTTGTCGCCGAGGGTGAAGACGGTTCCCCGATCTTCTGCGCAAGAGCTTCGCCGTGGCGCGGTCGGCCGTGGAGTCGCAGCGGGCGATGTCTCCCGCGCCGACCAGCGTCACCGTCCGCTTCTCTTCCCGACGCCCGGCTCTGCCGTCAGCAGAACCGCCATGCACGCCAGCAGCATCGCCGAGGCCATCGAACCGATGATGAGAACGGTCTTCTTCATCCCCTCCGCCTTTCCTCGAGAGGTGTGGAGGCGAAAAGCGAGAACGCTCCCCCCGTTACGCAACCGGGGCTATTATGCCTGCATGCAAGGCTCGAGCAACTGCCGAGAACCCCGCCGAGAGCTCTACATTCGGCATCGGAGAGGGCTGTCTCGATGCTTCTCTCATGCCTGGTCGGATAACGGGCGAGCGTCTCAGAATCCCTCAAGAGCCACCTGGCATACAGAGCCAGCCCATCTAGCTCGAGTATAGACTGGCCATGTGGGGTGTGTGCTCTGACTTCACTTGCCGCTATACTGAGGGGCAGTTGTAGCAAGGCTGAGGGGGGTAGGGGTCGCTGAAAGTCTCTCTGGCCCCGCAGTCAGAACACCAGTGGAGGGTGGACGAAGATGACGGAGGAAATGCGATGTAGTACCGCGGTTCGCACCAAGCATCGTAAGAGGTGGTTCGTGCCCCTCGCGGCAGCCCTCGTCGCCGCGGCGACGCTTCTCGTGTTCGGCATGTATGACGGTCGCTCGGCCCAGGCACAATCCACGGATGGGGGCGTTGTCGCGGCGGGGGACATCGCCAGCTGCGACAGCAGGGGCGACGAGCGCACCGCCAGGCTGCTCGGCTCCATCCCGGGCACGGTCCTCGCCGCCGGTGACAATGCCTACGAGAGAGGCTCCCTATCCGAGTTCAACAGATGCTACGATCCTAGCTGGGGACGCTACAAGGGACGCACCAAGGCGGTAGTTGGCAACCACGAGTATGAGACCCCACGGGCGTCGGGCCACTTCGACTACTTCGGCAGGGCCGCAGCAGGCGAGCAGGGCAAAGGTTACTATTCATTCGAGCGCGACGAGTGGCACATCGTCGCCCTCAACTCTGAGTGCGATTACGTGAGGGGGGGCTGCGACCGGGAGTCACCGATGCTGACCTGGCTCAAGAGAGACCTGGCCGACAACCCGGCTAGGTGCACGCTGGCCTATTTCCACAGGCCTCTCTTCAGCTCCGGTCAAAACGGCAACGATGCCACGATGAGACCGATCTGGAACATCCTGTACCGTGCTGAGGCGGACGTGGTGATAGCCGGCCACGATCACATCTACGAACGGTTCGCGCGCCAAACCCCAAGCGGGACCCCGGCCAGGTGGGGCATTAGAGAGTTCGTGGTGGGCACCGGTGGCGCGAGCCATGGCAAAATTCGGAACGTCAAGGCCAACAGCCAGGTGCGCAACGCGAACACGTACGGCGTGCTGAAGCTGACGCTGCGCCCCACCAACTACAGTTGGGAGTTTGTCCCCGTGGCGGGTAAGTCCTTCACGGACTCAGGCAGCAACTTCTGTAGTAGGTGATTTCCTCCAGCGATTTGCAGAGGTCTTGACCTCTGCAAATCGCGCACTTCAGCATTTCAGCAAGTCAGCACTTCAGCAAGAACTTGCTGAAGTGCTGACTAGCTGAAATGCTTGCAATGGGGTTCAATCCCATTGCAAGCTGCTCTAAGGAGGCCGGCGCACTCCTCCTGGCGCGGGGGCTCTACGGAGGAAGGCTGGTACTACGAGGGCGCATCCCCTTTCAAGGCGTCATCGATCTGCTGCGCGAACCAACCCCAAACCTTCCTCTCTCCGACGCCGGGGGCCAGGCTCTGGGCCTCGCTGTAGAGCAGGGTGACGTGCGCCAGGTAGGCAAGGTACAGGATGGGCAGACGGTCCCGTGCTCCGGGCCAGAGGGCGTCGAGCAAGGCCAGAATAAATCGGTGGTCCCTCATGTCCCCGCGCCGCCCCTGCAGGGCGGCCTGAAGGGACTGGAAGTTGAATACGTCGTACAGGGGGCTCATCCCTTCGGAGGCACGCTCCCAATCCAAGACGAACAGGGACTGCGGTCCTAATCGGGTATTCCAGGGTACGAAGTCGCCGTGGGCCAGGGACAGAGGCATACTCACAGGACCCAACTCGTCGTGCAGCCGTTCGAGGGCCTGGCCGAGATTGGCAGGCAGGGTCTCGGGTGAGCTGTGCTGGAGACGAAGCCAAATCTCGTGCATGCGAGCCCACATCGGGCTCTCCACAAACGTTTCCTGCACCCTGAAGGACTGAAAAAGCTGCGTGCAGAAACGCAGGTGAACCGACGACAGCCTTCGGGGGCCCGGGCGCGGGGGGCCCATCGTAACGACGAGTATCGTGCCCCCGTGCCATTCGAGGGAGCCCAGTACCCTTGGTACCGCGCCTTGTAGGTCCGCGCTCTCGGACAAACGCAACAGGGCACGCTTCTCGCTTTCGACCGCCGCCCGGCCCAGGGGAGAAGTGGCGATCTTGGCGTAGGCCAACGTCTTTCCGTCCGGGGCCAGCATCTGCGCCGTGACTTTTCGGTGCGGGGCGGGTACGCCCAGGTAGAAAGCCAGGCGTACGGTCCCCACGCCGACGACGGAGGCCAGCATCGTCTCCAGGTGTGCCAGGGCGTCTTCTTCCAGCCATACCTTTTCGCCCGGCATAGCTCCGGCGGCTATGATCGTGCGTACTGCCCGGCCCCGCAGGCTATTCGGCTGATACAGCCCTCCTATACCGGCCCGGCGCCAAGCGGGCCGGTTCGCCGGAAGCAGCCAGCGGACGTTGGCAAGGTTCGGATAGGCCGCGTACGCGCGTCCCGCCGCCTTCTCGTCTGCGAGCCGCACTCCCAGGAGCGCGGATACGTCGGTTTCCTGCGCGTCCGGCCGCATATCTAGCTTTCTTCCTCGCGGGTCAGGTTCGTCCTGCGAACTCTAAACGAGAGAGCGGTTCGGCCATCCTATCCTACCTTCGGCTGCAGCAGCCCATAATCCTTGGAAGGTTTCTTGTTACGTATATTTGACCCATCTTAGCAAACTACGCTCGAGAAAAGCCGTACGTTCTCCTCTCCCAAGCCCATCCGCACAACCCCGCGCTCGGGCTGAGAGCTAGCAAAGAGGTTTAACATCTCTTTGCTAGCTGCTCTAGTTCCCGGGGATCTTGGGAGGTTGTTGGCCGGCGCCTTCGGCCTAAGGTGCCCACCGCTGCCCGCGAGAAGGTACCATAATCATTATGTTGAGCGCGGCGCAGCGGGGTAAGGGTGAAAGCGGTCGGGGGTGAGCCGGCGTGGCCTGTCGACACGAACGGTGCTGCCGTGCGCGCACGCAACGTGCATGGCGTACTGGGCCGCGGGGATGGAGTTGGACGTCGATCTGGCAGGCAACCCGGGCGGCCGGCCCAGCCCGGCCGGCGTGTGGGGCTGGCGAAAGCGGGCTTACGCCCTCTGGGGTGATGATGGTGGCTGACGATCGGTTGCGGAATGTCACAGGCGCCTGATGAGAATCGGCCGACAAAGGTGCTCTTCGTGTGCACGGCTAACGTCTGTCGTAGTCCCATGGCCGAGGCGATATTCGACTCCCTGGCCTCGGAAGCGAGCATTCCCTGGAATGCCCACAGCGCGGGCGTGGCGGCACTGGTCGGCGAGACCATCGCCCCGCGCGCGAAGGCGGTTCTGGAAGAGCTTGGCGTCTCTACCGAGGGACACCGCGCCAGGCAGGTAGACGAGGCGATGCTGGAAGAGGCCGATCTCGTACTCGCGATGACCCCACAGCACGCGGCCACGTTGGGTCGTATCTCCGCCAGTTCATCGGCAAAGGTGCACACGCTGGTAGGCTACGCGCAGGGCGTCCCAGCCAGCGAGGGCATCCTTGACCCCTACGGACAATCCGTCGCCACCCACCGCTCGGTCGTTCGCCAGATCCTCCACCATCTGCGGCTCGTCGTCGAAAGGTTGGGTGGGGCTGTAGGCAACCCGCCTTCGTAGAGCCGATGTATTCACCCGGACTCGGTATGAGACAGCTTCTGGCGTGGCCGCTACTGCGTTGGTTCGCTCTTCGGTCCTGCTTCGGGACGCAGCCAGAGGGAGACGTGCTCGGGTTGAACCGTTTCTTGTACCACCCTTACGAGGTCCGCGTTCAACTCGTCGAGGTCCGTCTCGTCGCGCAGCCTGGCGGAGAATTCTTCGAGGGTTTTCGCCGCGTCGTATTTCCTCCTGTAGAAGCGGCGGTCTATAAAGTCCTGGATGCGGCGGCGCAGTGGGTTGAACAGCGCGGCGATGGCCAGGGTAGAGGCCACGATGGCCAGCTGCGACCCCTGGCCCGTGAGGGAGATGAACACCCTCTGCAACACGACGATGCCGCCAAAATAGAGTGCCACCAGCGTGATCGTCAGGGAACCGTAGACGAGGGTGCGGTTGATGATGATATCTATGTCGTAGAGGCGGTACCTCAGTATGGCGATACCGACCGCCGCGTAGAGGCACACATTGACGGCGACGTTGAGCAGGTTCTCGAGCGATCCACTCAGGCTTAGCAGATCCCCGCCTAGAAGATAGACCACCAGGAGGGAAACTAACCAGATCAGCTGCTGCCCGACAAGAAAGAAGCCTCCAAGGATGGCGGCGAACGCGAACCACTTCAGCTGTTGTCGCTCCACCCCGCTCGCCCTCCGATACCGGACCATGAGCGAGAGCGCAGAGAGGGCGAGGGCGTTGAAGGTAACAATGACCGCTGCAGAGACCGTGATAGTGACGATCCCCCCGACCTTGTCTGCATTATCGAAGAAGAGGTCGAGGACCACGATGGTCGTCCCCGAAAGGACCGCGATCCAGGCCAGGGGGCGCCAGCGTTGAGACGGGAGACGGCCCGTGGGGAAAAGCAGTACCAGGAAGGGCGCGAGCCCGAGCGCCAGCGGTCCTCCCAGCTCCAGCACCTCGGAGATTGTCAGGGGAGCCACCAGGGTTCCCGGCTCCACGACCCGCGCGTATGCCCTGTAGGACGCTGCAAGTTGCTGGAGGGTGAGGCCTAGCCCGAAGCCGAGCCACAGCCATCCGTAAGGGTTGCGGGGACGGCGCGAGGCTATGAGGCCGCCTAGAACGGGCGCGCCCACAATCCCGACCAGGGAGATGGCCCGATCCCGCCACGGCGCCATCCCTTGCGGCAGCGGCGTCGACCAACCGAGCAGTATGAGCAGCAGCGACGACATCAAGATCACCAGCGTCATGGCGCAAAGCAACCACGCGAGTTTCGTCAGGGAGCGATCAGTCATCACCCTCCTTGCCGCGGGCCGGCACGAGCCAGAGGGAGACATGTTCTGGTTGCACCGTCTCCCTGACGACCGACACGAGGTCCGCATTCAACTGCTCCAGGTCGGTCTCGTCGCGCAGCTTCGCGGAGAAGGTTTCGAGCGTCTTGGTATTCCGACCTCGCCAAGGACCTGCATGCCCGACCCGGTATCCACCACGCGGGGTTGGACGAGACGAGGGCGGCTACCCCATCGCTGGCGAAGGTCGCCGTACCGTAGGTGACCAGAAAGAAGGCGACCAGTAGCGCCATCCGGTCTCCGGAGCGGCGGATATAGATGAGCGCTCCCTCGGCGTACCATACCTACCTAGAGTATACGTCCTCTCCGACCAGATAGATGTCGTACTAACTTTTCTATATTCCTACCTCCCTGATAGCTCTCTCTTACTCCTTCTTTTACTTCCCCCTCTCCAGTCAGACAGCTTCTGCTCTAGACAGAGAGTCGCGAACTGCGCGAGGAGAGCAGTAACGCTGTCGTATTCTATCTCCCTCTCCACCATTTCTTCCTTCACCCAGTCTACCCTCTCTTCTAGCAGATATATCCCTTTCAATTCTTTCTTTATTTCATTCTTACTTCCTTATTTGCTGATAACGCTCCGTTCACTACAAGTACTCTGTATACCTTCAGTGCTACGGAGAGCGCCCCCGCGAGCCAGAAGTCTTCACTATATCTCGTAGTGCCCCTCTTCATTCTAGTTTCCTTCCCTCTACATCTTCTTCCCAGTCTTCCTTCTCCCTATCTTTCATTTTATCTTTTACCTCTTCTACCTTTTTTTCCTATACTTATATTTTCCCTTCTCCTTCTCTGTTACGACGAAGTTCTTCTCTATTCCCTTTCTAGCTTCTTTTTATCCTAGCTTTTTTTTTCCCCTCTTCTCTCCCTCCTCTCCTATTCCCCTAATATTCTCTCCTCCTCCGATACGAGCGAGTCACTAAAGTCTATATCTTTTTCCATTTCTTCTTATCCTTCTTATTTTTTACTTTCTTCTTCTTCTCCTTCCTCTGCCCTTATCTTCCTTATCCTTTTTATTCCTTCTCTTACTTTTTCCTCTTTTCTCTCTTCTCCTCTTCATCTCACATTTTGTTTCTCATTTTCCTTTTCATTTGTTTGGCTAACTCGTCTCTCTCCGGATGAAGGTGCTCAGCTCGTCATCCGTCTCCTCTATCTTCTGCCTGGAGCGCAGTTTTACGTCTCTTTACATTTATTACGTGGCTTCGCTTCTTTGTCGCTTCTATCTATGAATCGTTTCAGAGAGCTAGTTGCCTTCTATTCTTTTTTCCCTTTTCTTTCCAGTCTTTTTCTCTCCTTCTTCTTATATTCTCTCTATTTCTTTTTCTTTCTTCTCTTTCTCTTCTTCTTCTCCTCCCATTTAGTATTTTTCCTTCTTCTCCTCCTCCTTCTTCTCTCTAGAGATGTCTATCATCTTTTTTTCTATTTTCTTTCTTTACTTTCTCTTTATCTTTTCTTTTTTTTTTTTCTTTTCTCTTTTTTATTTTTCCTTTTTTTTCTCCTTCTTTCTCTTTTTCCCTGCTCTCTTATATCTCCTTTTATTTCTCGATCTCCTCCCTGTCTCTTTCTTATATCTCTTTTCTCTCCTTTTCTTATCTCTTCTTTTTTCTCTCTTCCATTTCTTTTTATATTCTTTCTCTCTCTCCGCTCACTTCCTCTTTCTCTATCTTTCCTTCCCATTTTTCTTTTTATTCCTTTCCTTTTTTTTTTTTCTACCCGAGCTCCATATCCGCGAGGCTGCAGCCATCCTCCATCTCCATTTACATCCCGTCTCCTTTTTTCTCTTCTCTCCTTCTTTATCTCCTTCTCCACATTCTTTTTTTTCCCCCTTTTTCTATCTCCACATCTTCTTCCATTTATTCTTTTCTCTCCCTCTATTTTATATCTTATTCTTTATTCCCGAAGCATCTTCCTTCTTTTTCCTTTATTCTTTTTTCTTATCTTTTCTCTTTTATTTTTTTTTTTTATTTATTCTTCCTTTTCTTCTATCTCTTATATCATCTCCCTTCCCTTTTAGTCTCCTTCTTTTTTTTTTCTTCTTTTTTTTTTCTCTTCTTTTTATCTCTTTTCTTTCTCTTCTTTTTCTTTCTTTTCTTTTTTTCTTTCTTTTTCTTTCTTCTTCTCTTTTTCTCTTTTTTTCTCTCTTTCTTTTTTTTTCTTTTTTCTCTTTTCTTTTTTTTTTTTTTCTTCTTTTTTTTTTTCTTCTTTTTTTTTTTTCTTTTTTTCTTCTTTTTTCTTTTTCTCTATCTTCTCTTTTTTTTCTTCTTCTTCTTTCTCTTTTTTTTCTTTCTTTTTTTTTCTCTTTCTCTCTTTCTCTTTCTCTCTTTCTTTCTCTTTTTCTTCTTTTTCTTTTCTCTTTTTTTCTTTTTTTTTTCTTTTTTTTTTCTCTTTTTTTTCTTTTTTTCTTTTTTTCTTTCTCTTTCTTTTTCTTTTTCTCTTTCTCTTTTTCTCTCTCTCTTTCTTTCTTTTTTTCTCTTTCTTTCTCTTTTTTTTCTTCTTTCTTTTTCTTTCTCTTCTTCTCTTTTTTCTTTTTTTTCTTTTTCTACTCTTCTTCTTTTTTTCTTTTCTTTTATCTTTCTTTTTCTTTTCTTCTCTCTCTCTTTTTTTCTCTCTACTCTCTTTTTCTTCTTTTTTTTTCTTTTTCTCTTTCTTTTTTTTTTTTTCTTTCTATTTATCCTTTTTTTTTTTTTTTTTTTTTTTTTCTTTTTTTCTTTTCTTTTTCTTTTCTTTTTCTTTCTTCTCTCTTTCTCTTTTTTTTTTTCTTTTTTTTCTTCTTTCTTTCTCTTCTTTTTTTTTTTTTTTCTTTCTTTCTCTCTTTTCTTTTTTTTCTTCTTCTCTTTTTTTTCTTTCATTTTTTCTTTTTCTCTTTTTTTTTTTTTTCTTTTTTCTTTCTTTTTGTCTCTTCTTTTCTTCTTTCTCTTTTTTTTCTTTCTTTTTTTTTTCTCTCTTTCTCTTTTTTCTCTTTTTTTTTTTTTTCTCTTTTTCTTTTTCTTTCTCTTCTTTTCTTTTCTTTTTTCTTCTTTTTCTTTTTTTCTCTTTCTTTTCTTTTTTTTTTTTTTTCTTTTTTTTTTTTTTTTCTTTCTTCTTTTCTTTTTTTTTTTTTTCTTTTTTCTTCTTTTTTCTTTTTTCTTTTTTCTTTCTTTCTTCTTTTTTTTTCTTCTTTTTTTTTTCTTCTCTTTCTTCTTTTTTTTTTCTTTCTTCTTTCTCTTCTTTTTTTTTCTCTTCTTCTTTCTTTCTCTCTTTTTTTTTTTCTTTTTTTCTTTTTCTTTCTCTTTCTTTCTTTTCTTCTTCTTTTTTTTTTTTCTCTTTCTCTTTCTCTTTTTTCTCTTTCTTTCTTTTTTCTTCTTTTTCTCTTTTTTTTTTTTTCTTTTTTTTTCTATCTTTTTTCTTTTTTTTTTTTTCTTCTTTTTTTTTTTTCTTTCTTTTTCTTTTCTTTTTCTTTTTCTTTTTTTTTTCCACATTTATACTTTCTCTTTTTGCATCGTCTCCCTTTCTACTTACTCTAGTCGTCACCTAGAACTTCTATGTTCGTCTCTTCTCGTAATCTTATCTTGAAGTTTTCGAGTGTCTTCCTCTCTCGTACTTGCTTCTGTAGAAACGTCGATCTACGAATGCTTGCATACGCCTTCGTAGCTTTTTTGAACAGCGCCTCTATCTCTAGCGTCTTTACGACTACGTCTTTTTGCTGCTGCTGTTCCTGTCCTGAGAGGCAGAAGACTAACTGTGTAGTCGGTCACGCTTCCGAAGTATACGAGCGTCCAGCGTTGTCGCTCAGTGAGCCGTATACGAGCGTACTTTTGATTACCACGTCTATGTCTTAGAGGCGATAGCGCAATACCGCGTAGCCTGCCTCAAGAAATATGTGTAAGATTGAGCAGTTGTCGACTATTCCAGCTATCTTTTTGTATCCCAGATAGTAGCTTGTCTATCCCTGCAGCTTTTGCTAGCTTCAATATCTCCGCCGCCTCTTCTATCCACTTGAGTTGCTGCTTCTCCTCACCTTGTGCTCTGCGCAGTCTCTCTATCATCGCAATTTCCGCCACCAGTATACTCTCTGCCATTCCCTTCCATCCTATAGTAGTAGAGTGTCTCTAGAAGCGCGTTTTGTAGATCTTCTCCGAGCTTGTTTACTACGCCCTTTAAGTGCACCTCTTCTTATCACCTTTTGTAGTATCTATCTCTTCATCCCGCGCAGGTGGTCAGTATGACTATCCAGAATACCGCCCTCCAGCGACTTCTCAATAGCTTGCCTTCGGTAAGAGCAGAAACAGCATTGCCTTAGCTGCAAAGATCACTTTTATAAATATCCAGTTCTAGACCAGGCCATCTTCTCGCCACCCTTCATTTATCCTTTCTCTGTGATGAGCGCATATACTGCGTAGCTCTCCACTAAGTCTGACGCCATCGCCCAGTCACACTTTCTCTCTCTATTATCCAGCCTATCTTTTTCCCGGACTGCTTAGGCAACTAGTAGCCCTAGAGATATTAACCCTAGTACCACTACTTCTAGTATCTTAGACACCACTATCTCTTTAGTCCCTTTTACTTCCTCTTCGCTTTTCTATGTTTAGAGTATATCTTTCCTATTATCAACACTACCGCCAACTTTAATTACCACCCACTATATTACCCTCTCTTTCCTTAAGCTCATCTGCCCGCCTCCTTCTCGCCGCTAATTTTTTAGTGTTTTAGTCTTTGTCTTTCGTTCCCATCCCATCCAGGTCTCTCAGCCACAGAGTGTCTTGCTCCTTCTTTATCTTCTCTCTCACCACCCCTACAATGTCCTCGCTCAGGTCGTCCATCGGTCTGTCACGGAGCCTGCCAGAAGGCTTCAGGTCTTGCGGCATCGTACTTCCTGCGGTAGAAGCGCCGGTCTATGAACGACTGGATGCGGCGCCTCAAGGGGTTGAAGAGCGCGGCTATTGCGAGCGTCGAGACGACGACGACGAGTTGGGGCAGCTCTCTCTGGCCCGTGAGCGTCCCCAGGAGAGCCTGGGTCCCCGTTACGCCGCCGAAATACACCAGCGCGAGAGTTACGGTCAGAGATCCGTAGACGAGGGCGCGGTTTATTATGACGTCTAAGTCGTAGAGGCGATACTTGAGGACTGCGAAGCCCACGGCGATAGGCACCAGCGTGAAGCTCAGCAGCGCCGTATATCCGATAACGTCAAGCCACAGTGGCGAACCGGGTTGGAACCAGGCGCCCGAGGGGAAGACGAACGCGAAAATCATGGCGATCAAGTAAAGCAGGCCAACCACCGAGGCGGCCAGGGCGATCCATTTGATCTGCTGCCGCTCCTCGCCCCTGGAGCGCTCGGTAACGCAAGACCAGGCTGAAGACGGAGGCGAGCATGCAAAGCGGCAGTAGGGGAAGCGTGGCCCAGAACACGATCATCATCCAGGGTTGGAGCACCCCGAACGGGTTTTGCACCCCTCCGAGGTTCTGTAACGGCCCGGGGGCGAGCGCGGTACCCATGCTCACCCAGAAGATCATCACCCCCGAGAGCCAGGCCAGCGCGCGCCACCCTCTGGAAGGCAGCCTTCCGTTGGGGAACAGCAGGAACACGTAGGTCCCGAGCAGGCCCACAGCGGGTACCCAGAGCCAGCTGTTTATTCCGGCTACTACCACCGGGAAGGGAAGCGAGCTGGGGACGGCCACGCCATAGACGCCGTAGTAGTCGAGCATGAAGCTGAGCGTGAACAACAGACCGTCAGCCAGGAGTATCCAACCGATGGGGTTGCGTGGACGCCTTGAGGCGATCAGGGCACCCACCAGTGGGAAGACCAGGAAGAGCGCCCCTGCCGTCTGCAGGCCCAGGGACAGGTTGACATCCCAACTCTCTGGGAGATGCACCGTACGGACGAGCGCTAACAACAGGACGCTGGCCAGGAACATGGCCACTGAGAGGGCGGCGAGCGACCATGCTAGCCAGGCTGCCCGGCGCATGCTCATCGCTCCACCCGGCTTTCCCATGGGACGAGCCATATCGAGACGTGAGCTGGCTGCATCGTCTCGCGCACCACCGACACCAGGTCGTTGCCGAGCGCGTCGAGGTCGGACTCGTCCCTGAGCCCCGCGGAGAACGCCTCGAGGGTCTTGCGGGCGTCGTACTTCTGGCGGTAGAAGCGGCGATCCACGAAGCCTTGTAGGCGGCGCCTCAGGGGATTGAACAGGGCGGCTATCGCCAAAGTCGAGGCGACGATGGTGAGCTGTGAGCCTTCGCCGGCCAGGAACACGAAGGTCCTCTGCAACAGTACGACGATCCCGAAGTAGACCAGGGCGAGCGTCGCCGTCAGAGATCCGTAGACGAGGGTGCGGTTGATGATCAGGTCTATGTCGTAGAGGCGGTACTTGAGGATAGCAACGCCGGCGGAGACGGGGATGCTCAGAAAACCTAGCGTCCAGGCGAGTCGGCCAAGCACCTCGAAGACCGCGGGGGCGAGCGAGCTCAGGAGCAGGGGTGTCGAGATCCCCACCGTGGTCGCGTAGGTGAACCACTTCAGTTGCAGCCGCTCCTCGCCGCGGGAGAAGTAGTAACGCAGGATCAGGGAGAGGATCACTGCGACTACACACGCGGCTCCGACGAGCTCTCCGACTGCCAGGATCGGTTCCGGCGGCGACGCTGCCTCGATGCCGAACGGGTTATCTGCTGATGGAAATTCCTCGAATGGTCTGGGGCTCAGCGCGCCGATGATCAGGGTGACCGCGAAGAACGCGCCCATGGGCCAGGCCAGCAGGCGCCAGCGGCGCGAGAGCAGCATCCCGTCCGGGAACAGCAATACGAGGAACAGCAGGCAGGGCGCGAGCGAGTTCTGTGCCAGGAGGGCTAACCACGCCGCGAGAGAACCACCTGGTAGCGCCGGGCCGTCAGGGGCGAGCGCTACGGACGCGTACTGACCGAAGAACATATTCACGCCGCCAAGAACGCCAGCGGCGAGGAAGATCCAACCCATAGAGTTGGCGGGGCGTCGGGAGACGATCAGCGTGCCCAGTGTCGCGAAGGTCGGGGTAATGATAGTCGCAGAGACCTCGTAGAGCGCCGCCCGGTTAGCGAGACTGAGGACGAGCGCGCCCACAACGAGCGCGACCGCCGCTGCCCACAGCGCCCAGGCGAGCCTACGAGCCATCATCCTGGCCTCCCCGGCTCTCGAAGCCACATAGAGACGTGCTCCGGTTGCACGGTCTCGCGCACGGACCGGGTGAGATCGTAAGGCACGACGCCCGCGCCGCAGTCCACGCGCCAGAGCGCGGCGAGTGACCAGGCTAGAAGGAAAACGGCCCGCGCACCGTCCCCCGGCCCCCGTTTTCTTGCGGTTTTCATCACAACCCACTGTACAGCACGACCGTCTCCCAGTCGTTACGGCAAGCGTTACGAAGCGTAATCGTGGGCAGGATCTCGAAAACCGTCGCCAGAGGATTCGGCCGGCCGGAGGATATACTTACCCCGTGGACCTCTTCGACGAATCGGGACTCGATAACCTGGCTGGCCGCGCCCCGCTCGCCGAGCGGCTGCGTCCGACCACGCTCGACGAAGTCATCGGCCAGCCGCACCTGACGGATGCGGGGGGACCACTGCGGTCGGTTGTGGAGCGCGGCCGGATCGGCTCGGTCGTCCTGTGGGGACCCCCCGGCACGGGCAAGACAACCCTGGCCCGCGTGCTGGCACGAACGGTCGAAGAGGAGTTCATCCCGCTTAGCGCCGTGACGAGCGGGGTGAAGGATCTGCGGGCAGCCCTGGACGGCGCCCGCGAGCGACTCAAGTACGAAGGGCGCGGTACGCTCGTCTTCGTTGACGAGGTCCACCGTTTCAACAAGACCCAGCAAGACGCCCTGCTCCCAGCCCTCGAAGAAGGGCTCGTCGATTTCATTGGCGCGACAACAGAGAACCCCTCCTTCGAGGTGACGGCCCCTCTACTTTCCCGCTCGCGCGTGCTCCGGTTCGCTCCCTCTCGGAGCAGGATCTTGGCCTGTTGCTTGAACGAGGCGCAGCGGAGCTCGAGATCGCTATCTCCGAGGAAGCGCGCGAGTATCTCTTGCGGCTCGCCAGCGGCGACGGACGGCGCATGCTGAACGCCGTCGAGGTCGCGGCCGCAGGCACGAAGCGGGTCGAGGTCGCCGACGTGGAGCGGGCGGTGGGGCAGAGGGCGCTCAGGTACGGGCGCGAGGAGCACTACGACGTCATAAGCGCCTTTATCAAGAGCGTGCGCGGCGGCGATCCCGACGCGGCGCTCCACTACCTGGCGAGGATGCTGGAGGCGGGGGAGGACCCCGTGTTCGTCGCCAGGCGGCTCGTGATCCTGGCCTCCGAAGACATCGGCAACGCCGATCCCCACGGCCTGCCACTCGCCGTCTCGGCCGCCGAAGCCGTGCGTATGATCGGGATGCCCGAGGGACGCATCCCCCTGGCCCAGGCGACCACGTATTTAGCATCGGCGCCCAAATCCAACGCCGCCTACGCCGGCATAAACGCGGCCATTGCGGACGTGCGCCGCGAGAACACACCCGAGGTGCCCATGCACCTCCGCAACGCCGTAACCGGGCTGATGAAAGAAGAAGGCTACGGCTCGGGCTACCGCTACGCCCATGCCGACGAGCCCGAGGGCATGAACGACAGGTACTTGCCTGAGGAGATCTCGGACCGCACTTACTACGAGCCGAAGGTGAGTGGGACGGAGGCGGAGATCAAGGAACGGCTGGAGCGGTGGCGAAAAAGCAGAGTGCAGCGCGAAACAGAAGGGTAAAGGAACGCGCCTGTTTACCGGGTGCTAGTTTTTTTTTTTTTTTTTTTTTTTTTTTTTTTTTTTTTTTTTTTTTTTTTTTTTTTTTTTTTGCGGCCAAGCTCTTCGTCTTCCTGCGCCGCCGGCACGAGCTGTTCTACGCGCGTTCCAGGCCGAGTTGGCCGCGTCTACAAGGACAGCCGTTCGGGCAGCCGCCCGTCCCGCCGGCCCAAGCTGGCGCTGGCGACGATCCTGCAGGCCTACACCGGCGTCTCCGACGACGAGGCGATCGAGGCGACGGCGATGGACCGGCGCTGGCAGCTGGTGCTCGACTGCCTCGAGCCGGCGGGCCGCCCTTCAGCAAGGGCACGCTGGTCGCCTTCCGCCAGCGGCTGATCGCGCAGCGACCTGGACCGGCGCTTGATCGAGCGCACGGTCGAGCTGGCCGGAGCAGCGGGCGGGTTCGGCCCGCGCCAGCTGCGCGCCGCGCTGGACAGCAGCCCGCTGTGGGGCGCCGGGCGGGTCGAGGACACCTACAACCTGCTGGGCCACGCCCTGCGCAAGGCGCTGGGCGTGATCGCCCGCCAGCAGGGGCGGGGGCTGGCGGACGTCGCGGCCGAGGCCGGGGCCGACGCTGGTGGGCGGGTCGAGCCTGAAGGCGGCGCTCGACCTCGACTGGGACGATCCCGGCCGCGCGCGGGCGCGGCGCTGGGGCAGGTGCTCGGCGGCGCTGGACGCGGTCGAGGCGGTGGCTGCGACCAGCCGGCGGCGCTGCCGAGCCGACGGTGGCGGCCGAGCCTCGGCGGCGGCGCGGCAGGTCGCGGGGCCCAGGACGTCGAGGACGGGGGCGGACGGCGTGCCCGCCGCTGCGCCGGGGCGTGGCGGCGCGACCGGCGCATCTAGCGTCGAGGATCGGCGCAGATGCGCCACGGGCGCAAGAGCCGCAGCCGGCTGATTCGACGGCTACAAGCGGCACGTGCTGCGCGACCTGGACCGCGGGGTGGTGCGGGCGGTCGGCGTCACGCCCGCCAACGTGCCCGAGGCGACGGTCGACCGACGTCCATCGCCGCCGACCTGGCCGCCAGCAGGCGCGGCGCTGGGCGAGTTGCACATCGACCGCGCCTACCTGAGCAGCGCGCTGGTGCGGGAGCGCCCGGCCGACCTCGCCAGTCTACTGCAAGGCCTGGCCGGTCCGCAAGGGCGGCGCGCTTCCCCAAGACCGCCTTCGCGCTCGACTGGGACGGGGCAGCGATCCGCTGCCCCGGCGGGCGTGGCGGTGCCCTTCGCGCCCGGCGGGACGGTCCGGTTCCCGGCCGAGACCTGCGCCGCCTGCCCGCTGCGCGACCGCTGCACTATTCCAGCAGCGCGCGGCCGCAGCGTGAGCATCCACCCCGACGAGCGGCTGCTGGCCGAGCTGCGCGAGCGCCAGCAGACGCCGGCGGGGCGCGCCAAGCTGCGCGAGCGCGTCGCGGTCGAGCACACCCTGGCCCACCTCGGGCCTGGCAGGGCGACCGCGCCCGCTACCGTGGGCGCGCGCAAGAACCTCTTCGCGACCTTCAGTGCCTATTGCGTAGACGCACACCTTCTTGTTCCATTTCCAGACCTCTTTCTCCAGCGTGAGGCCTGTCTTTTCGGCGACGCGGCGGGAAGCGAGGTTCTCTGGGTCTATGAGGGAGATGAGCCGGTTATAGCCTAGGGCGAAGCCGTGATCCCGCGCCACCCGCGCCGCCTCGGGGGCGAGCCCCCGGCCCCAGAACCTGCGCAGAAAGAGGTAGCCTATCTCGACCTCTTGCTTCCCTCACCTCCTGCACGGTGAGGCCGCACTGTCCCGCGAACTCGCCCGAGCGCTTGAGGACGGCCACCCACTGACCAAAGCCGTGGTCTCTATAACTTTCTAGCGTCCAGCGTACCCACTGCTCAGTCTCCTCGCGGCTCTTGGTTTTGGGGTAGTAGCGCATCGCCACAGGGTCGGAGAAGATGCCCATAAGATCGTCAACGTCGGCCCATCCCATCCTGCGGAGCTCCATCCGCTCCGTCTCCAAGACTTTATCCTTCATCGGCCAGCTCCGCCCCCTTACGGTCCGTGCACGCTCCCGCCGTGCTCGCCGCCTTCCTCCCCTTCTTCTTGCTGATGCCTGATGCCTGATGCCTGATGCCCGTCCAACTCCGTTTTGTGATTCGTGGCCAGCAGGAGGCTTACGAACACGAACGGCTCGAACCAGATGACGTAGGCGAAGAACCAGTAGTTTACGGTGAGCTGGAAGGCGATGACGAGTGCCGCGGAAAGGGCGGCGAGCCGGCGCAGCGTCTTCTTGCGCGGCACGAAGGCGACGAGTATGGTCAGGAAGATGACGATCGCCGTCATGGGCCTTTGCAGGAACGCGAGCTCGGGAACCTGGGAATAGATCGTCCACGGGCTGACCCTGTCGCCCTGGAAGGCGAGGGTCTTCTCGTAGAAAAGCTTGGCAGCCTCGAAGGGTCGTCCGTCCAGCAGGACGACCCAGAACGCTAGCAGTAGAACGCCGGCCCCTCCGAGCAGGAAATCCACCATCGGCTTTCGTCGACGTCCCTCGTAGGAGATCCAGAGCGGACCAAGGACGATGGGGTAGAGCTTGACCGCGAACCCGGCCGCGATGCTGGCCCCGCGTGCGATCGGGGAGGCGGCAGCCGCGAGTCCTATCGCCGCGACGGCAGCGACGATGACGTCGTTGGTGTTGTTGTTGGTCGTATACACGGTGTAGGGGAAGGCTGCCCAGGCGAAGAGCAGGGCCGCTGCCCCCTCCTTGCCGGAGAGCTTGTAGCCGGTGATGAAGAGGGCCATGGCTCCGGCGACGAATGCGAAGAGCGTGAGGGCGTGGGCCGCTGGGAGGAAGTCCCACTCGCCCGAGAAGCCGAACATGAGCACGAAGGGCACGTAGAGCAGGTAGTTGAGCGGGCCGTAGGTGTCGCCGGTCCCCACGTCGGCGGGCATGTTGCCGTAGGGGATCGTGCCTTCCAGGATGCGGTCGGCCCCGACGACCCCGGCGTAGCCCACGTCTATGACGCGCGAGTCGACGTTGAGGCCGAGGACGAGGCCGCCGGCGAGCCCGGCGAGCACCATCAATACCCCGAAGGGGAGGTTGCTCGTCTTCTCGACCCTCTCGCCTATCCCGAAGCCCATAAGTAGGGTTCTGACGAAGAGGTAGACGAGTGGCGGGTACCAGAGGATTACGGCTTCGAAGACTACGCCCTCCCTGTAGAAGCCGTGCGAGACGAGGAACCCGAGCAGCGCCACTATATCCAGGTTGCGCATCGAGAGCAGCCTGTCTGTGCGCCAGAAGGCCGCGGCGAAGGCTAGCGCCAGCGGCAGCCAGACCCACCAGGAGTTCGCCTGCTTGCCGTAGGCGCCGCTTACGCCGCGGGCCATGTTCCACCCGACCTGATCCCCGGTATACACGTAGCCAAGGACCCAGGTCTCGTCGTCGACCCCGACGGTTGCGACCTCCTTGCCCTCTTCCGTCGGGCGCCCCCCGACGGCCCCGGTCTCGTCGACGTAAAACCGGACGGTCCACTCGTCGTCCTCGTAGGTTGCCTTTGTGGTGTGGGGACCGTGTTCGGAGAGC
This sequence comes from uncultured Rubrobacteraceae bacterium, assembly GCA_963840835.1. Taxonomy (GTDB): domain Bacteria; phylum Actinomycetota; class Rubrobacteria; order Rubrobacterales; family Rubrobacteraceae; genus Rubrobacter_D. The sequence goes on along the minus strand of CAWJAM010000008.1, from coordinate 129,220 downwards.
TCGTCCCTCACCTCGGGGCTCGCGGCGGCGAGCTTGACCGCCTTGCGCTCGGAGAGCCTCGGGTACTCGACCCCTGAGGCCGACGGAAGAACCTCGACGCCGCCGACCGCCCCAGAGTCGTCCGAAACCCTGAAACGTGCGACCTCCGTCCCCGAAGTCTGCTCCGTGAGCGCGACCCGCCAGAGGTCCCTCGCGCCCTTGTAGCGCGCCGTGGTCTCGACGGTCGGCTTGGAGTAGTACTCTTCCAGCTCGGGGACGAAGCTGGCCTTCTGTAGCACCTCCCGTTTTTCCAACTGGGGGCCAGAGGCAAGGCCGAGCGTGCACAGCATCAGGGGCAGCAGGAATAGTACGAGCAGAGCCGGACGCTTCACGAAGCCTTCTTCTCCCGTGTCGCCGCGGGCAGGGCGAGCATCACGACCCAGAGAGCGGCGAGGAGCAGGTTACGGACGAGGAGCAGTTCCGGCCCGGGGTAGCGGAAGGCGAGCAGGTCGTCGTAGTGGGTGGGGAAAACCTGCGTCGTGAGCAGGCAAGTGACGAGGAAGACCGCGCATACGATTGCTCCGGCTGCTCCTCCCGCGCTCAGGGGAACGAGGGGGAGAAGCCAGATCATGTACTGTGGGGAGAGGACCTTGGAGCCGAGCATGAGCGCAAGTATAAGCGCAGCACCATACCGCGGAAAAGTCGCTGCCCCAAGCCTCCCGAAACGCCGATACTCTCTGAACATCACGAGCCCTGTAATGAGCATCAGAACGAGGGCGAGGAGTGGGCTCAGCGAGGTTGCGAGACCGACGCCGCTACCGCGTACTTCGAAGGCGCCGTACTCGAACACGACGCTTTCGACCGAACGGAGTGGGATCAAGACGGATGCCGCGAGGCTCTCGATCTGAAGCCCCCTCTCTGCCTGGTAGGCGAAGCCCTCCCATAGACCGCGGCCGCCGAGCAGGACAAAAGGCGCAAAGAAGACCGCCAGCACCGCGAGAAAGACCGCGTACCCGGATGCGGCGCCCCGCCGGGCGAGCGCCAGCGGCACGGTCGCTAGGGCTGGCACTACTTTGGCCGCCGCGCCGAACCCGAGCGACGCGTAGCCGAGGAAGAGGAAACGCCCTCCGAGGGTCGCACAGAGGGCGGCCAGCCCGAGCGTGAGCGCGACGACCGCATCGTAGCGGGTGACGGCTACGGGATACAGCAGGAGCGCGGCCGCCGCGAACGTTACTGAGGGCAATACCCAGGCGTGCGGCCCGCGAAGCCCGCGCGCCGCCAGTGCCGTCAGCAGGAGCGTTATCCCGAGCAAAACCGCCATCTCGGAGGCGAAGGCGTCTACGTAATCGTCTCTGCTCGCGCTGAAGACGGCCGGCAAAACGAAGGTGGGGAGACTGCCAGGAGGGTACTCGATAAAGAGATCCCTGTATGGAAGCTCGCCGCGCAGGATGGACTCTCCCGCCTCGCGGTAGATGGCGAGGTCGTTGGACCCTTCCCTCAGGTCGTATGGCAATCCCGAGGAGAGGGAGAGCAGGCCGACGCACATGAAGACCGCCAGCAGGATTATCGGTGTCCAGAACAGGAGCCCCTGATCCCAGACGATGGGATTCTTCTGGGGCCCTCTCCGAATTACGGGGGGCCTTCCAGTTCCTGCCCGAAGAGTTCGGCCAGGGGTTCGAGGCCCTCGGGGGCGCCCGTGACGAGCAGTGAGTCGCCGCCCTCGAGTCTGTAGGAGTCGCGGGGCCTGTAGGTCCAGCGCCCGCCGCGGTTCACGGCGAGGGCGTACATGCCCGTTTCGGTCTCGATCTTGAGGGAGTCAAGCGTCTTTCCGTCGGCGGGGGAGCCGGTGGAGACGGTCAACTTCAGGACGATCTCGTCGGACTCCCCGATGGCCGCGGAGAGGACGGGATGGACCTCCTCTCCCTTCTCCACGACCCACACCATCTCCATCGCGCAGTCGGCGATGGTCTCAGAGGCCGTGGCGAGGTGCAGCAGACCCCTCAGGCGGGATGAGTCCTCGACGTGGGGGGCGGCGAGGAGGACCCAGCGCTCGAGACGATAGCGCATCTCGTCCATCTCGTCCTCGATGGCTATCACCTCGCGGGCGAGCCCCGCGTCGTCGTAGAGCAGGGCCGAGTAGGCGAGCCCGACGGCCACCTCCGAGAGGTTCTTCATCTCGATCAGGATGTCCACCGCCCGGTCGATCTCCGAGAGCTGACCAGCGGACGGGGCGGGTTCGGGAACGTCCTCGAGCGGGGGCGCGCCGGCGAGCTCCCTGACCTCGGCGACACCCTCGGGCGGGCCCTGCATGAACAGCACGTCGCCGGCCCGCAGTACGTCCTCGGGCTCGGCGTCGAAGTCCCATTCGTCTTCGGAGCGGATGGCGATGGGGCGCATCCCCGTCTCTACCGGCAGATCCACGTCGCCCAAAGAGCGGCCGTCGAGCGCGCTGCCTGGCTGAATGCGGACGCGGGAGGGTATCTCTTCGGCCTCGGGGATGTCGTGCAGTAGCTCGGGCGGGATACCAAGGCGCTTCACCACTATCTTGGCTATGTCGATTGCGGCGTTGCCGATCTTCTCGATGTCCTGGACGACCCCGAGGATGCCGGCCATCTGCTCGGCGTCGGCCGGACTCCTCGCAGCCAGGATGGCCAGGGTGCGCATGTCGAAGACCAGGTCGTTCAGGCGTTCTTCGAGACGGGATACCTCCTCGGAGAGGGTCTCGGAGTTGTAGAAGATCGCCGTGTACGAGAGGTCTACCATAAGCTCCGAGGTGTTCTTCGCCTCGACCAGCATCTCCTTCAGGTTCCTTGGTCGCGTCTCGCGCATCTCTTACCCCGCCAATCCGAAAACGATGAGGGCTATTATAAGGCTCATGAAGCCGAGCAGGTCCACCGCCGCCGTGATAATGGGTATGCCGTAGGTGTCTGGGTCGAGGCCGAGGCGGTAGCTAACCGTTGAGCCGTAGTAAGCGGCGAGGACCGCCGCCGTCGTGGCGATCAGGCCGGCGAGGGCGCTGATCCCGATCATCACGAGGAATCCCGGGCTCGCCCCCTTGTGGAAGAGCGCAACGGCTATGAGGTGCGAAGCCCCCCCGATGAACACGTACACCCCGGCGGCGAAGATGTAGGTGAGCGTAAAGTCCCTGAAGGCCGCGAACTGCGGTATCCCGCGCGGATCTATGAGGCCCAGGTGGACCTTAGAAGAGAGACGGCTGGAGAGGATGCCGCCGAGGGCGCCGCCCTCCTGCAAGAAAGCGGGCAGAAGGATACTAAGGGCAAGGAGCGTCGTGAACTGCTCCTCGCGGTTCTGTAGGGCCACACCGACCAGGATGGTTACGGTCCCTGTCATGGCCAGTATAGGTAATGACTCGGCGAGGATGCGCCCGAGGTTCTCGGCACCTAACCTCAGGCCGAAGTACGCGGAGGCCGCGGCCGCAAGGACGAGTACGGCCCCGAGGACCGAAGAGAAGACGGGGATGCCGATCAGGTATGTGGCCAGGACCAGAGCGGGTAGCGTGAGGATGTCGCCGGCCGCGGTCAGCATCGGGGCCGCGATGTTGTCCATGTCCCAGCCGCGGGCCACCGAGAGGCGGGCGACGAGGACCGTAATCCCAAGCAAGAGGATACCGGCGAAGATACCGCCTGCCGTAGAGATAACGATGTAATCGACGACCGAGAGCTCCGTCCTCACCCCGAGAATGCCGCACAGAACCCGTGCCAGGACGGCGAGGAACACCCCGGAGACGAGCGAGAGGACGGCGGCGGCCTGCACGTTCTCGGCGAGCACGCCGCGTCTGAGGTTCAAGCTGAAGAGGCCGGTCTGGATGGATGTCGAGAGCCTGCTTCCCATCGCCCCGAAGATGGCGCCGCGCATCCCTATCGCTGCGGGGATCAAGACCGCGAGCCCGACTAGCTCATCGAGGGTGCCCGAGATGCCCGCGAGCACGATGCCGGCAACGAGCTCCCCGGCGGAGGAGAGGAACAGCGCGGCGAACCCCTGTCTGAGGGTCTCCTTCTCCTCCGTGAGGTAGCCGTAGACCTTCGGTCGCAGGCGGGGCCGGTTGCGCAATCTCTCGCGCATCCCTCCCTCCCGGCCGCCGTCTCGCCACCGGACCCGACTTTTCTCTCTCTCGGACACGGGCATTGTATAGACCCTACCGCGTGCGAAGTAAAGCGAAGAATCCCCAGCCTACCGCCGGCGGTAGGGTCAGTCGAACTTTCGTACCGGGCTACTCGCCGCGCCGAAGAGGACCGCAGCGAGCATGAGCGTTCCCGCGGCCACGAATGTGAGGGTGAGGCTTCTGGCGACGAGCACGCCGGCGAGGGCGTAGGAGACCGGGTCGAGCGCGACGACGCAGAACATTACCAGGCTCATCACCCTTCCCCTCAGTGCCGGCTCGGCCCTCTCCTGCAGCCAGGAGACGAGCACGACGCCCAGGTAGCCCGCCCCGACACCCATCGCTACGGCTGCGGCGCACGCCGAAACCAGGCCTGGCACGAAACCCAGAGCGCCGAGACCGAGCCCGATCAGGGCCGTCGCCCCGAGCATCGTCGCCCCGCGACGCCGCGGCCTTCCGGCGGCGCCAGCCACGAGCAACCCGACGAGGGAGCCACCCCCGAACGCGGAGAACAGCACGCCCAGAGAGCCTGCGCCCCCGAGTCTCTCCTCGGCCAGCACCGCCCCGCCAACTATCATCGGGCCTATCGCCGCGAGGTTTATGGCCGCCAGCACGAACAGCATGGTCCGGAGGAGCGGGTCCCGCCAGGCGTAGCGTAGGCCGTCAAGGATGCCACCGCCCGGGGCGGAGGGATTCTGCGCTCCTTCGGCGTCGGGCCGTTTTCTGGCGCCGCGCGCCCGGCGTTGGAGACGACAAGGACGGCCGCCGGTGGAAAACGGTCGGAGACCCACCCACCCACGAGCATCAACAGGGCGCCAGGTATGGAGGCTACGGCAAGCACGCTTCCTAGTTGGGCGCCGGGACCCGCGACCTCGAGCACCAGCAGGGTCAGCGAGATCAGGAACATCTGGTCGGCCAGGAGCGCGACCCCCTCCCCGACGAAGAGCCGCCGGAAGAGACGGTCCTTCAAGGGAAGCCACAGCGACAGCCCGAGCAGGCGCCCGATCACCGTGAGTCTCCCCGGTGCCTTTCAGCGTTCACGAACCGCCTCGCTCTCCCCAAGGCCAGACAGAAGGGTAGAGACCACCAGGCCGGGCGCGTCGCGGCGGGCGATCTTGCCGTCGCGCACACCCTCCCACGCGGCGTAGAGGAGGGCCTCCAACGCGTCGCCGATCCAGGCCACAGGTGCCTCGGGACGGAAGGTTCCGTCCCGCCTTCCCCGCTCGATCAGAACGTCTACGGTTCTCAAGATTCGGGCGTCTGCAGCGGCGACATCGGGGTCGCTTTCGAAATAGTCCTCGTAGAGCAGGAAATGGAAGCGCTCCCCGATCGGCACGAGCGCCTCTACCAGCCTCGACAGCGCCTCGGCCGCCGTGCCCTCCTCAGTCCGCGCAGACCCAATCGCAGCCTCGCACTCCGCGAGAACGTCTATCACCAGAGCCCGGATCAAATCGTCCCTACCGGGAAAGTACCGATGGAGCGTGGCCCTTCCTACCCCAGCCGCCTCCGAGATCTCCCGCATCGACGCACCACGGTCCACCACAAGCATCCTGACGGCCGCCTCCAGAATGGCCCGCCTCGAACGCGCCGTCCGGGGACTGACCGACCCTCCAGCCTCAGAATCAGGTCTTGGACCCACCGCTTACCTCCCAACTTGTGAACTCTCAAATGAGATAATATTGTCTCATTATAGACAGAAACGTGCACATCGCAAGCACCGACGGGTGAGTATTGTGAAAGGACATGCTCCCATGGAAGGTGCTGTTCGAGGAACGGCGGGGAAAGCGACGAGGCTCCGGCTCGTCTCGCTCGCCGAGCCAAGAGCCGGATGATCCCGCCGAAAGTGCAACGTGGCGGTGTGACCGGGCCGGAGCTAGCCCTGCGGTCCTATATCCTATGCGGGACGGCGAAAGGGAGGAACTTGGTGAATATCGGGATTATCGGTGCGGGAAACATCGGCGCGACGGCTGCGAGGCTCTTCGCGGGGGCCGGGCACAGGGTTGCCGTCAGCAACTCGCGGGGGCCCGAGACGCTACGGGACCTTGTGTCAGAGATGGGCGAGAGTGCAAGGGCGATGACGGTCGATGAGGCGGCGGATTTTGGGAAGGTCGTGTTGCTAGCCGTGCCCTGGTCGAGGCGTGAGGAGGGGTTGCCATCCGCTGGTTTGCTCGTCGACAAGATCGTCATCGACGCCATAAACCCGTACACGCCGGACTTTCGGATCGAGGACCTGGGTGATGACACCTCCAGCGAGGATATCGCCCGCCGTTTGCCAGGTGCGCGTATCGTCAAGGCCTTCAACACCATGTATTACGAGAGGCTCAGGGACGAAGGAGACACGGGTGTGCCGGCCGAGGATCGGCTCGCCCTCTTCGTCGCCGGCGATGACGCCGAGGCGAAAGCCGTCGTCTCACGGTTGATCGAAGATATAGGGTTCGCCCCGGTCGACACGGGCTCCCTGAGCGATGGTGGCCGGAAGCAGCAGCCTGGCTCACCAGTCTACAATATACCGATAGAAGCTGGACCTGCTGCGCGGGAAGCCGGCCTCTCCTCGCAAGGTACTGCTACCGGCAGAAAAGAGGGAACTTACAGCAGCTTGCAATGGGATTGAACCCCGTTGCAAGCATTTCAGCATTTCAGCATTCTCTTGCTGAAGTGCTGACTAGCTGAAGTGCTGAAATGCGTAATTAGCAGAGGTATTGACCTCTGCTAATCGCTCTAGAGCGGCATGCGAAAGGATTGCCTTTCGCATGCCAAGGCATCATGCTTCAGGTTTATCTACAGTATCTACTCTGCGTACGCAATTACACGTCAGCTATCGGGCTTGGTGCTCCCGAAGCATGAGCTTTCAGGCTCTCTTCGGCGACGCCCAAAGCCTCCTCGTCCAACTTGGCCTCTTGTGCCATGTTCCATACCTGGGAGATTATGACAGGCCAGAAAACCAGCGCGGTGATCATCGTCGGTATTGCCTGCTGACCCCAGATGCCTACGCCTGCGTCCACCTGGGTCCCGTCTTCTACGGGCTCTATCTTTATGTTCAGGGCGGTCTTCATGCCTATGATGGCCTTGAAGGTACCTCCCCTGCGGATGCTGACCTGCACTCCCCCTGCGGGGAGGTGCGTTTCGGTAGCCTCGAAGTCCTGGCTTTCGAAGTAACTCATCACCTCCTGGGCAACAGGAGTAAGGTCGTCAACAACGTAGGGTACTGTCTTCGTGGAATTGAAAGTTCCCACTTAGGGTGTCTCCTTTCAGAATGGGTGTCAGTGCCTTGCCGGTATCTTCTCCGTAGCCTCCTCTAGGACCTCCTTAACTGCGCTAGCATTCTACGGCAGGATCCACACTAGCACGGGTCTTGGCTTCGGGCAAACCCGTCCCGGGATCTGCCGTAAGGAGCTTTCGGGTGTTGGAGCCAGGCGTTGCGCAGAATCGGAGCTTTGGACGCGTTGCATTTGGAACGCTTGGGATCGTTAGCGGCCCACAGCATGCGATAGGACGAAGGGAGATTCAGGACGGGCCGGTCCTGGGTTTTGAGTATGAGCGCTAGTCGAAGTCGGCGGGGAGGTTCGGGTTACGGTGGTGCTCGAAGAACCGTTCGATCTGGGCCGGGGTGACGCGGGAGACGGAAAGCTCGGGGATCTCCTGCTCGCCGAAGAATTGCGCTCCGGCAGTGTCCACGTTGGAAATCGGGGTTTCATCCAGGATCTCGCACAGGTACACCAGCTTGTAGACGTGGTATGCGATGGGTGGGTGTCCGCGTCTGTCGCGGTCGTAGGCGGCAAGGAGCCTGACCGGCTTTACCCTGAAGCCCGACTCCTCCAGAGTCTCGCGGGCCGCGGCTTCGGACGGGGACTCGCCCACGTCGGCCCAGCCCCCAGGCACGGACCAGCCCGCTTCCTCCGGCTCCTTGACGAGCAGGATTCGGCCATCTTCGAACACCGCGGCCCGCACGTCGACCTTGGGGGTCGCGGGACCGGCTTCCAGGGCGAGTAGATCCCGGGCCTCCTCGAGGGTCCCCGTGGAGTGGGCCGCGAGCATCTCGGAGGCCAGCTCTCTCAACTGCTCGTAACGCCCGAGGTCGTAGTCGTCTTTGGTGTAGGTCAGGCCGTCTTGAGCTAGGGCCTGGAGACGCTTGATCCACCGGAGCCACTGAGGCCCGGAAGGCTTATCTTGGTCTAAAGACGCTATGCTCGTGCTGCCTAACCTTGCACGGTTATGGGATTCAGGCCCGCCTCAATCTCCTCCCTGCGCCCTTCCAGGAACGGGGGGAGCGAGAGCCTCTCGCCGAGGTGGGCGGCGTCCTCGTCCGTGGCGAAGCCGGGGCCGTCGGTGGCGATCTCGAAGAGTACCCCGCCGGGCTCGCGAAAGTAGATCGAACGGAAATAGAAGCGGTCTATCTGCGGCGTTACCCCGAGGCCGGAATGACGGATCTTCTCCCTCCAGGCCGCATGCTCTTCATCGTCAGGCGTCCGAAAAGCGATGTGGTGCACGCCGCCGCGCCCGAGATGCGTCCACGGAGCATCGGACCTCTCGACGACCCGCACCGTTGTCCCCGGACCCCCGCCCCCGACCTCGAAGGTTACGGTCTGGCCCTCGCCTTGCACGGTCTCACCCACCTTTCGGAAGCCGAGGACGTCGGTGAGGACCCACGCCGTTGGGTCGAGCTCCCGCACCGTCAGGTCGACGGCCCCGAGGCCCCTGATCCCCACCTCCCGCGGAACGGGACTCTCCTCCCAAGGCACCCCGCCAGGCACTCCTTCACCCTCGTCGGCGGAGAGGCGAAGACGCTGCCCTTCGGGGTCGGTGAAGTCGAGATGGACGCGGTCTTCCTCCTCGATATCCCCGTGGGAGACGCCGAGGTCCCGGAAACGTTCGGCCCACCACTCCAGCGCCGCGCGGTCCGGGACGCGTAGCTCGGTGGTCGAGACCTCGCCGGCGCCGGGATGGTTGGGGGCCAGGCGCAACCGAGGCCAGTCGAAGAAGGTGATCTCGGTCCCAGGATTGCCCACCTCGTCCCCGTAGAAGAGATGGTAGGCCGAGACATCATCCTGGTTCACGGTCTTTTTTACGAGCCTCAGGCCGAGCACGTCGGTGTAGAACGCGACGTTCTCCGCCGCTTCCGTCGTTACGGCCGTCATGTGGTGTAACCCGCCCAGTTCCATCTGCTTCCTCCGTTTCATGGTTCAAACTTTACCCGGCACGGGGTACGAGGGCACGCACCCCGCGGCTTATCCTTTCGACAGAGAGCCCCTGTACCCGGTGCTGGTAGTAGTAAAAATCCACGTCGAGCGGGGCGAGCAATGCCGAAGCCAGGTACTCGAGGTCAAGCCCGTCAGCCACGTCTCCCTCGCGGACCGCAGTTCGCAAGAGCCCGAGCACGGTCGAGCGGCGCCAGTCGTACGCGGGGTGGGAGAAGCGCTCCAACCTGTCCGCGCCGCACAACGGTTCGTGGCCGCCGTAGAGCAAATCCAGATTCTCTGCGGTAAATATAACGAGCACGTTCAGGAACGCGTCGACCTTCTCCAGGGCAGACGTTTCGGGCTCCCGCAAAATATCCAGCGTGTGCTCCTGCAGTCGCCTGGTAGGCTTGTCGAGGAGCGCTTGGCACAGGAAGCCCTTGTTTGGGAAGCGCCGGTAGAGCGTCCCTTTACCGACACCCGACATCCTGGCTATCTCTTCCATCGTGACGTGCGTCACGCCGCGTTCCCCGAAGAGCGTGCAGGCCGTATCGAGGATCACACGCCGGTTGCGCGCCGCATCGCTGCGCTCCTCCCTGCCCGACGGACGACCCAGGTGGTCCAGGCTCCAAACTGTCCCGCCCCGCTGCCCTTCTGCCCGCTCCACAAAGATCACACTCCACAAAATACCTTGACAGCAGCAGTCTACCGCGATACCCTCGCTCTTTAAAGCGGACGCGCGTCCGCTTTGGAAGTACAGGATGTTGGCAAGGTCGAACCTGAGGAGGAAACATGGAAAGCAGAGGCGACGGGAGACGAGTAATCCTGGTCAGCGGGGCCACGGGCCATCAGGGAGGGACGGTGGCGCGGAACCTGCTGGAGTGGGGCTTCGCGGTACGTGCGCTCACCCGCGATAAGGACAAGGCGGCGGCGAGGGAGTTGGCCGACCTCGGGGCCGAGGTCTTCGGCGGGGACCTCGAGGACCGCGCGTCGATCGAGCAGGCGCTCGACGGTGTCTACGGGGTGTTCTCGGTTCAGCAGTTCATGGAGACCGGCGTCGAGGGCGAGGTCAGGCAGGGTGTGTTGCTCGCGGACGCGGCCAGGGCGGCTGGAGTCGAGCACTTCGTTTACAGTTCGGTCGGAAGCGCGCACCGGGAGACTGGCATCCCGCACTTCGAGAGCAAGTTCGAGGTGGAGGAGCACGTACGGGCAAGCGGGGTTCCTTACACGGTGCTACGGCCGGTCTTCTTCATGCAGAACTGGGAGTTCATGAGGGAGCCGATCCTCGGCGGCACGCTACCGCAGCCGCTCGACCCGGACAAACCTTTACAGATGATCGACGCTGATGACATCGGCGTTTTCGCGGCCATGGCCTTCGACGATCCGGAGCGTTGGATCGGCCGCGAGGTAGACATCGCGGGCGATGAGTTGACCATGCCCGAGATCGCGGGCACGTTATCGCGGGTGATCGGGCACAACGTCGACTACTTCCAGGTGCCCTGGGAGGGGTTCGAGGAGCAGATGGGCGAGGAGTACGCCGTTATGTACCGGTGGTTCAACGATCATGGCTACGAGGCCAACATCGCCGCCCTGAGGGACGAGTATCCGGGGTTGGCTTCCTTCGAGCAGTACCTCCGCGGCCACGGTTGGGAGAACGCCGAGGCACCTTCGGAGGCTCGCGCGGGGGCCTGATCCTCCCTTCCCGGTCGCCCGGAGCCGCGCGCGACGGTACCATGGGAGCGTGAAGAGCGGTACGCACACCTTCCTCCCGACAGCCCGCGTCCACTTCGGCGCGGATGCTTTAGAGAGACTAGGAGAGGAGGCCCGGCCGTACGACCGGGCCTTCGTCATCACCGGGCGCAGCCTGAACGAGAAGACCGACCTCATCCGGCGCGTCGAGGCGTTGCTGGGCGACAGGTACGCCGGAACCTTCGCCGGCATCGGGCAACACACCCCTGGCGGGACCGTCGAGAGGGCCGCAACGGAGGCCGAGACGGCCGCGGCGGACCTGCTTGTAAGCGTCGGCGGGGGCAGCGTCATAGACGGTACCAAGGCCGTCGCGCGGCAGCTGGACTACCCGGCGCAGGTGGCGGTCCCTACCACCCTCTCAGGCGCCGAGTGGGCCCACAGGGCAGGGGTTACCGATGAGAGCATGGGAAGAAAGCGTGGCTTCGCCGATCCGAAGACTGTGCCGCCCGTCGTGATATTGGACCCCGGGGCGACGATCTTCACGCCCGAGAAGCTCTGGCTCTCTACCGGGCTTAGGGCCCTGGACCACGCGGCCGAGGGCTTCCTCTACGGCGGCGATCATCCCATCACCGATGTGACCGGCTTCGAAGGAGCGCGGCGCCTGATGGAGTACCTGCCGCTTTCGAAACGCTCTCCCAAGGACCTGGAGGTGCGACTGGAGTTGCAGCTCGCCTCCTGGCTCGCGTACTTCGGACCCACGAACACGCCGATGGGGCTCTCGCACGAGCTTGGGCGTAGGATCGGGGCCAGCTACGAGGTGCCGCACGGCATCACCTCCTGTGTGCTCCTCGCGCCGAGCCTCAGAGTCCTCGAAGAGCGCATACCAGATGAGCGTTGGAGAGGGCTTTCGGAGGCCCTCGGCGGGGAGCCGTCGGAGCGCGTAGCTTCGCTGGTAGAGGGTCTGGGTCTACCCGACAGCCTGCGCGAGGTAGGTGTTCCGGAACAGGACCTCGAATCCATCGCCTGGGAGTACGGCGACAGGGCCGAGGAAGTGCTCGAGATCCTGAAAGCGGCATACTAGAAACAGCGGAGACAACAAGCCGCGAGGTGAAGCGCTGAAAGCGAGCCCGAAGGGCGAAGCGTTGCTGACAAGCGAGGGCCACAAGGCCCGAGCGTGCCGACAAGCGGGAAGCGCGTAGCGTGCTGACAAGCGTAGGCCGAAGCGTGCTGACCGCTCGTCACCCCACCGCTTCTGTCTGTACGCTCTCTGTCGGGTATTCGTTCTTCCAGGCGTCGAAGCCGCCTTCCAGGGCGGTAGCCTCGTAGCCTATTTTGTTGAGCTTCCGCGCCACCCTGGCGCTGGTAGCCTCGTCCGGTCAGGTGCAGTAGGCGACGATGCGCTGGCCCTCGACCTGGCTGCCGTACTCCACTTCCCGCTCTCGCGCCCACCCGTCTACCTCATCGGGGGCGACCCTTACGGCGCCGGGGACGTGGCTCTGGTCCTGTTCGTACTGGGAACGGGTCCGGACGTCGAGCACGATGGGTGGATCTTCGCTCTGTAGCATCTCGGAGAGCTGCTTGGGCCTGATCCTGATGGACTCGCTCGCATCGCCCTCGAAGATGCCTGCGGCGTTCTCCCGCTCCTCTTCGAACGTCGCCCGCATCACCGCCTCGCCGTAGCGGCGCGAGAGGGGGGTGGCAGTGGCCCCGTGGGCCACGACCGAGACGGTTACCACCACCCCGACTACGCCTAGCAGGAACTCCGAGCCGGCGACCCCGGCTTCGACGACGAGCAGCGCCAGGAGGAGGGAGTTGAGACCGCGTGGTCCGAACCACCCGATAAACGCCCGCGCCGCGTTGCTGACGGCGGCCTTGCGCAGCACGAGGCCTATGGCCAACGGGCGGGCGACGAAGATCACAATGGCTGCAAGGACGAGCGCGGGGACGATCGGCACATCGGCGAAGAGGTCGGAGATCACGACCCCGAACAGGATGAAAGAGAGCAGCATCGCCATCTCGCTCGTGGTCTCGCCGTAGTCGAGAAAGCACTGGCACAGGTCGAAGTTCAGCACGGCGATCGCGAACCCAGTGGCGAAGGCGGCCAGGAAGCCGTCGCCACCGAGGGCCGTGGCGGTCGCGTATGAGAGCAACACGATGCCAACGCCGTAGAGCGACTGGTAGACTTCGTTTACCGCGTAGCGCCGGTCGGCGTGGCTCATGAGCCACGCAGCCCCCGCGCCTATGGCGAAGCCAATCACGGGTCCGAGCACGAGCACTTTGACGATGAGTAGCGCCCACCCGCCTGCGCCCGATGCCTCGTCGTTGGCCAGGGCGATCAGGATAAGCAGCGTTGGCAGGACGACGATGTCGTTCGTGCCGGCCTCGATGTTCAGGGCCTGCCTGACGGAGGCGGGGATACGCTCCTCCCTGACCACGTCCCGCAAGACCACGGGGTCCGTGGAGGCCAGGATGGTTCCCAGGAGCAACGCCGCTATCACCGAAACGTCGAGCAGGAAGTAGGAGCCGGCGGCGATGACGGCGACGATAACTACCGTTCCCGGTCCCAGAGACAAAATTGGCACGAACCCGGCGCCACCCATGCCGATGTTTCCTATTCTGACGGCCTCCAGGCAGAGGACCATGGCCAACGTCAGCGTCGCCACGGTCTCAAGCAGCGCGCTCTCAGGGCCGAAATGCAGGAGGCCGAGACCGTGAGAGCCGAGCAGGAAGCCGAGTCCAAGGAAGATGATCGGGAACGAGAGCGGCGCCCGCTCCACGAACCCGGAGGCCAACCCGGCGATCGTCAGGACCACGGCGACGAGCGCGAAGCCAGCGAGTAGATCAGGCAAGCTGAGTGCTCCTCATGCCGGCGACCGTCCCGTGGTGCGCCTGCCTTCGATGGGTAGGCCGGCCCTGATCCAATCCTGCTTTCCAGCGGCGTAGTGGAGGACCTTCGCGTAGCCCATCTCTTCGAGCTCGCGCGCCTCCTCAGCGGAGGCCACGCAATCAGGGTTCATGCAATAGACGACGATCTCGGCGTCCTTGTCCGGCAGCACCGTTTCAGCCTCGTCCACGAACTCGTAGGGAAGGTTGATCGCACCTGGCAAATGACTGCTTTCGTAGTGCTTCTTCGATAGCGCTTCCACGAGCACGAAGTCATCCCTGCGGTCCATCTTCGCCTTTAGCCTCTCCCGCGTTATGTTCGCCACCACTTTTCAGACCTCCAGCCGCGACTCTTCCAGGTCGAGGTCGCGTTCGATGCGGTGCATGACCTCATCCCCGATGCTGCCTTCGTCGCGCATCCTGACGAGCCTCTCGCGTTGCGCGACGAGCAGCTCGACCATAAGGCGCTGGTAGGCGGCCGAGCGTTCCTCTACACCATCAGGGTCTCCGTCGAAGCGTGACGCGAAGCGGTTGCGGCGGTAGTTGTACATGCCGCTTATGCGCTCCGCGGTGTCCTCGTGCACCCAGTCCTCATCCTTCAGCTCATCCAGGCGCTCCAGGGCGGCTTCGGCGACGCCGATGCGGCCGTGGGTCTCCTCCTTGTCCCCGATGTGGTCGTCCTCGAGGCCGAGGGCCCGGATCAGGGCTGGTAGGGAGAGGCCCTGGACTACGAGCGTGGCCAGGATCACGCAGAAGGTCAGGAAGATTATGAGGTCGCGTCCTGGAAACAGTGCGCCCGACGCCGTCTGGAACGGCAGGGCGAGGGCCGCGGCGAGTGAGATCACACCCCGCATCCCGGTCCAGCCTACGATCGAGACGTTGCGCCAGGAAGGGGAGGGGTCTCGCTCCCTGATGCGCCGACTGGCCCATCGCGGCACGTAAGTCGCTGGGAAGACCCAGATCACGCGAACGAGAATAACGGTCAGACTCACCAGGACCGCGTAGAGGACGAGCTGGCCTGTCGTGTAATCGTCCAGGCCTTCGACCACGCTTCCGAGCTGGAGCCCGATCAGGATGAAGATCAAACCGTTCAATAGGAACGTTATGAGCTCCCACGTCGCGAACCCCTGAAGCCGCGTCCCCGAGGAGGTTATGTAGGGACCCTTCCGCCCGAGATACAACCCCGTCGTCACCACCGCGAGAACGCCGGAGAAGTGGAGATCCGCGGGGAGGCCGACCAGGTCGTGGAGCCACTCCCAGAGCCCGTGTGGCAGCTCTTCGGCCGCCAGATAGGCGACGAAGGGCGTTAGCAGCGAGACGATGTTCTGGATGGAGGGGTCTTCGGAGACGTGGCGGCGGGCCCAGACGACGAGCCAGCCGACCGCGAAGCCGACGGCGATCCCGCCAACGGCCCCGACGATGAACTGCAGGCCGGCTTCCCAGATCGAGAACACCCCTGTAACCACGGCGGCGACGGCGACGCGGTAGGCGACGATGCCTGTCGCGTCGTTGACCAGGCTCTCACCCTCCAGGATCGTGATAATGCGGCGGGGGACGCCGAGGCGCTGGGCGACCGTTGTCGCGGCGATGGCGTCGGTGGGGGAGACGATCGCCCCGAGGACGAAGGCCGCCGCCCACGGAAGCCCGGCGACGGTGTGGACCACGGCGGCGACCACGAAGGTCGTCATCAGCACCAGCCCTACCGCGAGGAGTGAGATCGCCCTGACGTTGGCCCGAAAGTCGCGCCACGAGGTAAAGAGCGCCGAGACGTACAACAGCGGCGGCAAGAACAGCAGGAACACGAGTTCAGGGTCGAGCCGCACCCGCGGAAGACCGGGCACGAACCCGAGCGCAGAACCACCGAGTACCAGCAGGATCGGGTACGGTACCCCAAGCCGCGCGGCGAGTGTGGCCAGCGCCGCCACAGCAATCAGAAGGCCGACGATTACCTCAATCTGGGACAATCCTCACCATCGTTTCTTCCGATCCCTCCGGTTCAGACGAACCGCTCCGTCATGAGCTGGGTGACCTCCGCGAACTCGCCGAGCTCCCCGAGGAGCGTCTGCATCCGCCCGCTCTCTATATCCCTGCCGAGCTGTTCGAGGTCGTTGACCTCGACCGAGACTATGTATTCGTAAGGCGCATCCCCACCCGCTCCGGCGAGACCGCCCACCCTGTGGCCGCGCCACTCGTCCACGGAAGGAAGTTCGAGGACGGCGGGGACGTAGCGTTCGTGGAGCCAGGTCTCGTACTCTTCGGGGGCTACGCCGCCTTTCAGGTTGACGAGTACTATCATCGTCGGCATCGATCCTCCTTCAGCCACTCCGGCGCGGTTCTTCGAGGTCTACATCGCGCTCGACGCGGCGCATGACGTCGGCGTCGATCTTCCCGGGCCAGCCGGGTGGTAGACCGTCTGCTCCTCGCTAATCGGCGGGTTCCACGACGACCTCGTCGACGTAGCACCAGATCCAATCCTCACCGGGCTGGAAGGACTGGACCAGCGGATGCTCGGTGGCGTGGAAGTGCCTGGTGGCGTGTTTGTTCTTGGAGCTGTCGCAACAGCCTACGTGGCCGCAGATCAGGCACTCCCGCAAGTGTACCCACGTGTCGCCCATCTGGAGGCACTCCTCGCACCCTTCGGAACTAGGCTCCACGTCCTCTATCTGGTCCAGGTGCGTACACTCTTGCCGAAGCATTCTCATCAACCTCCTCATCGAACTCTCCTCAAGCGGGGGCCGTCTCGCCCTCGGGTCTCCCCATCCTCTCGGCCGGGGCTGCGCGGTCCTTGCCCTCTATTATGATCGCCGCCGCGACCGCGCTCGCGACCGCAAGGCCAGCGGCTATGAACATCGCCAGGCGGAACCCGGCGAGGAACGACTCTTTTATGGCGGCCTCGATCTCCGCCGCCGTCTCTTCGCTGACGCCGGGAGGGACCTCGGCCCCGCCAAGGTCCACTTTCGCGGCCTCCAGTTGTTGTTGGGCTTTGGGGGAAAGATCCAGGTCCTGTACGCTGGCGTCGAGGCTGCCGGAGAAGACGAAGAAGACGAAGATGCCGAGCACCGGGATGGCCAGCAGCCCGGCGGTCCTCGAGACGGCGTTGTTGACGCCGGATGCGAGGCCCGAGTGACTGCCCGAGACCGAGTTCATCGCTGTTGTTGTCAGGGGGGCTATAACCAGGGACATCCCGAGGCCGAGGAAGATTATGGCGGGGAAGAACGTCGTCCAGTAGGAGCCTTCGGTCCCCGGTATAGCGAAAAGCACGAAACCGGCGGCTGCTACGAGCGGGCCGATCATCAGCGGCAGCCGCGCCCCGAAACGGGTGACCAGGCCACCGGCCCACCGGGACATGAGGAACGTGATGATCGTGAAGGGCAGGAAGGAGCTGCCCGCCGCCGTCGCCGAGTAGCCGTGCACCTGTATCAGGAGGAAGGGCAGGAAGTACAATGACCCACCGAGCCCCGCGTACAGGAGCAAGGTCAATATGTTGGCCCCAGAGAAGTTCCTTGATTTGAACATGCTGAGGGGCATCATCGGCTCTTCGGTGTGCCGCTCCCACACCACGAAAGCGACGAGCGCCCCGGCCCCGAGCACGAGGGCGAGGAGTACGCGGAGGTCGGTAAAACCGGCCTCGGCCGAGGTGATCAGGCCGTACACCACCCCGCCGAGCCCGAGCGTGGCAAACGCCGCGCCAGGGATGTCGAGCTTTCTTGCGTCGGGGTCACGGCTCTCAGGGACGTGCCTGTAGACGATGAGGAGCACCACGATGGCGAGCGGCACGTTTATCAGGAAGGCAGCCCTCCAGGAGACGTTCTCGACCAGAAAACCGCCGAGGACCGGGCCGAGGGCCGTCGTCACCCCGGAGAGCCCGGCCCAGGTGCCTATGGCCTTTCCCCGCTGTTCGCCCTCGAAAGAGGCGCTGATGATTGCCAGGGATCCTGGCACGAGCATCGCGCCCCCGACACCCTGCAGGGCGCGGGCCACGATCAGCATGTCCGGGCTCGTCGATAGGCCGCACCACACTGAGGCGAGGGTGAAGATCGCAATCCCGAGGGAGAAGATGCGCCTGCGCCCGTAGTGGTCCCCGAGGGAGCCGCCGACCAGGATCAGGGCCGACAGGAACAGGGCGTAGGACTCGACGATCCACTGCGCGTCGAGGGCTGTGGCCCCGAGGCGAACCTGTATCTGCGGAAGCGCGACGTTGGTCACCGTGCTGTCGATAAACGCCATCGCCGACCCGATGATGGTCGCCGCGAGTATCCACGGCCCCGACCTCGGTGCGCACGGCGCGTCGGCCTTCCTGGACTGGATAACCCCCACGTCACAGGGAGGATTGCCTATGTTCGCCAAACCGCCGGTCCTCTCCCTAGCCTGCGCGTCGCGGTCGTCCCCTGCTCAGAAAGAAGAGCCCTCCGTCTTCAGAAACTCGGCCTCATCAGGCGTGGTCGTCCGGCCCAGGATCTCGTTCCTGTGCGGGAACCGCCCGAACCGCTCGACTATATCTCTGTGTCCGGCCGCGTAGGAGGTCACGTCCGGCGCACCAGGCTCGTCGGCAAGCCGCTCGAACAAACCGACGGAGCGGCGCTGGATCTCCACCTCCTCGCTGTGCATGAATGGCATGTAGAGGAACATCCTCTGGAATGCGGGCAGTTCCCTGTCCAGCGCGTGCTCGACAGCGTACTCCGACGTTTCCAGCGCCTTACCATCGGCCGCGTGGGTACGTCCGTCGCCCCGGAACATGTTTCTTGGGAACTGGTCCAGGACGATAACGAGCGCGAGGCAACCCTCGGCTTGGTCGCGCCAACCATCGAGTTCGCCCGAGGCGGCCTTCTCGTAGAGATCTGCGAACTGCTGCGTAACCCTGGCGTCGAAGTCGGGGTCTTTGCGGAACCACTCGTCGCGGAACTGGCCGTATTCCGGGTCGCCCTCGCGGCCGAACCAGAACTCCAGGACCTCCGCGGCCCTACTCGGCACGGCCGATTACCGTGACGTCTTCGTCGCGGCGGGTAAAGGTGCGGCCGTCCATGCGGCTCTGGTACCCGTCGATCATCCACAGCTCCGGAACTATCTCCGAGACCAGCTCCCCGTCGTCGAACATCCTGACCATGGAACTCTCCGAGACGACCACGGCGACGGCGCTCGTCTGCCTGGATATGGAAGCGCCGGCCATGTGGCGGCTTCCCAGTCCGAGCGGCAAATCGAGGCTCTCGGAGGCGGCGTCGATGTAGCGGGCCGCAGAGAGTACGACGCCCCTGTTCGAGACCAGGAAGGCGCCGTCGAGCTGGGCGAGCTCCTTGATCGTCTCGCGCATGTCGGGGTCGTGTATCTGCTTGCTCTCGTCGGCATGGCCAAGCAGAGGGTCCAGGATCAAAGGCTTCGACCGTTTCATGACCGCGCGCGAATCACCGACGACGAAGAGCGTCCCGATCTTCCGCCCCTCGCGTCCCTCACGCGCGATCTCGACCGCCAGCGAGACGGTCTGCTTGAGCACGTCTGCGTTGACCTGCCGCTTCTCGGAGCAGATCTCCTCGAATACCTGAGTCTTTCCCATGGGAATCAACCTCCGTTTCGTGTGGTATCTACCGGCAGACTTACTGTGAAGCTGGTCTCCCCTGGCTTCGACCGGACCGAGACCTCGCCCCCGTGGGCCCTGACGATGCGCCGCACGACGTCGAGCCCGAGCCCGGTCCCCGCACCGACCTCTTTTGTCGTATAGAAGGGCTCGAAGACGCGCTCCCGCGCTTCACGCGGTATCCCGGGCCCGTCGTCGACGACCTCGACGACGATGCTCCCAGCTGCAACGAACCCCTTCACGGTGATGTTACCGCGTCCGTCCACGGCGTCGGCGGCGTTGTCCAGGAGGTTGGTCCAGACCTGGTTCAACTCGCCGCCGTTCCCCTTTACCTTGGGAAGATCCTCTTCGTACTCCCGCCGCACACGGACGCCTTTGAGTTTGTGCCCGAGTATGGTCAGGGTGTTCTCGAGGCCGGGAATCACATCCACCTCGCCGGCCGCCGAACGGTCCATGTAGGTGTAGTCCTTCATCGCCCCGACGAGTTCGGAGATACGCCCGGCGCTCGTCGCAAGCTCATCGGCCAGGCCGACGAGCTCGATCGTCTTCGCGAGCCAACCCAGACCGCTTTCGAGGGTCCCTTCTTCGAGATCGTCCGTAAGCGTCTTTAGACGGCCGGTGTCGACCCCAGCCGCCGCCAGCGTCGGTGCGAGATCCCACGGTTCCCCGATCCCACGCCCTTCTAGCCAACCTGCGAGCTCGTCTTCCGCGTCGCCAAGGGCGAGCGGGTCGAGGGGGACGACTTCCGCGACCGTCTCGCGTTGGAAGGCGATCAAGCGGTCACGCTCATCTGGGGAGAAGCGATTGTCGTGGGCGAGGGCGGCGAGCTGGGCTTCGCGTACGGCGCCGCCGAGCTCTTCGGAGGCCCGTATTGCGGCTGCCGCCGGGTTGTTCAGCTCGTGGGCCAGTCCCGCCGAGAGCTTGCCCAGGGCCGCGAGCTTCTCCTGCTGCCGGTAGGCCCGCTGTGTATAGCGCATGCGCCTGGCTAGGCCGGAGATGAAGACATCAGCCACGTCGGGGAGCTCGACGGCCACTCTCCTGAAGGTCTCCGAGTCGACCTCCAGGAGAAGGCTCGGCGCGCCTGCCCGCGCCCTGTGGATCGAGGTTCTCCCCGTCAGCACCGCGAGCCCGCCGGTGAACTCCCCTGCCCCGTGGGTCTCGAGCGGGATCTCCTCCGCGCCGTCGAGGCGCGAGATCCCGATCTCCCCGTCGAGAACGACGTAGAAGCTATCCACGACGGACCTTTCGTCGAAGAGGACGTCTCCGGTCTGCAGGCTAAGCTCACTGCCGTAAGGCATCAACGCTTCGACCTGCTCGGGCGTGAGGCGTTGCTCCTTCTGCGCATCCCGCGGGGCGCGCATCATGTCCCAGCCTCCATCCTGAGATCTCTGCCTGCGACGGCTTCCCCGTCGTCCGGCCCATCTACGGGCAGGCGCACCTCGATGCCGTCGAGCCTGTGGCCGAGCACGGCCACGGTGTCGTTAAGGCTCCGACCTTCGAAGAGGGGTATTCGGCGCAGCTCGTCGTACGTTGTCACGGGCGGTCCTCCGGCAGGATAGGGAGCCGCACCTGAAAGCGGGTGTCGCCCGGCTTCGAGAGGACGCGGATGTCGCCTTTGTGGTCCTCGACTACCACCCGGTAGGAGATGTCCAGGCCGAGCCCCGTGCCCTTACCGACGCCCTTCGTCGTGTAGAAAGGTTCGAAGATCCTCTCCCGCACCTCATCAGGTATGCCCGGGCCGTCGTCTGCGATCTCGACGAGCACCCTGCCGTTCTCGCGGGCCGTGCGGATTGCGATGCGGCCGCGTCCCTCGACGGCGTCTATGGCGTTGTCAAGGAGGTTCGTCCACACCTGGTTGAGCTCGCCCGCGTGGCCGCAGACGCGGGGGAGGCCTATCTCGTAGTCGCGGATGACCTCGACGCTGCCCTTCTTCAGCTTGTGACCGAGCATGATCAGGGTACTGTTCAGCCCCGCGTGCACGTCGACCTCCTTGGAGGCGGCCTTGTCCATGTGCGTGTAGGTCTTGATCGCCCCGACGAGTTCCGAGATGCGTGCGGACCCGCCCTCGACCTCCCGCAGCAACTCATCACCGACCATCGTCGCCCGCAGCCAGGCGAGAACACCAGCAAGCGCCTCTTCGGGCACGCGGCCCGCGAGTTCCTCGAGCCAGACCGTATCCAGCCCGGCGCCGGCGAGGGTGGCGGAGACTTCCCACCCCTCTTCGACGCCATGGTCCTCCATCCAGAGGGCGAGCTCGTCCTCCAGATCGCTCATCTCAAGCGGGTCGAGGGAGCCCGCGGGCGCCGATCTCCGCGCCACCTCTTCGGGAAGCCCGGCCACGAAGTGCCGTTGTTCGTCGCTCAGGGTCAGACCGCCCAGTTCCGCGGCTCTCTCCGAAGCCTCCCGGAAGGCTTCGCGGGCCTCTGTGGCGCTGCGGCCTATGGCGGCTGCGGGGTTGTTCAGTTCGTGGGCGAGCCCGGCGGCCATCGTGCCGAGTGAGATCAGCTTCCCGTGCTGCTGGGAGACGGATTCGTGCAGTTCGGCGCGTTCGACGGAGGTGGCCAGGATGCCGCGAAGTACCTCGGGACAGATCCTGAGCATCTCCCAGAAAGACGGCGAGTCGAGCCTGAGCAAACCCACATCAGTCACGGCGTGTCCGGTCGTTGGATACGGGGCGTCGAGGACCATTATGAGCTCGGCGAAGATGGAGCCTTCCCCGAGCGTCACGACGAAGATGTCCTCCTGGCCGACCCTGCGGGTCCACTCCGTCTCGCCCTCCATAACGACGTAGAAGCCGTCGGGCGGGTCCCCCTGGCGCGCTATCGTGGCCCCCGCCCCCAACCTCACCTCGTCCGAGTGCTCGGTGATCCAGGCCAGCTTGTCGTCGGGGAGGTTCTGGAAGAGCGGCACCGAGCGCAGGCAGTCGAGCGCCCGTGCCGTCTCCATGTCAGATCTCCCTCATGTACTGGTGCACGAACTGCACGGCGATGGAGCCCTCGCCGACGGCAGAAGCGCAGCGCTTGACCGAACCGTGACGCACGTCCCCGGCGACGAAGATCCCAGGTACGCTCGTCTCCAGCAAGAACGGATCCCTCTCTGGCCGCCAGCCCTTGGGGCGTCTTCCATCCCGCATTAAATCTGGCCCCGAGAAGATAAAGCCCCGTCTGTCCCGTTCGACGAGACCGTCGAGCCACTCCGTCTTCGGCGCCGCCCCGATGAAGATGAACAGCGACTCTGCAGCAACGGTCTCTGTCTCTCCGGTCATGGCGTTCCGGGTCGTTATCTTCTCCAGATGCTCCCCGCCCTCGACGGCGGCGACGCTGGTGTTCAGGAGTACTTCGATGTTCTCACGGGCTTCGATCTGGCGCACCAGGTAGTCGGACATGTTCTTTCCGAGGTCGTCGCCCCTGCAGAGCAGGAAGACATTGCTTGCCTGGTTGGAGAAAAACATCGCGGCCTGGCCCGCCGAGTTGGCGCCCCCGACTATGTAGACTTCATCGCCCTTGCACGAGAGGGCCTCCGTCTGGGCCGCGCCGTAGTAGACGCCGCGGCCGGTCAGACGGTCCACTCCCGGCGCGTCGAGCTTGCGGTAGGAGACGCCGGTCGTGATGATCAGGGCGTAGCAAGAGATCTCCGTCCCGTCCGTGAGCGTGACGATGCGGTAAGGATCCTCAACGCGCACCGCCCTGACCTCCTGGGGCGTCAGGATCTCGACCTCGAACCGCCGCGCCTGGTCAACGGCCCTCCGCGCGAGGTCGCCGCCCGAAAGCCCCTTCGGGAAACCGAGATAGTTCTCGATGCGGCTGCTTGTTCCGGCCTGGCCGCCTGGGGCCTCGCGTTCCACGAGCACCGTCTTCAGGCCCTCGGAAGCCCCGTAGACCGCGGCGGCAAGTCCGGACGGCCCCCCGCCGACGATCAGCAAGTCGTAGAACTGCCTTTCGGCGCGGGTCTGCAGGCCGATGTGCTCTGCGATCTCCCGGTTCTCGGGCGCCTCCGCGTAAGATCCGTCCTCATAAACAACGAGCGGTAGCTTCGGTGCTCCATGGTCGGCGTTCGCGAGGATCTCTTGCGCCTCCTTCGATCCCTCGATGTCCAGCCAGCGGTAGGGGACGCGGTTGCGGGCCAGGAAGTCCTTCGTGCGGTGCGACTCGGGTGACCAGCGGTCTCCGACGACCCTTATTCCTTCGAAGGGCGGCCTGTAGTCGGCCTGCCAGTCGCCCAGCATGTCGTCGAGGTTGGGGTAGAGGTTCTGGTCTGGCGGGTCCCACGGCTTCTGGAGGTAGTAGTCGAGGCCGACATCGTTGATCGCGCGTATCGCCGCCTCGGTGTCGGAGTAGGCCGTGAGAAGGGCCCGCTTGGCCTCCGGATAGCGTTCGATCGCCTCCTCCAGAAACTCTACGCCGGTCATCCTGGGCATGCGCTGGTCTACCAGAAACAGCGCCACGGGGTCGCCCCGAAGCTTCAGCTTGCCAAGAGTGTCGAGCGCCGACTCCCCGGAATCCGCACGCAGAACCCTGTACTCGCGCGCGTACCGGCGTCTGAGATCCCGCTCCACGGCCCGCAGCACCTGCGGGTCGTCGTCCACCGCCAGTATCACCGGCTTCGCCATGCTGCCCGCCCTTCAAATGCGATTGTTAAATGCTTGTTTCATCCCTCAAATTACGCCCGAATGCCCATCCGGACGCCTCGTAAGAGTCTAACACCCACGACAACCTGGCCATTCGGGTAGGTGGTTGCTAACCGTTGTCCTGGACCCCTGAGAGCTTTGGCAACGTCACGGTTAGCCACTCCCTCGCCTCACCGACCTCCTCGTAGGTCAGGGGGTGGCCGACGTCTCGCCAGCGGAGGTCTACATCGGCCCCGGCTTCGGCCAGGATGTCGGCGAGGCGCTGGGTGTTGTCGGGTGGGATCATGCGGTCCATCCGCCCCGCGGCCATGAGGACGGGCAATCCGGAGAGATCCGGCGTCACCTCCGGTTCGAACGGAACCATCGCCCTGAACAGGACGGCGGCCCGTAGCAGACCCGGGTGGAGGAGGATCGTGCTCGCCGCTACGTTGGCACCGTTAGAGTAGCCGACAGCGACGACCTTCGAAAGGTCGAAACCGTACTGTACTGCGGCGGCCTCGACGAACTCGGCGAGCTCGTGGGTGCGAAACAGGAGGTCTTCGTGGTCGAAGACGCCCTCGGCGAGGCGGCGGAAGAAGCGAGGGGCGCCGTACTCGGAGACCTTGCCGCGCGGGGAGAGTATGGCCGCGCCTGGGGCGAGGTCCTGCGCGAGTGGGATCAGGTCTTCCTCGTTCCCGCCGGTGCCGTGCAAAACGAGGAGCGTCGCACCGGACCCGTCCTCACCCGGCAAGTAGCGATGGACGAAGCCGAGGTCAGACATCATGCAGTGTCTCCCGTTGGCACACGCAGAGGCGGGAGAACCTCTTCGAGCTTGTCGCGGCGGGGCTCTAACCAGGGCGGGAGCTTGAGGTGGGTGCCGAGCTCGGCCTCTGCTTCGTCGACGGCGAAGCCGGGTGGGTCGGTGGCGATCTCGAACAGGACGCCGCCTGGCTCCCGAAAGTAGATAGAGCGGAAGTAGTTCCTGTCGAGGACTGGCGTCACGTTGTAGCCAAGAGCCGAGATCTCCTCTCGCAGGGCGATCTGGGTCTCGTCGTCGGGGATCCTGAACGCGACGTGGTGAACGGTGCCGACGCCCATGCTGCCGCGGGGGAAGCCGGAGGCGGAGACAACGTCCACCGTGTTCCCCGGCCCGCCCTCGCCCGCCGAGAGCCTGACTCTACCTTCCGACCTATCGACCTGCCTGAAGCCCAACGCTTCGGTCATCAATCTCACGGTGCTCTCTGTGGTCTCGACGGCGAGGGCTACGTGGTGAAAACCCCTGACGGAGTGTTCGGAAGGAACGGTGCCCCCGGCCCATTCCGGACGCCCGTCCTCCGAGGCCACGAGCTCGACGCGCAGGCGGTCTGGGTCCTCGAACGTGAGGACGGTCTCACCGAACCGGTCACGGGGCTTCTCGAAGCGGACGCCCTGTTCGACCAGGCGCTCCGTCCAGTAGCCCAGGGAGGTGGCCGGAATGGAGAACGAGGTAACGACGACCTGGCCTGCCCCGATTCGTCCCCCCGGCGCGTGCGCCCAGGGGAAAAACGTCATGATCGTGCCAGGATTGCCCGGTCCGTCGCCGTAGTAGAGGTGGTAGGTCTCGGGATCGTCGAAGTTGACGGTCTTCTTGACCAACCTGAGTCCGAGGACGCCCGCGTAGAAATCCACGTTGCGCTGCGGTTCGCCGGAGATGGCGGTTACGTGGTGGATGCCCGGGGTCTGCGGTGCCATGGTGCTCCTTTTGAAGGACTGGTCGGATGCCTGCTAATCTTAGCACCGGGGAGCGCGGAACTCGCCTATACTCTCTGCGGCTGTACCGTCGCGTTTCCTGATGCAGAGGGGGTCTCTTTGGCGGTAGCTCTCGAGTTCGGAGTCGCGCTGGCCGTTATCCTCGGGGCGGCCGTGCTGTTCACGAACGCTGTGGAGATATTGGGCGGTAGGCTGAAGCTGGGTCAGGGGGCGGTCGGGAGCGTACTGGCGGCTGTAGGGACGGCGCTGCCTGAGACCATGATCCCGATAGTCGCCATCCTGGCCGCCGTTCTCTCGGGGGAGGGGGGAGGGGCCGCTGGTGAGATCGGGATCGGGGCCATCCTCGGCGCTCCGTTCCTGCTCGCGACGCTGGCCATGTTCGTAACGGGGGCCGCCGCTGTCGGCTACCGCAAGCGTAGGGAGCACGGTATGGAGATCCGCTGCCGCGAGACTAGCGTCGGCGACGAGTTCCCCTGGTGCAAGACGCCAGGGAAGGACGTAGTAGTCGACCAGAGGACCATAGCCCGCGACGTGGGCTTTTTTCTGATCTTTTTCGCCGTGGCCGCGGGCGCGGGTATCGTGGAGCTACCCCTGTTCATGAGGATCGGGCTCGCAGCGCTCCTCATCGCCGCCTACGCCTACTACGTCCGCCGCACCCTCCACTCCGGCGGCGCCCTGGAAGCGGTTCCCGAGAGCCTCACGCTGTGGCGCTTTCGCTCGACGCCGCCCACGTGGGCCGTCGTCGCCCAGGCTCTCCTAGCCCTCGCGCTCATCGTGGTCGGCGCCGAGGTCTTCGTGGAGGCCGTGGGGCACACGGCGGATACCATCGGCCTGCCGGCCGGGCTCGTCGCCCTCATACTCGCCCCCCTGGCGACCGAGCTGCCAGAGAAGATCAACTCCGTTATCTGGGTCAGGGACGGCAAGGATACCCTCGCCCTCGGCAACATCACGGGCGCGATGGTCTTCCAGAGCACCGTCCCCGTCACGTTCGGCGTCCTGTTCACGAGCTGGGAGCTCGGACCGCTCAACCTCTTCGCAGCGGCGCTGGCCCTCGTCTCAGGCGGCCTCATCTACCTCGCGCTCAGGCGCGACACAACACTCCATTCCTGGCACCTCATGGTCGGCGGGGTCTTCTACCTGGCCTTCCTCGTCGCTGCAGTATTCTCTGTTGTCGGTTTCAGCTAATCAGCATTTCAGCATTCAGCATTGCACGGTAGAGCACTGGTCGAGTAGTACTGTTTTCGGGCAAGTTCGGTCCTTGATAGCCGAAATGAAGCCGAGCTTTCGCCATTTTTTCGTCTCCGCATCGCGTCGTTTAGGCATTGTGTGCGACTACTCGACTGACGCTCCAGCCAGCAAGCACGAGAGCTGAAATGCTGACTTGCTGAAGTGCTGACTAGCTGAAATGCTCTAATCGACGTGCGGATAGACGAGGACTGGTCCATGGGCGGCGGTCACGACTTTGGTCGAGACGCTGCCCAGCCTGGTGCGCACGATCCCCGCCAGTCCCCTGCTGCCGATGGCCACGAGCGAGGGCTGTACCTCGTGGGAGGCTTCGAGGAGCACGTTGGCCGGATAGCCGTCCGAGACCTTGACCTCGGGCCTGCCGCCGAGGGTCTCCTCCAAGCTCGTGGCCCGGTCATCGAGCATCTCCTCATCACGCTCGCGCATGTCGATGAGGTTCTGGATCGTGGATCTCGCCTCCCCGGGAGGAACGTCGGGCAAGTCCGGGTGGGAGTAGACGAGCAGGCCGCCGGCCCCGTATAGCCGGCCGATGGCGGCGGCGAGCTCTCCCGCCTTGCGCGCGTCGTCGGAGAAATCCTCCCCGATTACGACCCTGGCCGGCGGCCAGACCTCCTGTGCGCCCCTGAGCACGAGGACGGGGACCCGGGCGTGATGCACGATCTCTTCGGACTGGCTACCCATCAAGATGCGCTGCACCGTGCCCATCCCACGGCTGCCGACGACGAGTAGCCCGGCGCCGATCTCATCTCCGAGGGCGATGATCTGGTTGGAGGTGCGTCCCCCCCGCAGATGAGCCTTCGTGACCTCGCCCCCGGCGGCTCTTATCTTCTCTACCTGCCCGTCGAGCACCTCCTGACCCTGGCGCCTGAGCTCCCTCTTCACGAAGTCGTGGGCAAACCCCCGCACGTCGTGCCAGACGTGAACGACATGAAGTTCGGCCCCACCCTTCTGCGCAAGGTCCGAGGCCGCCTCGGTTGCCCTGACCGCGTCCTCAGAACCGTCTGTCGCAAGCAGTATCCTCTCCGGAAACACGCTCATTGAGACTCCTCTCAAACTTCTGTCCTTCCAACACTACCCCGAATACTAACCCCGGCCGCCGCTTCGAGCCTACTCAAGATCTTCCGGAAGTAACGGGCTCCCGGAACTGGCGGCGGTAGAGGTCGGCGTAGAGGCCGTTTTTTTGCATGAGCCCGGCGTGGGTGCCGCGCTCTTCTATGGTGCCATCCTGAATTACCAGGATGAGGTCAGCGTTCCTGATGGTGCTCAGTCGGTGGGCGATGACGACGCTGGTCCTGCCCTCTAGCAGAGTCGCGAGGGCGCGCTGGATGATGGCCTCCGTGCGCGTGTCTATGTTGCTGGTCGCCTCGTCGAGGATGAGGATGCGTGGGTCCGTCAGAACCGCCCTGGCGAAGGAGAGGAGCTGGCGCTGCCCCTGGCTGAGCGCCCCGCCGCCTTCACCTAGCACGGTATCGTAGCCGTCGGGCAAGTCCATGATGAAGTCGTGGGCGTTGACCACGCGGGCTGCTGCCTCGATCTCCTCGCGGGTCGCTTCCGACGGGTCGCCCGAACGGCCGTAACCTATGTTCTCGGCGATGGTGCCCGAGAAGAGGAAAGGCTCCTGCA
This sequence comes from uncultured Rubrobacteraceae bacterium, assembly GCA_963840835.1. Taxonomy (GTDB): domain Bacteria; phylum Actinomycetota; class Rubrobacteria; order Rubrobacterales; family Rubrobacteraceae; genus Rubrobacter_D. The sequence goes on along the minus strand of CAWJAM010000008.1, from coordinate 100,583 downwards.
GCACGATCCCGATGTTGGCCCGCAGGTCCTTGCGGGCCAGCTCTACGACGCTCCGGCCGTCGATCTTCACCATCCCTTCCGTGGCGTCGTAGAAACGCGGTATGAGGCTCGCGATGGTCGTCTTTCCAGCGCCCGTCGGGCCGACGAGGGCGACTGTCTGGCCAGGCTCGACCTCGAAGTCCACGTCGTGCAATACGGGACGACCTGGGTCGTATTCGAACGTCACGCGCTCGAAGGTGACGCGGCCTCTGGCGGCACCGAGCTTCGGGGCTTCGGGGGGATCTTCCGGCTCGGGCTCTTCATCCAGGATGTTGTAGATACGTTCTGCGCCGGCGACGGCGGCCTGGGCCTGGGTATAGACCTGGGAGGCGAGTTGGATCGGCCGGAAGAACTGCTGGACGTAGATCAGGAACGCCGTCAGGACGCCGACCGAGAGCGAGCCGGCGAAGACCAGGTAGCCGCCGTAGCCAATGACGAGCGCGGTGGCCAGGGTCGAGAGCACGTCTATGGCCGGGGAGAAAGCGGAGGTGATCGCCACCGCCTGCACGTTGGCGTCGCGGTTGGCCGCGTTGCGCCTTCTGAACCTGGCGATGTTCTCCTCGGTTCTGTTGAACGCCTGGGCCTCGCGCACGCCGGTAATGTCCTCCTGCGCCCCCGCTGTTACGTCCCCGACCGTCTCGCGCGTCAGGCGGAAGGCGCGCCTCGCGCGGCGGGCAAAGAATGAGGTCAGGAGGAGCATTATCGGGATGATCGTGAAGCACGCGAGGGCGAGGTTCCAGTTCAGGAAGAGCATCGCCACCACGATCCCGATAAGGCTGAAGAGAGATCCGAGTAGCTGGGTGAGGCCCTGCGAGAAGAGCTGGTTGAGGGTGTCTACGTCGTTGGTCACCCGGCTCATCAGGTCGCCCACGGGCCTGCGGTCGAAGTACCGAAGGGGCAGGTGCTGGAGGCGGTCGAAGATCCTGGCCCGCATCGAGGCCAGAAGGCTCTGGCCGATGGAGCCGACCTGGTAGACCTGCCCCCGCGAGGCGATGGCCCCGACGACGTAGACCCCGAAGAGGAGCAGCATTATTCGGGAGAGCCCCGCCGCGTCGCCCGGCAGGATGTAACGGTCTATGGCGCGTCCGATCAACCACGGCCCTCCAGCCTGCGCCGCCGCCCCGAGTACTACGAGCACGACGACGAGGAAGAGCTTGCTGGAATAGGGACGCAGTTCCCCTAGCAGCCTTCGGGTGGTCTCACCCCTGTCCTCGGCGCGCTCCTGCGGCGCATTGGCAATTGACTCAATGCCCCTGATCTTCGCCCTCCTCTTTCATCAAATGCACGAGCCAACTCTCGCCATCGGTACGGAAGATCGCGTACCTTCCTTCGAGACGCTCGCCATCTAAGGCGACGATCACCATCTCATCGTCGAACCGCTCGGATGTGTACGTACCGTGATCCCAGATGCTCTTCGCTACGGCCCCGGGGACCCCTTCGACCGGGGTTAGGTCTTCGACGTCCAGGTGAGAGAGGTCGTGGTCATCGACGCGCATGGCGAGGCGGTTCTTCTTCGTGTCGGTCGGCATGCCCTTGGGAACGGCCCAGGAGATGAGGACGCCCTCCCTCTCGAGTCGCAGGTCGAAGTGGTGACTCCTCGCGTAGTGCTCCTGGATCACGAACCTGGCCATACGGGTTCCTCAAACGGGCGAGAGCTTCAGGGTCGTTGGCAGACTGTTGGGGCGCACCATCGAAGCAGTAGAACTCGGCGAAGTCGCTTCGTACTTGCTCCTGATGGCATCGCTTACGGCCTCCACCGTCGTATCATCGGTGGCGTGGGTGGCGCGCACGGGGATTCGGTTGCTCTCGCACGTGCAGGGCGCCTTCTGGGTTAGATGAGATCTCACGGTACCAGCGGCCTTTCTGGCCGCGCACGGAGCGCACGAAGACCTCGTTTTCGACGACCACGACCCAGATGATCGTCCGGTGTTCGGGTGAGTCTGCGTCACGGCGGGTCTCGATTCGCACTTCCATGGTCTCGTCGAGGAGACTGAGGGTTTCGTTGTCGAACGAATCGTTCATGGCTCTCCTAACCGTAGCGTTCTTCGTGCATGATCTCGCCGAGGGGTTTGCGCGCCTGCCCGCCGCGGGACCTGCGGGCCTCCAGTACATCGTCCACGACTTCCTGCGGGATATTGTCCGGGCGGAAAGAGCGGACGGCGCGCAGGGTGCGCAAGAAGTACGATACGGTCCTTTCGTCTGTAGTCTCGCTCATCAGTCTCTCCTCTCAGCTCTGGGGAGTATTTCGTGCGCCTGCTCCGGCTTCCTGTCCCTGCCCTCATGCGGCGGCGTCGGAGGGGGAGAGGAGTTGGGAGCCCAGAATCTCGTTGTACAGTTCGCTGCCTTCCAGAAGCTCTTCGTGGGTACCGCGGGCCGCGATCCGGCCCTCGTCGAGGACCAGAATGAGGTCAGCGTCCCGCACCGTCGAAACCCTCTGGGCGATGACGAAGACCGTGCGGTGCCGCTCGCGCATGAGCCTATCGAGGGTCTCCTGGATCGCCGCCTCCGTCTCCGCATCAACGGCCGAGGTGCTGTCGTCGAGGATCAAGAGCCGCGGGTCGATGAGGAGCGCCCTGGCTATGGCGATACGCTGCCTCTGACCGCCAGAGAGCCCGATACCCCGCTCTCCGACGACGGTGTCGTAGCCGTCCGAAAGCCCCCGAATAAACCCGTCGGCCTGGGCCGCCTCGGCCGCGGCCGCGACCTCTTCGTCGGTCGCGTCGGGTTTTCCGAAGGCCACGTTATCCCTGACTGTGCCTGAGGAGAGGCGCGTCTCCTGCAGGACTATCCCGATCTGGGAGCGGAGTGATGAGAGCGTCACGTCGCGCACGTCGTGGCCGTCGAGCCTTACGGCTCCATCGGTCACGTCGTAGAAGCGCGGGATGAGATTGACGAGGGTGGACTTGCCCGAACCCGTGGTCCCCAGGATGGCGACCGTCTGTCCTGGCCTGGCTTCGAACGAGACCTCGCCGAATACCTCGCGTTCGCTGCCAGGGTACCGAAAAGAGACCTCGTCGAACTCGACCAGGCAGGAGACCGGCGGTAGTGGAGAAGCGTTGGGGGCGTCAGTAACGTCGAGCGGGGCGTCGAGAACGTCGAAGACTCTCTGGGAGGAAGCCCCTGCGCGTGAGATGCTCGCCGAGAGGAAGCCTAACGTCAGGATCGGGAACAGCATAAAACCCAGCAGCGTGTTGAACGCCACGAGCTCCCCGATCGAGAGCCTGCCGCCTATCACCTGCCAGCCACCGAACCAGATGATCGCCAGTGTCCCGAGGTTCGCGAACAGGAACACGAAGGGGAAGTTGTTCGAGAACACCCGCACGGTGGTGAGGTTCTTGTCCAGAAGCTCATCATTCACCGACTTGTAGCGGCCCGTCTCGTAATCCTCGCGGGCGAAGGCCCGGATCACGCGTACTCCTGCAAGGTCTTCTTGCAAGACGGTGTTGAGTTGCCCGAGCGTCTGCTGGACCTCCCTGAAAAGTGGACGAATGCTGCTGATGAACCGCACTAGCAAAAGTGCAATAACTGGCACTATGGCCAGCGCGACGAGGGCGAGTTGCCAGTCGAGATAGAGGAGCAAGACCGTCGTGCCGACGAGCATCACGACGGCGTTGGCGAGTTGGACGACACCGGACCCAGCGAAACTCCGGATCTGCTCCACGTCGCTGGTCAATCGAGTGACGAGCTGGCCCGTCTGGACCCTGTCGTAGTATGAGAAGGAGAGACGTTCGATCCTTTCGAAGAGAGTGTCCCTCAAGTCATACGCCACCCCCTGCGAAGCCCTCTCGGCCAGATATCCTTGCAGGAACGTGAACAGGCCACGTACCAGCGCGAGCCCGACCATCGCCCCGACGATGAGGAAGATCACGTCTAGACTCCGCTTGCTAACCCCGTCGTCGATGGCGCGTCCGATCAGGATCGGTGTCGCCAGATTCGCCGCCGAGACCAACAGCAAAGACGCGATGGCGCCCCCGCTCTCCCGCCTGTACGAACGCAGATAGGCCAGCGCCCGCCGGAGCGCGCCCGCTCCCGATGGTGTCTCCCCTTCGGCCAGAGGAGGTCCCTTACGAGCCCAGCCTGGTCGCGGGCTCGGGCATGAGGATGATGACGACACGTTCATCTTCGTGGCTCTGGAGGATACGGGTCTTGTGGTTCTCTGTGGTCACTCGTTCTCCTCTTAGTGGCTTCCGACTCCTCTGTGGTCGTGGACGTTATGGTATCCCATCTGGCCGAACAGATGGTTTTTCTCGGGCGGTTCGCGAACCGCCGCTAGCCACGTGCCACTCTAATCGAGAGGGCCCAGCGCCTCTTCGGCTGCTCCGAGCAGATCCCCGGGTCTGACCAGGGCCACTGCCGCTTCGAGGTGCTTGGCCATGAAGGTGTCTTTGTCGATGAAAGGCACGTCCCGCCTTATACGCTCCAACACGGCGCCGGTTGTCCTACCGGGTGTCAGGGGCCTGTGAAGGTCGAGGGCCTGGGCCGCGCAGGCGGCCTCGACGGCGAGGATACTAAAGACGTTGTCGATCAGTTGGCGTAGCTTGCGGCCCGCGCTCCAGCCCATCGAGTTGTGGTCTTCCTGCATGGCCGAAGTGGGGAGGGAGCCCGTGCTCGCCGGGTTCGCAAGGCGGCGGTTCTCCTCTGCGAGGGCTGCTGCTGTGTAGTGCGCGATCATGAACCCCGAGTTGACGCCCGGGTGCGGACTGAGAAACGCGGGCAGTCCCTCGGAGCGCTTCGGGTCGAGCATACGGTCTATTCTGCGCTCGGTGATCGCACCCACCTCAGAGGCGGCGATGGCGAGGAAGTCTAGGACGAAGGCGAGCGGCTCCCCGTGGAAGTTACCCACGCTCTCGACCCTGCCATCAGGCAGCACGACGGGGTTGTCCGTAACAGAGTCGAGCTCGCAGGCCGCGACCCGCGCTGCGTGCTCCACGGTGTCCCGCGCCGCGCCGTAGACCTGCGGGGCGCAGCGCAGCGAGTAGGCGTCCTGGACCAGGTGGGGCGAGTCGCGGTGGGACGCGACGATGGGGCTACCGGAGAGCACCCTCGCAATGTTGCGGGCGCTCGCGAGTTGGCCCCGATGCGGACGCAACGAGTGAAGGTCCTCGCGGAAGACCCTGTCGGTGCCGAGGAGGGCCTCGACGGACATCGCCGCCGTCACGTCCGCGGTCTTCAGGAGTACTTTCAAGTCTTGTAGTGCCAGGAGCAGCATCGCAAGCATGCCGTCGGTGCCGTTAATGAGGGCGAGACCCTCTTTCGTGGCGAGTTCGATCGGTTCGAGGCCCGCGCCTTCGAGGGCCTCGTGGGCCGGCACTGGTTTGCCATTCTGGAGCATCCGGCCTTCACCTGTAAGGCAGAGGCCGATGTGGGCGAGGGGGGCGAGGTCGCCGCTCGCGCCCATGGAGCCGTGTTCGGGGACGGCAGGGATGAGGCCAGCGTTCAGGAACGCTAGCAGCGCGTCTACGAGAGCGGGTCGGACGCCCGAGTAGCCTGCTGATACGGTCTTCGCCCGTATGGCCATCATGGCCCGCACGATCTCGGGTTCGACGAACGGCCCCAAACCGGCGGCGTGGCTGCGGAGGAGGGATCTCTGGAGCTCGAGACGATGGTCGGCAGAGATCCTGGTGTTCGCGAGCGCCCCGAAGCCCGTCGTCACCCCGTAGACCGGAAGAGAGTCTTCGATCATGGTCTCGACTCGCCCGCGCGAGGCGCGTACACGCTCCCTGGCCTCCGCGCCCATCTCCACCCGCGCCCCACGCCTGGCGACGGCGATGACGGAGGCCGGGTCGAGCTCCTCTATACAGAACCTCGCGTCCGTCAAGGGAAACTAGATCTCCAACGTTCGGGAGCCCCTCTAGGAATCTTCCTCGTCTTCTTCCCGTTCTCGGAACGGGCTGTAGCCTGCGCTGCCGATGCCCAGGATCGAGCCGGCGCTGCCGATGCTGAGGATCGAACCCGAGCTGCCAATACTCAAGATACTCCCCGCGCTGCCGATGCTGAGCACCGAACCGATGCTCCCGATGCTCAAGATAGAGCCCGCGCTGAGTATGCTGCCAACGCTAAGGAAGCTCAGAATGCTTTGCGGGCTCTTCTTGCTGAGCAGGTACGCCCCGGCCAGCCATGTCGCGCGCCGGCGGGCGGTCTTTCGGTCCACCTTCTTGCCCACGGTACCTCCTTCGAAAAGAACGACTCCTCAGATGGCAGTCTAACACCGCGCTTCAGGAGCGACCCTCGCGAACGGCCTCCCTCACGGCAGGCACTACTTCGTTTGCGAAGACCTCGGTCTGACGCTCGTGGTCTTCGGGGGGCCAGTAGATAAAGGTGTCCATGCCGTGCTGGAGGGCGAAACCTGTGAGCGTCTCGACCCACTTCGACGGGGGGCCGTCGAGGGGGCCGTCTCCCGCTGCCCCGATGCTGCCGGAGACGTTGTAGGCGCGACGGATCTCCTTCGTTTCCCTTCCGGCTTCTCTAGCCCCTTCGTCTATCCGCCTTTGCATCTCGGGCAGACGCTCCGGCTGCGAGTAGCCGTAGGAAGGCACCCAGCCGTCTGCGAGACGCCCGATCAAATTCAGCATCCGCGGACCGTAAGCCCCGACCCAGATGCCAATGTCGTGTACAGGATGCGGGCCCGGACGCATGCCATTCAGCGAGTAGAACTCGCCTTCGAACCGCAGCGAACGCTCGTCAGACCACACGAGCCGCATGACCTTTATGGCCTCTGCGACGGAGCGGACGGCCTCGCCGGGGCTCCTGCGCGGGCCGTCCATGGCGACCACAGCGTCCCAGAAAGCCCCGGCGCCGAGTCCCATCTCGATCCTACCCCCCGAGATCACGTCGAGGCTGGCTGCTGACTTCGCGAGCATGGCTGGGGGGCGCAGGGGCAAATTGGCGACGTCGGGGAAGAAGCGGACGCGCTCGGTTACGGGCACGAGCGTCGAGATGAGCGTCCAGGTGTCGAGGAAGCGCCGCTGGTAGGGGTGATCCTGGATGCCAACGAGGTCGAGTCCAGCCCTGTCAGCAGCCCTCGCGAGGCGCGCCGCCCAGTCAGGAGGGTCGGCCAATGGCTCCACGCTCACGCCGAACTCGAGATTCCTGCCGTAGTCAGCCATCGGTTCCCACCCTTCGGAGTCGTGCCGGCCCTGCGCCGACGTCGCCGGCATGTCTTACTGGCCATAGCTCGGTTAAGCCTGGCACGATCGCCACTTTGCAACTGGAAGGTGTCACTTTGTTTACCGCCTTTCCTCTCGGCCCACCGGCCTGCCCGGCGGAACTACTCCTTCGCCGTCTGCGGTTCGGAGGGACTTTCCTGGTCGTCCTTGCCGCCCTCTGTCTTGCCCTGCAGCCCTAACGAGGCCGCGAGGGCCGCCAGGACCGCGAAGGTCAGGAGCAGGAAGGTGTCGGAGAACGGCGCGGCGCCCTGTGAGTACAGGGGATTCAACGCCCCCGCTCCGGTCTGCTCCCTGAGGGCCAGGAACGTCGCGCCGATGGCTGGCCCGAAGCCGCCGCCGAGGAAGAAGAGCATCTGGTAGATACCCAGCCCGACCCCACTCTCGGAGGGTGGGAGGGCGCCCGCCGCCGCGTTCGCGTTGGGTGAGGTGATGGCGGCGAACCCCAGTCCCTGGCCCGCGAGGCCGGCGCTGACGAGTAGGGGTGAGGCCCCGGCCGCCACGGTCGAGATGAAAAACGTCGAGCACAGGATCATGACCAGGCCAGCTCGGACGAGGAGGCGGGGCCCGAAGCGGTCGGAGAGCCGTCCCGCGAATGGTGAGAGAACCGCCACGATCGTGGCCCCTGGCGCCAGGACCAGCCCGATGCCGGCGGCGGAGAGGTGGTTGACCTCCGAGAGCATGAGCGGGGCGATGATGAGGCTCCCGAGGTTCGTGAACATGAAGAAGAACCCGACGCCCGAGGCCGCCAGGAACCCCCTGTTGCGGAACAGTCGTGGCGAGACGAACGGCTCGGGCACCCCCCTTATGCGTCCGACGAAGTAGACCACCGCTGCGACGGCCAACACGAAGCTGCCCCACGAGAGGGGGGAGTCGAAGCCGACCTCTTGTCCTTCGGTGACGCCGAAGAGCGCGAGTCCGGCGGCGAGCGCCAGGGAGAGCCCGCCAGGCACGTCGAAGTGCTGTATTGCCCCCCAGAGCCCGGTCGGGGCGTCGTCGGTCTCGGGCACCCCGGGGAGGACGCGCAGCGCGGCCGGGGCCAGGGCGAGCGACAGGACGAGGGTGAGGTAGAAGAGCACGTGCCAGCCAGCGAGGCCCGCGATGGCGCCACCGGCAACCGGCCCCACCGCCGCCCCGGCCCCGACGCTGGAAGAGAGCAGACCCAGTGCGGCTCCCCGCTCCCCAGGCGGCATGGCCTTGGCCACCGCGGCGAAGCCCAGGGCCGGTATGGCCGAGGCGCCAATGGCCTGCACTATGCGCCCCGCGACGAGCACCGGCAGCGTGGGGGCTAGCGCGCAAACCAGCGAGCCCGCCGCGAGCACGACGAGCCCCACGGAGAACACCAGCCGCAGGCTATACAGATCGGCGATGCGCCCGTATAGTGGGATGCCCACCGCGAAGACCAGCAAGTACCCCGTGATGACCCACCCCGTCTGGCCCCGGCTGGCTCCGAAGTCGTCCTGAATATCCGGTACGACGACGTTCGTGAACGTCTGGTTGAGCACGGAGACCAGTATCGCGGAGACCACGACCGCCAGCAGAAACCGGGTGCCTGCACCTTTCGCTGCGGTCAAGCCGCGCTCTCAGCCAGTTCGCCGATGCCAACTACCTTCAAATATCTGTCCGCGTGTGCCAAATCTCATCGTCTCCAAAATACGTGGTGTCGCAAATCTCTGTTACTCGGCCCCGAATCCGGGGTCGAGGTTGCTTCTTACCCGGTTCAGCAACATCCGAAATGTCTGCCGCTCTTGAGTATCACCGGCGATGATCGTTTCAAGGGGCGCTTCGCGAAGCGCCCAACGACGAACCGCCCTTACTGGAGGACAACCAAAAGGACGGAGACGGAGATCATGGACACCGCCGTCGAGACGAGGATGGCGCTCGAGGCACGTGCGACGTAGACGTCGTATTGGCGGGCGACGATAAAGACGTTGGCCGCGATGGGGAGGGCGGCGCCGAGGAGGGCCGCGGTTGCCCAGAGGGGTCGTACGTCGAAGAGCATGGTGGTCGTAAGGAAGAGGGCTGCTGGGTGGATTATGAGCTTCACGAACGTCATATAGGAGACCTCGGCCGTGCCGCCGGCGACCCTGCGTCCCGCGAGGGTGGCGCCGAGTGCGAAAAGGGCGCAGGGGCCTGCCGTGCCGCCCAGCAGGTCCAGGAAGTTGGCCAGGGGGGTGGGGGCCTCGAGGCCGGCCGCGGATGCTGCGAGGCCGGAGAAGATGGCCAGGATCAGGGGGTTCCTTGCTAGGGCGGAGAACGTGGAGAGCGCGGTGGCGGGGAGGCTTTCGGCGCCGCCTTTCGACGACTCGATCATGATGATGCCGAGGGGAATTATCAGGATGCCATCGAGGGTGAGTCCGACGACTATCGGGACGGCGGCATCGCTGCCGAAGACCGCGGAGACCAGGGGAATGCCCATGTAGCCCGTGTTGGCGAGCACCGCCGCGAGGCCAAGCACCGCTGCCTCGGCGCGTCCGATATGGAACAACCTGCGACCGGCGAGGGCGGCGAGCGCGAAGACGGCGAGGCTCGCCGTCACGTAGGCCCCGATAAACGGTCCGTTCACGACTTCTCCGATGGGCGAGGAGGACATCAGGCCGAACAAGAAGGCGGGAAGGGCGAAGTAGAAGACGAAGGTGTTCACGCCCGCCGCCGCCGTCTCGTCCAGTAGCCCCAGGCGCCCCGCACCGTAGCCGCAGAAGATGAGGGCGAAGAACGGTAGCGCATTGTCGAGTATGGACTGCATATTAGGTTTCAGGCTACAGGTTTCAGGCTACAGGTTCTGCAACTGAGCAAAATCGGCAAGCCGTTACGCTAGCAGATCCCTTCGCTTACGAGTTGGCGGCTATCTCGTTACCCGGATGCCTGGCTATTCTGCGACCTCGCCGACGACGGCGCAGATCACCGAAGTTGATTTCACGACGCCCAGATCCAGGTGTTCCAGAACGGGCAACTGGTGTTTACGTCAAGGACCTTCACCAACGTCTAGTCTGGTACAGGTCAGTACACGCTACGAGAAGGGCCAGAGTTCCGCAGCTGGCCCTTCTTTCGTGCATCTACCCTATGATGCTGGTCCAGGCCACGTCGCGACACACCTCCATCACGCCGGCGAAATTCATCGACTCATTCACTTCTCTTCCCTGACCGGGTGATCTCCCGGATCTAGCCGCGTCGCCATACCCCGCAGACCCTCGGAGGTCACGGCCGCCTGTGCGGGAGATCCTTGACGCTGGGTTGAAGCTCAGTTACGCTCGGAATGGAAAAAGCTAGTAAAGGTGCATGGTCGGGGAAAGGGCCTGGGTGCGCGTACTTCTGGAGGGTCGGGACAGGAGGTGGCTCGTATTGTAGGAGACTGCGGGAGCGTTGTGTGGTGTTTGTTCGGGTTCCGTATCGGAAGGAGCGTGCTTGATGGCTGAGGGTTACGTACTGGCGATAGACCAGGGGACCACGTCGAGCAGGGCGATAGTCTTCAACCATGACAGCGCGACGGTGGGGGAGGCCCAGAGGGAGTTCACGCAGCACTATCCGAGGCCAGGCTGGGTCGAGCACGACGCGAACGAGATCTGGGACGTCACCCTTGGCGTGATGCGGGAGGCGCTAGAGGACGCCGGGGTATCACCTGGGGACATAGCGGCCATCGGCATAACCAACCAGCGCGAGACCGTGGCCCTTTGGGACAGGGAGACCGGCGAGCCCGTCCACAACGCCATCGTGTGGCAGGACAGGCGCGGGGCCCAGATCTGCACCGAGCTCTCCGAGGCCGGTAACGATGAGATGGTCGCCAACAAGACCGGGCTCGTCATCGACGCGTACTTCTCGGGTTCGAAGGTGAAGTGGCTCCTCGACAATGTCGACGGGCTCAAGGAGAGGGCGCAGAACGGTGAGATCGCCTTCGGCACCATGGACACGTGGCTGATCTGGAAGCTGACCAACGGTAAGGCGCACGTCACCGACTACACTAATGCATCGCGTACCTTGATGTACAACATATTCGACCTCCAGTGGGACGACGAGCTCCTGGAGATGCTAGGCGGCGTGCCGCGCGAGATGCTCCCCGAGGTAAAGCCGAGCTCCTACGTCTACGGTGACACCGACGCCGATGTCTTCGGGGCCGAGGTGCCGGTAGCAGGGGTCGCCGGTGACCAGCAGGCTGCCCTCTTCGGCGAGGTCGCCTTCGAAAAAGGTCTCACGAAAAATACTTACGGGACCGGCTCTTTCGCCCTCATGATGACCGGCCCAGAGCCCATCAGGAGCGAGCGCCAGATGCTCACCACCATAGCCTGGGGCATCGGCGACGAGCCCGTCGAGTACGCGCTAGAGGGCGCTATCTTCATAACGGGTGCCGCCGTGCAGTGGCTCAGGGACGGGCTCGGCATCATAGAGAGCGCCGAAGAGACGGAGGAGCTTGCAGCGAGCCTGGAGTCCAACGACGACGTGTACTTCGTGCCTGGGCTCGTGGGCCTTGGCGCACCGCATTGGGACCCCTACGCCAGGGGCACCATCGTCGGGATCACGCGCGGGACGGGCAGGGCGCATCTCGCGCGTGCCGCCCTGGAGGCCATGTGCTACCAGACCCGCGACGCCGTCGAGGCGATGGAGGCTGACTCGGGCATAGACATCCCGACCTTCAAGGCCGACGGCGGGGCCGCCGCCAATCGCTGGATGATGCAGTTCCAGGCCGACATTCTGGGGACGCCGGTGGAGGTTCCGGAGACGCTTGAGACCACGGCCCTCGGCGCCGCTTACCTGGCTGGGCTTGCGATCGGCTTCTGGGAAGATCGCGAGGAGGTGAAGAGTCGGTGGCGTCTCAGGCGCCGCTACGAGCCGCAGATGGACGAAGAGGAGCGCGAGAGGCTCTACGGCAGGTGGAAAGAGGCCGTCTCAAGGTCCAAGGAGTGGGCGCAGGAAGCGGTCGAGTCCCCGCTCGCGTAAAAGGGAAAGGGAACAGATGAAGAAAGTCATCGATGCGCCCGAGAGGGTCGTGGAGGACATGCTCAGGGGGATGGAGCTTGCGCACGGCGGCCTGCTCCGGGTCATCCCCGAAGCCAACGTCGTCGTGCGGGCCGACGCCCCCGTACAGGGTAAGGTCGCCCTCATCTCCGGTGGAGGCTCAGGCCACGAGCCCACCCACGGCGGTTTCGTCGGACCGGGCATGCTCGACGCAGCGTGTGCCGGATCCGTGTTCACCAGCCCAACCCCCGACCAGATGTTCGAAGCGAGCAAGGCCGTGGACGGCGGGGCAGGGGTCTTCTACGTAGTCAAGAACTACACTGGAGACGTACTCAACTTCGAGATGGCCGGGGAACTCGCCGAGGCTGAGAGTATACAGACCGACTACGTCGTGACCAACGATGACGTCGCCGTCGAGGACTCGACGTATACGAGCGGGCGGCGCGGCATCGCAGGCACCATCTTCGTGCACAAGATCTGCGGCGCCGCGGCCGACGACGGCAAAGACCTCGCAGGCATAAAGGAGCTCGCCGAGAGGGTCAACTCCAACGTGCGCTCCATGGGTATGGCCCTGACCAGTTGCACTCCCCCAGAGAGCGGGGAGCCCATCTTCGACATCGGCGAGGATGAGATGGAGATCGGCATCGGCATCCACGGCGAGCCCGGCGTCGAGCGCAAGAACGTCGAGCCCGCCGACCAGATAGTCGACGAGATGATGGCCAGGATCCTCGGCGACTCCGTGGACTTCTCCGGCTCCGATGTCGCCGTGATGGTCAACGGCATGGGTGGCACGCCCTTGATGGAACTCTACGTCGCCTACGCCCACGTCGCCGATGTCCTGCGGCGCGAGGGAATAGAGGTCTGGCGGATGCCCTACGTCGGGGACTACATGACCTCACTGGAGATGGCGGGTTTCTCCATCACGTTGCTCAAGCTCGACGACGAGATGAAAGGCTACCTCGAAGCGCCGTGCGACGTGGCGGCCGGACGACCGTTCTAAGGAGGAGTGATACATGGAAGCATATATCGCAGAGTTCATCGGGACGATGATCCTGATCATCCTCGGTGACGGCGTCGTCGCCGGCGTCTTGCTAAGGAACTCCAAGGCCGAGAACTCGGGCTGGATCGTCATAACCTTCGGATGGGGGATGGCCGTCGCCATCGCCGTCTACTGCGTTTACCAGTTCTCCACCGCCCACATCAACCCTGCCGTGACCATCGCCCTCGCCGTTACAGGACTGTTCCCGTGGGCTGACGTCGCACCCTTCATAATCGCCCAGTTCCTCGGCGCGTTCGTCGGCGCTGTCATCGTGTGGCTGGCCTACCTGCCGCATTGGGCAGAGACCGAAGACGAGGGTCTCAAGCTCGGCGTCTTCTGCACCGCGCCGGCGATCTACAACACCCCTGCCAACGTTATCACCGAGATCGTCGGCACGTTCATGCTGCTCTTCGGTATTCTCGGCATCAGCGGGAACGCCGGGGTCATGGGGGGTAACCTGGCAACCCTCTTCTCCAATGGGTTCGCCCCGCTGCTGGTCGGCTTGCTCGTCCTCGGCATCGGGCTCTCGCTGGGCGGGCCGACCGGCTACGCCATCAACCCGGCCCGCGACCTCGGGCCGCGCATCGCCCACGCCGTGCTGCCCATAGCGGGCAAGGGCGGCAACGACTGGGGGTACGCCTGGATCCCGGTCGTAGCGCCCATCATCGGCGGCATCCTCGGCGCCGCAACCTACGTGTACCTGTTCGGATAGCGAGCCTTGTCGGGTAGTGGGGAGTCAACTGCTCCCCACTATCCGATCTCACGAAGCACGAGAGGAGGGGGAGATCCGGTGGCCGTTCTCGACGCTTTCGACCTTACGGGCAAGACCGCCATCGTGACCGGCGGCAATACGGGCCTTGGCGAAGCCTTCGCGAGGTCCCTCGTCGAGGCCGGCGCCAGCGTTGCCCTGGCCGCCCGTACCCGTGAACGCTCCGAGAGGGTCGCCGAGGAAATTTCGGACACGGGCGGCACAGCCGTCGCGGTTGACCTCGACGTTACCGACCGCGCGCAGGTGGACAGGATGGTAGAGGAGGTGACGGAGCGTCTCGGGCCTGTGGACATCCTGGTCAACAACGCCGGCGTCTGCTACCACAGGCCCGCGGTCGAGGTACCGCCCGAAGAGTGGCACGACGTCTTCGACGTCAACGTGCACGGGCTCTGGCACTGCGCCCAGGCGGTTGGGAGGCGGATGATCGAAGCCGGAGGCGGCAACATCATCAACATCGGTTCGATCTCCGCGATGATCGTCAACCGCCCGCAATGGCAGCCCGCGTACAACGCGTCCAAAGCCGCCGTCCACCAGCTTACCAAGTCCCTCGCGGCGGAGTGGGCTCCGCACAACGTCCGCGTGAACGCGCTCGCCCCTGGATACGTCAAAACGGAGATGTCGCCCGTGGACGAGCCACGGTTCCGACGGCATTGGATCGAGGACGCACCCATGCGGCGCTACGCCACTCCCGAGGAACTCGGTCCGAGCATCGTCTACCTGGCGAGCGAAGCCTCAAGCTTCATGACCGGCTCCGTCCTCGTCGTCGACGGAGGCTACACGCTGTTTTGAGCGTCAGTCAGGAGGTATGAGATGGAAGGAAACCGCTTCTCCCTGCAAGACAAAGTCGCCGTCGTCACGGGCGGCGGCCAGAGCCTGGGGCTCGCGGTCTCACGCGCCCTCCACGGCGCTGGCGCTAAGCTTGTCATCGCCGAGGTCAACGACGAGACCGGGCCCGATGTCGCCGAGGAGCTCGAAGGCACCTTCGTCCACACCGACGTGACCGACCCCGCCTCCGTGCGGAATATGGTGGAGATGGTGCTCGACGAGCACGGACGGATCGATGTGCTCGTCAACAACGCCGGAATCGTCCACAACATTCCCTCCGAAGAGGTGCCCGACGAGGAGTGGCTGGCCGTCATCTCCGTCAACCTCAACGGCGTGTTCTGGTGCTGCCGCGAGGTCGGGAAGGCGATGCTCGAGCGCGGCTCCGGTTCGATCGTCAACGTCGCCTCGATGTCTGGCATCATCTCCAACCATCCCCAGCCCCAGGCCGCCTACAACGCCTCGAAGGCAGCGGTGATCACCCTGACAAAAAGCCTCGCAGGCGAATGGGCCCCCCGCGGCGTCAGGGTCAACAGCGTCTCGCCCGGCTACATTAGGACGCCCCTGACCGAGCTCGGCATGTCGAAGAGCGAGTGGTCCGAGGTTTGGCTCTCCCAGACGCCTATGGGACGCCTCGCCGAACCGGAGGAGATAGCGCCCGCTGTCCTCTACCTCGCCTCGGACGCCGCAAGCTTCGCCACGGGAACGAACCTAGTCATCGACGGGGGCTACACGTCTTGGTGAGGCTTCAGGCTTCAGGTATGAGCAGGGTTTTGGATGGCTCGCGGAGGCGTCTACCTTATTCGGATCGCTCGCTGGTCTAACGGGCGAGCGATGGGCTCCGGCGATCCTGCGGCCTGAAACCTGGAGCCTGAATAGCCTGAAGCCTTTCTACGTGCCGTTCGGGATCACCATTGGCTTGACGTTGGCTGGGTCCTTGCCGCTCGCTTGCAGAGCCTCCTCGGTCTCGGGGAGGCCGTAGTGGCTGGTAACCATCGCGTCGAGGTCGACCTTACCCGTCGCGGCGAGGTCTATAGCTGTCGGATACGTGTTCGCGTAGCGGAATGTACCTGTCAGTACGATCTCGCTGGTCTGGATGAACGCGAGAGGTACGCTCGTCTCTTCGTTCGGGCCCATCCCGACTACCACGGCGACGCCCGCTGGCCTGACGCGGCGGATGCCGTCACCCAGGGCCCGTTCATTGCCGGAACATTCGATCAGGACGTCGGCCTCGACGCCGGCTTCGTCTAACGGCTCCTCGGCGACGTTGAGGGCTCGCGTCGCGCCGAGTCGCTTCGCTATCTCCAGCCGCTCGTCGGCCACGTCGGTGAGCGTAACCTCGGTCGCGCCCTGGGCGAAGGCGACCTGCATGGCCAAAAGCCCTATCGGCCCTGCACCAGTGATGAGGACGTGGTCGCCAGCCGTTACGCCAGCCTTTTTGCAGGCCCAGATCCCGACAGATAATGGTTCCATCAGGGCGCCAGCGTTGTCCGAGAGGCTGTCGGGCAACGAGAAGGCGAAGTCTTCGTTGATGCTGACGTAGTTGGTGAAGGCGCCGTCGATGGGGGGCGTGGCGAAGAAGCGCACGTTGGGGCACAGGTTGTAGCGGCCCGTCCGGCACTCGCGGCAGGTCCCGTCGGGGACGCCTGGTTCCAGGGTGACGCGGTCGCCTACCTCGTGCTTCGTCGCATTCTCTCCGAGCGCGACTACGGTCCCCATCGACTCGTGCCCGAGTATGAGCGGCTCTTCTACTACGAAAGAGCCGATGCGGCCCTCTTCATAGTAGTGGACGTCCGAGCCGCAGACGCCGACGGCACGGATCTCGACGAGGACCTCGTTCGGGCCGGGTTCGGGTACTGGTACGTCTTCTAGTCTCACGTCGTGGGTCCCGTGCATGACCGCGGCTCTGTTTTGCATGGAAGGGTTCCTTTCTAGAGCGACACTTACTCTCCCGTTACCGCCCCGAGCGTGAGGCCCTTTACCAGGTATCGCCTGACGGCGAGGCCGACGATCATCATGGGGAGCACGACGATGGTGCCTATGGCCGTGAGTTGGCCCCAGCTGAGGCCCGTCTGGGTGTTGAGCTGGGCGGCGGCTATGGGGAGGGTCTGGCTGTTGGGGCCAGCGAAGGTCGCGGCGAAGGCGTAGTCGTTCCAGGAGAAGACCAGGCAAAGTATGGCCGTCGTCACGATTCCTGGTGTGACCAGTGGTAGGGCCACGCGGTAGAACGCCTGGAACCTGGAGGCGCCGTCGACCATCGCGGCCTCCTCCAGGGATGGTGGCAGGTCCTGGAAGAAGGCGTTCATGATCCAGATGGCAAAAGGCAGGTTGAACGTGAGGTAGGCGACGATCAGGCCAGGGATCGAGTCGAGCAGGTTTACGTAACGGAACAGGATGAACAGCGGCAATACGATAGCGGCTATCGGGGCCATACGGGTAGAGATGATCCAGAACGCCACGTGCTGCTTGCCCCTGAAGTGGCTCCTCGCGAGTCCGTAGCCGGCGAGAGTGCCGAGGCTGACCGCGATGATCGTGGAGATGCCCGCCGCGAGCACGCTGTTTATGAAGTAGGCCCCGAGGTTGCCGCCCGTGAAGAGTGCGGTGTAGTGTTGCAATGTCGGCCTGAAGAAGAAGACCGGCGTCGGCGAGAGTTGGGCCACGCCCGGCTTGAACGAGGATAGGACCATCCACAGTATCGGGACGAGCGTCCACAGCAGGACCAGAAAGAGGATGGCGTAGAGTATGACCTGCTTGCCCATGCCGCGGTTCGAGGAAGATGCCGTCATTTCGCGAGCCCCCTGCTCTCCAGAATCCTGACGAACGCGTTGGCAACCAGGATCGAGAACACCAGCATCCCTAGCCCGATGGCCGCGGCGTAGCCGAGGTCGAAGAAGCGGAAAGCCGTCTCGTAGAGCCTTATTGGGATGATCTTGGTCGTGTTTCCCGGTCCGCCATTGGTAGTTACGGTGATGATGTCGAAGTAGCGGATAGCGTCCATCGAACGGACGAGCAGCGCCACTATGACCACGCCAGCTATGGAGGGTGCGACGATGTGACGTAGCCTCTCCAAATAGTTCGCCCCGTCCACTTTGGCGGCTTCGATCACGTACTGGTTCACCGAGGCTAGTCCAGCGAGCACTATAAGGACTATGAGCGGAGTCCACTCCCACACGTCCATCAGGATAACGGCCGCGAGCGCGGAACTGCTGGTGCCCAGGATGTCCTTCTCGAAGATGCCGAGCTCGCGCAAAGCGAAAGCGTAGAGCCCGTAGGAGGAGTCGGTCAGAAAGCGTCCGAGGAGCCCCACGATGACAGGTGCCATGAACATCGGAAGCAGGATTAGTGAGAGCGCCAGGTTCTTGCCCCAGACCAGCTCGTGGATGAGCAGGGCGATTGCTACGCCCAGGATCATCTCCAGGCCGACGGTGGCGACGAAGTAGAGGGCGGCCCGTGCCCACGCCGCGCCGACGATCACGTCCGTAAACATCCTCGTCCAGTTGGTGAGCCCGGCGAAGTCGAAGGAGATGCCGTTGATGAGCGAGACAGTGTTGAGGCTCATCCAGATGATGTAGAAGAACGGGAAGAGCGAGAGTACCGCGAGCAGGAGCAAGACCGGCAGGAGCATCTTCATCTCCAGCGAGAGTCCACCCCCGCCGGAAGCTCTCTTACTGGAAGATCCGCGTCCTTCCGTCTGTGTGGCGGCCATCTACGCGACCCCCCAAGGCCTCGCGGCGAGGTTCTCGACCCTCGTCTGGGCGTCGTCGAAGTACTGCTTCGCCGTAGTCATCGCCTCCTCGGGGGATTTCAGGCCGGCAAGCATCTTGGAGACCTCCGTGTACAGTGCGGTGTCGCACTCGTTCCAGGATTGGATCTTTGGCCTGAGGCCGATGTTCTCGGGCCTCCACGCCTCCGAGACGGCGTCGTAGGTCAGCAAATTCGGCATATTGGACGGCGGTTCCATCGCCTTCTTCACCTCCGGTAGTTCGTAGAGGGACCCCCGCGTCGGGGTGCCGCCCCCGACGTCGCTCTTCATGCCCATGAGCATCGTCTCTGGGGAGGTCGCCCAGACGAGGAAGAGCCAGGCTGCCTTCTGCTCGTTGATGGGCGAAGCGCCGTTTATGCCGACGCCCGTCCCACCCCACATGTTGGCGTTTCTAACCGGGCCTTTGGGGAGCGGCGAGTAGCCGATCTTACCCACGATGGTCGACTCGGCCGGGTCCTGGTCGACGGCAGCGAACTCGTGCCAGTTTGGCGTCATCGCGATCTGGCCAGTCCTGAAAGCCTCGTCCGTGGCGTTCCAGTCCCACGAGACGCTGCCTGGGTGCGCTATGGAGAGCAACTTCTTGTAGAATTCGGCGGCCTCCAGCGCCTCCTGCTCGTCGAGCGTGCACGGGCCAGGTTCGGCCGTCCCGAGGCTGCCCACCTTGGGCTCGTGGAAGTAGTCGCCGCCGTAGGACCACAGGATGTTGGAGAAGTCGCACATCAGGGAGTCGTACTGCCTGGCCTGGTGTCCCGTGCCGTAGGGGACCTCGTCCTGGTTCTCATTGAACCAGTTGGCGATCTGGTAGTACTGCTCCCAGGTCAGCTCCGGCGACGGCGTCGGGTCGAAGCCGAGGTCCTGGCTCATCTTCTCGCCGTGCTTGTCGAAGAGGTCTTTGCGGTACATCCAGATCATGGTCGGACAGTCGTAGGGGAGCGCGTAGAGGTTCTCCTCGTTCTCGAAGCGCCCGGCCGCGGCGAGCTGGGTCGGGATGAAGTCGTCCGTGCCCTTCGGGATCGATGGCAAATTTTCGTCGGCGTTGAACTCGTTCAAGTCGGCGAGGGCTTCGTGATAGGGGGCCATGATCTGGTAGGGGTCGGCGTAGACGACCTGGTAGGCGCCCTCGCCAGATCCGATGTCAAGCGCGACCTTCTGCACGAGCGCGCCCAACTCCAGCTGCAACACGTTGACGTCGATGCCGGTCAGTTCCTTGAAGGGATTGAGGTTCGCGGCGATGGCCGTGGTGGGCGAGGTGTTTTCGGAGACGAAGTTGAGCGTCGTCCCCGCGAACTGCTTCCACATGCCCCCGCCCGAGGAGCCCGAAGACGCCGACCCGCCACCACAACCGGCGGCGCCGAGCAGCGAAGCCCCGGCGAGACCAGCCCCCGTCATCTTGAGGAAACCTCTACGAGAAATCCGTCTGCGCATCAAGAATCCCCTCTTCCGCCACCATCCACAGCTCGTACATGTAAGAGCATTTGCGAGCAATACGAGGTGCGTAGGCGGCCGCGTCGCCGTGGCGTTTGGCCGCCGATCTTACCCGTTGCCTCGACCCCTTGAAGCAATTCCTTGCCACCCCCAGTATCTGCGGCGAGGATAGGGCTTGAGACGACGGGTGTCAACCGAGGTTTCAGGCAACAGGCAACAGGTTTCAGCCATCAGGAGGGGTCGAGGTGTGGTTGGTGGGCCGGAAATTTACTGCATTGCGTGCGGGCGTCCAGTGGATTCCCGCTTGCGCGGGATTGACGGATGGGAGGGCTTCGGTGTGCCGGCAGTTCGAATGCGGTCCCGTTGCGCGGGCGGCGAGCCCGGATGTACTCTTGTCAGCGTGTGGGTAAGGGCACGACCCGGCGAACCGGAGGAGTAGAAATTGGAAGATACGCAAGCCACCCTCGACGTGATCAGGGAGATGGCCGCCGCCATGGAGGAGAACAGGCGGCAACTGACGAAACTGGATTCCGAGATAGGGGACGGAGACCACGGCAACAACATGAACAGGGGTTTTCAGGCCGCGCTCGAGCGTCTGGAGAATGCCGACCCCGCGACGCCGGCCGACGTTCTGAAGGCCGTGTCCATGGCCTTGATCTCCAAGGTCGGCGGGGCCGCAGGGCCGCTCTACGGCACCGCCTTCCTGCGCGCCTCGACGGCGCTCGGGGACAAAGAGGAAGTCTCCGCGGAAGACGCCGCCGAAGCCCTCGAAGCCGCTCTCGGCGGCATAAAGCAGCGGGGCAAGGCGGAGGTGGGGGACAAGACGATCGTCGACGCCCTGCAGCCCGCGGTCGAGGCCGCCAGGGAGGCCGCAGACGGAGGGAGCGTCGCTGGCGTGCTCAGGGCCGCGGCCGGGGCCGCCGAGGAGGGGGCCGAAGCGACGGTCCCTATAAGGGCGAGGAGGGGGAGAGCCAGCTACCTCGGGGCCAGGGCCGAGGGGCATCAGGACCCCGGGGCCACCTCCACCTACATGCTTCTCGATGCCGCTGCGCGGGCTTTGGAGGGCTCCTCCTGATGGTCGGGATCGTGCTCGTCTCTCACAGCAAGCAGATCGCCGAGGGCACGGCGGAGCTGGTGTTGCAGATGGCCGGTGAGGTCGAGATCTCGCCCGTCGGGGGCGACGCCGATGGCACTTTCGGCACGGACCCGGAGAGGATAGAAGCCGCCATTCGCGACCTTGAAGTCGACGAGGTGCTCGTGTTCATGGATCTAGGCAGCGCCGTCCTCTCCGCGGAGACCGTGCTCGAGATGCTCTCCCCGGACGAACGCGAAAAGGTTACGTTGGTCGATGCACCCTTCGTCGAAGGGGCCTTCGCGGCCGGGGTCACGGCCTCGACCGGCGCTGACGCCGAGGAGTGCGTGGAAGCGGCGATGGAGGCCCGCACCGAGCCGAAGCTGCAGGAGGGGTAGGGGGTTTAGCCGGGGGGTGCGCGGGTACATTCTCTGAGGGTAGGACCCGCTTAGAAGGAGGTCACAAAGCATGGAGACCAATCGCAGTAGCGAGGGTATCCTTTCACAAGAGTTGGCGGACAGGCGCGAGGCCATCGTCGAGTTGCTCAAGACGGCTTACTTTATGGAGCTCGAGACGGTGATGAACTACGTCACCAACTCCGTCAACCCGGACGGTGTAAGGGCCCAGGAGGTCAAGGAGAACATAGAGGTAGACATCCAGGAAGAACTGGCTCACGCCCAGCAGTTTGCGGCGCGCATCAAGGAACTCTACGGCGTGGTGCCCGGTTCGATGGACTTCAAGGCGGTCCAGGACAAGCTGCAGCCGCCGGGGGACCAGATCGACATCGTACATGTCATAAAGGGCGTCATAGACGCTGAAGACGGTGCCATCCACCACTACACGCGCATCGTCGAGGAGACCGAGGGGGTAGACCCCGTCACGCAGGACATGGTCATCGACGTCTTGCGCGACGAGCAGGGTCACAGGCGTCTGTTCGAGGGTTTCCTGCGCGAGTATGAGGCCGAGGGAATGGCCTGAGATAGCATTTCAGCCGGTCAGCACTTCAGCAATTCAGCCTATTGTTTTTGCTGAATTGCTGACTAGCTGACCAGCTCGAAAAGGGCCCGATCCTCAAGATCGGGCCCTTTTCGTTTGTGCGGGAGGATAGCTGCTGTATAATCCGTCTCGTAACGGGATGAACAGACCTCACGCTAAACACCACCGACGAAAACCCCGTGGCCCTAGTAGCCCCGGTTGGCTCGCGTAGAAGTGCAGGAACCCCTCTTATCCTCGTTTAACCTCTTTGTGGCCCTCGTTCTGGTTGGCCTGAACGCTTTCTTCGTCGCCGCCGAGTTTGCGCTGGTGCGCGTTCGGGAGTCGCGCATCGTGCAACTGGAGCAGGAAGGAAGTGCGCGGGCGACGGTCGTACGCGAGACGCTGCGCGACCTCGATTCCTACCTCTCCGTGTGCCAGGTCGGGATCACCGTCGCTTCCCTCGCGCTCGGTTGGGTCGGCGAACCGGCCGTCTCGCACCTCATCCGACCCCTGCTCGAGGCGGTCGGGATCACGAACGAGCGCGCGGTCGGGATCATCGCCGTCGCGCTAGGGTTTGCGGCCATAACCTACGCCCACCTCGTCTTCGGGGAGCAGGCGCCCAAGTATTTTTCTATCCAGAAGGCCGAGAGGGTCTCGCTCTGGATCAGCCGTCCTCTAAACGCGTTCAGGTTACTGCTCAACCCCGTGGTCTGGGTGGTAAACACCTCGACCAACTTCGTGCTCAGGCCGTGGGGAATCAGGCTCGGGGAGGAGATGGAGGCCCACTCAGAGGAAGAATTGAGGATCATGATCTCCTCTTCGACCGCATCGGGCGTGCTCGATCCGGAGGAGCGCGACTACCTAAACAACGTCTTCGATTTCGGAGACAGGGTGGCACGCGAGATCATGGTCCCGAGGCCAGACATCGAGGCGATCGCGAGCGATGCCTCGCTCTCCGAGATGGCCGACGCCGCGGTCAACGGCCGCTACACGCGCTACCCCGTCTACGAAGAGGACCTGGACCACGTCCTCGGCGCGGCGCACGTCAAGGACCTCTTCAGGGCCGCCCGTGAGGACCCGGATGACTTCGACATAAGGTCGATTATCAGGGAGTGTTTGGTAGTCCCCGAGACCAAGCGCATCGAGGAGATACTCAAGGAGTTCCAGACGCGGACGTTGCAGATGGCCATTGTCATAGACGAGTGGGGTAGCGTCGAGGGGCTCATCACCATCGAGGATATCGTCGAGGAGCTGGTCGGGGAGATCCAGGACGAGTTCGACGAGGACGAGCCGGCCATCGAGGAGATCAGCGCCAACCTCTACGCCGTCGACGGCCGCATCCCGATCATCGACGTGAACGACCGTTTTGAGCTCGACCTTCCCCACGAGGACTTCGACACGATAGGTGGCTACATCCTGGGCTCCCTCGGACGTCCCCCCGAGACCGGCGACACCGTCGAGGCCGACGGCGTTACCATGCAGGTCAAGAGCGTAGACGGCCCCCGCGTCTCGGTGCTCACCCTGCAACGCAACGAAGGTTCTTGAAGGACCCTCTGAGGCTCACTTTTAACGGAGAATCCCCCCTGCTAACATTTCACGGCTATTATTCCTCTAATTCGAGCTTGGATCGGCGGTCACTTTGAAAACGGTGCACCACATCGACGCACTGACGAGCGGGGCCATGGCCTCCGTGTGGTCGTGGGTGCAGAACAAGATCCCGGCCGGCGTCGAGATCTTCGACGCCCACGCCCATATCGGGGTCGATGTGGACGGCCGCACGATGACCGCCGACGGCATGCGCGACCACATGGAGGCCGCGGGGATCAAGAAAAGCATCGTCTTCCCTTTGAACGACCCGAATGCCCGCGACGACTACTCGGGGCCGAACGATGTGGTCTGGAACGCCTACGAGGAGTACCCCTCCTCGTTCGTGCCCTTCTTCCGCCTCAACCCGCACCTCGGCTACGACGGGGAGTTCGGGCGCTGCGTCGAGCGCGGCTTCATGGGCCTCAAGCTCCACCCGGTATCGCAAGAGTTCGAGTTGGACGATCCGAAGGTCGTGCGCCTGCTCGGGATGGCGGCTGAGGCGGATCTGCCGGTCCTGATACACACCGGTTTCGCCATGCAGCGGATCGTCGAGCCTCTTCTGCCGACGGTCGAGGCTAACCCCGACTTGCGCCTGATCCTGGGCCACACAGCGATGGTCGAGGTGCTCGCCGCTACGCGAGCTTTCGGGGACCACCCCAACGTGCTCTTCGAGACCTCCGTTGTGCAGGCGAAAGACCTGTACGAGTTGTGCTGCTCTATGGACCCATCCCGAATCTGCTTCGGGTCGGACTTACCCTACGGCGACCTGCCTTCGACGCTCCACTCCATCCTGGCCTCGGCCGAGGTCGCGGGGGTGCCTGACGGGGAGCTGCCGGGGATACTCTCGGAGAACATCAGGCGGTGGTTTCCTTGAAGGCGGCCAACCGGGCCGGCGCGGCGCTCAGGACGGCGCACCTGCTCAGGATCGACAGTTACATGGACATCGCCATAATCGCGATGTGGACGGCGAGCCCAAGGGTGGACATTATGCTAGGCATGGTCGAAGCGAGCGTGCGAGGCGAGAGCCCGGGCGGCGAGGACGATGAACTACTCGAGAAGCTACGCGCCCTCGTCAGGGAGGGTCGCGAGTACCTGGCAGGCGGCGAGTTTTCCGTGGCGATGGGCCGAATGAGGGTGGCCCACGATCTGCTGTCCCTGCATATCATCCGTCTCTCCGGTGAATGAATCAATCGTGGACGACGCCACCCCGCTCGTAGCCGTGAGGCGCGGCGCGCTCGTCGAGAGCGTCCACCGTGGGCGCCTCGTCGTCTGCGATCCGGAAGGCAACGTACTCGAAGGCGTCGGCGATCCCGAAGCCTACTTCTACGCCCGCTCCGCGGCCAAGCCGTTCCAGGCTCTCCCGCTCGTCCTCTCCGGAACCGCCGACGCCTTCGGCCTGACGGACGAAGAACTCGCCGTCGCCTGCGCCTCGCACAACGCCGAGGAGGCTCACCTCGCCGCGGTCAGGTCTATCCTGGAGAAGGCCGGGCTCTCAGAGAGCGACCTCCAGAGCGGCGCCCATCCGCCGATGTACCGGCCCGAGGCTGCGAAGCTGGCCCGCAGCGGCGAGGAGCCGCGTCCGATCCACTCCAACTGCTCGGGCAAGCACGCCGGTATGCTCGCAGTCTGCGTCCACGAAGGCTACGAGACACTCTCCTACCGCGACCCGGGCCACCCGCTCCAGCGCAACATCCTCGGGCTGATAGCCGAAGTGTGCGGCCTGCGCGAAGACGAGGTGCTCGTGGCCGGCGACAACTGCGGCGTCCCCGCCTTCGCTCTGCCACTGCAAAGCTTCGCGATTGGCCTCGCCCGTATCGCCACGGGCGATGAGCTGCCAGACAAGCTCGCGGGCGCCGCCCTGCGCATAAGGGACGCGATGCGTGCCCACCCGTTCATGGTCGCGGGCACGGGACGCTTCGATACTCAGCTGATGGAGCGGACGGACCTCCTCGTCAAGGGTGGAGCTGAGGCCGTGCTCGCGGTAGGAAATATGGAAGGCTGGGGCCTGGCGCTGAAGATATCCGATGGTTCGCAGAGGGCGGTGCGCCCCGCGGCGCTCGCCACGATAAAAGGCATGGGCGTCGATGTGGAGGATTCGGTCTCCACCGTGCGAGGTCTGCACGGGGAGGCTGTGGGGGAGATCGGGCCCCTGTTCTAGGCCCGGTTGAGAGCCTGGCGCCTGTACCATACGTTCATGCAGCTAACGACGGAGATACTCGAGGCCTGTTACCGGGCTGGCGCGTTCCCGATGGCCGACTCGTACGGGCGCATCGAGTTCTACCGCTCGGACCCGCGAAGCGTGCTGGAGTTCGAGGACCTGCACGTCTCCCGCTCGCTGGGGCGCGTGATCCGCAAGGGCACCTACGAGGTGCGCGTGGACGAGGACTTCGACGCCGTCATAAGGGCGTGCGCCGACAGGAAGGAGACCTGGATCAACGCCGAAATAGTCGAAGCCTACGTCCGGCTGCACAGAGCGGGAAAAGCCCACAGCGTCGAAGCCTACAAAGCAGGCCAGCTCGTTGGGGGACTCTACGGCGTCTCTCTAGGTGGGGCGTTCATGGGAGAGTCGATGTTCGCCCACGCGAGAGACGCCTCCAAAGTCTGCTTCGTGCACCTAGTGGAGCGTTTGAGGGAGCGGGATTTCTCGCTTCTAGATTGCCAGATACAGAACTCCCATCTTGCCAGGCTCGGGGCGCGTGAGATCCCCGAGCGCGAGTACCTGCGTCGTCTGGTAGAAGCCTTGAGCCTGGACCGCTCATTCGTCTGACAGCAGCTTGCAATGGGATTCAATCCCATTGCAAGCATTTCAGCTAGTCAGCATTCAGCATTTCAGCCCTTGTTCTTGCTGAAGTGCTGACTTGCTGACCGGCTGAAGTGCGCGAATAGCAGAGGTCAAAACCTCTGCTATTCGCTTTGAGGATCGGGCCTTGCAGCGTGGTAAGCTTGTTCCATGGATATACGACACATCGATATCGACTTCGAACCCGAGCTCGAGCGGCCGGTCCTCATCGCCGGCTTCACTGGCTGGAACGACGCCGCCGACGCGGCGAGCGTCGCCGTCGGGGCCCTGGCGAGTTCGTGGGAGGCGCGGCGTTTTGGGGGCTTCGACGTCGAGGAGTTCTTCGACTTTCAGACCACGCGGCCCCAGGTCAGGCTGGTTGACGGCGTGACGCGCGAGATCGAATGGCCCGAGAACACGCTCTCCGCAACCGAAGCGAGCCTGGAAGCCGCCGGCGGCCGCGGAGCCATCCTACTTTCCGGACCCGAGCCGAACTTCCGGTGGCGAACCTTCTCTGCAGCGGTCGTCGAGCTGGCAAAGGCGCTCGATGTCGAGCTCGTGGTGACGATGGGAGCCCTGCTCGCCGACGTGCCCCATTCACGCCCCGTCTCGGTCGCGGCCAACTCCCAGGACTCTACCCTGGTCGAATCTCTAGGCCTCTCCGCCTCGCGCTACGAGGGACCGACGGGCATCACCGGCGTCCTGCACCGCGTGTGCGCCGACGGGGGCCTGCCCTCGGTGAGTTTCTGGGCCTCGGTCCCGCACTACCTGCCCGCCGTCCCGTCCGCCCCCGCGGCCCTCGCCCTCCTGGACAAGCTCTCGGGCCTCCTCGGCATGGAAGTCGATACCGCCGAGCTCGAAAGCACGGCCGAGACCTACCAGGAGCAAGTCTCCGTGGCCGTCTCCCAGGATTCGGACCTCTCCTCTTACGTGAAGATGCTCGAAGAACGCTTCGACTCGCAGCTCGATCAGGGCCCGCGCGACCTGCCCACCGGCGACGATCTCGCCCAGGAACTCGAAGGCTTCCTCCGCGAACAACGCCACGAGGAAGAGTAAGCACGCTTCGGCCTTCGGTGCTAGTCAGCACGGCGCTTCGCGCCTTGTCAGCATGCTCGGGCCTTACGGCCCTCGCTTGTCAGCAACGCTAAGGCCTTCGGCCTCGCTTTCAGCTTTTCTGTTCAGGCCCGGCTCTGCTGCGCGAGAGAATCGCCTTCCACGGCGGTAGGGTTTACGCTCGTAGCCGCGCCCCAAGACGACTTCCTGACAAGGCGCCGACCGGAGGGAGGCGCCGGGCTGACAAGCGAAGGCGTTAGCCTGAGCGTGCTGACAAGCGGAGCCCGAAGGGCGTAGCGTGCTGACAAGCGTAGGCGAAGCCGGAGCGTGCTAATAGACCAGAGCGAGCACGAAGATTACGACGCTTGCCAGTCCGAGGAAGCCTTGCACGACCGCTGAGGCGAGGTAGCCTACTATGACACCGCCGGCCGCGCGCGAGGCGCGGTGCCAGTCGGGCTCTGCCGGAACCTGTTCTTCACGGTCGCCGTAGCGCTCGCGCCTCAGGTATTCGCCGATGAAGACGCCCGCGATGGTGCCGACGATGAGGCCGAAGAGGGAGCCGATGCCGAGGAAGAGGAGCCCGATCAGGGCGCCGGCGATGCCTCCTACGGCACCGCCCACTGTGCCCCAGTTGCTCGCCCCGAAACGGCGGGCGCCGTACGAGGTGGCGAAGAAGTCGGTGAGGAAGGCGAGCGCGGCGAAGATGAACAGGACGATGAGGATCACCGCCCCGACGCTCTGAAAGTTCGTAAGGGTGGCGTAGAGCAGGGCCGACAGGAAGATGAGCGTGACGCCGGGCAGACCGGGCAGCACGCTCCCCACTAGCCCCACGACCATCAAGATGAGGGTGAGGGCCAGCAGTGGTCCTTCGACGTTGCTCATGAGCTAGGACGAGATGAGGGGTAGGGTCTTCTTGTTCTTCTTCAGGCCCGCGTTGAGGCTACCCGACTTGTAGCCGGCGAGATCGAGGGTGACGTAGAGGAACCCGGCGTCGAGGAGCTCGGCGGAGATCTCCTCGCGCATGGCGAAGGCGCGTTCGAGCTCGTCGGGGCCGACCTCGAGGCGGGCTATCTCCCCGTGGTGCCTGACGCGGACCTGTTTGAAGCCTTCTCTACGCATAAATTCCTCGGCGCGCGCGACCTGGGAGAGCTTCTCTGGCGTGATCTCCTGCCCGTAAGGGAACCGGCTCGACAGGCACGCGAGCGCCGGCTTGTCCCACGTCGGCAAGTCGAGGTATTTCGCCAGTTCCCGCACCTCGGCCTTGGTCATCCCGGCTTCGGAGAGCACGGAGACGACCCCGAGCTCCCTGGCGGCTTTTCGGCCAGGACGGTAGTCGCCCTCATCGTCTTTGTTGGCCCCGTCGGCGACGCAGGCGTAGCCCTTCTCTCTCGCGAGCTTGGCCAGGTCGGAGTAGAGCGTGCTCTTGCAGAAGTAGCACCGGTTCGTGGGGTTGCTCGCGTAGTTGGGATCGTCGAGCTCGCGGGTGTTGACCACCAGGTGCTCGACCCCGAGGGACTCGGCGAACTCACGCGCCAGGTCGAGCTCGGATGGCAGGTAGGTCTCGTTGTTCGACGTGACGGCAAGGACCCTCTCTCTAGGGAGCGCCCGCGCCGCCACGGCGAGGGCGAGCGAGGAGTCGACCCCGCCCGAGAAGGCGACGAGCGCGCTTCCACGGGGGGCGAGGATTTCCTCCAGCTCCGCCAGCCTCTCTTGAGGAGTGTAGGTCGCAACGGGGTTCATCTGCACGTCCTCTCTAGCTCGCGCTGCGTTCTGAGAGCCAGCCGATCACTTCTTCGGCGTTCCTGCCGGGTGGGAACACGGGATAGAAGACTTTCAGTATCTCCCCGCTCTCCACGATCATGGTCAGGCGCCTTACGAGCGTCTTACCTTCGGCCTCGAAGGTCGGGAGGTTCAGGCCCTCCGTAAACTCTAGCCTCTCGTCGCTCAACAACCCGAACGGAAGATGCAGCCGTCCTGCGGCCTCGCGCTGGTAGGCGCTATCCTGGGTGCTCAGGCCGAAGACGCGTGCCCCGAGATCCTGTAGCTCCGCGTGGTGGTCCCGGAAGGCGCAAGACTGGGGGGTACAGCCCCTGGCGCCGGGTATTTCGTCCCATCCTTGAGGTAATTCGCGGTCAGGCCGGCCCGTAAGCGGGTAGCAGTACACGACCGTGGTACCCGTCAGAGCCGAGAGGTCCACGGGATCGCCGGATGTAGAAGGCAGGGACATGGATGGGAGGTTCATCCCCGGCAGATGGTCGGAGGCGCCGTCGTCTCGTGGCACGGGCAGGTCCCCGGGGACTTCGTGGATGTTAGTGCTGCTCAGGCTCGCTCCAGTACGACGGCGGCGTTGTGGCCGCCGACGCCGAGGTTGGCGCACAGGGCGGCCTCGAGGTCAGGCGCCTCGCGCGGGTCGTCGACGACGTAGTCGAGGTCGGCGCAGCCATCCGCGACCGCTGTGAGGTTCCTCATCGGGGGGATCGTCCGTTCCTTCATGGCCAGGGCGCAGACCGCCGTCTCGACGGCGCCGCTCGCGCCGAGTGAGTGGCCGAGGGTGGACTTCGTCGCGGAGACCTTGACGGCCGGGTTGATGGCGGCCATCGCCTGCGACTCCGGGCCGTCGCCAGCCACGGTGCCCGTGCCGTGGGGGTTTATGTAGCCGATCTGATCTCCGTCGAGCCCTGCGTCCGAGACGGCGAGTTGCATGGCTCGCATGATGCCGAAGCCCTTGGGGTCGGGGTCCGTGAGGTTGTAGGCGTCGGTAGTGCGCCCTACGCCGGTGATCTTCGCGTAGGGCTCGGACCCGCGGCGCTCTACAGACTCGGCGCTCTCCAGGACCATCACCGCTGAAGCTTCCCCGATAAGGAACCCAGCGTGGTCGACGTCGTATGGCCTGCAGGCCCCCTCGGGGTCGTCGTTGCGGCGGCTCATCGCGCGCATCGCTATAAAGCCGGCGACTATCACGGGCGTCAGGCTCGCCTCGGAGGCGCCGCAGAGCACGATATCTGCGTCTTTGCGCCGGATCAGGTCAAAACCAAGGCCCATCATGTCGGTGCCGCAGGTGCAGGCGAGCGCGCCTGAGATCGAAGGCCCCTGCACGCCGAGCTGGATGGCTACGTGGGCAGCCGCCGAATTGGGCATGATCTTGGTCACGGAGAAGGGGTTTACGCGCGAGGGTCCCTTGCTGTCTATGGTCGCCTGGGTGATCTCCATGCTGGTGACGCCCCCGATGCCGCTGCCGAGGATGAGGCCAACCCTCTCGGGGTTCTGGTTGAGCATGTCCCAAGCCCCCGCGTCTTCGAGGGCGAGCTTGGCCGAGGCGAGGCCCATCTGCCCGAAACGGTCGGTGCGGGCCGCGACCTTGCGGTCCATAAAGCTCTCCGGGTCGAAGTCCGCGCACTCGGCGGCGATCCTGACGTCGAACCCTTCGGGGTCGAAGAGGGTTATGGGACCTGCCCCGCTCTCGCCGGCCAGCAGCGAGGTCCAGAACCTCTTGCGCCCGATCCCTATCGGGGTGATGACCCCGATCCCCGTTATGTAAGCCTCCGGGCGGCTCTCCGCCATCTCGCCCCCTAGTACAGGTAACGTCCGTCGAACTACGAATCTTAGCACCAGAGTCCGCTCTCGACTCCGGTGGGACGTGACCCCTTCGCGTTTGCGGGCCGCGCCTGTGCTATAACCCTCAAAGATGAGCCCGAGGAGCGAGCATTGATGTTCTACGCCGCGATGGTTCTCTTTCTTGCGAACTTCGCCCTTGGCGTAATGGTCCAGTTTCGCATCGTGGACACGAAGCCCTTCCGCTGGCTCCACCACGCCCTGTTCTTCGCGGCCTTCGCATCGGCCGCCCTCGCCGCCGGCGTGGGGTTTTTGCAGGGCGCGCCCTATCGCTGGGCGCTCTTACCCGTCCTGGGGCTCTTCGCCGTGCTGCCGCGGGTTAGGGCGGGGACGCCGGGTCACGCCGCGCTCGCTGGCGGGGCCCTGATCTTCTACGCTACCGGCTTAGTATGGATGCTTTAGGAGGCTGACTTGGATTTCCTGGAGGTCCTCAAGAGACGCAAGACCACGAACGGTCCTTTCCTGCCAGACCCCGTAAGGCAGGAGCACCAGCGCCTGCTCGTCGAGGTCGCCGCGATGGCCCCATCCCACTTCAACAGCCAGCCCTGGCGCTTCGTGCTCGCCGACGACCGCGAGACCATCGAAGAGGTCGCCAGGATAAGTGGCGAGAGCATGACGCAGCTCCTGGAAGAAGGTACCTTCTGGAAGCGCTACAGGCCTTACTTTCGGTTCTCGGAGGCCGAGATGGAGGAGAAGCGCGACGGCATCCACTTCGACCAGATGCCCGCCGTCCTCAAGCCTTTTTCGCGCCAGATCTTCTCGAACACCGGCCAGGCCGTGATGAACCGCTTCGGCGTCCCGAGAACTCTAGGCGAAGACAACAGGAAGCTCGTCGCGGGCTCGCCGCTCCTTTTAGCTGTCCTCCTCGACAAGACGGAGTACCGCCCCGGCGAACTCTCGGGTTTCTACTCAATCTTCGGGATGGGGGCGGCCGTCGAGAACGTGTGGCTCACCACGACGGAGCTGGGCATGGGCATCCAGTTCGTCTCGACGCCGATGGAGATCCCCGAGAACTGGGAACGGATGAAGAGGCTCTTTGAGGTCCCCGACGACCTGGAGTTGATGGCCGTCTACAGGCTCGGGTATGTCCCAAGGGACCAGCAGCGGCCCACGATCGACTGGTCCAGCCGCCAGCGCAAGCGCCTCTCGCAGTACGTCTTCCGTAATACTTGCGAGACCCCTGAATCAGACCCGGAGACTGCCTCGGGCCCGGCCGCGGAGACACGGTTGGGGAAGCCTTGATGGGGAACTACCCGAAAATCCTCTCCGTCGCCACCGCCTTGCCGTCGCACCGCGTCGGCCAGGAGGAGGCGAAGGTGTTCGCCAGGGGCATGTTCTCGCGCAGGAACGGCGACTTCGAGCGCCTGCTCCCGATCTTCGACAATGTCAACGTCGAGAACCGCCACTTCTGCGTGCCCGTTGAGTGGTTCGAGCAGGACCACACCTTCCCCGAGAAGAACGCCCTCTACGTCGAGCACGCCCTCGACCTCTCCGAGAAGGCCGCAAGGAGGGCGCTAGACAGGGTAGGGGCGGGTCCCGAGGAGGTAGGCGCCATCTTCTTCGTCTCGACGACGGGCCTCTCGACGCCCTCTCTCGATTCGAAGTTGATCTTCCGCCTCGGCCTCTCGACCCACACGCGCCGAATCCCGATCTGGGGCCTGGGCTGCTCTGCCGGGGCAGCGGGCATCGCCCGCGCCTCCGAACACTCCCGCCTCTATCCAGACCAGCTCGTCCTCCTCGTCGCGGTAGAGCTCTCCGGCCTCACCTTCCAGCGGGGTGACCGCTCGAGGAGCAACCTGATCTCCACGGCTCTCTTCGCCGACGGCGCCGCCGCCGTGCTGATCGGAGCCACCTCGGGCCCAGAGATTCTCGGAAGCTACAGCACCACCTGGCCAGACACCGAGGACGTCATGGGTTGGGACCTGGTCGAGACTGGCCTCAGGGTGCAACTCTCCAAGAGCGTCCCGACCATCGTGCGCGAGAAGCTCCGCGACAACCTGGAAGAAGCCTGCTCCTCACTCGGCCTCGACTTCGACGAGATTACACACTTCGTGCTCCATCCCGGCGGCTCCAAAGTCCTGGACGCCTTCGAAGAGGTACTGGAACTCGAAGCGGGCGGGCTCACCACCAGCAGGGACGTGCTGCGCGACTGTGGCAACATGTCCAGCGTCACGGTCCTCTTCATTCTGGAACGCTTCCTCGAGAGCGGTGAGGTTGCGAAGGGCGACCTCGGCGTGCTCTCCGCCATGGGCCCCGGCTTCTCCGCGGAGCACGTGTTTTTCAGATGCTGACGGCCGCAGGCCGTCAGCATCTGAGCGGTCAGCATTTCAGCATTTCAGCTAGTCAGCTTTTTGTGGCGTATCGGTGGGTTACTTGAGTGTCGTGTTACTGATTGCGGGTGTGGCGCTTGTTGCTCTCCAGCGTCTCTTGGAGCTGCGGTATTCGCGGCGGAACGAGGGTCGGCTGCGGGCTCGGGGGGCGGTCGAGCATGGGGCGGGGCATTATCCTGTAATGGTGGCCATTCATACGTTGTGGCTGGTCTCGACGCTCTTGGAGGGGCTCCTGCGTGGGCCCGTGATTCCTGCGTGGTGGCCAGTGCCGCTCGCGGCGTTCTTGCTCGTCCAGCCGCTGCGGTACTGGGCGATCATCTCGCTCGGAGCGTACTGGAACGTACGCGTTCTCGTCGTTCCTGGCACCAAACTCGTCAGAAGCGGCCCTTACCGCTACTTCCCGCATCCCAACTACGTCGTCGTTGCCGTCGAAGTCCTGACCTTCCCCCTCATTTTCGGGGCCTGGATCACCGCGATCGTCTTCTCGCTCCTCAACGCCGCGCTGCTCTTCGTCCGCATCCGAACTGAGAACAGCGCGCTCGAAGAGCTGGCAAGCTAGAATAGCATCAGAGCCTGTCAGCACGCCTCGGCCTACGACTTTCGCTTGTCAGCCAGTCAGCAAAAAGCTGAAGTGCTGAAGTGCTGAAGTGCTGAAGTGCTACAAGAGGGAGGCACGTTGCTTGATCTGAAATTCATCCGCGAGAACGCGAAAGCCGTCGAGGAGAACGCGAGGAATCGTGGCGTCGAGGCCGACGTTGGTCTTGTCGTGGAACTGGCCGACCGCCGCTCGAATCTTATTCAGGAGCTGAACGAGCTCAGGCAGCGCCAGAACCAGATGGCCAAAAGCATCGGCGGGGAGCGCGACGAGGAGGCGCGGGGGAGGCTCATCGAGGAGTCCAGGGCCATGAAGGAGAGGCTGCCTTCGAAAGAAGATGAACTACACGAGGTCGAGGGGCGGTTGCGGGACGAGCAGTCGAAGATCCCCAACATGACCCACCCCGACTCACCAATTGGCAAAGATGATACGGAGAACGTCGAGATCCGGCGCTGGGGTGAGATACCGGACTTCTCGTTCGGGCCGAGGGACCACGTGGAGATCGGCGAGGTGCTCGGGATCATAGATTTCGACGCTGGGGCGAAGACCACTGGGAGCAAGTTCTACTTCCTGCGCGGCGACGCCGTTCTGCTGGAGCTGGGCCTGATCCGCTACGCGATGGACATCATCATGGAGCGCGGGTACCAGCCGACCATAACACCGGACCTGGCGCGGGATCAGATGCTCGTCGGGACGGGGTTCATCCCGCGCGGGCCTGAAACCCAGATCTACTCCGTCGAAGACTCCGACCTCTCCCTTATTGCAACCGCCGAGATCACGCTCGCAGGCCAGCACGCGGAAGAGATAGTCGAGGAGAAGGATCTCCCCCTGCGCTACGCGGGCCTCTCGCACTGCTTCCGCACGGAGGCGGGCTCGCACGGCCGCGCCAGCCGCGGTCTCTACAGGGTCCACCAGTTCACCAAGGTCGAGATGTTCGCGTTTACGACTCCGGAAGGGTCCGAAGCCATTCACGACGAGATGGTCGATATAGAGGAGCGTATTTTCCAGGGACTCGGCCTGCCCTACCGCGTGGTGGACATCTGCACCGGCGACCTCGGCGGTGCCGCCTACCGCAAGTACGACCTGGAGGCCTGGATGCCCGGCCGAGACGAGTTCGGGGAGGTGACGAGCACCTCGAACACGACCGACTACCAGGCCCGCCGGCTCGCGATCCGCTACCGAAAAGAAGGGAGTCGGCCCCAGCTCCTGCACACTCTCAACGGCACAGCCCTTGCGATCAGCCGGGCCCTGATCTCACTCCTCGAGATCTACCAGCAAGAGAACGGCTCCGTCGCCCTCCCAGATGCGCTTGTACCCTACGTCGGCAAGGAGCGCCTGGAGCCCAAGAAATAGACAGACCTCGCCAAGAATTCCTAAGCGTATAACAGGAGCAACGCGCCCGAGAGGAGGCACGCCGTCCATAGGCGCCCCCCCAGCCCTTCGGGGTTATACTGCCATTGTCCAAAAACGTGGGGTAACGGGGAGCCCCGTAAACGAAGGGGGAGAGGCGTGGCAAGAAGACGGACGCTCTATCTGCCGCTGATGATCGCGGCTGCGGTGTTGGGGGCATGCGTGGTGGCTTTGCTAGTAGCGTTCTCCGGGGAGAAGGCCGAGGCGGTCTTCCCGGGAAAGAACGGCAGGATAGCCTACAAGGCCTCCGACGGCATCATCTACACGATCAACCCGATCAACCCCACCGGGGGAGTAAAGACCAAGGTTAGGAGGGGCGAACACCCTGCCTACTCACCCGACGCTACGAAGATAGCCTACACGGCCTCCGACGGAAACGACGCGGAGATCTATACGGTAGAGGTAGCCGGGGGGAGGCCCTTCCAGGTCACCGACAACGTTTCGGACGACTTCCATCCTGCCTACTCACCCGACGGCAGGAGGATAGCCTACTCGTGCTCCGACGGACACGATTTGGAGATCTGCACGATAATGGCAACCGGAGGGAACTCCTTCCACCTCACGAATAACGATAAGCTGGACTTCGGCCCCTCCTACTCGCCCAGCGGCACGAGAATTGCTTATTCGGGCCTCACCCGAACCGACTGGGAGGTCTTCACTATCGACGCCCGCGGGAGGGGAGGGAGGTTCAACGTCACCAAGAACGGTACGTACGACTACTATCCCGACTACTCGCCCAACGGCACGAGGATAGCCTACGCAGCCAAGGACACGAGGAACGAAGACACCGAGATCCGCAAGATAAAGGTAACCGGGGGAAGGCCCTTCCCGCTTACCAACAACAACGAGGAAGACCTAGACCCTTCCTACTCGCCCGACGGCAAGAGGATAGCCTACACGCACTACTCCGCTCCGGACCGTCCCGACGAAGCCGCCGCGATCTACAAGATCGCCGCAGACGGGGGAAGGGGGGTGCTGGTCACTGCCAACAACGGTACGGGCGCCCTCGATCCTTCCTGGGGGAGCCGTCCGTAACGGCTTCTCTTCCGTCCGCGAAGCCAGCGGCCAAGTCTAGTAGAAGGACGGGGCTGCTACGCCCCGGCCCTTCTCCGACTTTGGGTGAAAAGAGGGGCGGGGGTTCCCGAAGGAACCCCCGCCTTGCTCTCATGCTCTTGCCCGCAGTTTGTCTTGATGTCGTCCCGTCACTTAATCGTCAAACTGGTCGTCGCTATCGTCGTCGTCAAAATCGTCATCGAAGTCGTCATCTGCATCGCCGAAGTCTTCGCCTGCCCGCTCCTCGAGCTCGCTCGCCAACACCTCGCCGTTCCCGGCATCCACCGTCACCTCGTGGCGATCTCCCTCGATGTCGGTCACGTCCACTACCCAGACCACGTAGCCATTCTCGTCCTCTATCTCGGTCCAGGTCGCCTCACCCGGGATCTCCTTGAGAGCCGCCTCCTCGGCCCCGACGCGTTCGACCTTGGCGAGACCTTCGAGCTCGCGGTCCTCGGCGAAGTCGCTCTCGAGGTCCGTTGCCGGGGCCTTCAGGCTGCCTTCGAAGAAGCGATCTTCTCCGTAGTCCTGGGCGATGGCAGCGCCACCGCCGAGCGTCCCGGCGGTCAGGACGGCGGCCAGGGCGCCGGCTGCGAGGATCATCTTGCTCTTCATAGTGGTGTCTCCTATCTGCTAGTGTGCTCTTCTTGCTTTCAGGCTCGCGGACCTCCTCCCGATAGCTGCCCTCTCTAGTAGCGCTCTAGGTCTATCTCGACCCTATCGCCGTCGAAGTCGATGTTGCCGTCCAGCGCGTTGTTGGAGAACTCCAGCTCGGCGTCGAAGAACCCGCCCTGGTTACGCCCTTCGTCCACCACGCGGAAGCCCGCGTTTGCGAGATCCTGCCTGTAGTAGTTGTAGGCGTCTACGCCGGAGGGGACTCTGAGGATTACCGCGGTCTCGTTCCCGGCCTCGCCCACGGCCTCTACCTGATACGTGTCCGGTACTGGGATCGGGAAGTCGTCGGGAAGCTGCTGTCCGCTGTGCATGTTGTCGTCCGCGTCGAGGCCGTCCGTGTCGTACGAGTCGTCGCCCTCTCCGATGATGCCCCCGCCGCTCTGGGTGCGGGCCTCCTGCGAGTTCTTGCCACCCTGGCTGCTGTTGTCGTTCTCTTCCGCCGCGGTCTGACGATTGGACTGGCCCTCAGCATCGCTTCCATCTCGATAGACGACGACCGTTTTGGGCCGATTGTCGGTACTTGACGAATCGTCGACTTGTGGCTCCTGAGTCTGTGCGGCGCAGGCCGCCAATGTCAGGGCCCCCACCAGAAATACCGGGACCATGATAAGCCTCTTCACTTCGTCTCCTTTCATCGCTTGATCTCTAACTCCCCCAAGTATCCCGCTGCGTGGTAAGGGGACCCTGAAGCCAAGATAAGAATCGCCTTAGAACTTATGCGGTTCCTCGGGGACTTCTTATCCGATTCCTAAGAAGGGCGGTTATGATGCAGGACGGCTGTGATACGGTGGCCGAGTCACCGCTGAAAAAGCGCCGGACGGAGGAAACATGAGGCCCGGAACCAGAGCCTTGATCGTCGAGGACGACCGCTCTGCGATAGACGACCAGCGGCGCCGGTACTACAGGATCACGGACTTCGGCCGGCGGGTGGCGGGTGCCGAGGCGGAACGCTTATCCGGCCTCGTAGAGACGGCGCGCGCCAGGAAGCTGTTTGGTGGTCGCGGATCCTCTGTGCCCGAGGGCCCCTGATGTCTCGTTCCGAGCGTGTCTACAGGCTGTTGCTCCTGGCGTATCCAGATGAGTTCCGGCGCGAGTACGGAGAGCAGATGGAGCAGGCGTTCGGGGACCTGTACAGGGTAAAGCGGGGCGAGAACGGCGGAATCGCACGCCTTTGGATGCGCACGATCGTGGACCTGGTACGGACGGTGGTGGCACAGAGAATTATTCCCCGCACCAACCAAAGGGAGGTAGTAATGCAGAGTCGCAGGCTCGCCGTTATCGGATTCGTACTCCTTCTCGCCCCGCTTTACTTCGTTTCGGCGTCGCTTATGAAGTACGGGCTGGGAGTAGGGTTCTTGTTCGATCCCCTGGAGACCGTGCTGTCTGTCGCAGGACGGCGGGAGGTCTTCAACCTGGTCTCACCCGTCGTTTTTCTTGGTGGACTCTGCGTCGCCTTGGCGCTCAACATCTATGCCGTAATGCGGTTCGACGTCAGCAGGGAAGACGGCACCATCGTGAGCACGGTCAGGGTCACGCCTGGATTGTGGAACATCGTGGTCGTCGCTGCCAGCGCCTTGCTGTTGGCGACACTCCTGGGCTACGCCTTCCTCGAAAACTTCACCTACCATTGAAAAGCGATCACCTAGAAGCGAAAACAATAGCTGACAAGCGAGGGCCGTAAGGCCCGAAGCGTGCTGACAAGCGAAGGCTGAAAGCCTGAGCGTGCTGACAAGGCGCCGCAGGCGCCGTGCTGACAAGCCTGCGAAGCAGGCGTGCTAACAGAGAGGAGCGTCGGGATGACCGAAGCGGTCGAGAAGCTGGTCAAGAAGAGCGAGGACCCTAGCAAATGGTATTTGCAGCTTGTGCGGATGGCCAAGCTAGCAGATTACGGGCCTGTGAGGGGCACGTTCGCGATCCGGCCTTACGGGTTCGAGATCTGGGAACGAGTCCAGCGCGACCTCGACGACCGCTTCAAGGCGACGGGCCACAGGAACGCCTACTTCCCCTTGCTCATTCCCGAGAGCTATCTCAAGAAGGAGGCCGAGCACGTCGAGGGCTTCGACCCCGAGCTTGCGTGGGTCACCATAGGGGGCAGGGAGGAACTGGAGGAGCGGCTCGCGATCCGGCCCACCTCAGAGAGCATCATCTGCGAATTCTACAGGAACTGGATCCAGAGCTACAGAGACCTGCCCATTCTCATAAACCAGTGGTGCAACGTCCTGCGCTGGGAGAAGGTAACCCGTCCTTTCTTGAGAACCGCTGAGTTTCTCTGGCAGGAGGGCCACACCGTTCACGCAACTGCGGAGGAGGCGCGCGAGGAGACGCTGCGGATGCTTGGCGTCTACAGGGACTGTTTCTACGAGGCGATGGCGATGCCGGTTCTTACCGGCGCGAAGAGCCCTTCCGAGCGCTTCGCTGGGGCCGTAGAGACATTTACCTGCGAGGGTTTGATGGGCGACGGGCGCGCGTTGCAGGCGGCGACCAGCCACGACCTCGGGCAAAACTTCGCCCGCGCCTTCGACATCACGTTTCTGGACGAGAAGCAGGACAGGGTTTACCCTTACCAGACCTCGTGGGGCTTCTCCACGCGGACCATAGGAGGTTTGATCCTGGTGCACGGCGATGACAGGGGCCTGAAGCTGCCGCCCAGGATAGCTCCTACCCAGGCGGTCGTGGTCCCCATCTGGCGCGGCAAGAATAAGGGAGAGGTCCGCCGCGAGGCCGAGGCGCTCTACGAAGAGCTGAAGGACGCCGGGCTCCGCATGGAGGTTGACCTGGACGAGGAGCATTCGCCCGGTTGGAAGTTCAACGAGCACGAGCTGAGGGGCGTACCCGTGCGCGTGGAGCTCGGGCCGAAGGACATCGAGAAGGGTCAGGCCGTACTGGTGCGTCGGGATACTGGGGAGAAGCAGTTCGTGGACCGGAAGGAGCTGGCCATCAGGCTAGAGGGTTTGATGGGGGAGATCCAGGCGAACATGCTCAGCCAGGCCGAGACATTCCGCGAAGAAAACACCCGGCGGGCCGAAAGCTACGAGGAATTCAGGGAAATAATCGGCGAGAAGCGCGGCTTCGTCGTCGCCCCCTGGGACGGCACGGAGGAGTCGGAGCAGAAGATAAAAGAGGACACGAAGGCCACGATCCGGCTCCTCCCCTTCGAGCAAGAGGAGGGCGCAGATCTCGTCTCCGGCAAGCCGGGCCTGACGGCGGTCTTCGCCCGTGCCTACTAGAGCGGTTGGCGGTCAGCAGTCAGCTTTTCGGCCATCCTGTACACGTCCATTCCTGAGGAAACGGGAATCCACGAACTGTGGGAGATACCCCGCCGAGCCGATGGCGGTTACCCAGGCTTCATAAGGGTCGCTTCTCACCGGTCTCTCGGGTGTGTAGAATTTGCGTCGTCGAAGCGATCAGGAGGGGGACTCCGTGAGATCTTTGAGTCTGGGTCGTGTTGCGGGCTTGCGAGTGGTGTTGTTGGTGGTAGGCGTGGCGGTAGGAGGAGGGTTAGCGCTGGCGGTCGGACTTACCGAGGTCGCGGCGAAGGAGTACTCTGCCTACGATGACCCGCAGAAGCCGGTGCTTTCCTTTATTCTGTCCGATGATCAAAACGTCGAGGAGTTGCAGGAAGAGTTCGGCCTGAGCGACGACGAGGTGCAAGAGGTCCTCAACGTCGTCCATAGAGAAGATAGTGTTCTCTCCAGGGAGTACGACGAGAGCGAGCAGATCGTCGAGTCCAACGAGGGAGCTTCCCGGACGAAGATAAAAGAGAAGATCTCCGACTC
The DNA here is from genome assembly GCA_963840835.1 of uncultured Rubrobacteraceae bacterium. Taxonomy (GTDB): domain Bacteria; phylum Actinomycetota; class Rubrobacteria; order Rubrobacterales; family Rubrobacteraceae; genus Rubrobacter_D. Next base: position 59,696 of record CAWJAM010000008.1, on the reverse strand, counting down.
CGACTTCGACGAAAAGGTGAAGCAGACCATCGCCAGGACGAAGTCGGATGTAAAGGACCTCTTGCCTTACGGAAGGGCGGGGGATCTGGGACCGTGGGTGGAAGATCAGTGGCAGGCGGAGACCACGGAGTACGCGGCCGCGAGCGAGGCAACTTATCGGGCCTCGTCTAGGGGCTTTTCGTGCAAGGTATGGACCACTTACTACTCGGGGAACACCAGATACGAGGTGGCCCTCCCGCACAGGAAGGTCAAGTTCAGTGACGGGCGAAGCGTCAGGATCACCCCCGTCAGTAAGGGTAAGAGGACGCGGGCGCCAGTAAAGGAAACAGGGCCGTGGAATACCCGCGACAACTACTGGCGGGCAGGCAAAGACAGGAGCATGTGGAGCAACCTTCCGCGCTGCGTGCCCCAAGCACAGGCTGCGTTCTTCCGCGACTATCACAGAGGCAAGGACCAGTTCGGGCGGGAAGTTCGCAACCCCTCGGGGATGGACATTACCCTCGCCGTAGCCCGCAGCATGGACGTGGGCAAGAGGATTCAACGCAAGGGCTACATCAAAGTCCGCCTCCACTTTCCCTGGGTCAGACGCTAGCGTGCAATGGGGTTCAATCCCATTGCACGCATTTCAGCCCGTTGTTCTTGCTGAAGTGCTGACTAGCTGAAGTGCTGAAGTGCGCGGATAGCAGTGGTCAAGACCACTGCTATCCGCTTTAGGGACAGCCCTTGACTGCAAGACCTGGGGTGGGTTAGCATCCACGCCTAGCGCGAACTCGCATCGAGAGCGGTGGAGGGAACTGGCCCCGAGAAACCGCGGCAACCGGCGGCAGGTGCTAACCGCCGCAAGGTGCCAAGTCCAGCAGGACGATCATTACCGTCCTGGAAGATGTGGGGAGAGGCGGGCAGCCTCTTCTACGGAGCGGGTTGCGCGTAAGGCGTTACGCCGAAGGCGTAGGACCCGGCGAGAGAAGGAGGCTGTATTACTGCCGAGTATGACACTAGACCCAGGGGCCGGCGCTAGCCAAGCTCCGGCCCGACAGGGCAGAATCCACCACTCCATAGGCTCGTTCGAGCCGGAACTCGGCGGGAGCCTTCGCGAGGTCACCCTGGCCTACGAGACCTGGGGAGAGTTGAACGAGGCCGCTGACAACGCGGTGCTACTCGTCCACGCCCTCACCGGGGACTCGCACGCCGCGGGAGGTCCCTCCGAGGAGCACAGACGCGGCGGCTGGTGGGACCCGATGGTCGGGCCGGGGCTTCCCGTCGACACCGAGAAGTACTTCGTCGTCTGCTCCAACGTGCTCGGGGGCTGCTCGGGCAGCACCGGACCGGCGTCTATCGAGCCGGGCACGCGCAGGCCCTACGCGATGCGCTTCCCGGTGGTCACGATCAGGGACATGGTAAGGGCGCAAAAACGACTGCTCGACACCCTTGGCGTGCGGAGGCTCGCCCTCGTGGCGGGAGGCTCCATCGGCGGTCAGCAGGCACTGGAGTGGGCCGTCGAGTTTCCGGATTTCGTGGAGAAAGCCGTGCCAGTGGCCGCCACGGGGGCTCTCGGGCCGCAGGGGATCGGGATGAGCGAGATCGGCCGCCGCGCCATCATGGCCGACCCTGACTGGCAAGACGGAGATTACTACGGCACGGGAAGGAGGCCCGACGAAGGTCTCGCCATCGCCCGCATGGCAGGGATGATGACCTACCAGAGCGCCGCGGGGCAGTGGGAGAGGTTCGCCAGGAGGCCAGCGGGGCGTCCCGCCCTGTACCCCGAGTTCGGCGGTCGCTTCGAGGTCGAGAGCTACCTCCAATACCAGGGACGCGAGCTCACCGGCCGCTTCGACGCCAACTCCTACCTCTACCTCTCCAGGGCTATGGACCTCTACGACGTGGCGAGCGGTTATGAGTCCGAAGAAGAAGCGTACTCGCGCATCAGCGCCGAAGTCCTCTTCGTCGGCATCACCAGCGACTGGCTCTTCCCCGCAAAGGAAGTAAAGAATTCGGAAGAGAAAGCGAGGAGCGCGGGCGCGAGCGCCAACTACGCCGAAATCGACACAAAAAGCGGCCACGACGCCTTCCTGAAGGACTGGACAGAACTAACAGAAGCGATACAACCGTTCCTAACCAAGAGAACTGAAAGCTAATAGCTAAGCGACCGAAGGGAGCGCCAATGACAGACCAGACAGTAGGGGAGCGAGACCTCGGGTTCGACACCCTGGCTTTGCACGCCGGGCAGGAAGTCGACTCGGCGACGACGGCACGGGCCGTCCCGATCTACCAGTCGACCTCTTACGTCTTCCATGACACGGAGCACGCGGCGAACCTTTTCTCGCTCGCCGAAGAGGGCAATATTTACACCAGGATCATGAACCCCACGACCGACGTCTTCGAGAAGCGCGTTGCCGCTCTGGAGAAGGGCGTCGGCGCGCTTGCGACCGCCTCGGGACAGGCAGCCCAGGCGCTGACGATCCTGAACATCATGGGGGCTGGCGATGAGATCGTCTCGGCCGCGGAGCTGTACGGCGGTACCTACAACCAGTTCCACTACACGCTACCCAAGGTCGGCATCGACGTGAAGTTCGCCGACTCGACGGACCTCGACGCCATGCGGGCGGCGATCACCGACCGGACCAGGGCCGTGTACGCCGAGACCGTAGGCAACCCGGCGCTGAACACCCTGGACATCGAGGGGGCCGCGGCGGTGGCCCACGACGCCGGCGTCCCGCTTATCATCGACAACACGTTGCCTTCACCGTATCTGGTAAATCCTCTGGAGCACGGGGCCGACATCGTCGTCCACTCGGCGACGAAGTTCATCGGGGGGCACGGCACATCCATCGGCGGCGTCATAGTGGACGGCGGCAACTTCCCCTGGGATAACGGGAAGTTCCCGGGGTTCACGGAGCCAGATCCTTCTTACCACGGGTTGGAGATCTACCCGACGCTCGGCGAGCTCTCGTTTATCTTGAAGGCCCGCGTCCAGATGCTGAGGGACTGGGGTCCGGCCCTGAGCCCATTCAACAGCTTCCTGTTCTTGCAGGGCCTGGAGACGCTTCCCTTGAGGATGGAGCGCCACTCGACGAACGCTCAGGCCGTCGCTGAGTTCTTGCGGGACCATCCCAGGGTCACCTGGGTGAACTACCCGGGCCTCGAAGAACATCCGTCGCACGAGGTGGCGGCGAAGTACCACAGGGAAGGGCTCTTCGGCGCGATCCTCGGCTTCGGCATCGACGGCGGCCTGGAAACCGGCAAGCGCTTTATCGACGGGCTCCAGTTGCACAGCCTGCTCGCCAACGTTGGCGACGCCAAGAGCCTCGTCATTCATCCTGCCTCGACAACCCACCAGCAGCTCTCCGTAGACGAGCAGAAGTCCACGGGCGTCAGCGACGACTATGTGAGACTCTCCGTAGGCCTCGAGTCCATCGACGACATCCTGTACGACCTCGATACAGCGCTGAACAGGGCGTGAGCCCTTTGGAGAGACCCCTCGTCATAAAATTCGGGGGTACTTCGGTAGGGGGTGGCGCCGAGTTCGTCCACGCAGCCCGCATAGCCGCCGAGGCCGCCAGGGAGAGGCCCGTGGTCGTCGTCGTCTCGGCGATGAGCGGCACGACCGACACCCTGCTCGGCTACGCCAGGATGAGCTCCGGTTGGGTAAGGCGGACCCTCAAAGAGGAGACCCACGAGGCCTCCGTCTCCGAACTCCGGCGCGCGCTCGCCGAGCGCCACCTGCGCGCGGCGCGCGAGGCCGTCGACCAGGACCGCCTGCCCGAGGTCGAAGGGCGAATAGTGGATCTCCTCTGCGAGCTCGAAGAGATCATCGAAGCCCCCTCCGAGAACCTCAAGGCGCGAAGGGATGAGATCGCAGTCTACGGAGAGCGTCTCTCCGCCGAGATTCTGGCCGGCGCCATAAGCGCCCACGGCGCACCGGCCTCCGCGGTCGCCCCCGACCCCATAGCCACGGACGGGAACTTCGGGGAGGCCGAAGTGGACGCCGGCTCCACGCGCGAGCGTGCGGCGCGCTACGTATCGCCACTCCTGCGAGGAGGATTGGTCGCCGTCGTTCCTGGGTACGTGGGGCGCTCTCCAGGGGGGGCAACGACCACGCTAGGCAGGGGAGGTTCTGACCTCTCGGCGACTGTGCTCGGGAGGGCGCTCGGCTCTTCGGAGGTCTGGATCATGTCCGACGTGGATGGCGTTCTCGATGCCGACCCGCGCCTGGTTCCCGGCGCCTCCTTGATGCCGCGCCTCTCCTATAGGGAGGCCGGCGTCTTCGCCGGCCTCGGCGCGAAGGTCCTCCATCCTAGGACCATGGAGCCCGCCGAGGAGGCCGGTATCGAGGTCTACGTGCGCAACACGTTCGCGCCCGAGGGCGCGGGTACCCACGTCACGGGCTTCGATCCCGGGTCCGGTGTCCGCTGCGTCGCGCTCAGGCAAAACGTTGCCATGGAGATCCCCTGCACCGACGGCCGCGAAGGACGCGCGGCGATGGTCGTCTGTATAGGATCTCCGGAAGACGAGGATCTTGGTCGCGGCAGGCGTTGCCTGCGGGAGGCTGGCATCCCCGTACAACATTTTGGCATCGCCGCCGCAGGACTCGTCTTTGTCGTGGCCGCCGACGTTGGCCTCGACGCCCTGCGGGCTTTGCACGAGGGCCTGATCCCCCCTTCCGGAAAATTCGCCGGCGAAGAGGTGGCGTGAGGCGCCTTGAGATAGTTCAGCTCGGTCTCGGTCACGTGGGGCGGGCCGTCGCCCAGATGGTGCTGGAAGAGCGTAAACGCTGGCGGCAGCGCCGCGGAATCGAGGTCAAGTATCGCGCCGTCTCGGACACGTCAGGCGCCCTCGTCGGCGAGGACCTGCTACCGAGGGCGATACGCCTCAAGGAGGAGGGCGGCACTCTAAGCGAACTCGGCGTCGAGCCGCTCGAGGGTGTGCTTGGCTCGGAGCCCGAGCCGGGCTTCACGCGGGTCGTCGTGGACGTGGCCGTGCACGGCGGCACCTTCGACCTCGACCTGCTCGGTATAAGGGGTGGGGCCTATCTCGTTCTCTCCAACAAAGGACCGCTCTCAGGAAGCACGGCGCAGTACAGGCAGCTCATGCGTATGATCCCTGACCGCCTCTGGCACGAGGCCACGGTCGGGGCGGGGATGCCGATCATCTCGACCATGGGCGGCCTTCTGGAGTCGGGGGACGAGATACTGGAGATACAGGCCAGTCCCAGCGGCACCCTGGGCTTCATCATGAGCGCGGTCGAGGCGGGCAGGTCGTTCTCCGAGGCGGTGGGGGAGGCCGTCGACCTCCACTACGCCGAGCCGGACCCCCGCGACGACCTCTCGGGGCTCGACGTGGCCCGCAAGGCCATCATCCTGGCGCGCATGATGGGAAGGGAGATAGAACCGGAGGAGATCCCCTACGAATCACTCGTCCCCGAGGGCCTCGAAGACGTCCCACTGCAGGAGTTTATGGCACGCCTCCCCGAGCACGACGAGAGATTCGCGGCGCGCCTTCTCGCGGTAGAAGGGGGTCGCATGCTCCGCTACCTGGTGCGTATACCTAAGAGGGGCCGGGTCACGGTCGGCCTTCAGGAAACCCCTGTGGAGAGCCCCTTCGGCCCCATAAGCGGCCCCGAGAACGTCTTCGATTTCCGCACGCGCCGCTACTCGGATGTTACCCTCACCGTACGAGGTCCTGGCGCCGGCCCGGAACGCACAGCGAGCGGCGTGGTGTTGGACCTGCTGGACATAGCGCACAAGGCGTTATAGGTTTCAGGCTACAGGCATCAGGTTTCAGGCAGCTTCTCGGGAGGGTCTTATGGGCGATGGGTATACGGTAGCGGTCGTGGGAGCTGGGCTTGTGGGGGACAGGCTGGTCGCGGAGTTGAGAAGGCGCGACTTCCCGGTGAGAGAACTGCGGATACTGGCCAGGAGTGCGCGTACGGCGGTTCTCGCCGGGGAAAGGTTCGAGGTCGGGGTTGCTGAGCCGGAGGCTTTCGAGGGGGTGGATCTTGCTTTCTTCGCTGGCACCGAGGGTGAGAAAGGTGCCGCGGTGCAACTCGCCGGTGAGGCCATCTCGCGTGGGGCAGTCGTCATCGACAACGGCAGCGACTTCAGGCTGGACCCGAAGGTGCCCCTCGTCGTCCCCGAGGTGAACGCAGGGGCGCTGGAGGAGCACGACGGGCTCATCGCCAACGCCAACTGCTCGACGATCCAGATGGTCGTCACGCTGGCGCCGCTCGCCCGCGAGTTCGGGCTGAAGAAGGTAGTCGTCTCCACGTATCAGGCGGTCTCTGGCGCCGGGCGCAGCGGCGTCGAGGCGCTCGAGAATGGCAGGGAGGATGCCTTTCCGAGGCCCATAGTCGGAAACGCCATACCCGCGATAGGGGGCTTCGGCGACGACGGCCACTCGACCGAAGAGACCAAGATGCGGGAGGAGACGCGAAAGATCCTCTCCCTCGCAGACCTTCCCGTCTTCGCGACCGCCGTCCGCATCCCGGTCCACACCGGCCACGCCGAGAGCGTCTACGTCGAGACGGAGCGCGAGGTAGAGCTCACCGAGGTCCTCAAGGCGTTCGAGGCGGCGTCCGGCGTCGAGGTCACGGACGACTTCCCAACGCCGCTGGAGGTCGCGGGGGAGGAGGGAACCTACGTCGGGCGGGTGCGCGCTTGTGGCAACGTCGTCCAGTACTGGTGCGTCGCGGACAATTTGCTGAAGGGCGCGGCGACCAACGCGGTCCAGATCGCCGAGTCACTCGTAGGCGCCCACGCGCGGGCGTAGACACCGACCGTCCTCGCCGACGGACTCATCAATACCTCGGTAGGGCCGACGATGTCCCGACCTGTACGGGGGACGCGTGACTCGATACACTTCAGCGTAGGACGTCATCGACGCGAGGAGAGAACCATGCCGGAGAGCGAGAAGAGATCTTTCTGGGACCGGCTGTTCAACAGAGACCGGCCTTCGCAGCGCGAGGGGCGGGTACTCGAGTACATCATGCACCGCATTGGGGAGGGCGCGCACCTGGGCGACGTCGTAAACGAGGAGTACGTGCGGCGCAACGCCTCCCCCCGGGAGGTTGAGGAGATCTGCGCCCGACCCGAGCTGGTGCAGGCTGCGCGCGAGCACCTGAAGCAAGATTTCGGCTCTGGGGAACTCGACCCCACCCGGCCTCCGGAAGACTAGCCAGCCAGGAGAACCAACAAGCTATCCAGCCTGTATAATTTGTGCTCGTTAGCATTTAAGATGGAGGCTGGATGCCGATCTACGAGTACAAGTGTGAAAACGGGCACGTCTTCGACGTGATGCAAAAGCTGGCCGAAGACCCCCTGACGTCCTGCGTCGAGTGCGGCGCCCCCGTCAGGAAGGTCCTCCAGCCCGTTGGTATCTCTTTCAAGGGCTCGGGTTTCTACTCGACCGACTACAGCAAGAAGGGCCCGAAAGAGACCACAGCCAAGGAGACTCCGGCGAGCACCAACGGCGACAAGGGAACGGACTCGAAAGACAAGAAAGACAAAGAGAAGCCCGCAGGAACCTCATCTAGTTCGGGAAAAAAGGACTGAACCCGTGGCACGAGGCGCCGACCTGCCCCAGAGCACGGGCCGCAGGGAAGGCGTTCTCAAGCGTGCGCTCCGCGCCGCGGTGCTCGGAATCACCCTCCTCTTCGTCGTCTCCGCCCTAGTCGTCTCCTGCGCCCTAGTCGTCTACACCGCCTGGGTCCACGACTTCGCCCACGGCCTCTTCGCGTTACTCTTCGCCGTCCTCAGCGCCCAAATCGCCCTCAACTGGTTCCTCTGGAAGGACGAGTAAGCACGCTCCGGCCTGCGGCCTACGCTTGTCAGCACGCTTCGCTTGTCAGCACGCTCGGGCTACGCCCTCGCTTGTCAGCAACGCTTCGGACCTTCGGTCCTCGCTTTCAGCTTTTTTGGTTCGGGCTCCGCCCTGTGGCCCGAGCGAACCGCTACCGGCGGCGGTAGGGTTCGACGCTCGTAGCGACGCCCCGAGACGACTTCCTGACAAGGCGCCCAAGGCGAAGCCGCAGGCGCCGTGCTGATAAGCGAGGGCGTAGCCCGAGCATGCTGACAAGCGGAGCGCGAAGCGCGTAGCGTGCTGACAAGCTGGCGCAGCCAGCGTGCGGGCCGGCCTCTGGCCGGCCCTGAAAAGTCCTGCAAAATAGGGTTCAAGTCGTGGTCGAGGGAGTCTGGACAATTCGTGGGGTGGTGCCTTATAGTAGTTTGCGTCGGGTAACTAAGGGGAGAACAAGGCGGCCGGCGGCGCTCTTTTTGGGCGTCGCCGAAACCCTGGACTGAGGGAGGCAGATTGGCGGTTTCGTCGGGCGGCGCTTTCGCGCACTTGCACTGTCACTCGGAGTACTCGATGCTTGACGGGGCGAGCCGCATCAAGGATCTCATCGCCTTCGCCAAAGAGCAGGGGATGCCGGGGCTCGCGTTGACTGATCACGGCGTGATGTACGGGGCCGTCAAGTTCTACAAGGCGGCCGGGGACGCTGGCATAAAGCCACTCATGGGCTGTGAGGTCTATGTTACGGCAGACCGGAACGATAGGAGCCGGGCTCCTTACTACCATCTGACGCTCATCGCCAGGACGGCCGAGGGGTACACGAACCTGATGAAACTCTCGACTTGCGGGTTTCTGGAGGGGTTTTACTACAAGCCGCGGGTCGACCTGGAGATGCTCAAGAAGCACGGGCGGGGGATCATCTGCCTCTCCGGTTGCCTCTCGGCGGAGGTGCCGACAAGGATACTGGAGGGGCGTCCCGATGAGGCTCGTAGACTCTTGCTGGAGTACGCAGAGGTCTTCGACGCCGTGTATCTGGAGATGCAGGACCACGGCATCGAGCAGCAGCGGCGCGTAAACGAGGGTCTGGTCAGGCTCCACAAGGAGACGGGCATCCCGCTCGTCGCCGCCAACGACTCGCACTACACTACGAGGAACGACGCAAAGATGCACGACGTACTGCTTTGCATCGGGACGGGCAAGTTCTACAACGATCCCAAGCGCATGAAGTTCTCCGGCGAGGAATTCTACGTCAAGACCGTAGAGGAGATGGCCAGGATCTTCCCCGACCATCCCGAGGCCCTGGAGAACACTATCAAGGTCGTCGAGTCCGTCGAGGACGTAGGAATCGAGCTCGGCAAGACGCGCCTGCCCAACTTCCCCAAGCCGGAAGGGTACACGGCCGATGAGTACTTGAGGGAGCAGTGCGAGCGGGGCCTGCTGCGGCGTTACGGCGGACGGGCCAGGACCCAGGAGGTGCTGAGGCGGCTGGAGTTCGAGCTCGAGACCATCGGGAAGATGGGGTTCGCCGACTACTTCCTCATCGTCTGGGACTTCGTCAAGTACGCGAAGGACCGCAAGATCGCGGTCGGGCCCGGCCGCGGCTCGGCGGCCGGTTCCATCGTCGCCTACGCGCTGGAGATAACGGACCTCGATCCCCTCGAATACTCCCTGCTCTTCGAGCGCTTCTTGAACCCGGATCGCATCAACATGCCCGACGTGGATATAGACTTCTCGGTCGCGGGGCGCTCTGAGGTCATGCGCTACGTCACGGACAAGTACGGCGGGCACGAGCACGTGGCCCAGATCATCACGTTCGGGACCATCGGCGCCAAGGCGGCCATCAGGGACTCGGGCAGGATCTACCAGTACCCCTACTCGGATACCGACAAGCTCGCCAAGTTTATCCCCGACAAACCCGTCGGCACCACGCTCAGGGACGTGCTGCTCCCCGAGAACGGCTCGTACGTCGCCGGGGAGAAGCATCCTGGTCCTGCGCGGGAGATCATGCAGTTCGTCGCGCAGGACGACGCTGCGAGGCAGGTCCTCGACACGGCCTTCGAGATTGAGGGGTTCGCCCGCCACGCGGGAACCCACGCCGCCGGGGTAGTCATCTCCGAGGAACCGCTGACCGACATAGTGCCGCTGCAGCGCGTCGCGAGGGACGAGCGGGCCGTGATGGTCCAGCATCCCATGTCCGACGTGGAGGCGTTGGGATTGCTCAAAGTAGATTTTCTCGGTCTGAGGAATCTCGACGTGATCGAAGAGACCCTAAAGACCATTCGCAGTAGCGGGGGCGAGGAGCCCGATATCCGCACTGTTCCACTGGACGACGAGAAGACTTTGCGGCTCTTCGCCAGGGGGGACACCTTCGGGGTCTTCCAGTTCGAATCGAGTGGGATGCAACGGATGCTCCAGGAGGTCAGGCCCGACCGCTTCGACGACCTGGTGGCACTCAATGCCCTCTACAGACCAGGCCCGATGGACTACATCCCCACCTTCAAGCGTGGCAAGCACGACCCCGAGAGCGTCGAGTACCTGGACGAGCGGCTCAAGCCGATCCTGGAGCCAACTTACGGGGTGGCGGCCTACCAGGAGCAGCTCATGGAGATCTCCAAGATGCTGGGAGGGTTTACCCCCGGCGAGGCCGACACGCTGCGCAAGGCCATCGGCAAGAAGAACGCGGCGATGCTTGCAACGCTCAAGGACAAATTCATGGCCGGGTGCGCGTCGAGCGGCGTCTCGACCGATGGCGCCGAGGAGCTGTGGAACTGGATGGAGAAGGCCGGGGGATACTCCTTCAACAAGAGCCACTCGGCATGCTACTCGTTCCTCGCCTTTCAGACGGCCTATCTCAAGGCCCATTATCCGGAGGCGTACATGGCCGCCCTCATGAGCAGCGTAATGAACACCAAGGACAGGGTGCCCCAGTACGTCGCAGAGGCGAGAGCGATGAAGATAAGGGTCCTGCCGCCAGACGTAAACGAGAGCGGGCGGCGTTTTACAGTAGTCGGGGATACCATCCGCTTCGGGCTATCGGCCGTCAAGAACGTCGGGGACTCCTGCGTGGATTCGATCATCGCCGCGAGGGAGGACGGTTCCTTCGAGGACATCTTCGACTTCTGCGAGCGCGTCGACTCCAAGACCTACAACAAGCGCACGCTCGAGTCCCTCATAAAGTGCGGCGCCTTCGACAACGCAGGCCCTTCGAGGGCCGCCATGGTAGCCGTACACGCGAAGGCCGTTGAGCGCTCGACGAAGGGGCTCAAAGGGGCTAGCGAGGACCAGTTCTCCATGTTCGACGCGTCCGAGCTAACACCCCCCAAACCCGAGTTCCCGGATGTGGAGGACGACAACCGCAGGAGCCTGGAGTGGGAGAAGGAGACCCTGGGCCTATATGTCTCGGACCACCCCTTGCGGCCCGTCTTGCACAAGCTCAAGAAGCATACCGACACGACCGTCTCGGAGCTCGAAGGATACCGAGATGGGGCCTTGGTCTGGGTCGGGGGGCTCGCGACCTCGGTGCGGACCAACACGACGCGCAAGGGCGACATGATGGCCATGCTCCAGCTCGACGATACCCGCGGGCTCGCCGAAGTAATGGTCTTCCCGAGAGTCTACGCCAGGTGCTCAGGTTGCGTGCGCGAAGACGCCGTCCTCAAGGTCAGGGGCAAGGTCGAGATGAAAGAGGGCATCCCGCGCATCGTGGCGCTGGAGATGGAAGAGCTGCACCTGGAGCCGGGCGCCGACCCCGTGTACCTCGATGCAGGCGCCTTCGTTGGCCTCTCGCGGGAAGTGGCGCGGGAGGCGTTCGGGCTGCTGCGGCGCTATCCGGGGGAGAGCCCGCTCTTCCTCGTCTCCGGCGATGGTGTACTCGAAGAGAAGATCGGGGGCGTCTCCGACACCTCGGACCTGCACGCCGAGCTCAAACAATTCCTCGGTCCCCGCTGCCTCACCTACATCTCACCCGCCGCGGATACACCCAAGCCCGAGATGGAGCAAGTTTCCTAACGCGGGTTGCAGAAAGGGTGTGCCTCTGCGGCAATAGGTTTCAGGCATCAGCAGGGTTTTGTGGCGTGATTTGCCGAGCGGAGACACCCCCACATTGTGCTTGCCTGGGCGCATCCTTTTCAAGAACTGCTGTAGCGGGCTGCACCCTATTTGGTACTACTTGTATGCTTGGCTATCAGCCTCTAGAGGCGTGTAGGCGACGACGCTCAGCGAGCCGTCCTCCGAGACCTTCAGGTCCACGAACCCAATTGTCGCACCGTCCTCGCGGCTGACCTCGACGTCGAGCATCCAGCCGTCGTTGTAGACGGTCTCTATGGTCCCCATCACGCCGGCTTTGATCCCCAGCTCGCTGACATCTTCCGGGATAGCGACCATCTCTAACTCGCGATATATCGTGCGCGTCTCAGCCATATTGATTCCATTCTAGCGCTTATGAACCCGGAAGGTCAGGTTACTGTAGGTGGAGCAGAGGGTGAGCCTGCCTCGAGATTCGCGGTTGCGCATGTTGCGGGGTAAGAGATAGGATTGAGCTTTCCCGAAGATAGAGAACGAGGGGTTGGTCGAGTGACGACGAGCGACAAGATTGTCTTTACCCGCGGCGTACCACCTCCCGAGGCGTTCCCGACGGAAGAGCTGGGGGCGTGTCTCGACGCTGTGGTGCGTGAGGACGCGAGCGTTGTCTTGCAGTATGGTCAGCAGCGAGGTTATGCGCCGCTGCGCGAGGAGTTGGCCAGAGAGTACGGGGTCTCGCCTGGGGAGGTTTTGATCGGCAACGGCTCCTTGCAGTTGCAGGACCTTGTGTCGTCTTACCTGATCCGGCCCGGCGCTGCGGTCTTCACGGAGCAGCCAAGCTACGACCGGGCGATCAAGACGTTCAGGCGTCGCGGGGCACGCGCCGTCGGCATCCCTCTTGAGGAAGACGGCATAAGCATCGAAAGGCTAGTGGCTGCGCTGGAGCGCGAGGTCCCCGCTTTCTTGTACCTCGTGCCCGACTTCCAGAACCCTGCGGGGGCGACCCTCTCTCTGCAGAAGCGGAGAAAGATTGTGGAGCTCGCCGGTGAGTACGACTTCAGGGTGATCGAAGACATCCCGTACCGCAAGCTGCGCTACGAGGGCGAGGACCTTCCGCTTTTGCGCGAGATCGACCCCTCAAACGTCATCACGATGAGCTCGTTCAGCAAGCTCCTGAGTCCAGGCATGAGGGTTGGGTTCATGATCTCCCCGGAGGACCTTATAACTGAGGTTATGGCCCTCGGCGAGGACACCTACCTCTCGCCCGTGCTTCCCACCCAGGCAGCCGTCGCCGAGTACCTGCGCCGCGGGCTCCTCGACCCCAACATAGAGCGGCTGAAGGACCTGTACACGCCCCGCTGGAAGGCGATGTCCGGCGCGGTGCGTCGCGAGCTGTCGGGCGCCCAGGCGTTCATCCCCTCCGGCGGATTCTTCGTCAGCGTGATGCTGCCTGAAGACGCGAACACCGAGAACCTCGTCGGTCGGGCCAGCGACATCGGGCTCGTGCTCACGCCTGGTCCGGCGTTCTTCGCCGATCCCGACGACGGGGGAGCGACGGAAGGTGACAGGTTCGTGCGCCTGCCCTTCTGCGCCGTGACGCCGGACCAGATCGAGGAAGGCGTCAAGCGCCTGGCCAGCTTGCTGTGAGAGCACGCTGCCTACGGCAGCTTGTCAGCACACTCCGGCTTCGCCTAGGGCTCGCTTTCAGCAGGAAGTCGTCTCGGGGCGTCGCCATGCGCGTAGAATCCGACCACTCCTGACAGCGGTACTTCGTACGCGCCAGGGCGTGGCCCCAACGGCCAAAAGCTGACAAGCGAAGGCGTCAGCCTGAGCGTGCTGACGAGGCGCGAAGCGCCGTGCTGACAAGCTGGCGAAGCCAGCGTGCTGACAATCCGGCGAACCCAGCATGCTTCACGCTAATCCTGTAACATACAGAGCCGGATTGTCACAGGGAGGCCTTGCGGTTTCGGCCGGGGGCGGGGAGGAGATGCGGATGGACGACGAACGTGTATCTCACGCGACTGAGCATGCCGATCTAAAGCGTGGCATCGGGCCCTGATTGCTGTTCTTCTTCGTGCTCGGCGATATCGTGGGGGCCGGCATCTACGCGCTTGTCGGCGAGGTCGGGGGGTCATGGGTGGTGCGATCTGGGCAGCGTTCCTGGCCGCCTTTGTGCTTGCCATCTTCACCGCGGCCTCTTACGCCGAGCTGGTGACCAAGTATCCTCGGGCTGGTGGGTCCGCCACCTACGTAAACAACGCCTTCCAGAAACTCGTTCGTGAGCTTCATGGTGGCCTTCGCCGTGGCGGCCGCCAGCATCACTTCGGCCAGCGTTCTGAGCCTCGCCTTCTCCGGCGATTACCTTCTTCAGTTCATAACCGTGCCGAGCGTCCTCGCCGCGCTCGTGTTCGTGGTGGTGGTCGGGTTCATCAACTTCTATGGCATCTCCGAGTCGGTAAGGCTCAACCTGATCTTCACCTGCATCGAGATCACGGGCCTGGTGCTGATCGTCCTGATCGGGATCGTGACGCTCGGCACGGGGACGGGCGAGCCTGCGAGGGCCTTCGAGTTCAAGGAGGGCGGGAGCCTCATACCGGCTCATCCTCGCCGGCACGGTGCTGTCGTTCTACGCGTTCATCGGCTTCGATGACGCCGTCAACGTGGCGGAGGAGGTGAGGCATCCGAGTAGAGTCTACCCGCGGGCGCTCTTCGGCGGACTGCTCGCCGCCGGCATCATCTACCTGCTCGTCACCTTCACCGCCTCGATGGTGGTGCCGACGGCACAGCTCGCCGCGTCGAGCGGACCGCTGCTCGAGGTAGTCGAGAGGAGTCCGTTCTCGCTTCCGCCCACTACTTTTCGCCGGCATCGCGCTCATCGCCGTCTCCAACGGGGCGCTTATCAACATGATCATGGCCTCTCGCGTCATCTACGGCATGGCGGACCAGGGCGTATTGCCGGCGGTGTTCGCCAGGGTCCATCCCGAGCCGCCTCACCCCCTGGGTCGCCATCCTCCTTACCACCGCCGTGGTCCTCACGATCCTCGCCACCATCGGCCGCAACCCCGATGCGCTCGACACCCTCTCGACAACCACCGTGGTGCTGCTCCTCATGGCGTTCATCATGGTGAACATCTCCGTGCTTGCGCTGCGAAGCGACGAGGTGGAACACGAACACTTCCGCACGCCCAGCGTTTTCCCAATCCTCGGCATCCTGGTCTCCGCAGTCTCCTGATCTACACTGCTATAGATGACTTGTCGGTCTTCGGGCTGGCTGGCCTGCTGCTGGGAGGCGGCGTCGTGCTCTACGGCGTGAACGTTCTGGTAAAGCGGAGCCTGGATCGGGAGACCCCCGCAAGCCACGGAGTAAGACGAAGCGCCAGCGCGTTCCCTCGCTGGCCAAAAGTGGGCTGTCGCCCGGCGGGTTATCTTGCGCCGCCGGGCCGATTACGGCACGCGCCGCGTCCTCTATCTTGGAGGAGCGTGCCGGCGAGGGAGGTGCGTCACCACCGACGGAGGGTACCGAGACTGAAGCCTTCATACTTTAACGAGATCTACGACGACGCGGGAACCCTCCGCGACCGGTACGGGGCGCTGCGCGAGGCGTACAAGGGCCTCGGCGAGGAGGAGCTGACGAAAAGGATCCTGCTCGCCGGACGGAGGCTGCGGGAGCTCGGGGCAACCTTTCCCGTCGACGACGGGACCGGGGACCTCGAACGCCTCCTGCCCGTGGATTGGGTGCCCCGCGATTATCGCAGCTGATGAGTGGCGGACTCTGTCTGCAGGGTCTTTTGCAGCGAGGAAAAGCTATAAACGCCTGGTTGCGGGGCTTGTACGGGGCGGGCCAGGATCTGGTTCCCGGGGAGATCGTGCGCGGCAGCATTTTCTACAGACCACACGACTTATCCGGCTCCTCACCGCCGATCCACATCTACGGCCCCGACGTGGTCCACCTTGCCTCGGGCGAGTACGTGGTGCTCGAAGACAACGTGCGCGTACCCAGCGGCGTCGCCTACTCCGAGGCCATCAGGCGGGCCGGGCAGGAGACGATGCCCGAGGTCCTTGACGCGTACAGGGTCATGGAGATCTTCTCCTACTACGACAGGCTGCGCGAGACGCTCGAGCTCGCGGCCCCTGACTGGGGTCGAAGACCCGACGTGGTCGTGGTCACCCGCGGGGGAGAAGACCCCGCGTTCTTCGAGCACCGCAGGATCGCCCAGGCATGCGGCATAGCGCTGATGACGCTCGCCGATTGCCGGGTATCCGAAGGGTTCGTTCTACGCGCGCGAGAGCGGCAGGAGGATGGACGTGATCTACCGCCGCTTCGACGAGGACTATATCGATACCGACCTTCCCGAGCTTAGCGAAGGTCTACCTGGAAGGCAACATCGCCCTCGTCAACGCCCCCGGGGCGGGCGTCGCCGACGACAAGGCCGTCTTCCCTTACGTGCCTGCCATGATCGAACAATACCTGGGTGAGACCCCGATCCTCTCGAACGCGCCGACCTATGCGCTTACGGAAGGGGAGACTCGCGCCGACGTCCTCGAACGGCTGCCCGAGATGGTCGTCAAGCCCCGCGAAGGCTACGGGGCGCAAGGCCTCATGGTCGGGCCCGAGGCGCTTCCCGACGACATCGACACCGCCCGCCGCAACATAAGCAAAGATCCCACCCAATTCGTGGCCCAGGAGACGCTCGACTTCTCGACCCACGTGCTGAGGGGCGACGGCACGGGGACGGAGGAGGTGTTTGTGGACCTGCGGGCGTTCGTGCTCCCCGCCGTCGGCTACCTCATGCCAGGGGGCCTAACCCGCGTCGCCCGGCCGGGAACGCGCGTCGTCAACTCCACGGCAGGAGGAAGCAGCAAGGATACTCTAGTCCTGAAGGACTAGAGCAGTTTCAGACCGTACAGCCCTCCGAACTTGGATTCGAGGTAACGGAGGTAAGGACCTGTGTCTGGGGGACGTCCTGTGGAGTGTGCGATCAGGTCGTCCGGTTCGTGCTTTTTGCCGTGGCGGTGGACGTTCTCCCGCAGCCACCCGAGGAGATCGCCGAACTCGCCGCGCTCCATGCCTGGCACGATTCCGGGCCGCTCCTTTAGGGCAGTCTCGAAGAGCTGGACCGAGAGCACGTTGCCGAGGGTGTACGAAGGGAAGTACCCGAAGTACCCGATGGCCCAGTGGGTGTCCTGGAGGACGCCCAGCGCGTCATTTTCGGGGACTATGCCAAGGTACTCCTCCATCTTCGCGTTCCAGGCCTCAGGGAGGTCGGCGACGGTGAGGTTACCTTCGAAGAGACCCACCTCCAGCTCGAAGCGGAGCAGGACGTGGAGGTCGTAGGTAAGCTCGTCGGCCTCCGTCCTGATCTCCGACGGCCTCACGGCGTTGACGGCCCTGTACATGGTCTCGATGTCTACCCCGTCGAGAACACCGGGGAAGGCTATCCGCACCTTCGGTTGGAAGTGTGACCAGAACGGCCTGGAGCGGGCGACGAGGTTCTCCCACAGGCGAGACTGGGACTCGTGGACGCCCATCGAGACCCCGCCAGCGAGGGGCGTTCGCGAGTACGAGGGGTCGACACCCTGCTCGTAGAGGGCGTGACCGGCCTCGTGGCAGGTGGCGAAGAAGCCGACCGAGAGCAGTTCCGGGTCGAAGCGGGTGGTGATTCTTACGTCACCAGGATCTCCGAAGTTGATGCAGAACGGGTGGACGGCCCTGTCCTGGCGGCCCCTGCTCCAGTCGTAGCCGAAGCTGGAGATGACCTCACGCCCGAACGCCTCCTGCGCGGCTTCGTCGAAGGCGCCGCGGAGCGGAGCGGCCCGATCTTCCCCAAGTCTGGCCGAGATTTCGCTCACTAGCGGGACGATCCCCGCCTTTAGTTCGTCGAACATGACGACCAGGCGTTCTGTGCTCGAGCCGGGATCGTAGCGGTCGAGCATCGCGTCGTAGGGATGTTCGCCATCGAGATAGCCGGCCTCTTCCTGTTTAAGGGCCAGTATCTGGTCCAGGTGGGGCGCGAACTTGGACCAGTCGGAGTGGGTCCTGGCCTGGATCCAGGCCACCTCGGCCAGTGCCGTCACGCGCGATGTCTCCGCCACCAGACGGGCCGGCAGCCTGACCGCCCGATCATGCTCCCTTCTGGCGAGGCGCAGGAGGGCCGCATCGTCGGAGCCGGGCTCACGGCCGCCAGCAACTTCCAGCAGCCGGCCCGTCTCGGGTGAGACGAGCATCTCGTGTGCGGTACGGGCCAGGCTCGCGAGCTGTTCGGCGCGGCCGCCGACGCCGCCCTCGGGCATGTAGGTCTGCCTGTCCCACGCCAGTACCGAGGCGGCGGAGTGGATGTCCTTGATCGTCGCCAGGCGTTCTTTGAGTGGCCTGAGGTTCTCGCTTGCCCTGTCGATCATCACGCGCGCCATACTAGCACTGTCGGGCCGGTTCAGGGTTCGGCGTATAGCACCAGAGGGATGGGTATATGAGAACTGGTAACACGAACCTCAGAGAGTGGGAGGGGTGCGATGAACGGTTTGCTCAAGGGGGCGCTTGTGGCCGGCGGCTGGGCGGCTGGCGTCGCGGTTTTGCGGCGGACGTTGTTCCGCGGGGCGCGACGCAGATACGAGGCCTGGGAGAGGACGCCGTACAGAGACTTCCCCAACAAGGTGCTCGTCGTTGGCGGGGGATTCGCCGGCTACAACGCAGTCGAGAGACTCTGCAGGTTGGCCAGGGACCGCAACGACGTCGGCGTAATGCTCATCTCCCGTGAGAACTACTTCACCTTCTGGCCCATGCTGGCAAGCGTCATCGGGGGCGACGTCGAGACTCACAACGTGGCCCAGCCCTTGCGCCGGACGCTCATCCGGCTCGGGGCCAGCTTCCGGCGGGCGGATCTCGAGAGCGTGGACCCCGAGAGGCAGGTCGTCACGGCCGCGGGCAGGGAGTTTCCTTACGACCACCTGGTACTCTCGCTCGGGGCCCAGCCCGCGTACTTCGGGATCCCCGGCGTCGAAGAGCACGCCATAAGCATAAGGGGCATTGGGGCGGGGGAGGAGATCTGCGACCGCGTCATCGATCGCTACGAGGAGACGACGCTGGCGGGGGGCGAAGTCCCCGACTCCAAGCTCACCTTCGTCGTAATCGGGGGCGGCTCGACGGGTGTTGAGGTCGCCGCCGAACTGCACAACCTCCTGCAAGAGCTCCTCGTCCCCGACTACCCGAACATAGACCCCCACCGCCCGAAGATAATCCTCATAGACGCCAACAAAGAGGTACTCAAGGAGCTAGATCCCGCCCTCCGCAGGGTGGCACAGATAAGGCTTCACGACCTCAGGATACAGGTGATAAACAACGTCAAGGCCAGGGAGGTGAAATCCGACCGGGTGATCCTCACAGACGGACGCGAGATCGCATCTGAGAACGTGATCTGGACCGCGGGCACCCGCGCGAGTAAGAAGCTCGACGACCTCCCGTTTGCCCACGACGAACGCAAGGGCCTCGCGGTAGACCGGTTTATGCGGGTCGAGGGTCACGACAACGTGTGGGGGGTGGGCGACTGCGCGGCCACCGTGGACGAGAAGGGCGCCCCCGTGCCCCCCAACGCCCAGGCTGCCGTACAGGAGGGCGTGGCCGTCGCCAGTAATATCCTCGCCGTTCTAGAGGGCGGGGAGCCCGAGCCGTTTCGGTACAAGTCGTTTGGGCAGCTCGTCGAGCTCGGGAGCGAGTTCGCCGTCAACGAGGTCATGGGCTTCAAGTTCAGCGGGCAGCTAGCGGCCCTCTTCTGGCGCATGACCTACCTCTACAAGCTGGAGAGCCCCCAGAGCCGCGCCAGGATCGCTGCCGACTGGCTGCTCGACCTCTTCTACGACCCGACCGTGACCCAGATCCGGCGCTAAAGCGAATTGCAGAGGTCTTGACCTCTGCAATTCGCGCACTTCAGCACTTCAGCTAGTCAGCACTTCAGCAAGAAAAAGAGCTGAAATGCTGACTACCGCTGAAATGCTTGCAACGGGGTTGACCCCATTGCAAACCGCGCTAGAGACTCAGCAGTCTGTGGGCTACAACCTACGACACCTGATCCCCTCCCCCGACGAGAAGGGTCTCCCACCGCCGCACGGTGGAGGGAACGCAATCCGCGCGGGCCGCGAGGTGGAGCGGCGGGTCCTGGTCGACGACGGCCGTATCGTCGTCTTCGAGTACCCCTCGCACACGACATCTCGTGCCTTCTGATCATCCGATACCGTATCTGGGGACTCGCCTTGCCATACCCCGGTAATGGTTAACATACGGGCATATGACGAGCACGGCGTACAGGGTACGTGGCGGCAGGCGGCCTCTGGCCCCAGGCGCCTTCCGGCGCGCCCGCCGCCGTCGCTTTATGGTGCGGCGCGTAGTGTTCGTGCTCGCACTTTTTCTCGTTCTGCTTCTCTTCTTCGGGGCGCCGCTCTACAACGTCTCTTCCCCCGAACGCATGTCTGCGGGGTCCGTGTTGCCCGTAGAGGCTGGCACGCCCCCCGCGCCCCCGGACCCGCGGCCGCCGGAGCTGGGACAGGTCTGGGACAACGCCATAGCCCGGGACTCTTTCCCCAACCTGGCCACCAACGGCAAGACCGGGACCCTGGGCGGCAGGATCGCCCTGACCTTCGACGACGGCCCGAAGCCACGTACCACGCCCCTGATCCTCGACACGCTCCAAGAGCACGACCTGAAGGCGACCTTCTTCGTGCTCGGGCGCCAGGCCAAGGCGCACCCGGACCTCCTGCGAAGGATCGTAGAGGAAGGCCACACGCTCGGAAACCACACCTACGACCACGCTGACATGTCAGGACTGAGCCCGGGGCAGATGCGACTCGAGCTGCAAAGTACCCAAGAGGCCGTAGACGGTGCCCTCGGGTACCACTATCCGATGGTGCTGATGCGACCGCCTTACGGTAGTCCCTACTTCGAAGGCTCGGCTGCCCTGCCGGTGTTTCGGAGGGTCGTCCGCGCAGAGGGCCTCTTCCCCGTCATCTGGACGATAGACTCGAGCGACTACCTTTTCGGCGGCCATCCCGAAGCGTTGGTGCGAGGCATCGTTCGCTCCGACCAGAGAAGACGGAAAACGCAGAGGGATCAAGTGCTCCTCTTGCACGACACCCACGGGCAAACGGTGCAGGCGTTGCCCGAGATCATCGCCCATTTCGAGGGATCCGGCCGGCAGTTCACGGAAGTAGACGAGTTGCTGGCCGACAAGTACGCCAGGCCGTAGAGTCACTCTTCGGGGTCCGGCGGATCTTCTTTCACGAAGGAGACCATTACGGTTCTCCGGTAGGCGGGGCGAGTTTCGAGGCGGGCGTGCCAGGCCGCGAGGGCAGGCAGGTCCGGCCTCTCTATGTCCAACTCCAGCCAACGATAGACGCTCGACCCGAGCGCGATATCTCCCACGGAGAGGGCAGTTCCAGCGACGTACTCGTTGTCGTTCAGCTGCGCGTCCAGGACGACCAGAACCTCGGCCGTGGCGCGGACCGAGGCCTCTATCTTCTCCGGATCTCTCCGCTCTGGAGGGGTACGGATCAGGCCGACGAGGGCGTTCTTGAAGGCGGGCCAGAGCGTACCGAGCTGGTAGTCCATCCACTTGTCCGCGAGGGCGCGTTCTTTGGGGTCCTCGGGCCAGAGAGTGCCGCGCCCGTGTTTGGCCGAGAGGTAGCGCACTATGGCATTCGACTCCCACAGGACGAAGCCTTCGTCCGAGATCGTCGGGACGAGGCCTGTCGGGTTGCGGGAGAGGTACTCGTCTTCTTGGGTACCCCCGAAGAGCCCGCCCGCGTCGTGGCGCCGGAATGGGATCTCGAGTTCCTCGCAGCACCAGAGTACCTTCTGCACATTGTACGAGTTCTTCCTGCCCCAGACCTCGAGCATCCGCGGACCCCTTTCCCCTTCGAGTGCCAGACCGTTCAACCATGACACGTTTCTTCGGTGTCTACAAGCAACCAGGATGTGTTACCCGGCCGGGCACCCGAGTTATCGAGCTTGCTCGGCCGTCTACTTCCCGTCCTCTGCTGTCTTGCATGACGTCGCCGAGGTGTCTGCTTTGGCGCAGCTCTTGAGCGCGACAAGCCTCGTTTGCAGGTTGGAGATGAGTGTCTGGGAAGCGCTGTTGTAGATGTTGGTCAATTCGGCCGGGTCCGCGTTGAGGTCGTAGAGCTCCCTCTCGCCGGTTTCGTACTCGACGTAGTTGTAGCGGCCCGTCCTGATCGCTGAGTAGTTGGGTATTGTGCGCACGTTGGCGTACTCCTCGGGCGAACGCCTGTGCTCGACGAGAAAAGCGCTCCTCCAGGAGGTCGGAGGGCTGGAGGTCAAAAGGGGCTCGAGCGAACGTCCGTCCACGAAATCGGGCGGTGTTACGCCCGCCCACGAGGCGAGGGTGGGGGCGAAGTCGTTGTTCAGCGCCATCTGGGAACGGCCCACCCCTTGAGGCACGCCGGGGCCACGGATCAATAACGGTATCCGGGGCGCCGCGTTGTAGGCCGCGGCCTTGGCCTCGAGCCGGTGCTCACCAAGGTAGACGCCGTTGTCCGAGGTGAAGACTATGAACGTGTTCGAGAGTTCGCCCGTATCCTGCAAGGTATGCACCAGGCCGAGCACCATCTCATCCACCGACTGAAGCGCCCTGAGGCGCTTGCGGTAAGAGTTTGTCAGGCCGGAGATTTTGGCCGAGGTTAGTAGGGGTTTGCTTCGGACCCACGCTGGTTTGTCCGATACGTCCGCCTCGTTGAAAGAGCTTGGCCTGGGCAGAGCCGTGCCGGTGAACATGCCTGCGTGTTCCGGGGCGGAGTAGGAGGGGGCGTGGGGTGCGTTGGGCGAGAGGTGCATGAAGAACGGTGCCCCGCCCGCCGTGCTCCTGATGAAGTTCTCCGCGGTATCGGCGTGCAGGTCGGTGTCGTGCACGTCGGAGCGTAGGTAGGTGTCTATGTCGCCGTTGTTGTTGATGTCGTACCTGGTATCGCTGTTGTAGTCTCCCTCCCAGGCGTGCCATTCGTCCCAGCCGGGCGGTACGTAAGTGGTCGGGGCGTAGCCGCCGCTTCGGTTCAGGCCGTAGCGGTTGAGGTACTTGCCGATCAGCACGGTTTCGTATCCCGCTTTGTCGAGCCAGGTTGCCACGGTGGAGCTCTCCAGCCCCGAGTCGTAGAACTTCCAGAAGCCCCCGGATGGGGGGACGTTGACCCAGACGTGATGGTTGTGGGCGTACTGGCCCCGGAAGGTCGTCGCCCGCGAGGGACAGCACAGCGAGCGCGTCACCCATGCTTTCGTGAACTCCGTGCCCTGGTCGGCCATGAGGTTCCGGGTATTGGGCATGTATCTGAGGTCCGAGGCCCTCAGGTCGTCGGCGAGTATGAAAAGAATGTTGGGCCTAGGGTCCGCCGTCTGGGCGAGGCCGCTCTCGGGCTGGCTCGCAGTCATGCCCATAACGGCAACCAGGGCGAGCAACGCAGCGTACCTGAAAGTCCTCTTCAAGGTCCCCCCTTCCTGGAGGATAGCGTTTGCCCTCGGCCCATACTACTATGCTTCGAGCAACTGGTGTACTCCGTCCATACCAGCGTAAGGCGTGGCGATGAATCGTCCTTCGGGGTGCCGTCCCGACGCTCAGGTCTTCTTCTTGCTGAAGTGCTGACTAGCTGAAGTGCTGAAGTGCGCGAATAGCAGAGGTCTTGACCTCTGCTATTCGCTTTCGGATCCCGGTTAGCTCACGAGCCTGACTGGCGTCAAAGTCGTGCCCATCGGTTAAGATAGCCTCTCTTATGGATCGCGAGACGCCGAGGAAGTTCGCCACCACGCCGGGAACGCGCGACGTGCTGCCGCCCGAGTCTACGCGGTTGCTCGACGTGCAGGGCGCAATCAGGGACCGCTTCAGGCTCTACGGTTTCAGGGAGGTCGTCACCCCCGCGCTGGAGTACTCGGAGGTGATCGAAGAGCACGGCCTTCGGGACGCCTCCTACAAGCTCTTCGACCGCGACAACCAGATGCTCCTACTCAGGCCGGAGATGACGACCCCGATAGCCCGCCTCGTCGCCCAGCGCCTCGCCGGCAGCCCACCGCCGCACAAGCTCTCCTACGTTCTTCCCGCATACCGCCGCGCTAGCGTTGGCCGCGGGCAGAGCGCGGAGCTCTACCAGGCTGGCGTCGAGGTCGTCGGCACAGCAAGCGCCAGGGAGGACGCGGCGACGATCGCGCTCCTGGTCGATGTACTCCAGAACCTCGGCCTCGGGGCCCCTTCGGAGTTCGCGGTCGTGCTAGGCCAGTCGGCCTTCTACTCCGGCTACCTGCGCCACGTCGCGCCGGAGGCAGCCTCCCCCGTGACGGACGCCCTCGCGGCGAAGGATCTCGTCGCCGTCGACGCCCTCGCGAGTGATCTCCCCGCCGATACAGCCGCCGGGGTCCGCGGCATACCGCGCCTCGTCGGCCCCGCGACGGACGCATCGATTGTCGACGAGGCCGAGCAGTACGCGGTGGGGGGGGCGAGGGCGGCCCTCGAGAACTTGAGGGAGATACTGCGGCACCTTGAGGCGCACGGCGCTCTGGGCGCGGTCATACTGGACTTCGGCCTCATAGGGCGACACGATTATTACACGGGCGCGATCTACGAGGCTTACGCCTCGGGCCTCGGGTTCACCATCGCCAACGGTGGGCGCTACGACAACCTCCTCAAGCGCTTCGGGAAGGAGCTTCCGGCGACCGGCTTCGCCATCTACCTGGAGAGGCTCCTCTCCGTGCTACCCGGGGAGAGGCCGCAGCCTCTCCTCGTCCTCGTCGGGGGTGACGTGAGTGGCATCGAGGCCGCTCGACGATTGCGGGGCAACGGCGTGCCCGTGTTGCACCTCTCGGAGGACCTCCCGCCCGAGGCCGCGGCGGAGTACGCAAGGAGCGTGGAGGCGGCCTGGATCTCCTACCCCGCCGACGGAGGCGTCAAGCTCGCCCCCGCCGATCCCCCCGGAGAGTTCGTGTTCACGGATCATCGATCCGTGGCGAGAGCGGTGCTTTCGTGAGCGGGCTACGCGTCGCTGTGCCGAAGGGCGCCATCTTCGAGGACGCCCTATCGGCGCTGGAAGGTGCAGGACTGCCCGCGAGCATCGTCCGTGAGGACGGGCGGAGGCTCGTCTACAGAGAGGGGGACACGGAGTTCATCGTCAGCCGGCCCTCCGACGTGCCCGTCTTCGTCGAGTACGGGGCCGCCGACGTCGGCATCGTCGGCAAGGACGTGCTCGAGGAACACAAGTTCAACGTGGTCGAGCTTCGGGACCTTGGGACGGGGGGGTGCCGCATGATCCTGGCCGCCCCCGAGGGCAGGGCCGAGGACGTCAGGCGGGCCATCCGCCACGCCGAGGTCGTCAGGGTCGCAACCAAGTTCCCAGAGACAGCCAGGCGCTACTTCGAGCGCCTGGGCCGCCAGGCCGAGATCATAGAACTGCACGGCTCGATAGAGCTCGCCCCTCTCGTCGGCCTCGCCGAGTGCATCGTCGACCTCACCGCTACCGGTACGACATTGCGCGAGAACCACCTCGTGGTGCTCGACGAGATCTCGACCTCCACCGCACGCCTCATCTCCAACCGCGGCGCCTACCGCCTGCGCCACCAGGAAATCTCCGCCCTCGCCGACGCCATAGAGGGGGGCTGAGAGCTTGGTCAAGACGCTAGACGCGAGGGGGAGAGAAGCACGCGAGGTAGTCGGCTGGCTGCGCCGGCCCGGCGGGTTCTTATCCGAGGAGATCCGGGGTGCCGCACGCCAAATCGTCGAGGATGTGCGCGACCGTGGCGACGCGGCCCTCCTCGAATACACGGAGCGCTTCGACGGTGTCAGGCCGCGGCAAATTCTGGTACCGCAGGCCGAGATAGACCGCGCCGTCGAGTTACTCTCTCCCGACCTGAGGGAGAGTTTCGGGGTGGCAATAGGGAACGTCCGAGCCTTCCACGAGCGCGAGATGGACCGCTCGTGGGAACGGAGCCGCGCCGGGGCGACGACGGGCCAGCGCGTGCGGCCGATCCGTCGCGCCGGGCTCTACATCCCAGGCGGGCATGCCGCCTACCCGAGTACGCTGGTCATGTCTGCGGTTCCCGCCAGGGTGGCCGGGGTGCGGGAGATCAGGGCCTGCACCCCGCCGGGCCCAAACGGTCTGCCCGACCCCAACGTTCTCGCCGTCGCCGGCCTGCTCGGGCTGGGGGAGGTGTACGCCGTTGGTGGCGCGCAGGCCGTTGGGGCTTTGGCTTTCGGCACCGAGAGCGTCGCGGCCGTCGACAAGATCGTTGGCCCCGGCAACGACTACGTTACGGCGGCGAAGCTCGAGGTCTTCGGGACCGTCGGCATCGACGCGCCGCAGGGACCGAGCGAGGTGCTCGTGATCGCCGACGATGGCGCCTTCCCCGAGCGCGTCGCCCGCGACCTGATGGCCCAGGCCGAGCACCTCTCCGGGGCCTCCGCCGTCCTGCTCACCCCGAGCGAGCGTTTGATCTCGGCCGTCGAGCCACTCCTCTCCGGCGAGCCGGCGGAGCACGTGACGCTCGTACGCGTCGAGGATCTGGGGCAGGCAGTCCGGATAAGTAACGTCTACGCCCCTGAGCACGCGCACGTTATGTCCGAGGATCACGAGGCCATCCTGCAGGATCTGGACGCGGTCGGCATGGTCGCCGTGGGAGATTTCAGCCCCGTCGCGCTTGGGGACTACGCGGCCGGTCCATCCCACGCCTTGCCCTCCGGCGGGGCCGCGACCTGGGCCTCCGCCCTCGGCACCCATGATTTCCTAGCCAGAACCAACTACATCCACTTCACCCAGGACGCCCTGCGGGACCTCGGTCCCCACGTGGAACGCCTGGCCCGCCTCGAAGGCTTCGAGAATCACGCCGCCAGTGTCCGTACGCGGACGAATTAAGGGTATCGTAAGGCGATTGTCCGCTAGAATGCTTGGACCCTAGAGATTCGGGAGGAAGATGGCGCGCAAGGGCACTGCGGAGCGGAAGACGGCTGAGACATTCGTCAGGGTCGACCTTGATCTCGACGGCGAAGGCCGGGCCGAGG
Organism: uncultured Rubrobacteraceae bacterium; assembly: GCA_963840835.1. Taxonomy (GTDB): domain Bacteria; phylum Actinomycetota; class Rubrobacteria; order Rubrobacterales; family Rubrobacteraceae; genus Rubrobacter_D. The sequence goes on along the minus strand of CAWJAM010000008.1, from coordinate 32,859 downwards.
TCGCGACGGGCGTAGGGTTCCTCGACCACCTGCTTCACCTGCTCGCCCACCACTCCGGCATCGACCTCACCGTGGAGGCGAAGGGCGACACGTGGGTAGATGACCACCACACGGTCGAAGACACCGGGCTCGTTCTGGGGCGCGCCTTCGACGAGGCTCTGGGGGAAAGGGGCACCATCGTGCGGTTCGCCGACGCGAGCGCGCCGCTCATCGAGGCGTTATCCACGGTCGTCGTAGACCTCGGGGCCAGGAGCCACCTCACCTGCAACCTCGGCCCGATGCCGGAGAAGATAGGGACCTTCGACGTCGAACTGTTCCCCGAGTTCCTTCGCGCCTTCACCCAGTACGGACGTTTCACCCTCCACCTCAATTGCCATTACGGCGAGAACGCCCACCACAAGGTAGAGTCGGGTGTCAAGGCGCTGGCCGTCGCCCTGCGCGAAGGCATCGCGCCGCGCGCGAGCGGCAGCGCATCGACGAAAGGGGTTGTAGATTAGGTTTCAGGCTACAGGCTACAGGCATCAGGTTTCAGGCATCAGGTTTCAGGCATCAGGTGAGGGGTGGGCCGCGCAGCCTCTCATCCGCCTAAGCCCTCCCCGAAACGCGGTACCTATATCAGGTGCTCCGGCGTCGCCGAGCCGGGGCGACGAAGAGTCGAACCGGAGGCTGAAACCTGTAACCTGTAGCCTGATGCCTAATGCCTAATGCCTCAATACAAGTCGCGGTTGTCGACTACGACGCGGGGAACACACTCTCCGTGACGCGGGCGCTGGAGAAGGTGGGGGCGAAGGTGGACCTTACGCCGGACCCTGAGCGGGTTATCGCCGCCGACGCCGTGGTGTTGCCTGGCGTAGGTGCTTTCGGGGATTGCATGAGGAAACTGCGGGAGCGGGGCATGGATGAGGCTTGCAAGGAGACGTTCCGGTTGGGGAAGCCCTTTCTCGGGGTCTGCGTCGCGCTGCAGGTGGTATTCGAGGCGTCTTCGGAGTCGCCGGGCGTGGATGGGCTTGGTCTTATGCCGGGGGAAGTGGTTCGCTTCGGGGGTGACAGGCTCAAGGTGCCGCACATCGGGTGGAACGAGGTGTCTCTGGTGCGGGAGCATCCGGTTCTCGATGGGCTCGGTGGAGAGGCGTTCTATTTCGTTCACTCCTATTATCCCGAGCCAACAAAGGTACGCGACCTTATCGGCGAGACGGAGTACGGCGTGCTTTTTTGCTCGGCGGCCGGTAGGGAGAACCTGGTTGCCGTCCAGTTCCATCCGGAGAAGAGTAGCGGGGCCGGACTCAAGCTGTACGAGAACTTCCTGACGTGGGCGGGGGCGTAGAGTGGCAACAGAAGGAGGCCGGGCCCTACTGCGCGGATCCCGCGTCAGGCTGCGTCCGTTAGAGAGGGGGGATCTTTCGCGCTACCAGGAGCTATTTTTCGAGCCGGAGATCAGCCTCCACTACGGCGAACTCGGGATGCCCGAGAACCTCGACCGGCTCCAGCGCCGCTTCGAGGCCGGGGAGAGAATCTGCCGAGCCGCTCGGCGACATTCGGGATCATGATCGGGGACCCCGCTTACCTGGATCGGGGCTACGGCACTGAGGCGAGCACCCTGCTTCTGGACTACGCTTTCGCCGTCCTCGGGTACCACAAGATCAACCTCGACCTCTTCGAGTACAACGCCAGAGCGCTGGCCATGTACGAGAAACTCGGATTCGTCCTGGAGGGGCGCCGCAGGGAGAACCACTGGTCGCGCGGCCGCTTCTGGGAGGACATCCTCATGGGCGTGACCGCTGAGGAGTGGTGGTCGAGGCACGGTCCGCCGCAACCACCCGAACTCGGGCCCACGCCCTGATGGCGGTGCAGGACAGCTCCTTCATCGTCTATCCGGCCATCGACCTGCGCGGCGGAAAATGCGTGCGGCTCAAGCAGGGGGATTTCGGCCGCAGCAAGGAGTACGACGCCGACCCGGTCGCGCGCGCCCGCGAGTGGGAGCGTCAGGGGGCCGCGGCGATCCACATCGTGGACCTGGACGGCGCCGAATCTGGAACGCCAGTCCAGCTCGGCCTGATAGCGCGCATCGCGAGCGCCGTGGACGTGCCACTCCAGGTGGGGGGCGGCATCAGGACCCTCGAAGACCTGCGCGCCGCCCTGGACGTTGGCGCGAATCGCGTCGTGATGGGGACTGCCGCGGTCGGGGACAGAGAGCTTCGGCTCAGGGCGGTAGAGGAGGCTGGCGGTTCTCTCGTCGTCGCCGTCGATGCTCGCGAAGGAATCGTGACGACGCACGGCTGGCTCGAGTCGAGCGGAGTCTCCGTCCTCGACCTCTCGGAAGAGTTGGCCGCCGACGGCGTCGCCTCCGTCCTGTTCACGGACGTGGCCCGCGATGGCATGGACACGGGTGCCGCCCTCGAAGGCACAGCGGACGTAGCCAGAATAATCCCCACAGTGGCCAGCGGGGGCGTCCGCGGGACTGATGATGTGGCTGCGCTCTCCATGACGCCCGGCGTGATCGGCGCCGTGGTCGGCACAGCCCTCTACGAGGGTCGGGTCACCCTCAGAGAGCTCATCTCTTTGTAGCACGCTACGCCCTTCGGGCTCCGCTTGTCAGCACGCTGCGGCCTGCGGCCGCCGCTTGTCAGCATGCATCGGGCCTAGCGGCCCTCGCTTGTCAGCCCGGCGCCTTCGGCTTCGCCTTTGGCGCCTTGTCAGGAAGTCGTCTGGGGGCGCCTCTACGAGCGTAGAACCCTACCGCCTTGGGCAGCGGTTCGTTGCACGCCGTAGAGCTAGGCCTGAACCAAGAAGCTGAAAGCGAGCCCGGAGGGCGAAGCGTTGCTGACAAGCGAGGGCGTCAGCCCGAGCGTGCCGACAAGCGACCGAAGGGAGCGTGCTGACAAGGCGCGAAGCGCCGTGCTGGTCAGTACTGCAGGCTGGAGGATGTCCATTCGCCCTCTTCGTACTTGGCGGATTGGATCGCGCGCCATGAGAATTTGGAGAGGGCTTCGTCCGTCGGGCCCCTCTGGTCTGGATCGTCCTCGGCGATGGCCTCTCTTGCCGACTCGACCGCGGTGTCGAGGGCGGCGTTTATCTCGTAGGCCCGCGCAGCCTGATACTTGATCTGCAACCCGTGGGGCGACGACTGCCCTACGGAGTAGACGACTTCGTACTCCTCCGTGCGACTCTCGTAGTCCCCGATGCGCCTGACTGTGCAGCCCAACTCTGGCATAGGCGCATCCTAACATCTGCGCGTCCGGGCGCTTTCCGCCAGGGACCCGATTGGGGTAGACTACGGCTGGAGGGCCGTGAATAACTTCTTCGAAACCAGCACGAAGACAGCGAAGAAGCGCCCGCGCGGACGCTTCGTGCGGGGACTACGCGCCCTCTTCAACCTCGTTCTGGTCCTCGGTGTGTCCGCCGTTATTGTCGTCGCGTGCCTGTACCTGTTCGTCGTCAATGAGTTCGAGGGCGACCTCGACCGGACCTATCCCGAGCTTGCCGAGAACTCCTACGTCTACGACGTGGACGGGCATAAGATCGGGGAATTTCCCGTCGTGGAAAGCCGCGAGACCGTCGGCTTCGATGGTCTCGGCGGGCATCTCCCCCGGGCGGTCGTCGCGATCGAAGACCAGCGCTTCTATGACCACTACGGCTTTGACCCCGAGGGGCTCGCCCGAGCGGCGTGGACCGACCTGAGGTCCTGGGAGGTGCAGGAGGGCGGTTCCACGATTACGGAGCAACTGATGAAAAACCTCTACGTTCCCGAGGACGAGCGCTTGGAGACCTCCTTTCGCCGGCGCTTCGTCCAGGCTGTGCTCGCCTTCACGTACGAGCGCGAGCACACCAAGGACGGGGTCCTTACAGCGTACTTGAACACGGTGTACTTCGGGGACGGCGCCTACGGGGCGGAGGAGGCGGCGCAGCGCTACTTTGGCAAGAACGCCAGCGACCTCGACCTCTCGGAGGCGGCCACCCTCGCCGGTCTCCTCCACGCCCCGTCAGCCTACGTCACCTGGGATGGCGACGTTCTCGTCAAGCAAACCCGTGAGCGCAGAGACAGCGTCCTCGGGCTCATGCGACAACAGGGTATGATCTCCCCCGAAGAGCGCGATCGGGCGGTGGCAGCGCCCCTGACGTTCGCCCCCGAGCAGCCGCCCGAAGACCCTGCGTACACGCCGTTCCTCGAGAAGATCAGGCGCGACGTGGAAGAGAAACTCGGGCCGCGGGCCTTGCAGCTCGGGGGACTCAGAATCCACACGACGATGGACCCTGACCTGCAGCACGCGGCCTTTGAGACCTCGGAGAGCGTACTACCCCATCCGGATGACCCTTCCGCGGCCGTCGTTACCGTGGAGCCCCAGACCGGGGCAATAAGGGCTCTGGGGGGCCGGGAGGGCGAGTTCAACCTGGCCCTCGATGCCAGGCGCCAGCCCGGCAGCTCCTTCAAGCCCATCGTGCTCGCCGCCGCCTTGAGGGACGAGATCTCCCCCGAGAGCACCTACATATCTCGCGGGCTGTCCTTCGACTTCGAGGACGAGTACTACGAGATCAACAACTACGACTACGTAGAGCGGGGGGAGATCTCGGTCTCTGACGCCATGGCGGAATCGGACAACACGGTGTTCGTGCAGCTCGCCGCCGACGTGGGCCTCGAGGACGTCGTCGAGACGGCCGAAGACCTCGGCATCACGAGCCCCGTGGAACCCTACCCATCGACCGCTATAGGCGGCCTGGGTACGGGCGTCAGCCCGCTAGAGATGGCCTCGGCATACTCGACCTTCGCCGGTGGAGGCATCCACCGCGAGCCTTACTCCATCGAGAGCGTCGAGAGGAATAGCTACGGCCAGTCCGAGACGGAATTCGACCACGAGATCGCTGGAAGCCGCGTGCTAACGGGCAACGATGCCGCGGTCGCGAACCAGGTCTTGAGGGGAGTGGTCGAGGACGGGACGGCGACCATGTTCCACGACCTGGATGAGGAGATTGGCCGTCCCTCCGCGGGCAAGACCGGAACCACGGACAACTACGCGGACGCCTGGTACGTCGGCTATACGCCCCAGCTGTGCACCTCCGTCTGGGTCGGCTATCCCGAGGGTACGAGATCCCTGGTCGGCGTCCACGGCCTCGAGGAGCCTAACGGAGAGACCCTGCCCATGGACATCTGGTCCGCTTACATGGCCACCGCCACGCAAGGAGATCTCGAGCTCGACTTCCCCGATGCGGACACGGACGACCTCGACGTCCTCGAAGGTGGCTACTCGAGCGGGTTCTAGCAAGCTTGCGAAGCAGGCTTGCCAGCACGCTGCGGGCCTTAGGGCCCTCGCTCGTAAGCATTTGAGAGGGTCGCTTTGCGGCTCTTCGAGAATCCATGAGTAGCGGGGGAGTGCTGGCAGTCTGGGGCTTCGCCTGGCCTGGTGCGTTAGTATGCCGCTATGGACTTGCAGAAGCTGTATGCTGGATCTTTTATAGACTGGGATGCGGTCGCCGCCTCCTGGAACAAACGCACCGTCCCCTCGCGGCTGCTGCTCTTCGCGGCCCGCCGCTACCTGGAAGAACAGAGTGGCGCCCACGACCAGGAGCGGGCCGCGATGCTGGCGCAAGCTCCGCTGCCGGATGAGATCAAGAACGCCTTCGCCTCGCCACCCGGGCCAGACGTGCCCGCCTCACTCCGCTGGGGTGAGTTTGTCGATGCCGCCATCGCCACCGAGCTCGAGATGGTCTCCTACGGCGAGAGACCGCCGCTCCTGCACGAGCTGCGGGCCGGCCTCGAACAGGCCGCCATGGAGTCTGGCCCCAGCACAGAGAAAAGCAGGTGGTTCCTGGCCCGCCGCGACGCCCTCCCCGGAACCGACCTTCCCGAAGACCCGGGATACTTGCCGATCTAAGCTTGTCAGCACGCTACGCGCTTCGCGCTCCGCTTGTCAGCACGCTGCGGCCTGCGGCCGCCGCTTGTCAGCATGCATCGGGCCTAGCGGCCCTCGCTTGTCAGCCCGGCGCCTTCGGCTTCGCCTTTGGCGCCTTGTCAGGAAGTCGTCTCGGGGCGCGGCTACGAGCTTACAACCCTACCGCCGTGGGCGACAGTACCTCTCGCGCCGCAGAGCGTGGCCTGAACCCAAAAAGCCAACCGCGAGGCCGAAGGCCTTAGCGTTGCTGACAAGCGAGGCCGTAAGGCCCGACGCGTGCTGACAAGCGGAGGCCGGCCGTAGGCCGCAGCGTGCTGACAAGGCGCGAAGCGCCATGCTGACATACAATTACAGGTGCCTCGCGTGGGGCGGGCTGACTAGGGAGAGAGGTTAAGGGGTGGAATCCATACCGAGTGCGAGCTACAGCATGACGTTGCGGGTCGAGTTTCCGCACGAGGCGGGGGCTTTGGGAAAGATCTTGACGGCGGTCGGAGACGCCGGCGGCATGATCGGCGCGGTCGACATCGTTCGGATGAGTCAGGACAGGACCGTCCGCGACATTACCGTCAACGCCCGCGACTCAGAGCACGGCCAGAGCGTGGTCCAGGTGGTCGCGGATCTGCCGCAGGTCGAGGTCATCAACGTCTCCGACAGGACGTTCCTGATGCACATCGGGGGCAAGATCGAGGTCCGATCCAAGCTCCAGATCCGTACCCGAGACGACCTCTCGATGGTCTACACGCCCGGCGTCGCCCGCGTCTGCAGGGCGATAGCCAACGACCCCGATCGGGCCTTCAACCTGACCATCAAGCGCAACACGGTCGCGGTCGTCTCGGACGGCAGCGCCGTTCTGGGGCTTGGGGACATCGGTCCGCGGGCGGCGATGCCGGTCATGGAAGGGAAGGCTGCGCTCTTCAAGCAGTTCGCCAACGTGGACGCGTTCCCGATCTGCCTCGACACCAAGGACACCGACGCGATCGTCGAGACCGTCAAGAATCTGGCGCCTGCCTTCGGCGGCATCAACCTGGAGGACATCTCCGCCCCGCGGTGCTTCGAGATCGAAGATCGCCTCAAGCGAGAGCTCGACATACCCGTCTTCCACGACGACCAGCACGGCACCGCCGTCGTGGTGATGGCGGCCCTGATCAACTCCCTCAAGATCGTCGGCAAGAAGGTCGAGGACCTCCGCATCGTTGTCAACGGCGTGGGCGCCTCTGGGGTGGCCTGCGCGAAGATCATCATGGCGGCTGGCGCTGAGAACATCGTCGGCTGCGACTCCAAGGGCATCGTCCACGAGGGGCGCGAGGACCTCAACGAGTCCAAGCGGTGGTTCGCCGCGAACACCAACCCCGAGGGCAGGACCGGCGACCTCACAGATGCCGTCGCGGGGGCCGACCTCTTCCTCGGCCTCTCCGCGCCCGACGTTCTGAGCCTGGATCACGTCGGGAGCATGAACCCAGATCCCATAATCTTCGCCATGGCCAACCCCGACCCGGAGATCAGGCCCGAAATCGCGATGGGCAAGGCGAGGATCATCGCCACGGGGCGCAGCGATTACCCGAACCAGATCAATAACGTTCTGTGTTTCCCTGGCATCTTCAGGGGCGCCCTGGACGTGCGCGCCCGCGAGATCGACGAGCCGATGAAGCTCGCCGCTGCCGAGGCGATAGCCGGCGTGATCCCGGGCGATGACCTCTCCGAGGATTACATCATCCCCTCCGTCTTCGACGAGCGGGTCGCCCCAGCCGTCGCCGAAGCGGTCGCCGAGAGCGCGAAGGAGACCGGGATGGCGAGGCGTATACAGGAGCGCCCGGAGACCGGCCTGACCGCAACGAGTTTCTGAAGCGGTTTGCTTCGCAAACCGAGGCTACAGGCCTGTAGCCTGAAACCTGATGCCTCCATTGGATTTATCCCGGCTGCGGCATAGAATCTGGGCGTGGGCAAACTGTGCCAGATATTCGTGTGCGCTACCTCGGGCGAGGGACGCTGTGGCCCGAAAGGGGGCTCCGAACTGCTCGAAGTCTTCAGGGAAGAGGTGGACCGGCGCGGCATCCCGCCTTCCACCATCCTCCGCAACGTCTGTACCCGCCGCCACGAGGAGGGCCCCGTCGTCTTTATCTACCCTGACGATGTCTGGTACACGCGCGTGACGCGTGAGGACGTGCCTGAGATAGTAGAGCGTCACCTGGCACGAGAGAGGCTACAGGCATCAGGCTACAGGTAACAGCAGGGTTCGGAGCGAGGCTCGTAGTCTATGGACGCCCTGCGTACCTGGGCGAGTCCACTTCGGGAAGCGATCTCCAAAGGCCTACAAGACGCCCGCATCAGACCTCATCTCCGAAGTCTTCTTGGAGCCTGAAGCCTAAAACCCCAGTCGCCCTAACGTACGCTCCATCGCCCAGTCGGCGCCGGTGAGCACCCTGTCGCGCCGGCTCTTCATGTAGTACAGGAGGACGCTTCTGTAGAGCGCCTGGGCTGCAGGGCCCCGCAACTTGAGGCCGACGGCGTCGGCCACGGCGCTCTCGGGGCCGAGGCTCACCACGTAGCCGCGGTCGAAGAAGCGGAAAGGCGGCCTGCCGCGTTTGCTCCCGGCGCCCCTGGAGCGGCGTTTGAGGTCGCGCGCGGCCCACGGACCCTGCTGCACAGCGACCGAGGCGGTGGGGGGCAGGGGACCGAGGCGGGGTTCGGTGTACACCCCGGCGTCCCCGAGCACGTAGACCTCGGGGTGGCCAGGCAGCGTTAGGTGCTGGTCCACGTGCACGCGGCCGACCGTATCGTGCTCTCCCGGCAGGTCTCTGACCAGGGGCGATGCCACGACCCCGGCCGTCCAAACCCGCGTGCCCGCCCTCAGCCAGTCTTCGCCGGCCATGACCCCCTCGGCGGTCGCCTCTACCACGGGGGAGTTCAGCCGCACCTCGACGCCGAGCCTCGTGAGCGTCTTCCTCGCGACCTTGTCGAAGTACGGGTCGAGCCAGCCCATCAGCCGGTGCGTGGCCTCGAGCAGCACGACCCGCGGTCCTTCCGAAGGCCCGCGGTGGGAGCGCTTCCCGAGGTAGTCGAAGAGCACGGCCACCTCGGCCGCTAGCTCCACGCCGGTGGCCCCACCCCCGGCGATCGCCACGGTCAGGGTGCCGGGAGGAGGCGGGGGACCGGGGCTCGTGGCGGACCGCCAGGCATCGCCCAGGGACCGGCGCAGGCCCAACGCGTCCTGAAGTTTCCAGAACGGCTGGAAGTACTCGCGCAGGCGTGGCGCCGGCTCGGCGGCGACGCTGCCAGGGTTGAGGATGAGGTACGCGTAGCCGATGCGGCCTTGCCGGGTTTCGACGATCTTCTCGTCGAGGTTGATCCCGACAACCTCCGTGTTCAGGAACTCGCACGCGCCTGAGCAGAGAGGGGCTATTGGCGAGCCGACGCTATCGGGATGCACCCGGCCGACGGCGACCTCGTGGATCAGGGGCACGAAAGCGAATTCGTCCCGGGAATCTATCAACATCGTCTCGCCCGGCCTGCGCAGCACGGGGGGAAGGTGCCTGAGCAGGGAGGCCCCCGCGAATCCCGCGCCGACGACGACTACGCGCGCTCCTCGCTCGACGCTTACGCTACGGGCCACCTGCAAAAGCTCCCTTCAGGCTGGGCTCAACCCACGCCGCCAGAACCGACCTTCCTTAAGTATATCGTTTGGGACTAAGGGTCTTGGCGAGGCGCTTTACAAAACGCGCGCCCGAACGTAGACTGCACGGACCGTCGGCGTATGGGGCGCGGGCGTCTATGGGGTGTTAGGAAAACGGGGTAGGACCCCCTCGGGGGCTAGAAAGGGACCGTCTTGGTGATGAAGGAGGGAATGGGCCTCGGGGACATCGCCCCCGGGCTCATCGTTAGGCACACCAACCGCCGTCTGGGAAAGCTGGACCCCCGCGAAGCGAGCGAGCGTTTGATCTCGGGCCGCATCTCGTTCTCGGAGTTCGTGGACCAGGTCGGAGAAGAGTACAGGGAGTTACTGGACTTCATGATGGACAACGACCTGCACCCCGGACGCCCGGAGGAGGTGCTGTTTTGCATCGAGTGCCACGCAGGCCTCTACGACCGTACCGTTCTCCGCTCCCAGCTGGAATGCCTCTACAACGACAGGCGCGAGAGGGTTGGCTGAAAGGGAACTTGGGTAAGCTGGCCAGATGCAGTGCTCCCGTCGATGGAGGTGCCGAACCATGAACGACGAGATGGAAAAGCGGGTGATCTCGATCCTGGCGACGGGGATCGCCTACATGCTCGCGAACCAACTCGCAGACAGGCTCATACAGGAACCGGAAGTTCGCGGCGTCAGGGACGACGTGAAGGAGGCGGTGCTCCAGGCCGGGTTCTCCCTTGCCTCGACGATCATCGCCTCCTTCATCATCCGGCGCATCGTGCACAGCCGCTGGGGCAAGTAAGCACGCTGCGGCCTCCGCTTGTCAGCACGGCGCCTTTGGCGCCTTGTCAGCACGCTGCGGCCTACGCCCTCGCTTGTCAGCAACGCTAAGGCCTTCGGGCTCGCGGTTGGCTTTTTGGGTTCAGGCCACGCTCTGCGGCGCGAGAGGTACTGTCGCCCACGGCGGTAGGGTTGTAAGCTCGTAGCCGCGCCCCGAGACGACTTCCTGACAAGGCGCCAAAGGCGAAGCCGAAGGCGCCGGGCTGACAAGCGGAGGCGCTAGCCTGAGCGTGCTGACAAGCGAAGCGTGCTGACAAGCGTAGGCCGCAGGCCGAAGCGTGCTCTGGTAGGCCGTTTTTGCGTTATCATGGCGGCTATGAGCATCGTATTGATAATCCTGGTCGCGGTAGTAGTGCTGATACTAGCCGCCTCGGTAGTGCTCGGTCGCGATACCAAGGAGGTCGAGAGCGCCCGCGACACGGAGTATCTGGAGCTCGAAGGAGTCTGGATTCGCTACAGCGTCATCGGCGGGGGCCCCGCGGTTCTCCTGGTGCACGGCTGGCTCTCCTCGTCGCGTGTCTGGGACCAGCTCGCGGGGCGCCTGGCGCAGCGCTTTACCGTGTACACGCTCGACCTGACCGGGTTCGGGGAGTCCGACAAGCCACTATCCGGGTACGGGGTAAGAAATGGTAGCAGACTCCTCTACGCTTTCTGCGCCCACTTCGGCCTTACCCACGCCAACGTCATCGGTCACGATCTCGGCGGGGCCATGGCCGTCAAGCTTGCGGCCGATCATCCCGACATCGTAGGACGTCTCGTGATCGTCTCCACCCCGGCAGACGAGGACCAGATGGACGTGCCGACCATGTTGTGGTTGGCCACCCTGCCCGTCGTCGGGCCCCTGTTCTACGCCTTGGGGCGAGTGGCGCGTCCGGTGCGGCGTGCCTGGGTAAGGCCCTTCGTCGCCGACCCTGACGATCTCACCGAAGAAGTGGTGGGTGACGCTGGGCGGTCCACGCCTGCCGCGGTCTCCAAGACCCTGAGCATCTCCAGGCGCGAGATCTCCCGCGGCAGGCTCGCCAGGCAGGCCAGGATCATAAAGATTCCCCTCCTCGCCGTCGCCGGAGAGCAGGATCAGATAGTCGACCCCCAGTCGGTCGGGGTCTGGGCAAGCGGCGTGGACAAGGCCGAAATCTGCCTCATAGACGAATGCGGCCACCTGCCCATGATCGAACGCCCTGGCGAGTTCAACGCCCAGATCCTCGCCTTCCTGACCGGCGACGCCCGCTACCTGGACTACGTCCAGCCGGCCGCGGCGGCAAACGAGGAAGCCGCCGGAGACGGGGAGATAGTGGCCGAAACCGCCTACCCGGAAGGTGACGAAGAGGCACCCTCAGGCACCATCTCTTCATCCGATGACACGGTGGATCTCACCCCCCGACCCCCTGAGCTCGACGCGGAACGCGACAGTGTGCCGAACGTGGTGCGCAAGCAAGACGGAAGATACCCTGCCAGAGATCGGTCTCCCCAGCCAAAAAAGCCCTACTCGGCCGCCGAAGAGCCAAGGGTCACCCGCGCCAGACGTGAACCCTCAGACGAACATTTCCTGCCCGAACTTCCCGACGACCTCTTCGACTGGCCCGAGCCGCGGCGCGAGTTCGGGTCAGGCGAGCCGCGACGGGACGAGTAGCACGCTGCCTTCGGCAGCTTGTCAGCACGCTCCGGCTAGCGCCTTCGCTTGTCAGCACGCATCGGGCCTTGCGGCCCTCGCTTGTCAGCAACGCTAAGGCCTTCGGCCTCGCTTTCAGCTTTTTGGTTCGGGCCCCCTCCGCAGCGCGAGAGGTACCGTTGCCCACGGCGATAGGGTTCTACGCTCAAGGCGGCGCCCCGAGACGACTTCCTGACAAGGCGCCTAAGGCGAAGCCGAAGGCGCCGGGCTGACAAGCGAAGGCGCTAGCCTGAGCGTGCTGACAAGCGAAGCGTGCTGACAAGCGGAGGCGAAGCCGGAGCGTGCTCTTTAGAGCTGTTTCTTGAGGTACAGCCATTCGCGGATATTCATGAACCAGGCGGCGATGAAGGATCTCTGGCGCGAAACTTCTACGTATCCTTCGGCTTCGTAGAGTCGTAGGGCGGCCAGGTTATTACCCGTTACGTGCAGGCCCACCGACTCCTTGCCAGCGTCTCTGGCCAGATCTTCCGCCGCCGCGAGCAGGCGTCGCGCCATGCCCTGGCGCCGGAAGGAGGGGGAGGTCACGAGCCGCTCGACGTAGGCCTCTGAGGCGATGGAGGAGTACGTCGGGTAGGAGAGCAGGATCGTTGCCCAGGCTGCCCGGGGGATACCCAGGTTGCGGGAGAGAGATCTCCACAGACCGCGGGCGAGTATGTCCTCCCTCGACGCCTCGGTCCTGACGCCGACGCTGCCGGCTATCTCCGAGGTCGCGTACCCTTCGACCACCAGGGATGTCACCCCGCCCGAGGCGTGCTCCAGGCTGACCCACTTCTCCATGACCTTGAGTGAGCGGTCCATCCTCTTGCCGAAGACGGGCCTGAACTGGTCCAAAAATCCCTCCACGACGAGGGCGGCTATCGCAGGATCGTCCTCAGGCCCGGCTAAGCGTACGGTGAACTGCTCCGCCTCCATCGGCACATCCTACCAGAGTCCGACCCTCAGCCGATGAGCCGTCGGCGCATGATCTGGACCGGTATCAGAGCGAGCGAGCCGGTGAAGACTAGTATCCAGGCGAGGTCGATGAACACCCCGGCGGAAGGACCCGTGGCGAGCTCCCTGCACACGTTGACCGCGTGATAGAGCGGGGTGAACCAGGCGACCTGGGGGACCGGCGCTGGGAAGTTGTCCACCGGGAAGAACACGCCGGACAACAAGAACAGGGGCGTCACGACGAGGGTGAAATAGTATGCGTAGAGGTCTATGCGTTGGATCAGACTCGTGAACAATGTGCCCATCACGCTGAACATGATGCCGATAACTAGCAGCATGGGCGGCAGGAGCAGGGCCCACCACGACGTGACCAGCGGCTCACCGAAGGCGATCCCTAGCACCACGATGGTCGCGAGAAACGCCGTCCCGTAGAGCGCCGCGCGCGTCCCAGCCCACAGGTACTCGCCGGCCACCACGTCCTCGGCGTTGACGGGCGTGGTTATTATGGCGTCGTAGATCTTGTCTATCTTGAGCTTGACGAAGGTGTTGAAGGTGCTCTCGAAGGAGGCGGCGAACATGGCGTTGCTGGCCAGAAGCCCAGGCGCGACGAACTGAACGTAGCTCTGCCCGTTGATGCCGCCCTGCTGGATGTAGGCCCCGAGCCCGAGTCCAAGGGCCGCGAGGTAAAGGAGCGGCTCGACGAAGTTGGGAAATAATATGGTCTTCCAGTACTTGCGGAAGATGGTGATATTGCGCTGCAACACTCGGAACGACCCGCGCGCCGAAGGTATCCTTATCTGGTCCATTATTCGACCAGCCTCCTCCCGGTCAGCCGCAGGAAGACGTCCTCCAGCCCGGCCTGGCGGTAGACGGTGTTCTGGATCTCCACCCCCGAGCCGCGCACCTTCTCGAGGAGATCGTCCGCGTCTTCTGTATAGGCGAGGATCGACTCCTCACCGGTACGCTCGACTGCGTCAGAGGCCGCCTCGATGGTGGGGATGAGCTCTTCGAGAGACCCGCGGTCCGTCTTGAACTCGAGTACCTGCGGGCTGACGTGCTCCTCGACCAGCGCCCCTGGAGCCCCTTCGGCGATGATAAGGCCCCCTTCCATGATGACGAGCCGGTCGCAGAGCCGCGCGGCCTCCTCCATGTAGTGGGTCGTGAGGATCAAGGTCTTCCCCTCAGCGGCGAGCTCGCGCAACCTGTCCCACACCAGCAGGCGCGCCTGCGGGTCGAGTCCCGTCGTCGGTTCGTCGAGGACGACGATCTCGGGGTCGTTCAGAAGGGCACGCGCGATCAGCAGACGCCGCTTCATCCCGCCGGAGAGCTGCTCGACCGTCGCGTCGGCCTTCTCCGAGAGCTGCATGAAGTCGAGTAGCTCGTCGGTCCTCCGGCGCACCAGCTTCTTGGGTAAGTCGTAGTACCTGCCGTAGATAAGCAAGTTCTCGCGTACCTCGAGCTCGTCGTCCAGGTTGTTGTCCTGGGGGACGACCCCGATGCGGCGTTTGATCTCCCGCTCGTGCCTGTACACGTCGAGACCGGCGACGGAGAGCTCGCCACTGGTCGGTATTACGGCGCCGTAGATCATCTTCATCGTCGTGGTCTTGCCAGCCCCGTTCGGGCCCAGAAAACCGAAACACTCACCACCTGATACCTCGAAGTCGACGCCCTTGACGGCCTCGAAGTCCCCGTAGCTCTTCGCGAGCCCCCGCGCCACAAGGGTCAAATCTCCAGATCCGGTCCCGGTGGTCCTCTTCGCCTCCGTGTTCAACCGCAAGCCTCTCTGTGATCTCGAAGATGCTCGTCGGTTCCCGATCCCGACTAGGGCCGCCATACGTCAGAACCCGCCAATGTCTCGGACAACGCCGCAGCCAGGGAAACCTCGGAAACCGTCCAAATAATACCGTATCTCGACCGCCAGACCAGTGTCAGAAACCACCAGCCCACCAGGAAATATGGTCGGCAAAGTACCTGCTACATACGTAGCAACATTACCAATCGTTAAGATATGTTCAATATTTCCTCTACCGCTTTGCGAAAAGTACTGATAGAATCGCGCGCATGTTGCGACGACGCGGCAGCGGAGTACGGACGACTTTTGCGCAGGTGAGAAGAACGGAGAGGGTACATGGGCAAAAGGTCTGACCGACGCAAGTTCAGGAGGCGGCGCCGGTGGGCCGGGTTCGTGCTGCTCGTGTCGTTGGCTCTCGTCGTCTTTGGGGTGCGACTGGCCTGGGGAATGAGCTCTGTAGATCTGCAGCCTACCGCTTCCGGCAGCGTCGAGAAGGTCGGAGTGGAGAGGGTGAAGTCTATGGGGGTGGCCGATGCCCCGGAGGCTGTCGGCAAGCCGAATGAGGCGGCGCTGCTGGCCTCGGAGGAAGAGGACAAGAAGACCCCGGCTGAGAAGGAAGTGGTCGACAAGCAGGCCGCGCAGGAGGCAGATGGGAAAGAAGCAGCGGAGAAGCAGGCGGCCGAGCGGTCCGAGGATGCCGCCTCGCAGAAGGCCGCGATACCCACTCCTCCGACGAACGACCTCTGGTTCTCCATTCCCGCGCTCGGGCTCTACGACAACTACGTGACCGACACCAACGACTTCTCCGCGATGGACTACGGGGCCATCAAGCTAGCCAACTCGGGTTTCCCGTGGCAGGAAGGGGCGAACACCTACATCGCCGCGCACCGCCTTGGGTGGCCAGGCACAGCGAGCCACCACCAGTTCTACAATTTACCCATGTTGGGCATAGGGGATGTGATCTATCTCGGTGACGTCAACGGCACCACCTACACCTACCGGGTCAGCGGCTTCAAGGAGATCGCGCCGAATGAGACGTGGGTCACTGGGCCGCAGGCCGGCAGGGATATGATCTCATTACAGACCTGCATAGAAAACTACGGAGACTACTGGACGATGGGCCCGAACTGGTACGTGCGCTACGTCGTGCAGGCCGATAGGGTCTCCGTTACCCCGGCCAAGTAGCACGCTCAGGCTAGCGCCTTCGCTTGTCGGCAACGCTTCGGCCTCGCGGTTGGCTTCATGTTTTCGCTCTCCTGCCCAGCGGATGTAGGGACCTTTCACCTGGGTTCATTGGGAATTCATCTCCGCCTGTCATAATGAATGCAGATGGCAGTGAGTGCAGACAAACCCACTTCGAAGGAAGAAAAAGAAGCTCGCAAGCCGTGGGCTCACAGGGAGTTGGGCGGGAAGACGGTCTGGGACTGGCTTCAGTTGCTCGTCGTCCCGATCATGATTACCCTCATCACGGTCGCGTTCACCTGGCAGCAGAGTGCCCGCCAGCAGCGCATCGAAGATCAACGGTTCGAGCAGGCGCAGAAGATCGAAGGCCGGCGCGCCGAGGCCGAGCGGGAGATACAGGAGCAACGGGCCCAGCAGGCCACGTTCCAGATGTACCTGGATCAGATGGGAGCGCTCTTGCTCGATCGCGGTCTACGCAGCGCAAGCGAGGACAGCGATGTGCGCAGGCTGGCGCGCGCGAGGACGCTGGTGGTGCTTGACGCGCTTGGCACCCATCGCCAGAACAGGGTATTGAGGTTCCTGGAGGAGACGGAGCTGATACAAGTCAGGGCGCCGGATCGACCACCGATCATCAGCCTCAAGTACGCAAGCTTGCGTGACTTCGAACTCAATGGGAAACAGCTCCTCAGGGGCACCGACCTGACGCAGGCCAACCTCTCTGGCGGAGATCTCACCAGAGCCGTCCTTGAAGGCACCGACCTGAGCGGAGCCCATCTTGAGGGCGCCAGGCTCGCCGGCGCCAACTTGAGGGGCGCCAGGCTCAGTGGCGCCTATCTCCATGACGCCGACCTCAGCGGCGCCGACCTGACCGGCGCCGACTTGAGCGATGCCAGGGGACGCTTCGAGAGCGGTGCTCGCATGCATGCTACCGACCTGGGCGGTGCCGACCTCAGCAGAGCCGACCTCACCAACGCCGATGTCACCACGGAGCAACTGCAAAAAGCCGCTTCCCTGGAAGGCGCCACCATGCCCGGTGGCCAGATGTATGAAGACTGGCTACGAGAGAAATAGGGGCACGGGGAGAACGGGAAGACAGCGGTTCCAGTTCCGTATATTTGCTGCTCGAAGGCCTGATCGTTCGGGCTCCGACCGTACTTTGCTCCCCGACCTGGGTACTAGATGCAAAAGCGTCTATACTTGCCGCTCCCGTCACGGTGGCGGGTTGTGGTACTTCGAGATAGGAGGATTACCCAGATGGCACTTGTTACGATGCGGCAGCTTCTGGACGAGGCTGCAAAGGGCGGATACGGTGTTGGGGCGTTCAACGTCAATAACCTGGAGCAGGTGCAGGCGATCATGGAGGCCGCGCGCGAGACGGAGTCTCCCGTTATTATCCAGGCCTCGCGGGGGGCGCGCAAGTACGCGAACGACCGCTTCCTCTACCACCTCATGGAGGCCGCAACAGAGGTCTACCCGGAGATCTCCGTGGCATTGCACCAGGACCACGGGAACTCGCCCGAGACGTGCAAGAGCGCGATCGAACTCGGCTTCACCAGCGTTATGATGGACGGTTCGCTGATGGACGACGGCAAGACCCCGGCGGACTTCGAGTACAACGTGCGCGTAACGCGCGAGGTGGTCGAGATGGCCCACGAGGCCGGCGTGACCGTGGAGGGTGAGCTCGGGACGCTAGGCGGTATAGAGGATGGCGTGGGATCCGGCGTGGTAAGCCTCACGGATCCCGACCAGGCCGTCGAGTTCGTCGAGCGGACGGGGGTTGACGCCCTGGCGGTAGCCATCGGGACGAGCCACGGCGCCTACAAGTTCACCAAGGAGCCGGACCGCGAAGTGCTGGCGATGCATATCATCGAGGAGATCAACGAGCGTCTCCCAACCACTCACCTCGTCATGCACGGTTCATCGAGCGTGCCGAAAGAACTCGTCGACATCATCAACGAGTACGGCGGGAGAATCGAGCCGACGTGGGGCGTCCCCGTCCGCGAGATTCAGGAGGGCATCAGACACGGCGTGAGGAAGGTCAACGTCGATACCGACCTCCGCCTCGCCGCGACAGGCGCGATCCGCAAGGCTTTCGCCGAGGACCCCTCCGAGTTCGACCCCCGCTACTATCTGAAGCCCGCCCGCGCCGCGATGCAGGAGGTAGTCAAGGCGCGTATGGAGGCCTTCGGGCAGGCGGGTCACGCGAAGGACTACGACCCCATCCCGCTCCCCGACATGGCCGTCCGGTACAGAGAGCAGGGCCACAAACTGACGGTGACCTAGAGGCTACAGGCTTCAGGCATCAGAAAAACCTCAAGCCAGATATTTCGTCCTGCGGAGGAACTTTCCCTCCGCGGGGCGTTAGAACTTTTGGACGACGGCGACCCCGACGATGATCAGCAGCGCGCCAAGGAGGCGGGGGATGCTAGCGGCCTGCACGGGGACGCCTAGCAGGCCGAAGTGGTCAATCGTTATCGAGGCGATTACCTGCCCGGCCAGGAACAGGCCGACCGTCGTCGCCGCGCCGAGGCGTGGTGTGAGGACGATCGAAGCGCATACGAAGAAAGCGCCGAGCAGACCGCCGAGCCACATCCACCAGGGCGCGCTCATGATGGCACCCAGCTCCGGCACGGAGCGACGCAAGATCGCGGCGGTAGCGAAAAGAACAATCGTCCCGACGAGAAAAGAGAGGGCGGCAGCCAGGACCGGGCCGCCGACGACGTGGCGTAGCTGGCTGTTGATGGCGAACTGGGTTGGCGCGGCCATCCCGGCGGCGAGCGCCAAGGGGAGCAACAAGAGCCAGGTCATCCTGCTCACCCTCCTCGTTTCTTCTGCGTCGACATCAGCGGGGCTCGTAGACGTCGTAGAGGATCGGCTCTATGCCCTCTTCTCCGACGCCGGAGCGGTACTGAATGTAGCGGGCGCGCTGGAGGTAGGCGAGGGCCGTCTTCATCCTGTTTTCGAGGCCCGGGATCTCCTCTTCGAGGTCGGCAAGCTCCGAAGCGTCGAGGACCACGTCCTCCTCGTCGTTATCCTGCCAGATCTCCCACAGTCTGAGCCAGAGCGCCTCGGATTCGGAGGACAGGGGTTCTCTCTCCATCTCTCTACCTGCTTTCCTGGTGCTTGCGAAGCTCGAACACTACGTGCGCCAGCTCGGGAACGAGGAGCTTTTCCACGGCTAGCCTGACCGCGTTAAGGGATCCCGGCAGGCTCGCGACGAATTTGGTGCCGACGGCGCCGGCGAGCGCGCGGCTCATGATGGCTGCGGCCCCGATCTCCTCGTAGGAGAGCATCCTGAAGATCTCGCCGAACCCTTCGAGTTTCTTCTCGATCATGCGCTCGACGACCTCATAGGTGGTGTCTCGCGCCGAGATGCCCGTCCCGCCCGTCGTGACGACGGCGTCGACGTCGGAGCTCGCGAGCAAGTCCACGAGGTTGTTCCTTATGCCGGCGACCTCGTCCCTGACGATCCGGCGCGCCACGATCTCATGCCCAGCATCCCGCAACAGCTCCTCCGCAACGTCGCCTCCCGTGTCGGTCTCGCGGGTCCTGGTGTCGCTGATGGTCAGTATGGCGATCCTGACCGTCTCGGGCGCCGATTCCCTGTGCTTGTGGACGCTCTCGCTCAAAACATACCCCCCTGCAAAAACGGATTGGACACACGTTCGTCCCCGATCGTGGTCCGCGGCCCGTGCCCCGAATAAACAATTGTCTCGTCGGGAAGCGTCAAGAGGCGCTCCTCGATGCTGCGTATCAGAACCTCCATGCTGCCGCCGGGCAAATCCACCCTCCCGACGCTGCCGGCGAAGAGCGCGTCGCCTGACAGGACTAGACCTTCGTCTTCGACGTAGAAAGCCAGGTGGCCAGGCGCGTGACCGGGCGTGTAGAGCGAGCGCAACCTGAGATCCCCGACCTCGAGAACCTCCTCGTCCTCGATGTGTCGGTCGACGGCGGGAACCTTGCCGAACCTTAGGCCCATCATCATCGCCTGGGTCGGAAGCTGGTTCAGCATGGGTTCGGCCTCGGCGTGCATCAGGACCGGACAGGCGTACTCGTCGACGAGGGCGGCGACGGCCCCGACGTGGTCTATGTGGGCGTGGGTGACGATTATGGAGCCTATCTCCAGCCCCGTTTGCTCGACCGCCATGGCGATACGGGCCGCCTCGTCGCCGGGATCTATGACCGCTCCCGTGCCCGAATCTTCGTCTCCTATGATGTAACAGTTCTCCTGGAAGGGACCGACGGTTAGCATCTCCAGGATCATCGCGTCCTCCCTATCAGGAACTCGACCAGCAGCCGGGTCGGGACGCCGGTCGCGCCCTTCGTGGTGTATGCGTTGCCCTTCTTGCCGTAGGCCGTTCCCGCGATATCCAGGTGGGCCCACGGGTAGTCTGCGAACTCCTTGAGAAAGGCTCCCGCGGTCAGCGCGCCACCTCCGCGTCCCCCCGAGTTCTTTATGTCCGCCGTGTCGCCCTTGATCTGCTCCGTGTACTCCTCGAACAGCGGCAAGGGCCAGGCCCTCTCCCCGGTCGCCTCGCCCGCCGCCTTTACCTCGGCGATCAAATCCTCGTCGTTGCCCATGAGGCCCGACGCGTGCGCCCCCAGCGCGACGACGCAAGCGCCCGTGAGGGTCGCGCAGTCGACCACGACTGATGGCTCGTAGCGGCGGGCGTAGGAGAGGGCGTCGGCGAGGATGAGACGCCCCTCAGCATCGGTGGTGAGTATCTCCACCGTCTTCCCTGAGTGCATCTCCAGTACGTCGCCAGGCTTGAAGGCGTCCCCGCCAGGCAGGTTCTCGGTCGCCGGCACCAGGGCGACGACGTGCAGCGGTAGGTCCAGGGCCCCGACCGCCTCCATCGCCCCGAGCACCGCCGCGCCGCCGCTCATGTCGAACTTCATTTCCTCCATGCCCGCCGTGGGCTTTATGGAGATGCCTCCTGAGTCGAAGGTGACCGCCTTCCCTACGAGGACGACGGGCGCTTCTTCGCCCTCCATCGCGGTGCTCGAGTACGATGAACCGTGGCTCGTTCGAGGCCGACCGGCCCACGGTCGCGAGGCCCGTTAGCCCCTCGGCTTCGATCCCGGCGCGGTCCAGAACTTCGCACCGCATACCGTACTCCCCGGCTATTCTCCGCGCCCGCTCTCGCAAGGTACTCCGGAGTCGCCACGTTAGACGGCTCGTTGGCGAGGTCGCGGGCGAGCGCGGCACCTGCCGCCACCTTCGCGCCGATGTCGGCTCCTTCTTGGGCGTCATCCAGCCCCTCTTCGTCGGCTACGAGCCAGAATTTTTCGAGCTCGTGGCCGTCGGCGGTGGTCTTGTGCCTCAGGAAGCGGTACAGGCCGAGCTTCGCTCCCTCAGCCGCGACCCGCGCGGCCTCCCAGGTGCCCGTATCGGGCAGGGTCGGCAGCGAGAGGGCCGCATCGCGCAGCTTGAGCGTCCTGGCGCGACGGACCACTGTTGCCGCGGCGCGGCGCAGCTTCTCGGGCCTTGCATGGTCCCTATCGCCGAGTCCGACCAGCAACAGCCGGGGCGCAGGGCCTTGCTGCCCGTACAGCAGGGCCGTCTCGCCAGCCTTCCCGGAGAAGTCTTCCTCCGATACCACCCTGGCGGCGTCTTCGCCGAGGTCCTGCGGGTGTTCCCCCTCGAAGAAGGGGACCGCGAGAAGCTCAGGCGCGAATCCTTCGGTTGTCCGGCTCGTAGCGCCGATCGTGACCAAGTCCGAACCACCTCTCTCAAAAAGTACACGAGACCGCGTAGATTATAGGGGAAAGGGAGACGCTCTCTGGTCCCAGGGTTCATTTGGGCCGGCTGACAGGTAGCGCATGACCCTGAGGGCCCGACATAGTGCTATCTTGGGGACGTGAAGTTGCGACCTTACCTGGAGTTCTGCGTCCAGACCGCATACGAGGCCGGGCGGCTCACGCTCGGCTACTTCGGGACCGAGGCGGCCCGTCCTGAGTTCAAGGACGACGATACGCCTGTGACGGTGGCCGACAGGGAGGCTGAGAAGCTCCTCCGCGATAGGATCGGGAAGCGCTACCCGAGGCACGCGATCGTGGGAGAAGAGTACGGGGAGACGGAGGGAGCTGACTCGGACCACCGTTGGATCCTCGACCCCATAGACGGGACGAAGTCATTCGTCAGGGGCGTCCCTCTCTACGGAGTCCTGATCGGGCTAGAGATACACGGCGTCTGCGAAGTCGGCGCCGCCTACTTCCCTGCCATCGACGAGATGGTCTGCGCAGCCACCGGCGAGGGATGTTTGCTGAATGGCCGCAGGGCACGCGTCTCGAAAACCCAGAGCGTGGCGCAAGGAATAGCCTGCTTCACCGACGCCGCAAGCTTCGGAGAGCACGGACGCGCTGCGGCCTGGGAGCGCCTGCTCTCCACAGCCGGAGCCAACCGCGGCTGGTCCGACGCCTACGGCCACGCCCTCGTCGCCACAGGCAGGGCAGACCTGATGCTCGACCCCATCATGAACCTCTGGGACTGTGGCCCTTTCCCGCCGATACTGCGCGAGGCCGGCGGCTACTTCGGGGACTGGTCAGGCAAAGAGACCATCTACGCAAACGAGGCCATGAGCACCACGCAGACCCTTCTGCCCGAGGTGCTGCGCCTTGTTGACGGCGATTAGGGCGGTTCGCGCTCTAGGGCGGTTCGCGAACCGCCCCTACAGGGGGTCGGGTCGTGCCAGGCCAATCGGCTGGAGAATGTTTCGCATATCGTGCCGGGTCTCGGCTACGTACGAGGGGTGCGGCAATAACCGCACCCCAACCTGAAACCTGATGCCTGTAGCCTGAAACCTACAAAACCGGCAAGAATTTCTCGAGCTCGTACGGCGTCACCTGCACCCTGTAGTCCTCGAACTCCTCGCGCTTGAGTTGCAGGAGTCGGGTGTAAGTGTGTTCGCCGAGCGCCTTGTGCAGCAGCTCCGAGTTCTCGGCCTCCTTGATGGCCTCACCGAGATCGGCGGGCAGGCTCTCGATGCCCATCTTCTGGCGCTCTTCGGCGCTGAGGTTGTAGAGGTTGCGCTCCATCGGTTCTGGCAGCTCGTAGCCCTTCTCGATGCCTTCGAGGCCGGCGTGCAGGAGGGCTGCGAAGCACAGGTAGATGTTGGCCGCGGGGTCTGGGCAGCGGAGCTCCATGCGGGTCGCCCTCTCCTGGCCCGGGTGGTAGAGGGGGACGCGGACAAGGGCGGAGCGGTTGCGGCGGCTCCAGGCGATGTAGACAGGGGCCTCGTAGCCTGGGACCAGCCGCTTGTAGGAGTTCACGTGCTGGGCGAAGATTATGCTGATCTCGCGCGCGTGCCTAAGCTGGCCGGCGATGAACGACTGGGCCTCGCTGGAGAGGAAGTACTCGTTGTCGGCGTCGAAGAAGGCGTTCTTGCCGCCCGAGAACAGGCTCTGGTGGGTGTGCATCCCCGAGCCGTTCTGGTCTATGAGTGGCTTGGGCATGAACGTCGCGTAGACGCCGTGGCGGGTAGCGACCTCCTTGACCACGGTCTTGTAGGTCATCACCTTGTCGGCCATCGTCATGGCGTCGTCGAAGCGGAGGTCGATCTCGTGCTGGGAGATGCCGACCTCGTGGTGCGAGTATTCGACCTTTATGCCGAGCTGCTGCAACGACTGCACGGTCTCGCGCCTCAGGGCCGTCGCCGCATCGAGCGTCGTCAGGTCGAAGTAGCCGCCGTAGTCGAGGGGCTCGGTGCCCTTGGAGTCCCTGAAATAGAAGAACTCGAGCTCGGGCCCGCAGTAGAACTTGTCGAAGCCCATCTCGTTCGCCCGCTCCAGGGCGCGCCTCAGGACGTGGCGCGGGTCGCCGACGTAGGGGTCGCCGTCCGGCGTCCTCACGTCGCAGATCATCCGCGCCGTCGGCGCGTCCTGAGGGCTCCACGGGATCACCTGGAAGGTCGAAGGGTCTGGCATGGCGATCATGTCGGACTCCTCGATGTCCTGGTAGCCCGTGATCGAAGACCCGTCGAAGCCCATGCCCCCGTCGAGGGCGTCCTCCAACTCCTCGACCGTGATCGCGAAGCTCTTTAGAGTCCCGAGCACGTCGGTGAACCAAAGCCTGATGAACTGCACGTTGTTCTCTTGCGCCTGCTGCAACACGCTCTGCCTGTCAGCCATCGCCAAGCCTACCTCCTCGGATATCTGTTCTTCACCAAGCCCCCGGACGGGAGCTTGCCAGCAACACCCGCCATGATATGGAGGGGCGTACCCGTTGCATATGGCCCCGCGTACAAGCCAGGCTGGGCCGCCTGGCCATATTGTGGGCCGGATGTACAAAAATGGGGGCCGGTCTCGTTCTTTGGGGCCGTTTCGGGTTACCTCCGCGCGTGCGCGGGACGCGTGCAGGGTAGAATCAGGAACTGTACTACAGACGATCGGCCGGCGATATGACGCAAAGGGGCAAAGATGAGCGAGAGGCCGGGAGAAGGCCGCGAGGAGCGCCGCAGGACGGGCCCCCTGGGGGACGATGACGAGACGCGCCGGGTCCCGACGGGGGGGGCCAGCGGAGAGGACGGCGGCGGCGCAGAGACGCGGAGGGTGCCTCAGGGGCAATCCGAGGAGAAGGAGACCAGGGTCATCAGGGCGCCGAACCGCCCCGACACGGTCAGGGAGGCGACCCCTTACCCGAGGGGTTACTTCGAGGAGGCCGAGGAGCGAGAGGACCGGCTCAGGGACATGTACGGGGGGGTGGATTGGCTGGCGAGCTTCCTCGGGTTCGTTTTCACCCTCGTAATCGGGGCGATCTTCTCGGCCGTCGCCGGGCTCGTGCTCGTCCCGTTCGGCTTCCCACCCGACCTTACGGGGGGGCAGTTCGGGGCCTCCATCATCACGGGCCTCGCCCTTTTCGGGGTACTGATCTTCATTACGTACTTCTTCGGGGGGTACGTGGCCGGACGCCTGGCGCGCTTCGATGGGGGACGCAACGGGGCTATGGTGCTGGTCTGGTCGTTTATCGTCGTCCTGATCCTCGCCCTTGTTGCCTTGATCTTTTCGGGCTTTCTGCCCGCCGAGATCGACGCCGGCGTTGGCAACGTGGCGAGCGGGGTGGCGTCCACAGCAACCGATCTGGCGGGCGCCGGTGTCGCCGGCATCGTCACCGGGGTCGCCGCCCTGCTCCTGGCGCTCCTCGGCGGATTCCTGGGCGGACGACTGGGCAGCAGATACCACACCGAGATAGACCGGGCGAGCTAGGTGCAAGTCAGCAAGTCAGCAATTCAGCTGGTCAGCAGTTCAGCTTTTTCCTTGCTGAAATGCGCAGGATGAGGAAGGGTCGACCCTTCCTCATCCCGAGGGTTGTAGACCACTACCTCGAAGGTTCCGTGGTAGCCTTCCACGCAGAGCACCTCGACGAGGTCATAGCCACCGAACAGGTCGACCTGACCGAGGGAGAGAAAGCGCTCCTGGATCTGCTGAACAAGGAGCTACGCCGCGATCTCAGAGGAGCCGCGTAAGGGCGTACAAAGAGGAAAGGCAAATCGTGAAAAAAGCTATCGCTATAAAGCTACTCAAGAGCAAGTCGGCTCGTAAGGTCGCCATCAAGGCCCTGCAGAACAAGAAGGTCCGCGGGATCGTCGTGAACCTGGCGAAGCGGCGGGTGCTCGGAAGGTAAGCACGGCGCCTAACGGCGCCTTGTCAGCACGCTCCGGCGCCTCCCTCCAGTCGGCACCTTGTCAGGAAGTCGTTTCAGAGCCTCGCTACGAGCACCGAACCCTACTGCCCTGGGCAGCGGTTCGTTGCACGCCGCAGAGCGTGGCCTGAACAAAAAGCCGAAAGCGAGGCCGAAGGCCTTAGCGGTGCTGACAAGCGAGGGTGCTAGCCCGAGCGTGCCGACAAGCGGAGGCGAAGCCGTAGCGTGCTGACAAGCGGAGGCCGCAGGCCGGAGCGTGCTTAGCGTAGCGCGGTTCTTTTGGCTAGGTCTCTGGCGACTTCGCGGGTGGAGCCAGTCTCGCGCCACACCTCGAGTTGGCGGATGGATTCGGTGGGTTCGCCGAGCGTGCGCTCTAGCCCCGAGAGGTCACGGCTGGTGGTCTCTGAGAGGCGCGCTACCAGGGTCTCTATGGCGGCACGGGTTTCCGTCGCCTTTTGGGTCCCGTGGTCAATGAAGACGCCTTCCGTGCCGTAACGCTGGGCGCTCCACTTGTTCTCTTCGATCTCGCGGTTAGTGAGGATGGGCATCAGCTCGCCCGACTCGTGCTCGAGGACCAGCATGTCGCAGAGGGCGGCGGCGAGGGAGACGAGGGCCCCGGTGCGGTCAAGGGAGGCCTGGGCGTCGAAGGCCCGGATCTCGACGGTGCTTAGGCCCGGGTGGAGCCTCACGTCCCACCAGATCTCCCCCAGGGCGTCTATGAGGCTGGCGCGAGCGAGGGTGTCAACGTAGTAGACGTACTCGTCCCACGAGCTCAACGGGCCGGGGAGTCCGGCGCGGTGGTAGGCGCGCGAGAACATCAGGGTGCGGGCCGAGTGCATGTCCGTGTACTCCCCTTGCCAGAACGGAGAATTGACCGAGAGCGCGAGCATGTGCGGCACGTACTCGCGCAGGCGGTTGAAGAGGTATACAGCTTTGTTTCGGCCGTTTACGGCGTAGTGGACGTGTACCGAGAACGTGTTGTTGCGCCGGATCAACCATCCCAGCTTCTTCTTCAGGCGCTGGTAATGGGGCTTGTCGATGATCTCCTGCTCCCGCCAGTCGCCTATGGGGTGCGTCCCGCTGGTGCCAAGGACCCTGCCAAGACGCTGGGCCTGCCCGAGCAACACGCTTCTGCGCAAGTCGAGGTCCACGACGACCCCCGAGGGCTCGTCGTGGACGCCGGTGTTGGACTCGATCTCGCAGTCTATGAGCTCTCCTGAGAACAGGTCCTCGGGCTCTGCGGCGAGTATCTTCTGCGCCCCGTCGGCTAGCTTGAGGGTCTCGGGATCGGCGAGCCACAGCTCCTCTTCGGCGCCCAGGGTACCCTCCCGCACGCCCGTCTCGAAGGCGTCATCCGCGATGAGGGAAGTGTCGTTGCGGGTGTTCAAGTTCCTCCTCTGTGAATCCTATTCACCGTAACGTTTCTCGCCCGCCGCGATCCTTACGGGGAGACTGTTCTCGGCGGGGGCCAGGGGGCAGTGCCAGCGGGGATCGTAGGCGCACGATGGGTTGTACGCGTAGTTGAAGTCAATTACCAGGCGTCCGTTCTCGGACCCGAGGTCCGCGTGCTTTATAGTGTCGAGCAGGTACCGGCCGCCGCCGTAGGTCTCGTTCGCGCTGGTCAGGTCCTTGAAAGGTAGCAAGACTCCGCCTCCGTAACCGGAGATCCAGAACAGCGACAATGTGAGCTCATCGCCTTCGACCCTGAAGCGGACCTTGCCGAAGCGCCGCAGCCGCAGCGGACCATCGTCTTGCAGCGTGATCTCTAATGTTTCCGGTTCGACGTCGTGCTCGACGGGCGCCGTGAATCTGAGGGAGGGATCGTAGTCGAAGTAGCCCAACCCCGAGAAACGCTCCTTGTGCGCTTCCGAGATCGGAGACTGCGGATGACGTTTGAACAGCGCGTCCCGCTCGATACGGAAGCGTTGGCTGCGGGCAGCCTGGTCTGGGGGCGAGCCGGCCTTCTCCCCACGAGCCTCCGCGTAGATGCCGGAGATGGCGCGACGGTAATCGAGCAGCTCTTGATAGTCGGTCGCGCCGTTCATCGCGACGAGTATATTACCTGCCCGCGGGGAGCGTCGGCATCCTCGGGTTAGAATGGTGACCCATAGGCTACGCAAGGAGGTAACCGTGCCGGCAGAGGTTGGAGAGAAAATCGACCGGGAGGGGATCATCCGGGCGAAACGGATCGAGCCTTCTACGAAGGACCATCCGGAGCTTGACGCGGTCCTCGCGGACCTGGACGGGGCGCTCTAGCCCGGATGGAGCGTCCGAGCAAGCAGCCCGTACCCGAAAGCGTCATCGCCGCCGGCGCTGCAACGGCGATGACGCTGGTCTACAGCGCCCCAACCCCAGGGACGGGGTCCCGCTACCTCGACGGCCGCGTCGCCCACGAATCGAGGGTGCTCGCCGTGGTGCCCGTAAGGGAGGCCCTCACCGAATCCGGCCGCAGGGGCGTGGGGGAGACGGTGCTCGAGGCCGCCCTCTCCTCGCTGGCTCTGGCCGGCTACGCCGATCCCCGGTGCGCGGGCTACCTGGCCCCGCTAGCCCGCGCCGCGCTGCGCGGGGAATCCTCGGCGCGCGTCCTCGCAGGTCTCGGGCACGAGGAGATCTCGCCGTTCGCCAGGGCGCTGGAGACCGGCGGCGAAGAAGCCCTCGCCGGCGCGTTGTCTTACGCCCTCGGGGCCGGCAAAGACGCCACGCTCCGCGACGCCATGCGCTTTTCGGCGGGTCGTCACGCTCTGGCCCGCGAGTACGCCAGGGACTTCGAGATCACCCGCGAGCTGGCGAGGCCAGCGCTCCTCTCGGCCCTCTCACGCGCGGACTCCGTCCGCGGCGCCCTGGTCCAGGCCTACTTGGAGGTCCTCGCCGAGGTGCCGGACCTGGACGTGGCCGGCCGGGCCGGCCGCCAGGAGGCCGAAGAGGTCTCCCGCATGGCGCGCGGGGTCCTGAAGGCCGGCGGCGTCCACTCCAGGCGGGGACTGGAAGGAACGGCCAACCTCGGCGGGCTCCTGCGCGCCGAACCCCGACTCTCCCCGACCACGACGGAGTATCCGGTCATCGCGGCCGCATTCCTCGTCGCGCTGGAGTACGGTCCGGAGGCCCTGACCCACCGGCTCGCGCCGGCGAGAGGAATAGGTAGGGGAAGGTGAATCGCAAAGGGGCCAAGTCCCTTTGCGAGCTGTCAGCACTCAGCTATCAGCGGTCAGCTTTTTGTTCTCGCTGACGGCGGATAGCTTTGGGTTGGTAGAATCGTCCCGCAAGGACCGCATTAGTGCGATCAGCCGTAAGCTCTTGTCTTTGGCTGAAAGCTGAAGGCTGATCGCTGAAGGCGCGGTTTTCGGGAAGGAACTTCCCGAAAACCGCTACAGAGGAGATTTATGAAGGCTCTCGTCATCGTGGGACACGGCTCGCACCTGAACGCGGACTCGAGCCTGCCCGTCTACGAACACGCTCAGAGGATCAGGGGTACGGGGGAGTTCGACGAGGTAGTCGAGTGCTTCTGGAAAGAGGAGCCCTCCATGCGCCACGTGCTCGACACTGTGGAGTCCGAGGAGGTCTACGTCGTCCCCGCCTTCATCTCAGAGGGATATTTCACCCAGCAGGTGATCCCGCGCGAGCTCGGCCTGGCGGGCCCCCTCAGCAGAGTGGGCACGAAGACCGTCCACTACGCCGGTCCTTTGGGCACCTTCGAGGGGATGCCCGACGTGATCCTCGAGCGCACCGACGACCTGATGCGGGGAAGGGAGGTCTCGGGCCGCACGGCCCTCGTCCTGCTCGGCCACGGTACCGACCTGAACAAGAACTCGGGTGGCGTCATCTACCTGAACGCGGGGCGCATCAGGGAGCGGGGCATCTACGACCTCGTCGAGGTCGGGTTCCTGGACCAGGAGCCCGAGATAGGCGGCGTCGTCGACGGCGTCGAGGCGGATAACGCGATCCTGATCCCCGTGTTCATCGCGGAAGGCTGGCACACCCGCGAGACTATCCCCGATGACCTCGGTCTCACGGGCGAGGTTACCACCCGCGACGGCAAGACCATCTACTACGGTGCCCCTGTCGGCACGCACCCCTCGATGGCCAACCTCATAGCGGCCCGCGCCCGCGAGTCGATGGCAGCGGAGCGCGTTGTCTGAGAACGTCGCCTCGGACGCCCGCGACGCCTTCGCGACGTGGGTGGACGGCGCGCCCGATGGCCGGGTCTTCGGGCAGGTGGTGGCGCGTCCTGCTCCGACGGGAGGATACGCGCTGCGCCACGTGGACGACGCGCGGGTGAAGAACCTCGCGGTTAGCGAGGATCCGCGCGCGGCGCGGGAGATCGCCAGGCTCACCGAGGGCGGCGAGTACAGGCCTCTGAAGAGTTCACCGAACCTGCGGCGCGGCTGGGAGCTCAGGGTGGCGGACGCCCGCGCCCTCGCGACCGCGATGAACTACCTCTATCCCGCCGGCGTCGTCCACTGGCACCTGAACCGGGAGGGGAGGCTCGGGCTAACGGGTTTCAGGGAGAACGCCGCGAGGCAGAGCGGCATCTACAAGCGCGTGCAACGGCTCTCCGACGGGGGCGTCCAGAACGCGGCCAGCGCCTGTTGCGAGGACGCCGTCTGCATCAAGAGAACCCTCTGGGACGTTGACGAGACGACGCCGCTCGGTATCCACCGGGGGGAGGGCGAGATCCCCTGCCCCGAGCCCTGCAGTATTTTCGTCTCCTTCGCGCGGCGCGTCAGGCTCTTCGAGCGGGAGAAGCGGGACTCTGCGGGCCTCGCGCCCTCCGAGCGCGAGGATCTGGCCGCCCTCGTCGGGGCCGCGGCCACCGGCAAGGTCGCGTTCGCCCGCGAGGCCGAGTTCGAGAGGCCGCTGAACGAGAGAAGGATGCGCTACAGAAGCCTCACCCTCGTTCCCAGGCTTCGGCAGGATGGTTAGAGCACTCTCGAGTTCCTCGCATGTCATTCTCCCCGCCAATGTCGCGCTGCTCGCACGGTCGGCCCGCGGTGCTCTCGGCAGGCGCACCCCACACTGTTTCCCGACGGGCCATTCGGGGTATCTCGGTGTTTCGAGAGAACCACCCCGCAAAGATGGAGGTAAACGAATGGCGAGCAAGAAGACTAGGGGCGCCAGAACCGGCGCGAAGTTGGGAGCGAAGGTGGCTCCCAAGGCAGGCAGGGCCGCGGGCAGGGTCGCGTGGAAGGCCGGCAAGGGCGAGGCAAAACTGATCCGAAGGGCGATGAGCGCACAGCAATCGAAGAAGTCCAGGTACTTGAAGTACGCGTTCTTCGCCGTCGTCGGCCTCGCCGTTGGGGCCGCCATCGCACGTTCGAGGAACGGCGGAACGTCGGGTGAGTCCTCGTCCTACACGGGCACGACCGGCCACCACGCCCCCGACCCGGATAGCCCGGCGGGCCAGCGTGGCCAGACCTGGGGCAGCGGCACGCCGACCGGCGGCGGGCACCAGAGCCCGGGGGATGCCAACCGCACCGGCGCCGAGCGAGACTACTCCGACCCCTCGGCCGGACCCCTTATCGGCGAGCAGCACGCAGACGTAGAGGGCGTCCCCGAACAGCAAGATGAGCTGGAGCAGCACATCCGCACCAACATCGGTGAGGACCCGCGAACAGCACAGATGCCGCGGGTAAACGTCGAGGTAAACGACGGCATCGCCGAGCTACGCGGGGTTGCGCCCTCCGAGGAAGCCAAGCTGGCAGCCGGCGAAATCGCCCAGGAAGTAGACGGCGTCCGCGAGGTACGAAATCTTATAACGGTAAGCTAGCGCTTAGGTTACAGGCATCAGGCCCCGCAGGCTGAAGCCCAAGGAAGAGAACGTCCCCGCCGTGGATAGCGGGGGCGTTCTCGTTGCCCGCGTGAGCACCGCGCTAGATCCCTGAAGCCTGTAGCCTGATGCCTATTCCCGAATGAGGTTGAGCAACTCGTCGCGCTGGCGCTCCATGGTCTCTTTGTCCCCGGCTTCCACGTTGAGGCGGAGGAGGGGTTCGGTATTCGAGGGGCGGAGGTTGAACCACCAATCGCCCAGGTCCACGGTTAGGCCGTCGAGGTGGTCTATCTTTGCGTCTTCGTCTTCGGAGTAGCGGTCTTCAATTTTCTGGATCGTCGCCTCCTGGTCTTCTACTTCGGAGTTGATCTCACCCGAGCGGACGTATGGGTCGATGGGGGCGAGGAGCTCGGAGATGGGGCTCTCCTGCCTCCCGACCAGTTCGGCGACCGTGAGCATGGCGATGATGCCGGAGTCGGCGAAGTAGTTGTCTCTGAAGTAGAAGTGGGCGGAGTGTTCCCCCCCGAAGGCCGCGTCGTGCTTGCGCATCTGAGGTTTGATGATGGAGTGGCCGGCTTTGGTCCTTACGGGCTTGCCGCCCTCGCGCTCGACGAGTTCGGGGAACGCCTTGGAGCACACGGCGCTGTAGAGGATCGTCGCCCCCGGCTCCTTCTCCAGCACGTTCTTGGCTATGAGGGCGGCCGCCAGGTCGCCCGAGATGGTCGTGCCTTCCTCGTCGATGATAAAGCAGCGGTCGGCGTCGCCGTCGAAGGCGACCCCGAAGTCGGCGCCCTCGGAGACGACGCGCTCCTGCAGCTCCTCGACGTTTTCGGGCTCTATGGGGTTTGGGGGATGGTTCGGGAAGGAGCCGTCGAGCTCGAAGTACATCGGCACGTACTCGAAAGGGAGGCGCTCGAAGATGGGCGGGACCATCTTGCCGGCCATGCCGTTGCCGGCGTCAACCACGATCTTCAGCGGCCTCAAACCCTCCGTGTCTATGAAGCCAAGGCAGTGCTTCGCGTAGTCTTCGGTGATGTCCGTCTCTTCGACGGAGCCGGGATACTCGGCTGGGGCTGGGAGGTTCCCCGAGACGATGAGGTTCCTGATCTCACCCAGACCCGCGTCGCCCGAGAGGGCGATGGCATCCTCCCTGCAGAGCTTGAAGCCGTTGTAGTCCTTGGGATTGTGAGAGGCGGTCACTATGGCCCCCCCCGGCTCCTCCAGGTGCCCGACGGCGAAGTAGAGCGCGTCGGTGGAGACGAGCCCGAGGTCGAGCACGTCCGCGCCGGCCTCTGTGACGCCCTCGATAAAAGCCTCCTCCAGCGCCTCGCCCGAGAGTCGCATGTCGCGGGCAGCGACGACCCGGGAGCCCGAAAGATCCAGTTGCTTCACGAAGGCGCGGCCGATGTCGCGGGCCACGTTCTCGTCCAGGTTCTCGGGATATATGCCACGGATGTCGTACGCCATGAAGATCGACTCGTCGAGCATCTCCTACCTCCGGACTCTGCGACCTGGGTTTTCAGCATCCGGTA